>BBZN01000059.1 GCA_001304855.1 Clostridia bacterium UC5.1-1D2
GGAGGAGAAACCGAAGGAGAGAAGCCGCCGGGGGAGAGGGCGAAAGGGAGCCGCCGCCGGAAGGTGGCGGGGACTCCGGCTTTCAGGAAGATGGAACCCTCACCCAGGACAGGGAGAAAGAACCGGATAACGGTCTGCCGGACTTACCGCCGGATGAGGAAGAAGGCTGCAGAACGCCCGAAGAACTGCTGGAACAGCTGGAGACGGAGGGATACGCTGTTCTGGCCGATGATATTCTTCTGGAAAAAGGAACGACTCTTGAAATTATGATGGAGAACGACGCTCTGGTGGATATGAACGGATACTCAATCACCGTTTCCAGGGAAGCTTCTCTCCTTGTAACCGGGCCCGTTTGTTTTAGGGGTACGGTGGAGGAGGGAAGGGCGTTATTTCAAATTTCCGGCGCATCATACCTGGAGGAGGGCGTGGAAATATGGGCGGAAGGAGAGGGGGGTATAGCCGTGGAGGTTTTTAATACTTCACGGGGAGGCATGCTGGGACTTAGAAATACCACAATCGGCGCTTCAGGAGATGGCTGTATTGCTTTAAAAGAGACGGATATAGAACTCATATTGGAAAATGTCTGTATTATTGCAGAAGGAAGAAATTCAACCGGAATTGATACAGACGGGCCTGTAAATCTGAGATTTTGCAGAGTCATATCGGAGGGAGAGTCCATTGTCACCCCTGACTCCGTATTCATCGATATATCGGAGGTGAGTCCTCTCCTGACCGCTGTGAGGAGGCGGTCAGGGAAATATATTACTTTGAAAGGCTGGCGGAAAGCGGGATAAGCGTAGAGGCAGGGACAGGGGTCGCAGATTTGCTTGAATCCCTGCCCCTGTGGGCCAGGTATACGTTTTACGATCCCTCGGGCAATCAGGATTTGTGGCGGTGGGAGCTGCCTGTAACGTGGGAGGAGCTTCCCGAAGATTTAACGGAGCCTGGTATTTATGCTGCAGTTATGCAGGGATATGGACTGCCGGACTGGCTGTCCATAGAGATACCGGAGGTTAAAGTGCCTGTTTATGTGGTGGACCCTTCAACGCCCCATATTCAGGAAATTTTCAGGATGGGAGAGACGGTGATTTTTCGGTTCTTTTCTTCTGTTGAGGATGTGGGGAATGCAGAGCTTCTCTGTTCTTCAGACGGAGGGGATACCTGGCAGGATGCGGCCTCCATGCCCGGCTGCACCATAAGTATAGAGCCGGGGTCGGCCACGCTGGATGGACTGCAGATAAACAAACATTATTTGTTCTGCCTTTCCGTTAGAGGCGGTTCCATGGAGGGCAGGTCTGCGGTGATACCCTTTGCCTATTATGAGAGCGACGCCGACCGCTTTGAACATGGGGACCGGGACGGGGACGATCGGGGCGATCAGGGCGATCTGCTTCCGGGAAACAGCGCGCCGCCTCCAGGAGAGGACTTTGGTAATTTGGAGGATTTTTACCAGGAAAATAGGGCTCCTGACGGAGAATCAGAGGGAAGCCCCCATGAAAGTGCCTCTGAATCGGAGAAAAGCCCGCCCGGGAAGAAAGATGAGGAAGGGGATGGCCGGGAGCTTTGGGAAAAAGAGATACATGCGGAGTCCGCAGTGCCGGAGCGCCGGGGGGAGACTGAGGAGGACATTCAAAAGAATACAGAGGGAGAGCCGGAAACCTACGGAACGGACGGCGCCAAAGAAGGATACGTAAGGGGAGAAAACGGCAGTAATACGCCGGACTCCACAGTCCCGGATGACAGTGGGAAACCGGCTTTGGCGTATGTAACAGGACATGACTCTGAGAGCCGCGTCTGCATCAGAACCGGAGGAAATCCCCTTTTGTTGAAGAACCATGGCTGCGGTGAGGAAACGGCACGCTCTGCCGCCGGAGCACAGGAAGGGCAGCCGGCGTCGGCTTATTTTCCGCTCCTCTTGTGGGCCGGGCCGGCAGCTGTGGCAGGTATCGCCGCCCTGTCCCGGTACAGACGCAGGAGGCGGTGATGAGGATGAAAGACAGAAAAGGTCAGAGAATACTGATTATAGCGGCCGTCATAGTCATAAGTTTTGCCCTGTTCGGATTCTGTTATCGGCATGATAACAAATACACGCGCTCCCGTCCCTACTCGGACAGAGGCGTTACATGGCTGGAGGAGGCGTGGTACAGGGAGAATCCCCTGTTTTATCTGGCCGACGGCTGGGCGTTTTATAGGGACAAGCTGCTGTCCCCGGATCAGATAGCTTCCTGCAGGCCGGACGCCTTTTTCTATATAGGCAGATACGGAGGTTTTGACTTGGGAGACGCAGAGGCCCAGCCCTACGGAAAAGGAACCTACAGGACAGTAATCCTTACCCAGGGCGGGGAGCAGGAGTACGCATTGGAGCTGACCCCCATCTATTCACGGTGGAAGCTTTGGATTAACGGCAAGCTTATGCAGAGCGTGGGAATGGGGGAGAAGGGACCCAGGCCGCCGGTAGACATCGTTACATTTACGGCTGGGGAGAGGATCGAGATTGTAGTTGAGGTTGAGGACTACGGACATTTCTACAGCGGTATGGTCTATCCCCCTGCCTTTGGCGTCCCGGAACAGGTGTCCAGGACTTCCGCATTGAGACTGTTGATTCACGGAGCAGCCTGTATGGCGGCCTTAGTAACCGGTGCCCTGTGCTTTGGGCTGGGAGCGGGCAGCCGCTTCTCAAGACCCTACGGCTCCCTGGCTTTACTGTGTATCTGTTTCTGTGGAAGTACGGCCTGGCCGCTGTTTCAGGTGGCGGCAGGGGAAGGATATTGGTATTTGCTGGGAGAACGACTGTGCTATTACGGAATGTTTCTCTCCATGATATGGATACAGGGGAGGATATGCTCTCTGCCGAAGAAGGCATATATCCCCGCCTGCGCAGCCGGTCTGCTGGTATGCCTCAGCGTATTAATCCAGCCCTGGATTCCTGTCCCAAGGGCAGGGGCGCTTTATGGCTACAGCTATATGCTGGGCGCCTATAAATGGCTGACGGCGCTGTGGCTTCTGGCTGCGGCCGGGTGGGCTCTTTATAAAAAGAAGCCCTACTCTTTCCCGCTTCTGGCCGGAAACTGTGTATTTATGTGCGCCCTGGCTGCGGATAAGCTGATGCCTCTCCATGAGCCTGTGCTGACGGGATGGTTTGTGGAGCTGGCGGGGGCGGTAATCATAGTGATTGCAGGGGGAATTGCCCTGTACGATATGGACTTGACCTACAGGGAGAGCCTCAGGCTTAAAATGCGGCAGAGGCTTTCTGAAATCCAGCTGGAGGCCAGATCCAGATATGGGGCCCTTCAGCAGGAATACATCAGAAGTACCAGGCGGCAGCTCCATGAAACCAGGAACCAGCTTACCCTCATAAAACATTATCTGGAGACAGGGGAACAGGAAAAGCTGAAAACGTATCTGGAGGGCCTTCTGGCTTCCGGCGGGGCGCTTAAAAGCGGCGAATATACGGGGCATACGCTGATCGATTCCATCTTGACCATGGAGCTGGAAACAGCCGGGGCCCGGGGAATTTATGTGGAGGCCGAGGGAGACAGCCTGCCCCCGGAATTGTCGGTGAAAGATTCGGAGCTGACGTCGCTGTTTATGAATCTTCTGGAGAATGCCATCGAAGCCTGCGGACGTCTGCCCTGCGGGGAGGAGCGGTGGATCTTTCTGGAGGTAACCTGCAGCGAATCCGATCTCACAATCTCGTGTACCAACAGCTGCGCCCCCTGTGAGGATTCTGTAAAAACCAGCAAGGAAGATTACCGGGCCCACGGATACGGTTTGGATATTATGAGACAGATTGTCCGGGATAACGGCGGCACATTTGCAGTTAAACAGTTTTCAGACAGTTTTTCTGTCCGCCTGTCTCTGCCGGATGTGGTGAAGGATGAAGGATACAAACTTTAAATTTTGTTAAGGTAGTAAAATACTCCCGTTTTCATGATAAAATTAAATCATAAATTGCAGATACTGGAAACTCCGGCTTCCCTTCCCATTTTACCTGGAAGGGAACCGGTGTTTTTGGTTTAAAGAGGCAGTCTGCATCCGGCGGAAGGATTATTTGATCAACGAAAGAGGTGAAGGGCAGATGACGATAGCCATAGTGGATGATACTACCAGGGACAGGGAACTTCTGAAAGGAATGCTGGCCCATTATTTTTCTTCCTATGGGACGGATACGGAGATCCATGAATTCAGGTCGGGTGAGGAATTTTTTGAAAGCTTACAGGCCAAAGCGTTATGCCGTCATATTTTTCGATATCTACATGGGAGGGATCACCGGTATGGACGCCGCCGCCCGGGTCTATGAGAGAGATAAGGACTGCCGGCTGGTTTTCTTCAGCTCCAGCGCAGACTATGCGGTGGACAGCTATAAAGTGAGGGCCGCCTACTATCTGGTGAAACCTATAAAATACCGGGAGCTGTCTATGGCGCTGGACTGTTTCTGCCGGGAACTGCTGGAGGAGGGGCGGGGATTGGAGGTAACCGTCAGGGGCGGCACCGGGGTTACCGTTCCTTTCGGAGATTTACTGTATGTTGAAAGCCTGAAGCGCACAGTGCGCGTACATATCAGGGATGCGGTGCTGGAAGCGGCAGAGCCCTTTATGGCTGTGGCGGGCCGGCTGGAGCAGGAGGAAAGGTTCCTCTGCTGCAACAGGGGCATTTATGTAAATATGGACTGGATACAGGGAATAGAGGATGCCAATATTATTCTGAAGAACGGGGAAACGTTGCCTGTCCGGGTACGGGGGCCGGTCACAGGTGAAAAAGGAATATATGGAATACGCCCTGAAGGATTTGCGGAGGCAGTATGAGGGATAATTACATGCGGAGCATCCGGCCTGTTATTGTCATGGCGTCGTCGGCCTTTCTGGCGGTTGTGGCTATACTTTTCCTCTACTATTTTGACAATAAGTATACGGCAGGCGGGAAACAGGCGGAAAACGGGATTTTGAGGCTGACGGAGGAGGAGGCGGAGAACCGGCCTGTCCGGTATCTTATTGAAGGCTGGGAATACTATCCGGAGGTTTTGCTGGAGCCGGCAGCTTTCAGGGGATGGAGGAAGAAGGGAGCAGGCAAATCGTAAAGACAGGCCTGTTAGGGCGGATGAACAGGGATAGGGCATGGACCGCAGGCACCTACCGCATGGTTTTGTATCTGCCGGACACAGGAAAGCCGTTTGCACTGGAGATTCCCGCCATACAGGGGGCCAGCCGGGTGTACGTCCGGGGAAAGCTCATAGGGGAATGGGGTTCCATTGAGAAAAGGAAAACGGGGATGAAATCCTTTCTCATTCCCCTGGTGGAAGGAGGGAGGACGGAGCTTGTAATACAGGCTGCGGATATTGGCGGACTGCACAGATGTGCGTTCAGTCCGCCGCTTTTGGGGAGCTATGATACAGTTATGAGCGTCCGGGATGCAGGGCTGTTGTCAAAGGTAATGGTTTTGGGGCTGGCTCTGGCCGCCGCCGGGCTGTCCCTGCATCTGGCTGTAAAAATACGGTGGTGGAGAGGCTTCCTGTTCTTCCTGTTCTGTATGTGTTTCATAGGAAACCAGTTGTGGCCCGTTGTCAGGGCGGGAGTTGAGCTGGGCATACAGCCCTGGTACGGCATACAGATTTTCTGTTTTTATTCCATGCTCTGGCTGGTGATTATACTGGAAAATGATTTATACCGCATTAAAGGAGGGGTGGTGTCTGCGGTAATGGGAGCTTTCTGCATTCTGGCTCTCATCTATGGCTGTTACGCTCAATATGGGACGGCGTCGGCGTCGGACTGGTTCGGATATATTACCCAGTGGTATAAGTTTGCTGTTGCCTGTTACCTTATACTGGTAGCCTACACGGCGCTGGCAGAAGGGATGGAGCGTTCTCAGACCCTGCTGGTGATCGCGGTTGTGTTTGTGTCCTCCTTATTCATGGAGCAGCTTCTTCCCCTTTACGAGCCTGTCACAGGAGGAAGCTTCCTGACGGTTGGATGCGTGGTTCTGATGGTTGGAATGCTTAGTATTTTGTGGCAGGATATGAGCGATGCATTTCAGTCGAGAGCTTTTTTTGCCGCAGAGACAGAGCGGATGAACCGGCAGCTTGTGATGCAGAGGGAACATTACCGTCAGTTAAATGCCAGAATTGAGGAAACCAGAAGGATCCGCCACGATATGCGCCACCATGTGCGGCTGATGCAGTCCTACGCGGCGGAGGGGAAGCTGGAGGAGGTTAGAGCGTATCTGGGAAGGCTCTGGCCTGCGATGGACTCTATGGAGCCGGTTACATTTACCAGCAATTATGCCTGGACGCTGTGCTGTGCCATTATGTTTCCGCTGCAATGAGAGATAACATTGAGACGGATATCCGGGTTATGGTTCCGGGAAAAACGGTCCTTCCCGACGACGAGCTTTGTGTGGTGATCGGAAATCTCATGGAAAATGCAGTGGAAGCCTGCAAACGGCAGGAGGGAGGAAAAAAATTCATCTTCCTTCGGTGCATTCAGGACGAGGGCCGTCTTTCCATTGTGCTGGACAACAGCTATTCCGGCGAGGTGAAGTACGAGAAGGGATATTTCCGTTCATCCAAGCGCAGCGGAATCGGGATCGGCGTGGAATCGGTGAAGTCCATTGTAAAAAAGAATGGGGGGATCGCCTCATTTGCGGCGGAGGAGAAACTATTTAAGACATCGGTTATTTTTCCTGTAAAGAAAAAGTAAAGGCAGCAGAGAGGGTCGGCCCTGCTGCCTTTTTCCGGCTCCGGCTATCATTATTTGCGATTCTCATGACGTTGGGTCGAAAAAAATGACTTTCGGTAGGGATGTATTGTGTTCAAACGGATGGTGCTATAGTATGAAATCAAAGTACGGAGATAAGGACGGCAAGATAAAATGCCGCTTATGGAAAAGGGGAGGCGCCCTATGATTAAAAAGATGTTGGGTTACATACTGGGAGGAATGTTTTCAATCATACTGACGGGATATCTGACCTCACTGCTGATGACGGATCTGGTACCCGCTTTTATCACCGGGGATTGGGAGCGGCTGTGGAAGCCGGAGCTGATGCTTCAATCCTCCACCTGGATATATGGCATAGCCGTCACTGTGATGATGGTCATGCTGTATATGGTATTCCACGTGGGTACGGTAAAACGTGCGAAACGCTTGTTAAAAGCAAAAGAGGACAGTATAGAAAGCTCCCTGGAGAATTCCCGTTTTATGACGGACAAAGAGAGAGACGCCAATTTTGCTCCCGGAAAGTTTACAAAGCTGAAGGAAGGGAAGAAGGACGGCGTACCTGTCTATGCAGTCTACAACAAGAAGAAAAAGGAGCTGGAGATAAATATTGCAAGTCCCATGCACAGCCTGATTATTGGCGCTACAGGCAGCGGCAAGACAACCTCCTTTATCAACCCCATGATTCAAATTTTGGGAAACAGTTCCGCCGGCTCATCCATGATATGTACGGATCCCAAGGGCGAGCTTTTTCAGCTCCACAGCGGTATGCTTTCGCAGCGCGGCTATAAGGTGATGGTTCTGGATTTGAGAGATCCCTACAGCTCCTTCCGCTGGAATCCCCTGGGAGATCTGTACGACAGATACCAGCTTTATCTGAGCGCGGGACAGGGGATCTACCAATGTGATTCGGATGTGCGGGAAAGCGGTTTGGAGCTGGTTAACGATGTAAGCCAGTACAAAGACGTGTGGTATGAGTATAAGGGCAAAGCTTACGCGGTGCGCAGAGAGCTGCTGACCGTTGTCAAAGTGGAACGTCAGAAGATCTATGACGAGGTATATGAGGACTTAAATGATCTCATCAGCGTTATCTGCCCCATTGAATCCCAGGACGACCCTGTGTGGGAGAAGGGCGCCCGCTCCATTATCATGGCGGTGTGCCTGGCTATGCTGGAGGACAGCCAGTTCCCGGAGCTGGAGATGACCAGGGAAAAGTTCTGTTTTTACAATGTTAACAAGGCCATCAGCAATTCAGAGGAGGAATTCAGGGTCTTAAAGGAATACTTTATGGGCCGTCCCAAATTGTCCAAGGCGCTGGGGCTTTCAAGACAGGTGCTGTCGGCGGCGGACACAACCCTGGCCAGCTATATGTCCATTGCCTTTGACAAGCTTTCCATGTTCAACGACGAAGGGCTCTGCTCCCTTACTTCGGAGACGGATATCGATCCCCTGCAGTTTGCCATGGAACCAACGGCGCTGTTTTTGAAAATTCCCGACGAGAAGGACACCCGCCACGCCCTGGCCGCCGTGTTTGTGCTCTGTATTTACAAGGCGCTGATCAAGGTGGCCAGCGCCAGAGAGGACTTAAGCCTTCCGCGAAACGTGTATTTTATTCTGGATGAGTTCGGAAACATGCCTAAAATAGATAAGTTTGACAAGATGATTACCGTAGGGCGGAGCCGCAAAATCTGGTTCAATATGGTTGTCCAGTCCTATGCCCAGCTGGATAACGTATATGGGCAGACCATAAGCAACATTATCAAGAGCAACTGCGGCATGAAAATGTTCATCGGCTCCAATGACATAGAAACCTGCGAGGAGTTCTCAAAGCTTTGCGGAAACAAGACGGTATCCACCCAGAGCGTATCCTCCACCCTGGGAGACAGGACGGGGAATATCAATGTATCCAGCCAGGTGCAGACCAGGCCATTAATATACCCTTCCGAGCTCCAGAAGCTGAACAACAAGACCAGTACCGGCAACGCTATTGTGGTAACCTTTGGAAACTACCCCTTAAAAACTCAGTTTACGCCCAGCTACAAGTGCCCTCTCTATGAGATGAAAACAATGGATCTGAGCAGCCTGCGGATGAATGCTTTTTTTGGGGATGAAATTTATTATGATTTGGATGAGCGCAATTATATTGTGGCCGGCAGACAGGAAAAAGAGAGGGAGGTGTCTCCTGAATGAACAAAACGATAAAAACAGGGATGCTGTTTCTTGCCGGCAGCCTTATGACCGCCGGATTGCCGGGCCGGGCCATGGCGGCTGTGTACAGGGACGATACGGCGGCTTCCTATATATCCAGGATTTCTTCAGAGGCGTCCGGGCTTATGGATGACTGGATATCAGAGGGAGGGGAGGAGGACGCCTCAACGGCCCCGGAGCCGGGCAGGCCTCTTTGGATGGGGACAGCCCTTTGTCGGGGCCCAAGATCCATGAAGTGTCCATGGGAGAAAAATATCACAGTGAGTTTGAATTGTATGAGAATTCCATAGACGGCAAATATTTTATCTATTCCAATGTGTCAAACGGAGGAATTACGGATCAGCCCGTATATGTGGAGATACCTGCAGATGTGCTCTGCAGGGCTGAAAAGGACGGCGCGCCCATGAATTACACATCCGGCCAGACCCTGTCCGCCAAAGGGACCTACGTCATGTATCTTACAGCCCTGTATGATAAAAATGTTCCCCTCTCCCGGCAGGAAGAGTACAGGACCGTATTCCGGTTCCGCATTGATGAGAAACGGCAGGACGGCTCTGGGGCTGAAGCGGCCGGCGCGCTGGTCCGGCAGATAGACGGACTTACCGGAAGCGACACAGCCGGTCTGCTGAATCAGGCGGCGTCGGAGCTGGGAATCTCCGGTGAAGACCTGGCGGCCGCCCTGGGACATATCCCCCTTTCCCCCGATGGGGACAAAACAGCCCCGGAGGAGGGAGGCAGGGAGGAAGAAAAGGCGGAGGAGGAGACGGCAGAGGCAGAACAGACGGAGCCCCAGAGCCTGGACAAAGAGGGGGATTCCCCGGAGGAGGGCCGGGAAAAGGGCTCCGTCCCGGAGGATCCGGACGGCAGCGAGGTCGGAAGGAGCCAGGTTTATCTGACGGATGAAAGGATGTATCTGGTTACTCTGGAGAACGGTTTTACCTTCCGCTCCAGCGTGCCGGAGGGAATGATTATCAACCAGGCGGTGGCAATCTACCGGAGGAAGGAGCGTACACGCTCTACAGGGGGGAGGAGGAAACCGCTCTCAATGAAAAGCAGGAGCTGGCGGAATACGGAAGTTACCGTCTGGTATCCGGGGAATACGAATTTACTTTTGAAATAAACAATACATATGTAAACCGCAATTTTTTCACCCCTCCGGCGGGGACCAGAATCCACAGCGCCACCTATAACGGAGAGCCCATGGATCTGGAGGAGGGAAGCTTTCTGACAATGGAGGCTGACGGAAGGTATCTTATCTCCCTGGAAGGAAACTGGGGGAGATCCTGGAGGTGGAGTTAAACCGCGACACAATACCGCCTGAGGTGGATGTAAGCCTCCGGGGACAGACGGCCAACATCACCTACCATTCCCAGGATCTGGCCTCCGTCACGCTGTCGAAAAACGGCGGAGCGCCCAGGGAATTTAACGGAACGGATCTGACTGAAACGGGAAGCTATGTGCTCACCGTCACTGACAGGGCCGGCAACGAGACGGTTAAGGAGTTCACCCTGCGCTACCGGGTAAATGTGTATGGAATTATGGCCATTGGGGCGGCAGTGACAGCGGCGGCGGCGGCAGTGGTGGTTTTGGTCCGGAAGAAGAGGAAGCTGACGGTACGGTAAGGAGTGGATGGAATGGAAGTGGCAAAGGGCTTTACGGATGTGCTTTATACCACAATGGTACTTATATTTAACGAGATATTTGTACCGGTAATGATGGAAATCCTGACGTTGTTCTATGAAAAGACAATGTTTATACTTTCCCACAGCGTCTCTCTGATAGCCTACTTTGGTCTGATTGTGGTGTGCAAAATTTTGGATTCTCTGGAAGCCATGATAGGAATTTTTGCAGGCACAGAGAACGTGATAGTAGATAACAGGCCCATGACCTTTATGGAGATGGTGTTCAGCAGGATGCAGTCAGCAAGGGTTTTTTGATGATTACGCTGGC
Organism: Clostridia bacterium UC5.1-1D2; assembly: GCA_001304855.1. Classification (GTDB taxonomy): domain Bacteria; phylum Bacillota; class Clostridia; order Lachnospirales; family Lachnospiraceae; genus Enterocloster. Next base: position 10,866 of record BBZN01000059.1, read on the forward strand.
GGCTGCAGGCATATGCTTTATCTTTACGATATTCGCCATTGTCCGCTCGATGTCGTCCTACACCCTGGAAAACAGGCATCCCATCAGCCAGGTACTGAAGGACGCCATGAAGGCTTGCGTCTCCTTTATGCTGGTGCCCTTTATGTGCATTGCCCTCATGCAGCTGAGTACGGCTATGGTCAGGCAGATCAAGGCAGTGATCCAGGCCGAGACGGGAACCACCGGGGATCCAAGCATGGGCCTTTATATATTCCTGACGGCCAGCCTGAGGGCGGGCAGGGCGGATTTGAGAATCCTCTTATAGAGAACGCTGCCGAGGTTGTCGATGGGATCGGCGATAAATTTACATATGAAATCCTTGACAGTCTGGACTCCGCCTTCCGGGTTGAGTACCTGCCGCCCAGCATGAACGACGAGCTGCGCAAAAGCTACCTGAACGGTGAGAAGGATTACCTGAATTTCAGGCATTCAGGCTCTGATTTCTCTGTGGCAAAGATTGACTATCTTCTGGGCTTTGGCGCAGGCATCTTTACTGTCATTATGCTTGTGGGCGTGCTTATTCAGTTTATACGCAGAATGCTGGAGCTGGTTATGCTGTATTTGGTGGCACCCTTTTTTGTAGCCACAATCCCATTGGACAGGGGAGATATATACAAACGATGGAGGGAAATGTTTATCGCAAAGTTTTTAGCCGGATTCGGTATTATCTATGCCCTAAAGCTGTTTATGCTGCTGCTTCCCCTCATTTTCAATGACAACCTGAGCCTGGGCAGCTCCTTTGTAATGGATCGGCTGTATATGGGAGAGGTATACAATGAGAAGATGGATTCATTTTATCAAAAAATAAAAAGAGATAGAGGATCCGGATGGGACCGTCGCCCCGGGAGAGTTTGAAAACCGCATGGAGGAGGCCATGGATTTTAACTGGATAAAAACCGATATGGATTATATGAAGAACCATTCAATGATGGACACGGTGATGGTGAATATGGGGATGAAGGATATAAATGACCCCACCACAGAGGAATCCATGATAGACTCTATTCTTAAATGTGTATTTTTTATGGGAGGATTGTTTGCGGTCTATAAGAGCTGCGCCATGTTCCTGGAAATTCTCAACCCCAAGGCTGCGGAGGAGGCCAAGGCCGCCACCATGCTGGCTATGGGTTATACGGTGGGAGCGGCTAAGAAGGCGGTGTCTAAAGGATCCGAACTGGCTCTGGCCGCAGGAACAGGCGTGGTTACAGGTTTGGCCACCGGAGGCGCCGGAGCCGCAGCCACCGCGGGGGCTGTGGGCGCCAAGACAGCGGCAGTGGCCGGAGCCAAGACGGTGGGAGCCGGAGCAAAAGCGGTCGGATCTATGGCCGGAAACTCCGTTAAATCTGCCGTGAAATCTACAGCCAAAAGCGCTGCCGGAGCCGCGAAACAGGGGGCTCAGGAGGCGGCCTCAGGAGCCGCAGGAGCGGTGAAAAATTCAGGAGACAGAGAAGGATAAGGAGGGAGGTGCAGGTAATATGGAGATGGCCTATCTGGGGATTTATGAATGGGTGTATGAAAAGGTCCTGCAGAATATCATTACGCCTGTATTTGATTTTGTAGTTTCAATTCTGAATATAGCCCTGGGATACGTGTTCCAATATATCCTGGGTCCGGTGCTCCTTCCTGTGCTTCAGACTGTGTTTTACTGGCTGCTCCGGATATTTGAGGTGCTGGGGGCCATTATGAATTATCTGCAGTTCATGGGATATCTGATCGTTGTGGACTGTTTGGAGAAGGCCTTTGATATTTTTTATCGGTCTGGAGCCGGTTACCTATTATCCCGCCGGGAGAGGGGGAGCCGCAGTGACGGGCAGCCTTCTGGAGGTGCTGTTCACCAGCTCCGCCATTAAAAGCGCCTTTAGCGTTATTACCCTGGGAGGGGTTGGGATCGCTCTGCTTCTGACTATATTTGGGGTGGCAAGGTCCTCCTTTGACCTGGATTTTGAAAACAAACGGCCTGTGAGCCATGTGCTTAAGCAGCTTTTCAAATCCGTACTTGGCGCCTTTCTCATTCCCTTTGCAGTGTGGTTCATGATACAGCTGTCCATGGTTATACTGACGACTTTGAACACGGCGATTTCCTTTGACGACCAGGGAGGGAGAAGCACCCTGGGCAGCACCATATTTACCATAGCCTCCGCAAACGCAGCCTGGGACTCCACTGACAATATGTCCAAATGGACTACGGTGGGACTGGACGAGGGCTTCGGCTTTAAGGTGGCGGATGAGGCGAACCCGTCCTTTGATATTACCAAAGAACCCAGAAAAAATTTTTATCTGAATGACACATATGAAAATTATAAAAATATCCCCAATGTGCTGCTCTATTTTGACTTAAGCAGATTTGATTACCTGATGGGCGGTTGGACGGCGATTTTCCTGTGCGTTATCCTTTTCCTCTGTTTTCTGACAGTCATACGGCGAATATTTGAAATCATTCTGCTGTATCTGGTATCGCCCTATTTTGTGGCTATGATGCCGCTGGATGACGGGGAGAAGTTCAAACAGTGGTTCGGGATGTTTGCAGGAAAGCTTTTCACAGGTTACGGCACAGTGGTGCTTATGAAAATTTACCTGATGCTGATGCCTCTGATACTCAGGGGAGGAATAACCGCCGAGAATATGGGGGCTGAGAGCCGGATTGTCATGGCCGCTCTCTATGTTATGGGCGGAGCCTGGACCGTATACAAATCAGGCAGTATGCTGACCGGGCTGGTAAATGAGTCTGCCGGGAGGATGGAGCAGGAGAGCAATCGGGAGGCCTATGGCGCAGCCATGCTTGCATCGATGCCTTTCAGGGCGGTTAAGAGCCGGCTGGAGCAGAAGGCGTGGGGTAAGATGGAGGAGAAATTCACAGGCAGGGGCGGCGATGTTGGAGTACGGATCAAGGGCGGAATTTCACGCACAGCCATGGTGCGGAGCCACACGAAGGCAGCGGGATGGAATTCCAGGCCGGCCGGAGCGGCTAAATTCCAGAAGGCCGTTGTGTATGACGAGCTGAGAAACAAATCCGGCTTAACCATAGGGGGACACCGTCCCTTAAGGGAACGCTCAAGACAGCTGGAGCCTGTATCAAGAGACGCCCTTATGAACGTAAAGAGGAGCGCCTTACATCATGTAAACTTTGAGAACGACATGCGGCCTTCACCTACCAGAATAAGGCGGGGATTCTTGCGGATCGGGACGAAATTGTCAGAACCAGAAAGCAGGCGCTGTCCTATACGGATCCCGGCGAGCGTTCCACCTATGTTTCAGGCTGGCTGCAGCAGCAGGCGGACGCAAAACGCGCACAGATTCTTCTGGAAAATTCGGAAAGAATGCGTCTGGAGCGGACCTTTGACTGTACCATTAAAAGCTCCTACCAGTACAAAGAACGGGGATCCGCGGCTTCAGGGCTGCGCGATGACAAGGGTTCTGTCCAGATAGATAGTAAAGGGGATAAGAAATGAGGATAATACCAAAAAAACCAGGGTATCCATGGAGTTTTTTAAGGGAATTGAACTGCTGGATATTGTAATTGCGGCAGCAGGGGTGACCCTGACCCTTTTTATCCTGCTGTCCAATCTGCCTTTGCGATGGCTGGCGGCTCTGATCATATTTATCATATTTTCCGCCTCCATTATACCGCTGGATGATGAGAAAACCTATAAAAGCCTGTATTACGCGGTCAAATATGCCATCAGCTACAAAGAATTTGTAAAGCGTCCCGAGAAAAAGGGGCAAATACCTGTAGCGGGCGTGACCCCCTTCACCGGAATTTCCGATCAGTTTATTGAATATGGGAGCTCCTATCTTGGGGTCGTGGTGGAGATACCGTCTATAGAATTCAGGTTTCTCACAGAGTCCCGCCAGAACCAGCTGATTGACCAGGTGTTCGGCTCCATTCTTCGGACGGTGAACGACACAGATTCCGCAGCCATGGTGAAGCTGGACCGTCCGGTGCTCTATGACGGTTTTATAGCAGGCGAAGAAAAGAAGATGGAGGATCTGAAAGCGGCCTATGTCCGCGGCCTGCTGACCGATCAGGAGCTGACTGTGCGCATCGGGATCATACAGGATCGTATCAGCCAGCTGGAATTGTTTAATAGCAAAGAAACCGTATACATTCCCTTTCATTATCTGGTGTTTTTCGGACAGGACAGAGGCAGGCTCACAGAACAGGCGCAGAATATGCTGGACACCTTAGGGGCGCATGGAATGGAGTGCAAAATCCTGAAGGAGCAGGATCTGGCTATATTTCTCAAATATAACTACAGCGGAGTATTTGACGAGCGGGAGGCGTGGAAGCTGGCGCCGGATCAGTATATGGACTGGATTCTCCCAGATAAGATGACGGTCACAGCCAGAACCGTTGTCTATGACGGCCTTGTAACTCATAACCTGCGTGTGACTGATTATCCGATTGTGGTATCCAACGCCTGGGGCCACGCCCTTTTTAACAGGCCCGACGTGCGGGTAACGCTGAAGATGAAGCCTATTGACAGATATAAGGGAATACGCAGATAGACAGAGCCATTGACGAGCTGAGGGAACAGGGCTCCAGCACCGGAAAAACCAGCCGTCTCATGGAGCTGGGAAACCATATAGACACCCTTGCGGAGGTTCTTTCGCTTTTGCAGGGAGATAACGAGATCCTTATGGATGTCAATATTTATATCACGGCCTATGATTATGAGGCTTCCCCGCAGCTTCTGGGGCCGGGATACAGAGCTTCGGACCGGAGCATCGGCATGAAGCGGCAGATCCGCAGGGAACTGTCGGAATGGGGTTTTAAATCTTCGGATATGTTTATGCGGCAGTTTGACGCCTACGCCTCCAGTCATATATCCGCTTTCGACGCATTTTCAAGGGATGGCAGAGGGATCCACAGCGGCTCCGTGGCCGCCGCATTCCCCTACGTGTACAAGGTGATGATGGAAAAAGGGGGATCTGCCTGGGAAAAAGCGCAGGGCGTCCGGTATTCCTGGACTTTTTTGCCAGAAATAAGGAGCGGGTTAACAGCAACATGGTGGTGATTGGAAAGTCGGGTTCCGGTAAATCCTATGCGACCAAAAGCATCCTTGCCAACCTGGCGGCAGAGAACAGCAAGATATTCATATTAGACCCGGAGAACGAATATCTGGGGCTGGCCAGATCCCTCAACGGGAAGATAATCGACGTGGGAAGCGCCACAGAGGGAAGCTGAATCCCTTCCATATTATCACCGGCATCTCAGACGAGGAGGATGAAGGCGGGATGATGAGCTCCCGGGGGCCAGGGTGAGCTTCAATATGCACATGCAGTTTCTGGAGGAGTTTTACCGCCAGATATTGCCGGGAATTGAGCCGGACGCCCTTGAATACCTGAATAACATTACCATCAGGATGTACGAGGCGAAGGGAATTGACGCGGAAACCGATCTTAGCGGGCTGACGCCTGGGGATTACCCTACCTTCGACGATCTGTATGAAAAGATTTTGAATGATTTTCAGATGTCCAGCGGGGATTACAGCAAAAAGAACCTGACGGTGCTGCTGAACTATGTGTCCAAATTTGCCACAGGAGGGAGAAACGCAGGCCTGTGGAACGGAGAGGCTTCCATAAGCACCCAGGAGAATTTTATAGTGTTTAATTTCCAGTCCCTGTTAGCAAACAAGAACAATACTGTAGCCAATGCGCAGATGCTTTTAGTTTTAAAGTGGCTGGACAATGAAATCATTAAAAACAGGGATTACAATTTACGATACGGCGCCTCCAGAAAAATTATTATTGTCATAGACGAAGCCCATGTGTTTATTGACAGCAAGTATCCGGTAGCCCTGGATTTCATGTACCAGATGGCCAAGCGCATCCGAAAGTATAACGGTATGCAGATCATTATCACCCAGAATATAAAGGATTTTGTGGGGACGGAAGAGCTGGCCAGAAAATCTACGGCTGTGATCAATGCCTGCCAGTACTCCTTTATTTTCCCTCTGTCGCCCAACCGACATGCATGATCTGTGCAGGCTCTATGAAAAGGCGGGGGCGATTAATGAGAGCGAGCAGGATGAAATAATAAATAACGGCCGGGGCCGGGCATTTGTAGTCACTTCCCCGTCGGAGCGCAGCAGCATTGATATCGAGACGCCCAAGGACATAGAGCGGTTGTTTGGAATTTAGGCCGGGAACATTGGGGCCGGGAGGAAAGGGACGTAGCTTTTATGAAGGATATAGCTGGATTAGCGAGGAAAATAGCCGCAGCCGCAGTTCTTCTGTGGATGCTTCCAGGGCTTTCAGGCTGCCGGGAGGCCAAAGACAGGGTGGACGAGATAAAGGCGCAGGGAAGCCTTGTGGCGGCAGTGCCTGAGGAGGAGGGGGAGCTGACCGGGAACCAGCAGTACGCCAGAGATCTGGAGCGGCAGGTTCTGGAGCAGCTGGCTGCAGATATGGGCGTTACCCTCCGGCTTGAACCGGTGAAGGAGGAGGAGCTTGTCCGGGTTGTGGAGCAGGGCGGGGCCCATGTGGCTGCCGGGGTGCCGGTACTTCCCGGATACCGGGAGGAAGGGTATTCTCTCACCTACGGAAGAAAGGCTTCCTACCTGGCGGTCACCGGCGGCCTGGTCCTGGACTCCTGGGGAGATTTGGCAGGAGCGACGCTGGGCTATTCCGAATATACAAGCGTTCTGGCGCTGGGGCAGCTTCGCACGCTGAGCGGCATTGAGATGAAGGAGATGGAGGCGGCTGAGGCCGTCAGCGGGCTTACGGAGGGAACGATTACAGCTTATGTATGCTGCGAGGCTGAGGCCAGAGAGCTTATTGAGGAGGAAAACCTTCAAATCCGGGAGCTGCCCGGCCTTTGGCCGGATACCTATACCTTTTATACGGGAGGCGGACAGTACCGGCTTCTTGGAATGGCAAACCAGGCTCTTACCCGCAGTCTGACTGAGTAATGGAGGGAACGATGGCATATTTTGACAGTCCCAAGAACAGGGTCAAGTGGGAAATTGAATTGGAGGAGCTGCGGCAGAAAAAAGAAGATTTTGCTGCGGGAAGGCTTTCCGATGCAGATGAAATAAAAAGAAGCGCCGCGGCGGAGGGAAGGCACAGAATACCTGTTACCTTTGAGGGGCTGGAGCGGGAGGAGGCGCTGGCTTCCCCCAGGCGGAGCAGGGGAGCGCAGGAGCTGTCTCCGGAGAAAAGCCACCATGAGGCAAAACCTTCTCCCAGCTTGCAGGCAGGCCGTAAAGGAGGATGAGGGCATGAGAGGAAGAAGCTATCTGCGCCGTCTTGCCGCTGTGGCATTTACGGCTGCGGGGCTGGCCCTGTTAGCGCCCGGGGGCAGGGTATGGGCCGGCCAGACTGCTTGGGCCTGTGACCCGGCAAAAGAGGTAAAAAGGTACATTCAGGCAGGAGGGCGAACCTGTCTCCCTACCAGGCGAGAGGGGATCCAAAGGATTTGTACGGGGAGGGCTCCGGGGAGCTGGCGGATTTGATACAGGCCCTGGAAGGGATAGAGCTCCCCTCTGCCTGCCGGAAGCAGAACCGGAGGAGACGGAGAAAATGGAGAAAATAACCGATCCGCCCATGACGTTCGTCCGGTCAGAGACTGAGGAAATGCTGGATTACACTTTGCCTCAGGCAGCCGCTTTTCCGCCAGCGTACCCCGGGGCATGACTGTGACGGATCCGGTAAGCTTTAAGCCGGTGGAACATTCCATTGTTACGGTCAAGCGCAATGGATCCGGTATGGAAACTTCCGGGGATGGGGTCTACCGCCAGCCGGGAAATTATCATATCCGGATGCTGATACTTCCCGGAGCTTCAGGCGGGGACAGCAGGTTTTACGAGGTGAATTTTTATTTTACCATACTGCCCAAAGAGGTATCAATGCTGAATCTGCTTACAGCCCCTGAGGGCTTCGTCATAGAGAAGGTTGAACTGGAGGGAAGGGAACTTAAGGCCGATAATTCCCGGTGGCATTTTCTCCAGGAGGACGGACGCTATAGGGTAAGGTTTTCCCGGGAGAAGGGAGGGCTGTCCTACGATATTTCCTTTAACCGGGACACGCAGGCTCCTCTTTTGGCCATATCGCCTGTTCTGGACAGACGGGAGATGAAAGAAGCGGTTTATCTGGAGCCGACGGAGGATATGGCCTCCATAGAGATGCACTATAACGGAAGGATAGCTCCCATACCCGTAAAACGGCTGGAGCTGGCCGGTCTGTACCAGTTTCACCTCAAGGACAGGGCGGGAAATGAAAGATATTATGAGATTAGAATGGGGGAACGGCTGAGGCCGCCCTCGGCAAAGGTAATTATAATAACCCTTATAGGGGTGGGAACAGCCGCCGGATGGTTTTTTACCAGCGCAGACACCCCAGGTTTTTATAATATAGTCCATTCCGGATAACGGATTGAAAAAATATGTAGGAGGATAAGATATGAACTTACCGTTAATTTTCTTTGCTAATGCAGGCAATAACCCATTTGAACAGGTATCCAAGCCTGTGGTTGACCTGCTTGATATGGCGCTGACTCCGGCTCTGGGTATTGTAGGAGCCTGGGAGCAATCTACTGTATTTTTCTTGGAGCGAAACTGGCAAAGGCGGAGGAGCCTCAGGACAGGGAGAAGGCCAAGAACAGTTTGAAAAATGCAATTGTAGGATTTGTATTGATCTTTGTGCTTATTGTGGTGCTGAAGATAGGCATGGGAGCCATGGCCAGCTGGATGAACAGCGCTATGGGTACCGGAGTAACTCCATAGCGTGGGCTTGTAAAACGCTGCGATTCACAGAACCGGTACTGCCCTTCTTCTTTGGGGGCGGCGCCGGTTCTCCTGAAAAAGGGGAGAAGAGCCGGTATTTTTACAGAGGAGGTGCGCCTTATGAAAAGAATATTAAGCAGACGCCTGGTGATATGCCTTATGGGCTTTAGTCTTTTTTTCACAGGGTGTACCAAAGATCCGGTGAAGGTCCGTATGGAGACGCTGGAGACTGCCAGCGCCAGCGTGCCCCAGCGCCCTGTGGAGACAACGGGAACGCCGGCCAGCCTGCCGGATGTGGAGAAGGAGGTAGGGAAACAGACCTCAACCTATATGGAGGAACGGTTTCAGGGGCTGACAGGCCCAAGAGCCTTCTACTTTCCGGAAAACCATTCTCTGAGCCATGAAGATATAAAGACGTTTCAGGTTCTGGATTTTTTGGACGGAAGATTTTATTACTATTATGTCACCAGAGAAAGGAATACGGGACAGGAGGTGCGGGCGCTGGCTGCATATGAATACGCAACCGGAAAGTATGTGCCCCTCTATGAAAATCTGGTGGATGCAGGCCGGGAGGGCCGGGACAGCTTTTACTGTCATCTGGCGGCAGATTCTCAGGGCCGTCTGAGAATCTGCTTATATGAGGATGGCAGCCTGCTCCTTCTTGACAAAACTGGTCAGGTTGTGTTTTCCCGGACGTCGGAGGACGAGGGAGAGGACTTTCTGTATCTGTTGGATTCCATCTTTGGCCTGGGAGGGACGGATCCGTCCTACTTTGACAAGGATATTACAAATGTGACTACCGACGGACGCTATTCCTTTTACGTTCCGGTTGTTCTTTATAAAGGAGATTACACAAAGGGGGAGGAAGAGGAGGAGGAGTATATGGTGGAATATACCTATTCTCCTCTGGGGACAGGGGCGGAGCCCGATTTGGAATATCTGATCCAGGAGGATTTAAATTGGGACAACCGTGTGGAAGAGTGGAAGAATATGGCGGAGTCAGGGAACAATGAACGGGACCCCCAGGAGGACTGGGAGGCTGCTCTGAATAAATGGCCGGTGGTGTGGGGGCCCTACTTTGTGTCCACGGGTTATGACTGGGAGCCTGTCTTTCTGCACCGGCTCATAAGGTGGAAGGATGAGAAGATCAGAAATTTTGTGGAGGGAAAGAAGGGGAGCGCTGCCGGCGATCAGGAAAACCAAGAGTATGCCAGCCTTTTTTCCGTACCGGATGAACAATCCATTTACAAGGAGGTGACGGAGCTTTCCCAGGGCGACAGTCTTACAGGACTTTTTTTCCTGAGTCCCAGTCAGGGATACTGCCCCCTGGTAGGCAGGGTGGGGCAGAGGTCGGATATTTTAAAGGAGGAAACCAGAGAGTACACCGTTACGGAAACGGGAAGCGACGGGGAGGAGCGGGATAGAACCATAGAGGATGAGATCCAGGCAACATTCCGCAGAAAAGCATTGTTTGCAGAGGGGGCGGCCGTAGAGCAATTCTATGTCGAGAATAATGAATTAAGAATGGGAGTCCAGGCCGGCCCCGTCTGGCCGGATGGCCGTTATTCCGTAGGCGTAAATACAGGCCCTATTTTCCAATGTATCGATCTTCATAAGGATACAGAGACGGCAAAGACGGTGTTTTTCCCTGTGGCCAACGCGTGGGAATTCATCCAGTCCAATGCAAAAAATTGGGGAAACTTAAGCTTCGGGATACTTGGCAGCCGGAAGGGAAACAGTTATCCCATGGTTTACAATCTGGATCAGGAGATTCTGAGCGTATCTTTGGAAAAGGGTAAATATATAACCGTAAAAACAGCGGACTTAAATCCCTCCGGCTATGGACAGACAGCCTCCGATTGGGAACTGCTGGACAAGGTGGAGGAGCAAAAACAGTACAGGGAAGAGAAAGGATTAAAAAAAGACGGCTATACCATAGGCGGAGACAACGCTTACGTCAACCCGGACCGGTATGGAAGAGAAAGGATACTGGTTATAGAGGACGGAGAGGATCGGGATCTGCTGATCACCGGCTTAAATAACGGAATACTTTATTATGATACGGAGCAGTACAGTGAAAATTCGGAGCTGTCTCTGGCAAAGGCGTCCCACCTCTCCGACTGGCCTTTGTATCAGACATGGCAGACCGGGGCGGAGGAGATAACCTCCATAGGCTTTGAGCGCAGAGATGCCGTTTACTATTATATGGATATAGCCATGGCCCGGGTTTATAAATTCAGCCTCCCGCAGCTGCGCGCTCAGGCCCGGGGCTACCAGATTCCTGTTGAGCGGGAGACGCCTGAGAAGGGAGAGGGGCAGCCTCCCAGACTGGATGAGGGGGCAGTCCTTCCCACCCTTCCAAAGGACATGGAAAGGATTAATGAGGATATAAAGGAGAATACTCCTGTTCAGACGTCACCGGCATCCAGGGAGGAGCTGGAGACTCTGCCCCAGGTATCCATCACCGAGACGGGCGCTGTGGGAGACAAGATATGGAAGGATGCGCAGGAGAGAAAGAAATCTGAAAATGCAGGCGGGGAAGAGTAAGGCAGGATTACGGTCAGGAAAGGAGCAGAATAATCATGGCGGAAGGATTTAAGATTGTACAGTTTTCACCGGAACTGGTTCAGGTGTTGACCCAAATGGGTGAAACCAGAGGGAGAATGATTGATTACATACAGGAGGAATTCAGGCGGCACAAGGTTGAAGAAAAGCTGGATCACCGCGATTTCATTGAGATGATGGATTTCTCTGCAGGTAAATCGGAGGAGGAGAGCCGGGAATATGTACGGAATTTCCTTGGAGACTATATCAGCGGAGATCCGGAGCGGCGCAAAAAATGCCTGGATGATTTTTACGACAGGGACGACGGCTTTAACCCTGCAAATCTGGATTTATCCTGTCTCAAGGGGACGGACACAGGCCCAAGGGAACCGGGAGGCCTAACCGGCAGCGAGAGGGATTTCCTGAGCCTGATAAGCGCATTTAGGCGGGAACAGGCCCTCAATGTAAAGCTGGAGGAAAATCCCGGCTATGCAGAGGAACGGTATGGGGCGCCCAGGGCCCGGGCGGAATTTGAGGCCAGGCGTACGGCAATGATGAACGGATTGATTTCATATACGGATAATATGCTGAGAAACAACGGTTTTAATGAGCGCCTGGATAAGAGAGGCGTCGCCCCTATGGTGGGGGACGGCGAGTGCGTAGCTGCGGATCTGTCCCTGGAGCTTTACAGCAGCTTTAAGAACAGAATTGAGGGCAGGGCAGAGGACAGCCGGTTGAGATTTGCTCTGGCGCCGGAGAACGGAAATCTATACGGACTGCAGAGACAGCTGGCCGGAGGAAGCCTGACCAAAGAAATGAAAAACAATGCGGCGGCGGCATTTGACGCTTCCCTGTCCACTCTGTACAGGGCGAATCAACCCGTTACCACAATGCAGGAGCTGGGGACAGACGCGCTGGACTTAATCCATGTGGACGGCCTGTCCGCCAGAGAGCGCTATGGCAACAAATATGCGGATCTATCGGAATGGGAACAGAACAAGATGATGAAAGCGGAGGTTATGGGCGCAATCATGGAAGGCCGGAAGGTAGACGCCGTGACGATGGAGCTTGGGCCGAGAGGGAGAATGAGGGCTGTGTCCCATACCCTGGAAGTGGATCTCCATGCTTATGATCAAATGGAAAAAAGAAAGGAACACGGCCCAATCAGACGCCTTTTTGACTGGGGACCGGGAAAAATAAGAACGAGGGCGGATAACATAGACCGGAGAAATGAACGGGACGGGGACAGAAGAGAGCGCACCGCCAGGATCGCGGACAGCTTTGCCCCAAGGCTGGAAGCGCTGGAATCCAGGAAGCTTCTCCAGGAGAATCTGGGCATGTCCCAAAAGCCTCCTACCCGGGATATACAAATACAGGAGCAGAGGCTGAAGGCGGCAGAGGATAAGATTAGAGCCATAGAGAAACGTAATTTGTCCGGTTATGAGGAGATTGGAAGGATAAGCGGGGAACTGGCGCAGCGGAAGGTGTATGAAGAATCCTGGGATAGGCTGGTTCACAAGGTGCTACCAAAGCTGGAGACTACCAAGGCCGTAAAGGATGACGGGAACCTGATGGAGACGGACATCCGGGAGGTGATGGATCCTGTGCTGGGACATTTCAGAAAGGAAAGCCGTGACGCTCTGTCTGCCTCCTACGAGAAGGATTTCCAACCGGGCTTTTACAAAATAAACGAATTGCGCGTCATCCGGGACATGAGCGGGGAGGAGCTGGAAGCCCGCAGAGATACGCTGACTGCCGCTTTGGGACAGGGACAGAAAAAGGATGAATACAGGCTCGAAGCGGTGACCGCCCTCATAAATGCCCAAACTCCCCAGGAGAGGGAGCAGGTAATATCGGATATATATGAACAGTCCATGGCAGGCGCCAGAGAACATATGCTGGTATGTGTGGAGACGATGAGCAAGCACCCTGCCGCCGGTATGACGCCGGAGCAGATAAGAGGCAGCGAAAAGAGAATTCAGGAGCTGGAAAACGGGCTGTCCTCCGTTCCCGGCGAGCTGCTTAAGGAGCGCGCAGAGGAGGAAGCGCGCCTGAATCAGATGAGAGAGTTAAATGGAGAGGACGTAAGGCCTGAGATTATAAAATTTGGGCAGGCGGAGCGTCTCCACCCGGATTATGTTCCTCCTGCCACAAAGGAGGAGGCCATGGCCCGCATCAGCGATCTGGACGCAAAATACGGTCCGGAAATCCGATATCTGGATCAATTGTCAAAGGTGAGAAATTTCAGAGCCATGAACCTGTCCGATATTGATGAAAATAAGTCGTATTGGGCCAAAGAGCAGGCGGCGATGACCCTTCGCTATATGGACGGAATGACCATCGATACCAGCGGTTTGGATGAAAGGCACAAGCAGATGCTGGCTGAAGGACGGGCGGCTATGGAACAGATAGCCGGAGCCAGGGCGGGAACGATCTCTCTGGAAGGAAGCAATGCCAGGGGACTGGGTATCGGAGACGCTTACGCGGAGGCGTTAAAGACGGATCCCGCCTGTGCCAGAGCGGGAGTGAAGGGACGGCAATATGCGGAAGGCTTCAGTGAACAGTGGGAGCTGCGCCAGATGCTTATGGACGATCTGAAAGAGCTCATTAAAAAAGAGCCGGTTTTGGATGCGGAGAAAGAGAAGGCCGGAGGGGAGAAGGAGAAGGCCGGAGGCGGAGAAAGAGAAGGCCGGAGGGGAGAAGGAGAAGGCCGGAGGCGGAGAAAGAGAAGGCCGGAGGGAGGAAGGAGAAGG
>BBZN01000060.1 GCA_001304855.1 Clostridia bacterium UC5.1-1D2
CCCCTTTATTTGTGTCACAGTAAAATAAACCACCTGCTCTGCAGGTGAAGGGAATATCTTCAGATAAAAGTAACTCCTGTGCTAAACTAGATGTAGGTCTGCAAACCACAAATAAAAAAACACAGGAGGTCCAAAAATGGACAATAATAGTTTAGCTCATACAAAATGGGATTGCAAGTATCATCTGGTTTTTGCACCAAAATATCGTAGGCAGGTAATATATAAAGATATCAAGGCAGATGTAGGCCAAATACTAGGGACCTTATGCCGAAGAAAAGGGATTGAGATAATCGAGGCACAATGCATGCCAGATCATATTCATATGCTGGTAAGCATTCCGCCTAAATATTCAGTGTCAGAGGTGGTAGGATATCTCAAAGGAAAGAGTTCACTCATGATATTTGAGAAGCATGCGAACCTAAAGTATAAGTACGGAAACCGTCATTTCTGATGCCGTGGATATTACGTGGACACAGTAGGAAAGGATACGGCGGCAATAAAGGCATACATCCAAAATCAGATAAAAGAGGACTTGGAATATGACCAGATGTCGTTAGTAGAGTACATAGACCCGATTAAGGGTGAACAGGTGAAGAAAAATAAGAAGTAGGACTCTTAAAAGTCAGTAGGAAGGCAAAGCAAACCAGCAAGCCCCTTTTTGGGCAAAGCCGGAGTAAGGCAGCACTGAACATGCCCTTTTAAGGGCAGCTGAGAATGTGGTGCAGCAGGCAGACTTTCAGTGCGCCTTCCGGGCGCAAGCAGGTAACAGCCCCTTATGGGGGCAGAACAAGCCACCGGCTAAGCCGGTGGTCTTGACTTTTATAAAATCCAGTAAAACAATGATATATTTTTATTTTTTCTAAGAAAAAATAGATCGGAAGCTAATCGAAATAACTATATATCTGTTTATCACATAGAGATCTTATGATATAATGAAAGCGATACGTTTGTTTGATATTATGTGCTTGGAGGGAAATGTAGTGCCAATTAGATGCAACTTATCTACATTAATGGGTAAGAACAGATATAAAATACAGGATGTTTGTGAGAAAACGGGATTAGCCAGAGGGACGGTTTCAAACTTATATCATGATAGAATGCAGCGTATTGATTATGACACATTAGAAAAGTTATGTAAATTGTTTAACTGTCAGGCAAACAGCATACTAGAATTTTATTTAGAAGACGAGGAATAGAATGATTCAATACTTTTGTAACGATTGCAACGTACCTATGGAAACATCAGAGTGTAGTATTTGTAAAAAACGGACGGAGCTATCATCTACGGTATATTGGTGTGATAAATGCAATGTTCCTATTTATTGGGATATATGCCTTGCTGTGGAGAAAAAGGGCATTATGTGTCTACAGATATAAGGCCGGTGTTTCCCAAGGAAAGCTTATTAATTGGGATTATTTTGAATGAAAAAAATCCGCTAGCATTACAGAAATCTTCTGCTTGGAATGGAAGTGGATCTTATATTATAGATGGAAAGAAAATCTCTATATCTGCGACTAAATTAAATAGTTTACCGTTAGAAGAAATTATAAAAATAAAAAGACAATATGATTTGTATGTAGATCAAATCGATATGAACTTTTTTGATACAGTGAAAAGGAAGTTTGTAGAGATTAACCGGGTTCGATATGATGAAATAAATGACGAAGGCATTCGATACATTAGGAGCTTTTTAGATAAATATTCGATTGATGAAATGTTTGTATCATTCAGTGGTGGTAAGGACTCAACCGTGGTTTCACACTTGGTAACAAAGGCACTGGCTCTCGCAAGATATTACATATTTTTGGTGATACAACATTAGAGCATGATTTGACTTATGAGTATAAAAAAAGATTCCTTAAAAATGAGGAAACCGTAGGAATTCCAATGATTTCAGCTAGAAATAACGAGAAAAACTTTGAAGAGTTATGCGAAGTTGTGGGACCGCCTAGCCGGGTAATGCGATGGTGCTGTACTGTTTTTAAAACAGGGGCGATTACAAGAAAAATATCAGCAGCATTTAAAAATAAGACCAACATTTTGACTTTCTATGGTATTCGTAGAAGCGAATCAGCAAGTAGGGATAAATATGACCGGGAAAGTGATAGTCCCAAAATTGCTAAACAAACCGTAGTTTCCCCAATCATTGATTGGATTGATTTTGATGTATGGCTTTATTTACTGACTGAGGGTATTGATTTTAATGAAGCCTACGAGCTGGGGTATTCCCGAGTTGGTTGTTGGTGTTGCCCTAATAATGGAAGTTGGTCTGAGTTTTTGGCTAAAGTTCACATGTATGATAAGTATTATAAGTGGAGGGAATTGCTGATTAATTTTGCAGTTCAAACGGATAAAATAGAGCCTGAAAAGTATGTCGATGAAGGGAGCTGGAAGGCAAGACAAGGTGGAAATGGATTGGAAATGGCACAAAAGTCCGTTATTTCTTTTGAGCCATGTGCGACAGAAGATAGTGCATTTAACTATGATTTACAGAAACCTATTTCTGAGGAATTATATGAATTATTTAAGCCGTTCGGCTATATAAACAAAGAATTAGGCAATAAGCGTCTTGGTGAAGTCTATATATTAGATAAAATGGGGCGTGTAGTCATGATTTTACAAGGAAGAATCGGTACTACGAAATTAAAAGTAAACCTTAAAGAAAATAAACATAGCAGGCGCCCGTTCACTGCAGATTGCGGAAAAAAGAATTCAATGCCAGATAACAAAATATCAGATGTGCATGAGCTGCAGAGCCTGTGAAGGCGTATGTAAACATTCCGCAATATCTGTTAAAGATTTACCTGACGGGACTACAGAATATAAAATTGATGATGAGAAATGTGTACGTTGTGGAGAGTGCGTAGGTCATTTTGATGCAGGGTGTTATATGAGAAAAGTTTTAGGAATAAAGCGAGGTTAACCATGGCAGAAGGAAAGGTTCTATCTAGAATATCAGGACATGAAAAGTTTGCATTGCGTGAGGGCTGGATTAGTAAAGGTGTATTAGCAATAGAAAATAATCCAAGGATTTTTTTGCAGTCAGATGCGCCGGAGACACTTGGAGTTGGAAGTAATATGGTAAAATCAATGAGGTATTGGCTAAAAGCGTTTGACCTTATTGAAGAACGGGCGGGAATTGGTGCAGAACTAAAGCCTCTGGCTAAATGTATTAAGGCACATGACTTTTATTGTCAGGATATGTTTACCTTATGGCTTTTACATTCTCACTTAGTGAAAAATATAAATTATGCGACTTCATATTACATGCTATTTAATAATTTAGAAGTTGAAGATAATACGAAAGAGCAAGTAGAGCGTGCGCTAATTTATGAATTAGAAAAGTATACAGGCGCAACAATAAAGGAACATACGGCTAAAGATGATGTGACAGTAGTGCTTCAGATGTATAGCAAAGAGCGGTCAGAAGATTATGATCCCGAAGATAAAAATGTTAGTCCATTGACTAGTTTAGGTTTATTAGTGCAGTCCAAAGAAAAATATACAAAAAACAGCCGGATTTGTCGAAACTAAGTGAGTGGGTGATTTTATATGAATTGGCGGATACTTTTGAAAAGATAAATAGTGAAAGTGTAAGCATTGATGCATTGTATAACGGAAAAAATGCAATCGGTAATCTATATAATCTTACAAGAGTAGCACTCAATGATTATTTAGATAGAATTTCAAATATGTCGTATATTAAGGTGGACCGTACGGCAGGTTTGGATATGGTATATAGGTTGTTTTCTGAGAGTGCAGATGAGATAATTGAAAAATACTATGAAGGACATAGATAAGGTGAAGAAATGCCAAGATTAGGTGAATATATACTTGTAAATGATAATTTCAAAAATGCTATTAATATATATTTGAATTTAAACAAGACTGATAAGATTTTGAGTTATATTCCAACGAAGTCATCAGTAGCAATTTTGGATGATTATATTAATGCAGTGAATAGCAATAGAGAGCAGGCCACTATTCTGATTGGTCCTTATGGCAAGGGTAAATCTCACTTATTGCTTGTTTTATTAGCGATCCTTACTTTAGAGAGAAAAGCTGTTAATAATGAAATTATTAGTCAGCTATTTAATAAAATTAATAATATTGATATGAAAGCAGTAACAGATATAAAAAAGGTATGGAACGAAAAAAAGCCATTTTTACCTGTTATTATTTCTAGTTCTTATAATGACCTGGATCAGGCATTTCTTGTTGCATTAAATGAGGCAATTAAAAGAGCCAACTTAACGGAATTAATTCCAGATACCTTTTATTCGAGAGCGTTAGAAAATATTCAGTCTTGGAAAAATGAATATAAAGATACCTATGATAAATTCTTATTGGAATTATCTGAGAAGAAATGGAATATACAGGATTTTAAGCTTGCTTTAAAGGAATGCAGGAAAGGTGCCTTAGCCGTATTTAAAGAGATTTACCCTGTTTTGACATCAGGAAGCCAATTTAATCCGATGATTAATACAGATATTCTACCATTATTTAAAAATATAAGTGAGATACTGCACGAAGAATATAATTATAGTGGTATTTACATTATATTTGATGAGTTTAGTAAATTTATTGAAAGTAAGGATAAAACGGCTGCAGGCAATGATATGAAGCTATTGCAGGAAATTTGCGAATTGGCCCAGGAATCTAAAAATGCGCAAATTTTTATTACCATGGTAGCTCATAAGAGTATTAAAGAGTATGGAAATTATCTGTCAAAAGATATAATTAATTCTTTCACAGGAATTGAAGGTAGAATTACAGAGAAATTTTTTGTGACTTCATCGAAAAATAATTATGAGCTGATACAAAACGCTATAATAAAAAATTATAAGAATGAAGAGGATGTGCCTCAAATTTCTCATTTTGTAAATATGAGTAGGGCTAAAAAAATTCATGCAGATATCCCGTTTTTCCATTCGGATTTTGAGTTTAATGATTTTTTTAATGTAGTGGTGCGGGGTTGCTACCCAATGAATCCAGTTAGCGCTTACATGCTATTAAATATTAGTGAAAAAGTTGCTCAAAATGAGAGGACGTTATTTACTTTCATCTCTAAAAGTGAGCCCAATAGTATGGCCCGCTTTATTGAAAAACATACAGAAGATATAGCGTGGACTGTTGGTGCGGATTTAGTATATGATTACTTTAAAGGAATATTTAAGAAAGAAATATCAAATAGATATATACATGACGAATGGCTAAAGGCTGATTATGCCATATCTCAGTGTACAACCCCTGAACAAATAAAGATTGTTAAAGCGTTGGCTGTTATTAACATAATTAACAGGCCAGAGGAGTTGCCGGCAGATAGAAAGGTCTTACGAAATGCGGTGAAAGTTCCTACATTTGACGATGTGTTAAATGAGATGTTAGAAAAAGAAGATATAATATATTTTAAAACATCAGTAGGTAGAATTGCTTTTAAAACAAGTATAGGTGCAGATTTAGGTAGGATTATACAGAACAGAAGAAAATATTTGGGTGATCATGTCAATATAAGTAAAGTTCTGGCTAAAGTATCAAATTTTGATTTTATTATTCCTAAAAAGTACAATCAAGATTTTGCCATAACGCGATACTTTAGGTATGAATTTATGACCTATGAAAGTTTTTTCTCACTTATGTTTGGAGAAAGCTTGTTTGATGATAATGAATTTTGTGATGGTAAAGTTATAGCTATTATTAATCAAGATGGTAATAATCATTTAAAAGAAGTAGTGGGTAAAGTGCAGGATTTTTCATTGCAACAACTAGTTGTTTTGGTTCCCCAAGTGCCATTTAATATGATCACCCAAATACAAGAATTTGAAGTGATTCAAGCATTAAGGCAAGATCAAGAATTTTTAAAAGAAAATGCTGTACTTCAAACAGAATTGGATGTTTTTGAAGAGGATTTAAATCTAGAATTAAATAAGTTTTTACAGGATAGTTATGGTACAGATTCTGGTTGTACAGCAGTATATTATAATGATAAATTTAAACAGGTGGATATGGAGGTAAATTATGATTTGGATCGACTAGTGAGTGATATTTGTGGAACTTATTATTGTCAGACGCCAGTAATAAATAATGAGCAAATTAATAAGCAAAATTTAAACTCGCGAATTAAAAACGCCAGAAAGAATATCATATCCTTTATTCTTGATGGTATAAAAGATGAAACATTCTACGGTGGCACCAACCTGAGGCGACAATATTTAGATCATTGTTTACATATCCTGGGGTACTGAATAATGAATGTGATAATAGAATGGAAAATATGTTAGCCACTATATATAATTTTTGAAATTGTGCACACAGCAAAAAGGAAGAGTAAAGGATTTAATAGATCAACTAAAATGTCCGCCATTGGGCATCAGAGAGGGAGTGATTCCCTGTTATCTTGCATATGGTATTTTTATGCAGAGAGGAGATGTAGTTGCCTATTTAGGAAATAAGGAATTTGATGTTACAGCAGATATTATTTTAAATATGTGCGAATCTAAAAATGATTATTATTTATTTATTTCTACTGAAAATGTGGATAAAGAAAGCTATATAACAGAGCTCAATTCCTTGTTTGCGATAGATGGAAATATTGATTTACATGGATCTAGACTTAATAATCTTCTTACAAGTATGCAGCGTTGGTATAGAGCGTTACCTTTATGTACACGAAATGTTAAAATTAAGCCAGATTTTATTGAAGATGAAGAGTTATTCAAAATAAGTATAGCAGTCAGAACCGTGTTACAGAAGGTGGAAGCCAATCCTTATGAAGTGATTTTTAATGAATTGTCTATGGCTTTAAATGTAGAGAATAATTATCTAAAGACTATTGAAAAGCTTAGACAGGTGAAGCATTTGATGGAGGATTATCTGGAATTATGGTTGGATGAGTTAGCGCGGAAAACGAGAATGGTTTTTTGTGAAAAGAAAACGGATGAAGATTTGCACCATATATTAAAACAATGGTATGAAGGACAGAGTGAAGTTTCTAAATTAAGAGTTTCTAGCAATAAAGTTACTGGGTTAATGAGTTTTATCAAAAATTTGAATGTATATGATGACAGAGAGGTTGTAAGACGACTTATTAGAGTTATAATGGTATATATGTCGAAAATTGGTCTGATAATACTAGCGAGATGTATTTTCGATATCTAAAAGAAACAAAGCTGGAAATAGAAGAGACTCAAGATGATTCTATAACGGAAGCAACGGGAGAAATTACTTTCAAAAATAGCAAAGGTGAAGTGGTAACTCGGCGTTATGAACGGGCGACAGAAAATGACGGAACGATTGTTAGAAATCTTATAGAGGAAGCATTAGAGGCTTACAGCGAAGAATTAAGTACAAACACAAAAGTAGCAATTTTAGTAGAGATGCTGGAAAGATTATTAGATTAGAGAGGTTAAGATATGATTTATTTGGATAATGCAGCAACAACTTTTCCAAAACCTGAAGAAGTGTATTTAGCAATGGATGAGGCGAATCGTACTTATGCAGTTAATGCGGGACGAGGTTCTTACCGACTGGCTCAATATGCATCTAAAGTGATCGATGATACTAGAAATGAGATTTTAAAATTAGTGCATGGAGATAAGGGATCTTCTGTTGTCTTAGTGCCATCGGTGACAATTGCATTAAACCAAATACTTCATGGATTATCTTTTGTAGCAGGAGATATTGTATATGTATCCCCCTATGAGCATAATGCAGTGGCTCGAACATTGAACTTGATATACAAGAGAAAAGGAATTGTAATTAAAGATTTACCGATCAACGAGGAGACCTTGGAAATTGACTTGGATAGAATGCGATATGAATTTTCGAGAGAGCAGCCTAAGTGTATATGTGTAACGCATGTGAGTAATGTGACCGGATATATTTTGCCAATTGTAGATATACTAAATGAGGCAAAAAATATGATGCGATTACAGTATTGGATGCTTCTCAATCTTTAGGATTGCTTGAAGTAAATGTAAAGAAAATAAAAGCTGATTTTATTGCATTTGCTGGACATAAGACGTTATATGGTCCTCTTGGTGCTGCTGGATTTATAATAAATAGTGGTGTGGTCTTAGACGAGTTTATTGTAGGCGGCACAGGAAGCGATTCATTAAACTTAAATATGCCTCAGAGTATACCCAATAAGTATGAGGCGGCAAGCTCCAATATTGTTGCGATTGCAGGATTAAATGCAGCGCTTAGATGGATTAATACCAGTGACATATATGAACACGAAAAACACTTAACTGATTATCTAGTAGATAAATTAAAAGGTATTTCTAATATTAAATTATATTTGCCAGGTTGTAAACACACGCACATTAGTATTGTGTCATTTAATATTGATGGGTATAAGGCGGATGATCTTGGGCTGGTTTTAGATCAGGATTTTGATATCGCAGTTCGGACTGGTTACCACTGTGCGCCATATATTCATAAGTATTTGCATGATGAATATGCTTTAGGTACAGTTCGTGTTGGTATTGGATTCTTCAATAGTGAAAAAGATATAGATATTCTGATAAATGCATTATTGGAGTTATGAGGTGGGGGATTATATGAGCTTTCAAGATTTGGATGTGAAAAAAGAGTATAGGTCAAAATTAATAAGTATTTCAAATGAATTTTATACACCTATATTAAACGAAGCTATTACTTACGATCGAGCGGTGGGCTTTTTTTCATCAACAGCGCTTATCATGATAGCTAATGGACTAATTCCATTCATTAATAATGGCGGAAATATAAGATTGATTGCATCACCAAGGTTATCAGAAGAAGATATAACTGCGATAAAGGCTGGCTATGCGAAAAGGGGAGTGGTGGTTCAGGCATTATTGCGCTCCCTTTATGATGCAGCAGATTTTAAGGAGAGCCAAAGATTGAATCTTCTGGCTAATTTAATTGCTGATAAAAGGTTGGATATAAAAATCGCACTTGTTAATAGTGAAAGTAAAATGGGAATGTACCACGAGAAAATGGGGGTGTTTGAGGACAAATATGGAAATAAAATAGCATTTACAGGTTCTATGAATGAGTCATTGACAGCTATGGATATTAATTATGAATCTATAGATGTTTATTGTGATTGGAGGAATCAGGATAATTGGGAACGAGTTCAAAATAAAATAAAAGCATTTGAAGCTATTTGGAACAATGAAGATTCAAGTGTGGAAACTATGGATTTTCCAGAGGTTAAAGAAGAAATTTTGAATAAGTATAAAAAGGAAGAAAATTGTTATGAAGAAATAAAGCAGCATTATTTTGATGAAAATGATAAATTTGAAGAGATTAATAACTCAAAAGAACATATTAATATTCCACGGATTCCGTATAATGTTCGACTTCATGATTATCAAATTAAAGCAATAGAGAATTGGAAAATAAATAAATATACAGGAATTTTTGATATGGCAACAGGAACCGGAAAAACTTATACTGGACTTGGTGCGGTTGTAGCTTTGTCGGAATATGTACATAATCAGCTTGCGGTTATTATAGCATGCCCATATCAACACTTAGTTGAACAATGGTTGAAGACATAAAAAAATTTAATATTAAACCTATAATAGGTTACAGTAACTCCAGGCAAAAAAATTGGAAATCTTTATTAGAGAATGCTGTTAGAGACCAAAAATTAAAAGTTAGAAAAAGAGATTTTTTTGTTTTATTACAACTAATGCTACTTATTCTACAGAGTTTGTTCAAAATCAAATTAAGAAAATACGCGGCTCAGCGCTTTTAATAATAGATGAAGCTCACAATTTTGGGGCAGAAAGTTTGAGAAATTTACTAAATAGTAAATTTCAATATAGACTTGCGTTATCAGCTACTTTAGATAGACATTGCGATGAAGAGGGTACAGCATCACTGTATAATTATTTTGGGACAAAATGTATTGAATATACATTAGAGCAGGCAATTGAAGAGGGAAAATTGACAAAATACAAATATTATCCAGTGATTGTTACGTTGGAGGATGAGGAGCGAGAAAGGTATGATGCATTAACAATCCAAATCCAAAAATGTTTTATAAAAAACAAAAAAGGGAAGTTTGCACTAAATGAAAAAGGAAAACGTCTTGCTTTAACTAGGGCTAGGCTGGTTGCGGGAGCTGTTAATAAGCTTGCTGCTTTGGAAAGGGAAATTTTACCCTATATTCACGATAAGCATATTTTAGTATATTGTGGTGCAACAACTATAACAGATTTTAACCAGGACTATACAACTATTGAAGAAGAAGAGTTGAGGCAAATTGATGCGGTAACCAGTATATTGGGGAACAAATTGAATATGAAGGTTTCTCAATTTACCTCTAATGAAGATATAGAGGAGCGAGTGATTTTAAAAAATGAATTTTCAAAAGGAGATAACTTGCAGGCATTAATAGCCATTAAATGCTTAGACGAAGGCATCAATATTCCTAAAATAAAGGTGGTTTTTATCTTGGCTAGTACGACAAATCCAAAAGAATATATTCAACGAAGAGGCAGAGTCTTGAGATTGGCAGAGGGAAAAGACTACGCGGAGATATATGATTTTATAACATTACCACGAAAGCTAGAAAAAGTTCCATCACTTACAGAAGAAAGAATGAAAAGAGAATTGACATTAGTTAAAAATGAATTATCCCGTGCTAAAGAGTTTGCTCGTTTAGCTATGAATGGAAGTCAAGCTAATATAATTATTGATGATATTATTGAGGCTTATGATTTACAAAAATATGATATAGAAAATTGGGAGGGATTTTCTGATGAGTACAAAAGTGAATGAAATTGTGATGGTTAATGGAATTGAAGTGGATACGGATAAAGCTCAGAAGATGATGAGAAAGATAATTATTAATGAGAAAAAGAATCTTAGCACAAAAGAACTTGATAATTTAAAAATGATTAGAAAAATCAAGAAGATGATAGAGGAGGAAGTGGAATGTTACTAAAAGAGATGAAACTTCGTGATTTTCGTCAGTTTAGAAATGAACAGTCCATCCAATTTTCGACAGATCCGGATAGAAATGTTACAATTATCATGGGGGAAAATGGGTCAGGAAAAACTACTTTAGCACAGGCATTTACGTGGTGTTTATATGGAGATACAGATTTTGAAGATACAGAAGTGCTTAATAAAATTAAAGCACAGGAAATGGGACCTAATCAGGAATGCATTGTAAAGGTAGAGTTACTGTTAAGACATTTAGATGTAGATTATACTATGATTCGTGAGCAAAAATATACAACAGATTCTGTAGGAGGGTTAAAACGCCCTAATAATACAATTTTTCAAATTGCCTACAAGAATGGGGATGGCAAACAGAATTTATCAAGGATACTGAAACTGAATATAGAATGAAGGAGATTTTACCCAAGGAACTATCTAGATATTTCTTTTTTGACGGAGAACGAATTGGAAATATGAGTAAAGAGATTAGAAGGGGAAGAAGTCCTGAATTTGCTGAGGCTGTAAAAAGGCTTCTGGGGTTAAGTGCATTTTCGGCAGCATTAGATCATCTTAATGGACGCTCTCAGAATTCGGTAATAAAAAGTTATGAAAAAGATTATGATAGTAAAAGTGATAGCAAGATTTTGGAATATACACATGAAATGGATCGATATGATATTCGGTTACAGGAAATTGATAGTAGATTAGTAGAGATTGATAATGAACGGTTAACGGTAAGTGATAAGGTAAAAGAAATAGAACAAAAGATTTCAGATAATAAGGAAAGTGAAAAATATGCACAAGAGCGTATAAGGCTAAATAAAAAATTGAATGGCTTGACTATTAGTAAAGTTAACAATACTACGGGTATTATTCAGTTGCTTAATAAAAGAGTAACGTCATGGATGTCACAAAAATTAATATATGATGCACTACAAGAATTGGCAAGTTCAAATAAAATAGATACAGGAATTCCAGATATACATGCAAGAACTGTGCAGTATTTAATTAAGCGTGGTACATGTTTATGCGGCCGAGAGATAGAATTTGGAAATGATGCGCATAAAGAGTTAATGAGACTGCTAGATTATATTCCGCCCCAATCAGTCGGAACGATTATAGGTCAATTTATAAGGGAATGCGAGTTGAAATCAAAAGCAGCAGATGGTACTTTTGACGAATTAAGTGAAAAATATTCCATCGTTAGAAACTTTGAAAATGATTATTACGAGGTTTTACATCAAATCGAGAGTATAAATAAAAAGCTTGAGGGAATGGCAAATGTTGGTGAATTACAAAAAAGGTATACATATTATAATACAGAATTGAAAAAAATGGATATAGAGCATGACTCATTAATAGAAGAACGAGGTAAGCTTCAAACTAAGCGAGAACGTTGTGAAACTAATATTAATGAATTAAAGTTTAAAAGATGAAAATAATAGGAGAGTTGCACAGTTTAAAGCATACGCGGTATATATATATCAACAGTTGAATGCAATATACAAGGAAAAAGAGCAAGAAACTAGAGAAAAACTAGAAAAAACAGTTAATGAAATATTCAAGGAGATTTACAATGGGGGATTTTCGCTTTCTCTCGATGAAAAATATAATATTCAAGTAATAGTGGATAATTTTGATGGATATATTGGTGACATTGAAACATCAACTGCACAGAGTATTTCTGTTATTTTCGCATTTATAGCAGGGGTGATAAGATTAGCTAGGGAAAATGATACCGATGAAAATGCAATGTTGCTTACAGAGGCATATCCGCTGGTTATGGACGCGCCGCTTTCTGCATTTGATAAAGCCCGAATAAAATCGGTATGTGATGCATTGCCAAAAGTAGCAGAACAGGTGATTATATTTATTAAAGATACTGATGGCGAAATTGCGGAAGAGAATATGGGCAATAGAGTTGGAGTTCGATATTTATTTGATAAAATTAATGAATTTGAAACACAATTAACGGGGAGATAAGCTTATGTTTGATAAAGAGTATTCTTTTAAAGGACAACACGCAGAAAAGGTTATTAAGCTAACTGCAAAATTTGATGAAAAAAATCAATTGTTCAAAAGAAATTTGGATGTTTATCTTATGGCACCTATTGTAGGATTTTTGTATAATAGCAAAGCACCATTGGATACAGGAGAAACTACTAAAATATTTCCGCAGCAATTAACAGAAGCGTCAGAAGATCTACTTTTTAACTATCGTTTGATTATGCTGCTTAATAGAAAGAGGGAGCTAACAATCGAAGAGAGAATTGATAAGGCTTTTCGTTACTATGGAAGTAATATGGCAAAATCAGATGAAGATATTTTTGAAGAGTATGTTAGAGGTGGAGTAGATATTTTATATGAAAAAATAATGGCATCTGCTACTAAGCCAGAAGATTATATAAAGAACCTATATGACTTTATGGAGGAGATTGACGAGAGATATAATCAGGAGCTAGATACAGATAGTATTAAAGAATTATGTTCTCTTGCCAGAAGGTAGATAATGCATGATATACAAACGGTGGAAAGAAAACTTTTTGCTCAATATCAAGTAAAAGGAATATTGTTAGAAGATGAAATTATTAATATATGTATCGAGGAAGATTTAGATTTAACGGAGATTGATAAATTATGTGGTAGACTTATATCTAAGGGCGTTATTATAGGAAATAAAGAATTTAATAAAGTATCATCGAGTGATAATATTATAGACAAAAGTCAGATAGACTATGGGATTTTGCAGGAGAAAATGGTAACTGAATATCCATCAATGAAGATATTAATTGAGTACACTAGTCAAATATTACCACCTCAGACGAATGAATGGAGAACCTTGATTGTACCGGCGCAGCAGGGAAATATATATGCTAGGGAGCGTATTGTTTTAATGTATCTAAGAACAGTATTGAAGCAGGCTTATAATTTTGCTAAGTTGTATTCTTGTGACTTGGAAGAGGTATTTCAGTGGGGGTTATTGGGTTAATAACAGCAATTGATAAATATGATGTATCTAGTCCAGATACGTTTGTTTCATATTTTCCTTTGTGGGTTAGACAGACAATGCAGCGAGAGGCTTCATTTAATAATGTACTGTTTTATTTTCCAGCACATTTTAAGGAAAAACTGTTTCCTGCCATGAAGTGTATCCAAGCCTATAACTTTGGTGAGAATGATATTATAATGGCTATGAATTATGTTCAGGATGAGATATGGTGCAATATTGTTAGTAATGAAGAAGAGCTGAAAAAGATACTACTGTGCTTGAGTCCTCCCCTTGAGTTAAAGGAAGCAACAGCAGAAATTGATGTTTGGGAGGATTACATACGGGCTCAATGTTGTTCTACAGTTATTAATAAATTATTTGCACAATTGAAAGAACGAGAATTAGATATTATAATGACTCGTTATGGCTTTATTGATGGAGAAGAAAAAACGCTTGAGGAAGTTGGGGCTAAATTTCACGTTACACGTGAGAGAATAAGGCAAATAGAGTTGAAAGCAATTAAAAAAATGCAGGTGTATATACAAAACAATCATATAAATTTGGGGGACTTACTATTATAACAGTCGATAATCATATGTTATTAAGGCATTATATCAGATTTGTATAACGTATGGGAAAATACAAATGTGGGTGGTGACAAATTATGTCCGAAATAGTTGATATGTGTAGACGTCAAAAAGAAACAGAAGTTGTTTTTAGTTTGAATTATGATAAATGGAGAGACTTTGATGATGAAATAAAATTATTAGTTGATTCTGAATGGAGGACAGTCAAATTTTTAGACGAGAAAGGTGATTTGCACGAGGAATTTAAAGAAATTCCAACTGATAAAGGTGGAATCTACATATTTATATTAAATCCAAACATAGTGCCTGGTGCTCATACATATATTATGTATATTGGAAGAGCGCAATATACATCAAATAAGAATCTTAGAAAAAGATGTAGAGATTATCTTAGAGATATGAGGCCCAAAATAGCTACTATGCGCGAAACCTGGGGAAAAGAATTATATATAAAATATCTTCCTTTAGATGATAACGAGACAATTAGGAAGGTTGAAAAAGAGTTAATTAGAGTGATCATTCCACCATTTAATGATAAGATTCCGGATTTGTATAAAGCACCTAAGAAGTCAGCGTGGGGAGGATAAATAAATGAAGTTGCCAGCAATAAGAGCACAAATTGGAATATGGGTATATTATGTTTCTGCTTTATCATTTGGAGATGTAAGTAAATATGTAAAAAGAGTTGACGACGAGTTGCATAAATCTAGTTTATTGAGAGAAATGTTACAAAGAAGTATTACGGAAAATTATAAAAGTATCTCGGAATATATTAATACACAAAATGAACGTTTTTTTAATGCTTTAATATTAGCTGTATATGATGGTGATCCTGAGTGGCATGAAATAAGGGTAGAATATGATGATGACGAAGAATTTGTTGATTTAGGGATTTTAGAATTAACTGGAGATGAGAAAATCTTTCCGGTTGATGGACAGCACAGAGTAGAAGGAATTAAGCATGCGCTTATTAATAATCCTGATTTGGCTACGGAAAAGATTCCTGTAGTTTTTGTCGGACATAAAAAAGATGATGAGGGCATGCAACGTACTAGAAGGATGTTTAGTACATTAAATCGATATGCAAAGCCAGTATCAATGAGAGATATAATTGCATTAGATGAGGACGATATCATTGCTATAGCTTCTAGAGATTTGATTGATAACAATCAGATGTTTGGTGATAACAGAATTCTTGACTCAAAAACAAAAGCAATACCAGATACAAACACGTCAGCATTTACAACTATAATTACATTTTATGAATGCAATCGAGAATTGTTATGGATCATGGTTAATGATATGGAAATATTTGATTTAGAGGGAAAAAGATAAGGGGTAGTAGCAAAATTAAATATTATATCCGTCATCGACCAAGTGAAGAGGCTATTAATGAATTTACGAAATTATGCAATGAATACTGGAGTAGTATTTTCGATATGTTTCCAAGCTATTCAAAGAGTGATCCTGCCGACGTTGGAGCACTCCGAAATAAAGAAGGAGGGAATTTAATATTTAGACCTGTATCTTTGATTCCATTTACAAAAGCCATTGTACGAATAAAATTAGAAACGGGAAAAACATTTTCGGAAATTCTCAATAGCTTTGAAAAGAGTATAATGTGTATTCAACATCCAATATGGAAAAATGTTATATGGGATTCAGAGCAACAGGTCATGGTTATGAATCATCAAAAAGTAATAGAGCTTATGATAATATATATTTATGATAGAAAAATGCTTACTGAAAATGAGTATAAGAAGCTTACGCAGGATTGGTCTAGTATTAGGCAAATTTATGAAAAAGAAACGATTGGTTCAGTAATTGATGAGTTAATTCAAGAAGATGATTGGGTAGTATAATTATTTGCCCCCGGCATGCGCACCCCTCCCTTCTTCAGTGCTTTTCAGCCGTCCTCCAGTTCAAATCTGGTTGAGCGGTCAATACCCCCGCACGTTTTTTATCTTTAAAAAGATTCTGGAGGAGGACCCAATGGGCCGCGCAGCCGGAGCACAACAGGAACATTTTCTCCCCGGTAAACGCAGTGTTACCGGGGGGAACAGCCGGGATCGGCGCTGGCCGCCGTAATATGCCTTGCAGGAATTTTCACCGTCACATCGGTCCCTTCCCCAGCCGGCTGGTGAAGGAAAGTCCATACTGGTTACCGTACAGGCGCTTCAGCCGCAGATTTGTATTATAGATACCGATATGTCCGGGAGCGCCGGGACGCATGGCGCTGTCCGTCTTATCCCCTTCCGCCACATCATCCATCAGGTCATCCAGCTTCCTGGGAGGAATCCCCGCCCCGTCGTCGGAGATAATAAATTCGATATCCTCACCGGAACGCCACCCTGTCAGCAGTATGCTTCCCTGCTTTACTTCCTTGGCCATGATTCCATGGAGAAAGGCGTTCTCCACAATGGGCTGAAAGGTCAGCTTGGGAATGGTATATTCGTACAATTCTTCCGGCACATCCATAACAAAATCCACACAATTGTCATAGCGCATATTCTGAAGCTTTACATACAGGCTTACGTGTTCCAGCTCCGCCTCGATGGAGTTCATCAGTTCCCTGCGGCTCAGCGTCATCTTATAAAACCGGGAGAGGGCCTGAATGGCTTCTGTCACCTCGTGGCTTCTGCCTGTCTGGGCAAGCCAGTTGATCATATCCAGGGTATTATAGAGAAAATGGGGATTTATCTGAGCCTGGAGCGTTCTGAATTCCGCCATTCTGAGCTCCTCGGCAGCCTGCTTCTGGCTGTCCATCAGAGAGCGTATTTCATCAGTCATATAATTGTAGGTGTCCGTCAGCACTCCGATCTCATCACATCCCGTATCAGGAACATCCATGGGATGGGGGATGCCTGTGCGGACCGTTTCCATTTGAAGAGCCACTGCGATAATACGGTCGGCAATGGAGTTTGAGAGGTAAAATGCAATAAACAGGGCCCCTGCTGCAAAAACAAGGTAAATTATCCCAAAATGAGACAGCATAGCCCGCCCTGCGTCTGTAATATGGGTGGCAGGAATCACAGAAACCATATACCAGTCCGTGTCGGGAATGGGAAAATAGGCCCCATAGGCAGAACCATCCAAAAAGGAAACCAGGGAGAAGGTTTCCTCCTTCCCCATGCGCTGTTCAAACTGGGAGTGGGGTACAAAATACATACCTGCAAGAGACAAATCTGAGGCTGAAACCATCACATCCCTGGTATTGATGATATAGGCCGCCTCATCTGTGACAGTGGCGTCGTTTTTGAGCACACTGTCAAAGCTTTCTGCCGACAGATACAGCGCAATGTAGGCCGAGGCCTGCTCCGGCGGGGGCTTTAGGCCCTTGGGCATCTCATAGGGGATTCTCACAATATAAGCCAGCTGTCCGTTCTTTTTAATTTCCTCCGGCGTCAGATACAGAGCCGGGCAGAGAAGCCGGTTATCCTCCTGTGTGCTGAATATACCGTACCAATAACTGCTGCTGACGGAAGATACCGGGTGAAAGAGGGGGCTGCCGGTACGGTTGTACTGCATTAAATCGCCATAGACAGAGTCGTCGTAATATATTTTGATGTCGGTTATGAAAGAATGGTCTGCGATACTGTCCGTCAAGTGGTAGAGGTTGGTAAGGCGCGGTGTGGAGATCCGCACATCGGGAGCGTCCTCCGCAGAAATATGGAATAAATCCTGTATCATAAGCGTATTGGCTATGGTGTCGGCTGAGTGGAACACGTTTCCTGCCATATTTTCGATGGAATTTACTGTCTGAACAGAAAGAGCCTGCTCCGAGCGTATGCTGTTCTCCATTACAATTCCGTAAATGCGCATAAAAAGGAAACCTGACAGAACCGCCGTAGGCAGAAGTATCAGGATGGCATGGGATATAACCAGCTTGGTTTTCAGCCTCATGTCATAGGTGTAATGATGTATCAGCTGCTTAATGGGATTTTTCATACCAGCATTTTCTCTCTGTATTCAGAAGGGGATAAGCCTACCAGTTTCTTGAAGGTTTTGCTGTAGTAATTGCCGTCGCTGTAACCTACCTTGGATGAAATATCTGCAATTTTATATCTGGGATCGCTTAAAAACTGCTTTGACATCTTGATCCTGTAATCCGTCAGGTACTGGTTTAAGGTCTGGCCCGTCTCATTTTTAAAAATAGTGCACACATAATTGGAAGAGAGGTGGACGTATTGGCTTACATCCGGCACAGACAGGGAGGGGACGGCATAGTTTTTGTGTATGTATTCCTTTATCTGGAAAACAACCGGATTTTCGCCGGCGCCTGCCGCAGACGCTCAAAATACAGCCGCAGTTTGGCGCACAGAAGGTCGTGAAGCTCCTTCAATGTGGTGCAGTTCATAACTCCCTCCCATATAGACTCCGTATTCAGCCTTCCTTCTGCCACAGGGAAATATAACTTCCAAGGCCCGCCTCGTCCAGCTTGCTGAGGTAGCGGTAATAGATATCCTTAACCTGGCTGGGGAGGAGCATTTCACTGGGTCTGACGGAGGTGTAGAGCTGTTCCGCAATGTCCAGAGCCCGTTCCTCCTGACGGTCGGCCAGAGCCACGGAAAAATCCATCATCACATCCGCAGGGGGGCGGAATGCTTCGTTGCTCTCCCGGTGGGTGAGAATGGAACCGTATTCGTGAAAAAAACTGCTTTTTAAATGCTCCTCCGCTTCCCTGAAAGAGATATACGCCCGGTCCATACCGCTTACGGAGGAGCCCACAGAGATGAAAAAGCGGCAGAATTGTTCCATAATATGGCCGGTAAACACGGCGCAGCATAGATGGCCTCATCCTTGGGACGAGTGGAGGAGTACAGAAATATATTGATGTAGCGGTCTGCTCGTATGATATAAATCTGGGCCAGATCAATTTTTCCAGATATGAGTTAAGCCGGTCCCTCAGCTGGTCTATGGCATTTCCGGGGAGAGCGGACACCGGCGTCTGGCAGTCGATAATAAGTGAGACAAAGCAGGTGGAAGGGCCCATAGGAAGTTCCAGCCGCTTAACGAGGGCGTTGAGATTCTCAGGGCTTTCCCTTTTAGGCTCCATCAGCAGCAGGGCCAGGTGGCCTCTCTGCTCCTTCTCGTGGGCCAGGGCTGCTTCCTGGTTTACGGACCTGGCTTTACAGCTCTCCACAGCCTCCCGAAGGGCGGAGGCCAGTTCCGCCATATCCAAAGGTTTCTCCACATAGCTGACTGCTTTCAGCTTGATTGCGGCCTTCAGGTACTCTTTGTCCGAGTAAGCGCTCATGAAAATGATGACGGTGCCCGGACGCTTTTCCAGCAGCTTCTCCGCCATGTGCACCCCGTTCATTCTGGGCATGCGCACATCGGTCAGCACAATATCCGCTTCCCGGTCAAGAGCCGCGTTCAGTCCATGAATTCCGTCGTCCTCCAGAAAGACTGGGAAATGCCCAGGTTTTCCAAATCCAGGTTATCCCGGATACCCTCTCTTGTAAGTTTTTCATCGTCAACAATCAGAAGTTTCATGGATCTTTAACCTCATTCTTTCCTGCGGCAGATTTTGTCTGTCATTTTTATAGATATAACTATTTTATCAAGAAATGACAAATTTGCAATGAAAATAGACAAATTCCCACCGGAGGGTTATACTGAAAGACAATAAGAATGTACCGGGGGTGAAAATCAGATGAAAGCAAGACAGTGTATTCTCATAGCGGCCTGCGTGTGTCTGGTAGGCGGTCTGTATGTCCATGCCAAAGGAAGGGAACACATCTATGGAAAAGATACCTGCGCCATCGTGATGAAATCCAGAAACAACTGGTACAATGAACTGGCTGTCCAGGGATATCAGGAGATCATGGAAGAAAATGGGAAAAATGTGATTTCTGTTTACCCTGACAATATATCGGCTCAGGAGCAGATACGGATTATACGGAGTCTTATACAGGACAACGTATCGGCCATTGCCCTGGCGGCCAATGATGAATATGCCTGACGCCTGTCCTCAGGGAGGCTATGGAGCGGGGGATTTCTGTCATCACCCTGGACGGGGATACGGAGCCCGGCAGCCGCAGCATCTATGTCAAGCCGGTAGATGACAAACTGCTGGGGAAGGAACTTGCAAAAGAGGTATACCTTCACTGCGGGCACAGGGGCCAATGGGCCGTTCTGTCTGCAGCCAGCCGTTCAGCAAATCAGAACGAGTGGATTTACGCCATAAAGGAGGAGCTTCAGGAACCCGTATACCGGGAGCTCCGTCTGGTGGATATCGCATACGGCAACGGAGAGTATGAGAAGGCGGCCGGTGAAACCAGGCGGCTTTTGGAAACTTACCCTGACCTGAAACTAATCTGCAGCCTGTCTACAACCGGAAGCCTGGCTGCTGCCGATGTTATAAAAGAGGAGAAGAAGGAGGGGGAGGTCAAAGTCATTGGACTGGGCCTTCCGGGAGAGATGGCGGGTGTGACGGGAACCGGAGAAGAGGACGTATGTCCTGTGCTCTACGTGTGGGACCAAGAGAGATGGGAAGGCTGGCAGCCCACATTTCCCTAGGGCTGTCGGAGGGGAAGCTGAAGGCACAGGAGGGGGAGACTATGGAATTCGGGGATCATGTCCACAGCGTTAAAACCGGTTCCGACGGCGGTTTGGAAGTCATATCCGGGATGCCGATTAAGGTCAATTCGGAAAATATTGGATATTGGAAAACCATATTTTAGGTAAAATTATTGAGAATATTACAGCAAATAAGAAAATATTACCATGGAAATCCTTTTCTGGCAGGTGTATGATAAGAACATCAAGAGGAAAACAAAAGATAAGAAGATAGGCACTGTCAGATGCCGGCTTACTGTAAGTAAAAATTCCCCCATGCATCTGACGGTGGTTTTCTATAAATTACGATACGGAGGTGAGACCAAATGAAGCATGTAATGGTAAAATTTGATAAGGCGGAACAGATCATTAATTTTGTCAAAATCATCAACCGCTATGACTATGACGCAGATGTTAGGTGCGGCAGCCGTATCGTTGATGCAAAGTCTGTTGTGGGAGTATTATCCCTGGCAAAATCCAAGACAGTTGAGCTGATTCTTCACACAGAAGAATGCGGCGCATTGCTGGAGGAGATCGCTCCTTTCGCAGCATAAGTAAGGTGTTAACAGGAACTCTCTTTAATAAAAATGCAAACACAGGCCGGCGGCAGATAATGTTGCCGGCCTGTGTTTGCCGTGTTCAGCTTTTTTGCTGTCTGCCTCTTATGAGAAAACGGCAATGTTTCTTTTGGGCTGGAGGGGAACCCGCCGGAAGGTTAAGGGAAGGCACCAGGCTTCATCTGCTTTTGCCCAGGCGCCTTCAGGCAGGCCTTTTAAAATCCGGCCCGTGATGCTATACTGAGAATACAAGTATATGGAACAGAATGAATGTACACGTTCTGATTGTGTGGGGCTGTGCAGAGAAAAGAGAGGAGTGTGCCGGATGGGCAGGGAGCAGGGAATCGCAGGCGCCGTTATGGCGCCGCATCCGCCTCTTATTGTGCCGGAGGTGGGCAGAGGACAGGAGAGGAAGATTTCAGACACAGTGAAGGCGTACCGCAGGGCTGCGGCACAGATGGCAGAGTGGAAACCTGAGACGATTGTAGTTTTATCGCCCCACGCGCTGATGTACAGGGATTATTTCCATATTTCTCCCGGAAGGGGGGCTTCGGGAGATTTTGGACTGTTTATGGCGCCTGAGGTTTCCGTCAGGGCCGTATATGACGGGGAGCTGGTGAAGGAAATATGCAGGGAAGCCGGGGCCGTCCGTTTTCCCATGGGAATTGAAGGCGAAGGGGAGCCTGAGTTGGATCATGGAACGATGATACCTTGTATTTTATCAATCAGTTTTACAGGGACTATAAGATTGTGAGAGTGGGCGGCTCCGGCCTGTCTTTTGAAGATCATTACAGGGCCGGCCAGATCATCGCAGAGGCGGCCGGGGCGCTGGGCCGGAGAATCGCCATTGTGGGCAGCGGCGATTTGTCCCACAAGCTTAAGACGGAAGGCCCCTATGGATACAGCCCCCGGGGACCGGAGTATGATAAGCGGATTATGGACGTGATGGGCAGGGGAGACTTTGGGGAACTTTTGGAGTTTACAGAGGACTTCTGCGAGAAGGCGGGGGAATGCGGGCACAGGAGCTTTACCACGATGGCGGGAATTCTGGACGGCCTGTCCGTGAAGCCGGAGCAGTTGTCCTATGAGGGGCCCTTTGGCGGTGGGATACGGAATCTGCGTATTCCAGGTTACGGGTGAGGATAAGGACAGAAGGTTCCTTCACAGGCGGCAATCCTTGCCGCCGGAGCAGTCCGGGGAAAAGATAGGGTTGGAGGACGATTATGTGTCCCTGGCCAGGAAATCCCTGGAGCATTATGTGAGGACGGGCAGGCTTTTGCCCTTTAAGAAAGTAAGGGATAAGCTGCCCCCGGAGCTTTTGGAGCAGCGGGCCGGAGTGTTTGTATCCATTCAGAAAAACGGCTCCCTGAGGGGATGTATTGGAACCATATCTCCAGTGTGTGAAACCGTAGGGGAGGAGATCATTGCCAATGCAGTCAGCGCAGGCGTCCATGACCCCAGGTTTCCGTCCGTCAGGGAGGAGGAATTGGAAATGATGGCCTACAGCGTGGATGTGCTGGGGGAGACGGAGCGCATAGAGGGCCCCGGCAGCCTGGATGTTAAACGGTACGGAGTCATTGTTTCAAAAGGGAGGCGCAGAGGCCTTCTTCTGCCAAATCTAACCGGAGTGGACACGGTGGAGGATCAGATTTCCATTGCAAAGCAGAAGGCAGGTATATTGCCGGAGGAGGAAGATGTGGAACTGGAGCGGTTTGAAGTGATAAGGCATGGTGATAAAAAATGAAAATCAGCTGTGGGACGTGCATGCACCACTGCAGCCTGGAGGAGGGGCAGACCGGACTCTGCCGCGCAAGGGAAAACAGGGATGGACAGATGAGAGCGGTTAACTACGGCAGGATAACATCTCTGGCACTGGATCCGATTGAAAAGAAGCCTCTGTACCACTTTTATCCGGGCAGCAGAATTCTTTCCGCAGGCAGCTTCGGCTGTAATCTCCGCTGCCCTTTTTGCCAGAACTACGAGATATCCATGTCCGGCGGCGGGACCCAGTGCATATATATGGAGCCGGAGAATCTGGCGGGCAGGGCGGCAGAGCTTAAATCCGCAGGTAATATAGGGGTGGCATTCACTTACAACGAACCGCTGGTGGGATGGGAGTATGTGAGGGATACGGCCCGTCTGGTGAGAGCGGCAGGGATGAAAACTGTAATTGTCACCAATGGAAGCGTGACGGATCCGGTTTTGGATGAGATACTTCCCGTTACGGATGCAATGAATGTGGATTTGAAGGGATTTACAGAGGCGTATTACAGAAAACTGGGCGGAGATTTGGAGACAGTAAAGCACTTTATAGAGCGGGCCTTCCGAACCTGCCATGTGGAGCTGACCACATTGATTGTGCCCGGGGAAAATGATTCAGAGGAAGAAATGAGGGAATTGGCCGCCTGGGCCGCATCCCTGGACAGAGGCATCCCCCTTCATGTGACCCGGTTTTTCCAAGATGGAAAATGACCGACCGGAATGCTACGGATATAAAGAAGATATATGAACTGGCCGGAACAGCAGGAAGTATCTGGACTGTGTGTGGGTAGGAAACTGCTGATACCGGCAGATTGGATGGGCATAGTATTAACAGGGGATTTGGTCATGCATATAATGAGTATAGAGAGGAGCTCACCTTTAGGCGTATGCCTTGGGT
This sequence comes from Clostridia bacterium UC5.1-1D2, assembly GCA_001304855.1. Classification (GTDB taxonomy): domain Bacteria; phylum Bacillota; class Clostridia; order Lachnospirales; family Lachnospiraceae; genus Enterocloster. The sequence goes on from BBZN01000060.1 coordinate 24,296, forward strand.
GTGCATTTTTTTATAAGCATGAAAGGGGATTACTATGTGTAATTACGATATAAATGGTTGGGAGTGTGTGGGGAATTATGGGTGCTGCTGCCGCTGTTGTTGTAAAGGGGTGACAGGCCTACGGGGGCAACTGGAGCCACAGGAGCGACGGGAGCGACGGGGAGAAGCAGGCCCGGCGGGAGTTACAGGGGCCACGGGAGCGACGGGAGAAGCAGGCCCTGTGGGAGCACAGGGGCCACGGGAGCGACGGGAGAAGCAGGCCCGGCGGGAGTTACAGGAGCCACGGGGG
>BBZN01000061.1 GCA_001304855.1 Clostridia bacterium UC5.1-1D2
GGACTGTGGGGCGAGAAGAAGGAGGAGGCTTTTGACCGGATGTATGAGAAAGCCGGAGAATTTGGAGGTATGGTATCAGGAGAACACGGGATCGGTTATGCCAAGCGTTCTTATCTGGCCCGGCAGTGCGGGGAAGCTCAGATGCGGATTATGAAAGGGATAAAAAAAACGTTTTGATCCGGACTGCCTTTTAAATCCTGGAAAGGTAGTATAAGATTCTGCTTTACCAATTGCAGATACTGTTTTAAAATGGTAGCATGAAAAAAGACAGAGGGGGCTTAAGTAACCATGTCATTAAAACGGAATTTAGATGATATTGTATATGAGACTATATGTATGGGCTTTGTCAGCGGGGATTATGTGGCAGGCGCCAGGCTGGATCCCACAGAACTGGCAGACCGGTATCAGATTAGTAAGACGCCGGTTATACAGGCCTTGAAGCGTATGGCGCATGAGCATATTGTGGAATTGCTGCCGGGAGGAAAGTATGAGATTCCGGTTGCCACAAGAGAGGATATTGCAGATATCTGTGAGGCCAGGCTCATATTTGAGGAGCGCTCTCTCATAAAACTCTGCAGGGATATCACCTATGCAGATACGGGAACTGGAGTATATGGTGGACAGAAGCAGGGGGTATTTTGAGGGGGAAAAGTTTGATGAATATTTCCTGGCGGATATGGCTTTTCATAAACGGTTTGTGGAGATGGCGGGCAATCAGTGCCTGACGGACCTGTATATGGTACTCAGCAACCGGTATATGGTTATAAGGACAACCACGGGAACAGCTCTGGTCCATGAGCAGGTGGCCAGCAATGAACACATGGAGATGGTGAAAGCCCTGGGGAACAAAGAGGAGGACATGCTCAGGAATTTAATACGAACCCATATTATGAATATGGAGGAGAGGATCAAGCAGAGAGTCCGGTAGACTGGCGTCTGCGGAAACTGTGCTTTGAGATGCAGGCCGCAGACAATCGCCGTACAGGCAGAGGCCAGACAAAAATTTTCCGAAAAGGAGAACTTTGATTGGCTGACCTCTTTAAAGGGAGTATTTTTTCTTTTTTAAAAAATTTTTAATTATGAAATTTTAAACTTAATAATAACACGGCAGTGTTTATTATAAGAAACCTAATCATAATTAAAACAAGCAGGAGGAAGGAACTTATGGGAACAATTGGAAAAGGCGTTATGCCGGCAGTGATGACTTTTTGGAATGGAGACGAGTCTTACAATGAGAAGGAAACTTTAAGGTATGTGCAGTGGGTGCTGGATAAGGGGGCGCACAGTATTTCCTGTGTGGGAAGTACAGGCGATAACATTTCAGAATCTTCTGGGATATCTGGTAAGCCCCTCCCGCTCCCGGCAGGAGGAGACTAACCTCAGGGAGAAGGCCCGGCCCGTTCTGGAATTTGTGGGCATGTCCAGATACCAGGATGAGACAGTCAGCAATCTGGCATACGGAAGGCAGAAGATGACGGAGCTGGGCCGCACCCTTATGATGGATCCCAGGCTGATCCTTCTGGATGAGCCGGCAGCAGGGTTAAATCCCTCGGAGCGGCGTGAATTTATCGATATTATCTGGAAGGTATATGAGAACAATGTGGACATTTTTATGATAGAGCACAATATGGATGTGGTCATGAATCTGAGCCACGACATCACTGTGCTGAACTTCGGCTGCAAGATTGCAGAGGGCAGTCCCAGGGAGATTCAGGACAATGAGGAAGTAATTAAAGCCTATCTGGGAGAAGGGTACAAAAAAAAGCAGGCACAGGCAGAAGGAGGCCGGACAGATGCTGGAAATTAAACATATCGACGCATTCTATGGGAAAGTCCAGGCTCTTTATGATGTGAGCCTGGAGGTGGGGGAAAATGAAATTATTTCCCTGACCGGAGCCAACGGAGCAGGAAAAAGCACTCTCATGAAAACGGTTATGGGCCTTCTGAAGCCTGCCAAGGGGGAGGTTCTGTTTCAGGGCCAGGATATGACGAAAATCCGCAGCACAAAGATTGTTTCCAGGGGGATTGTCTATGTGCCTGAGGGGAGGGAAGTCTTTCCGGAAATGTCCGTTCGGGATAACCTGGAGATGGGCGCTTATTCTAAGAAATATTCCCTGAGGGAGATGAATGAGAAAATTGAGGAGATGTATGGGATATTTCCCAGGCTTAAGGAGCGCCAGAAGCAGCTTGCAGGCTCCCTAAGCGGCGGCGAACAGCAGATGCTGGCTATTTCCAGGGGGCTTATGAGCGAGCCCAGGCTGATTCTCTTTGACGAACCCTCCCTGGGTCTTGCACCTGTGATTGTGGAGGAAATGTTCAAGGTAATTGTGCGGATTAATAAGGAGAAAAAGATACCTGTGCTGTTAGTGGAACAGAATGCATATATGGCTCTAAGCATTTCCGACCGGTGCTATATTATGCAGAACGGAACCATCAAGCTTAGCGGCAGGAGCTCGGAGCTAATGGGGAATGAGGAAGTAAATAAGTCTTATTTAGGAGGATAGATATGGCTATGCTTAGTCTGGAGGAAACCATCAAATATAATAAATCCGGTCCGGCCAGGTACTGTAACCGGCGGGATGTGTGGGGGGACGGAGGGCAGCTTCTGAAAAGCTTCGGATCCAGAGCGGTAATCAGCGGCGGAACCAGGGCCAGAGCCTCGGTTCAGGATAAACTTTTTCCAGCCTTGAGAGGGCGGGGATACGGTATGCAGTCAACGAATTTGCCGGAGAGAGCAGCATGAACAACGTACAGAAGGCACTGGAGCTTGCAGGGAATTCCGGCCCGATTCATTGTGGGGGTGGGGGAGGAAATCCATAGATACGGCTAAATATGCAGCCGAATTATATTAGGTTCCCCTTGTGACTGTGCCTACCATTGCAGCCACCTGTGCGGCGGCCAGCAACCAGATTATCGTTTATTCCGACGAGGGGGAGTATCTGGAGAATATCTATCCAAAGACAAACCCTCCTCTGGTGCTGGTGGATCCGGAGGTTATTGTGAATTCACCCTACGAATACTTTATATCCGGGGTTTATGACTCTCTTGCAAAGTGGTATGAGGGGAGCGCGTCCTTAAAGGGTTCCGACAATGCGGATATGTTCGACTACATGGCTTTGGCAGTGGCGGGAATGCTAAAGGAGCAGATGTATAAGAAGGCGCGTCCGGCTGCCGAGGCCATGAAGGAGAGACGTGTGACACAGGACTTTATAGATGTGGTTAATTTGAATATTTATACAGCTTCCACCGTTCAGGCTCTGGGCATCAAGGCAGTGCGCAACGGCATCGCCCACTCGGTCCAGAACGGTCTGACTCTCCTGGAGGGAAGCCATGACGTGACCCACGGAGAGAAAGTGGCCTATGGAATCGGGGTTCAGCTGATGGTGCTGGAAAGCCGCCGGGAGGAGGTGGAGGAACTTTTCGGATTTTTCCGTTCTCTGGAGTTGACGCCTACGTTTAAAGGATTGAATCTGGAATTTACAGAGGAAAACATCTTAAAGACCGCCCACAAGGCCGTGACAGATGTACTGATGCGGGCCAAACCCTTTGACGTGATATCGGAGGAAATGATGTGCAGGGCTATCCGAAAGCTGGAGACGGTCTTTGGGCAGACGCCGGCGGAGAGAAAGCCATAAGTTTTGTAAGGGGAAATATATCCCCTCCCTATTAGGAGCGCTGATAAAAGCTATAAGTAAATACAATGAATATTTCCTTTCAAATTGATTTGACAACCAACTTAAAATTTGCTAGTATAAGATACTAATAAGAATCAGACAGCCTGATTCCGTTCTTTTATAGATCTGTTTATATTGTGAATTTTTTAGCAAAAAATCGAAATCAAACACGCAGAAAGAGAGGAAATTTTAATGGGTACAATTATCGGCGAAGGAATTACCTTTGATGATGTGCTTTTGGTACCATCCTATTCGGAAGTGATTCCCAATCAGGTGGATCTGACCACTAACCTGACCAAAAAATCAAGCTGAACATTCCGCTGATGAGTGCAGGCATGGATACGGTTACCGAGCATCGCATGGCTATTGCAATGGCAAGGCAGGGCGGTATCGGCATTATTCATAAGAACATGTCCATAGAAGCACAGGCGGAGGAAGTGGACAGGGTAAAGCGCTCCGAGAACGGCGTTATCACAGACCCATTTTTCCTTTCCCCGGAGCACACCTTAAAGGATGCCAACGACCTGATGTCAAAGTTCCGCATCTCCGGCGTACCCATCACAGAAGGCAAGAAGCTGGTTGGTATTATCACAAACCGCGATTTGAAATTTGAGGAAGATTTCGACAGACCCATTAAAGATTGCATGACCACCAAAAATCTGGTGACTGCCAAAGAGGGGGTTACCTTAAAGGAAGCAAAGGCCATTCTGGCAAAAGCAAGGGTTGAAAAGCTTCCTATTGTGGATGACGATTTTAACCTTAAGGGACTTATTACCATTAAGGATATTGAGAAGCAGATTAAGTACCCTCTGTCCGCAAAGGACGAACAGGGTAGGCTGCTCTGCGGTGCGGCCATCGGTATTACCGCAAATGTACTGGACCGTGTGGAAGCCCTCGTAAAGGCTAAGGTGGATGTGGTTGTGCTGGATTCCGCCCACGGCCATTCTGAGAACGTGATCCGCTGTGTAAAGATGATCAAGGAGGCGTTTCCCGAGGTGCAGGTTGTTGCGGGAAACGTGGCTACTGCAGAGGCTACCAAGGATTTGATTGAGGCAGGGGCGGATGCTGTGAAGGTCGGCATCGGACCTGGTTCCATCTGTACCACCCGTGTGGTTGCAGGTATCGGCGTTCCCCAGATCTCCGCAGTTATGGACAGCTACAAGGTTGCCAAGGAGTACGGAGTGCCCATTATCGCAGACGGAGGAATCAAGTACTCCGGCGATGTGACAAAGGCCATCGCAGCAGGCGGAAGCGTATGTATGATGGGAAGCATTTTTGCAGGGTGCGACGAGAGTCCGGGCACATTTGAGCTGTATCAGGGCCGTAAATATAAGGTTTACCGCGGTATGGGCTCCATCTCCGCCATGGAGAACGGAAGCAAGGACAGGTATTTCCAGACCGATGCAAAGAAGCTGGTTCCGGAAGGCGTGGAGGGCCGTGTGGCTTACAAAGGTATGGTGGAGGACACCGTATTCCAGCTTCTGGGAGGGCTCAGGTCCGGCATGGGATACTGCGGAGCAAAGGATATCCCCACTCTTCAGGAGACAGGACGGTTTGTGAAAATTACGGCGGCTTCCCTGAAGGAGAGCCATCCCCACGATATCCATATTACGAAAGAGGCCCCCAACTATTCAATTGAAGAATAAGAGCAGGTGGTTTATAATAGTACCCGTCGGGACAGAGGTTTCGGCGGGTTATTTTAGTTTACAGGGACCGCTTTTCCGATTGCGGATCCTTTGGAAAATGCCGGTGCCGGGAGGAGAATGAAGATGGGAAGAAAATACTGCATGACCACGCTTTGTTATATAGAGAAGGATGGGGCGTACCTGATGCTCCACAGGGTAAGCAAGAAGATTGATGTGAATAAGGATAAATGGATCGGCGTAGGGGGGCATTTTGAAGCGGACGAGAGCCCGAGGAGTGCCTTCTCAGGGAGGTAAAGGAGGAGACAGGGCTTACGCTGACTTCCTGGCGGTTCAGGGGGCTGATAACCTTTATGTCTGAAGGGTGGGATACAGAGTACATGTGTCTGTATACGGCGGACAAATTTGAGGGGGAAATGATACCCTGCAGCGAGGGAGCGCTGGAGTGGGTGGGTAAGGAGGATGTGTTGAAATTAAATCTCTGGGAGGGAGATAAGATATTTTCCGCCTCTTGAATGAGAACGCGCCCTTTTTCTCACTGAAGCTGTCCTACAGGGGCGACAGGCTGTGTCAGGCGGTCCTGGAAGGAAAGCCTATGGAGCTCTTTGACATCAGGGATCCGGAGGGCAATATTACAGGAAGGGTCAGAGAGCGGAGTCTGGTTCACATGGACGGTGACATCCATGGAACGGCCCATGTCTGGATTGTGCGCCAAGGGAAGGAAGGCAGATATGAACTGCTCCTTCAAAAGCGGGCCTCCTGCAAGGACTCCTATCCGGGGTGCTATGATATCTCCTCCGCAGGACATGTACAGGCCGGGGGATGATTTTTTGCCTTCCGCTTTAAGGGAGCTGGAGGAAGAGCTTGGTATCAGGCGTCGGAAGAAGATTTGGAATATATCGGAGTGCACAGTGGGTACATGGAAGAAATATTTCACGGCAGAATGTTTAAGGACAGCGAGTACAGCAAGGTTTATATGTACCGCAAGCCGGTGGACATCCGGGAGCTTGCGCTTCAGAGGGACGAAGTGGAAGCTGTTATGTGGATGGATCTGGAGGAGTGTATAACTTCTGTAAAGGATAAAACGCTGCCCAATTGTTTTTATATAGATGAGCTGGAACTGGTGAAGAATTATCTTTATGAGGAGAGCGGAAGGAATTTAAGATAGAATCCAGGATTAATTTATAAAAATTGTAAGATTTTTGTAACCGGGTTATGTGTTATACTAGAGCGTGTTTGAACATTGCTTTCTGACAGCTGTGCGTTACGCGCTCTAACACTGTTTATGGAAATATTTGGGATTATCCGACGCGAATGGCCGGTAAATCCTGTGAAAATACAAGAAGAAGGGCAGGAGAAACCATATTATGAGACTAAGAAAATGGAAGTCATTCCTTTGTATATGTATCAGCGGCATCCTTACATTAAGCATCGCTGCTTACGGCGAACCTATTACCATTACTCCGCTGGATGAAAGCCAGGTATCCTCCTTTCAGTCGGGGAATAATTCTGGGGCCGGGGAGTTGTCCGGAGGGCCGGGAGGTTCAGAAAGCAGTGATTCCCCTTTAAATGGCACGCAGCCGCCGGGAAGCAGTGGAACACAGCCGCCGGGAAGCAGCGGAACACAGCCGCCGTCAAACAGCGGCACGCAGCCGCCGGGAAGCAGCGGAGCCCAGACGCCGTCAAACAGCGGAACACAGACGCCGGGAAACGCAGGAAGCCAGACTGCAGGGAATACGGACAATGGTTCCCTGTCGGTGAATCTGGAGGCAGGCGCTTCCCTGCAGAAACCTGTTATTGCATCTGAGGGAGCAGTCCTCATGGAGGCATCCACAGGCGCCGTCCTGTTCTCCCAGAACGGGGACAAGCAGTTTTATCCGGCCAGTATCACCAAGCTGATGACTGCGCTTTTGACAGCGGAAGCTGTAAGCCTGGATTCCAATGTTACGTTTTCATCGACGGCCACCACCAACCTGGAAGCAGGAGCTGTCTCCATCAATATGACAGCCGGAGACGTAATGACAGTGCGCCAGTGCCTTTACGCCCTCCTTCTGAAATCTGCCAATGAAGTGGGCAACGCCCTGGCAGAGAATGTGGCCGGCAGCAATCAGCCTTTGCCCAGATGATGAATGACAAGGCGGCTTCACTGGGATGCACCAATACTCATTTTACGAATCCCCACGGCCTCAATGATTCCAACCATTACACCACGCCCCGCGACATGGCTTTGATTGCCAGAGCGGCTTTCAATAATGAGATTGTCAAGACCGTAGCTTCCACTCAGAGCTATACCCTGCCCGCAACCATCAGGAATCCCAACGGACTTACTGTAACCATGGGCCACAAAATGCTCAACCCAGCGGATTCCAGATATTATGAGGGCGTAATAGGGGGCAAAACCGGCTACACCTCAAAGGCGGGCAATACGCTGGTGACAGTGGCGGAGCGGAAGGGCGTGAGGCTGATAGCAGTGGTGATGAAGAGTAAATCCACTCACTATACAGATACAAAAGCGCTGTTTGACTATGGATATGACCTTGCAGACGCCGGCGCCATCAAGACAGGCGGATCGGGCGTTTCCTCTCCTTCCGGTAATACAGGAACAGGAACCTCTGCCAACCCAGGTCCGGGTACGGCTTCGGTTCAGGGCTGGGTACAGGACGGAACAGGCTGGTATTACATAAAAGACAGCGGAGCCAGGGCATCCAATGAATGGCAGACTATAGACGGAGTCACCTACTGGTTCGACTCCAACACCTACATGGCCAAAGGCTGGCGTCAGATAAACGGAAGCTGGTATTTCCTGCGCTCCAACGGCGCCCTGGCAAAGAATCAGTGGGAACAGGTTGAGCAGACCGGGAAGTGGTTTTATCTGGGAGAAAATGGCGCTATGCTTGTGAACACTACCACTCCCGACGGGAACCGGGTGGACGAGAATGGGGTATGGATACAGTAAGCTGCCGCACCCTTAAGGAAACTTGGCGGCCGGTTTAAAATGCAGGAATACGTATATTTTGAATGAAAATATTGACTTTCAGTTCAGAAATCCAGACAAAATTACTAAAAACTAGGTTTATCCCCTCCCTCTTTTCTGCTATGATGAAATCACCAGAAAAAAGGAGGGGTTTTTATTATGAAGAAAAGACTGGCGCTTTTGTTGGTATGTACTATGGCAATGAGCCTCACCGCCTGCGGAGGAGGCAAGACGGAACCTGCCGCATCTGCTCCTGCTTCGACAGAGGCCGCAGCAGAAGCTCCTGAGGCCGGGGGCGGGGAGAGTGGAGCTGAAACGGAAGCTTCAGGCGGAGATTTGGAGGCCCTCATTGAAGCCGCCAGAGCAGAGGGCGAACTGACAGTCTACGGCTCCTGCGAGGAGGAGTACCTGGCTGCCGCGTGCCGGAACTTTGAGGAGCTTTACGGAATTAAGACCAAATCCCAGAGACTTTCCACCTCTGAGGTTTATACCAAGATTTCTGAGGAGGCAGGCAAGCCCTCTGCCGACGTATGGTTCGGCGGAACAACCGATCCCTATAATGAGGCTGTGGCAGATGGTCTTCTGATGGAGTATGAGGCGATCAACGCCAAGAACCTTATCGGTGATCAGTATAAGGATCCTACCAACTGCTGGTATGGAATTTACAAGGGAATCCTTGGCTTTATGGTAAATACCGAGGAGCTGGAGCGGTTGGGAATCGAGGCGCCGAAAACCTGGGATGACCTGACAAAGGAAGAATACAAAGGATTAATCATGCTGTCCAATCCCAATACGGCAGGTACGGCCAAGCTTCTTATTAATACGATGGTTCAGATGAAAGGCCACGACGAGGCTATGGAGTATTTTAAGAATCTGGACAAGAATATTTCGCAGTACACCAAATCCGGCTCCGGTCCGTCTAAGATGGTAGGCCCGGGAGAGTGTGTGATTGGCATCGGATTCCTTCATGACGGGATTTATCAGATTCTTCAGGGGTATGACAATATCCAGCTTATTGTTCCCGACGACGGAACCTCATTTGAGGTAGGTGCAACTGCTGTTTTCAACGGATGCGCACATCCCAATGCTGCCAAGCTGTGGATCGAGTACGCTCTGTCTCCTGACTGTGTGGACCACGCAAAAGAGAACGGATCCTATCAGTTCCTGGTACTGAGCAATGCAACCCAGCCTGAGGAAGCGGCTAAGTTCGGCCTGGACATGAACAACACCATTGACTATGATTTCGAGGATGCAAAGGAAAACAGTTCTAAGTATGTAGAGGACTTCTTTGAAGCTCTTGGAAGCTCCTACGACAGCGCAGATTCCGGCCGTTTCTTAACTGAATAGAGCAGGGATACAGGTGCAGAGAGCACATAAAAGGATATTGTAAATATGTAAAAGGTGCTGCGCAATAAGCTGTTTGTTCATTGCGCAGCATTTTTGGCTTGGCAGTGAGCGCGGCCCGTTCCGGTATGGGCCGCAGCCAATCCTGTTACCGGCCTGCTATTACAGCCTGCCTGTGCAGAAGATGCACAACGGCGTCATTTATTCCGATGAAAGGGGGCCTCATTGTGTCCAGAAGACAGAGTGCTGAACTTGAGCGCAGGAAATTTTTTTCAGACCCTATACTGGTCAGCATGATTGTGGTGCTGCTTATTTTTCTGGGGTTATTTATTCTATACCCCCTTCTGATGCTGCTGGTTGACAGCTTTTATTCAGAGGGAACCGTCACTATGAGCGTATTTAAACGGGTGCTGAGCCTGGAGCGGTTCCAGAGGGCGTTTTCCAACACGCTGGCGCTGGGCGTGATTACAGGACTGGCTTCCACTGCAATCGGCCTTCTTTTTGCCTATGTGGAAGTCTATGTCAAGCTTAAGACCAAAGTCCTGGAGAAGCTGTTCGGACTTGTATCTATGCTGCCGGTGGTGTCGCCTCCCTTTGTGCTGTCCCTCTCCATGATTATGCTCTTTGGAAGAAGCGGCATAATCACACGGTCCCTTCTGGGAATCTATGATTCCAATGTCTATGGGTTAAAGGGCATCGCCATCGTTCAGACCCTTACCTTTTTCCCGGTCTGTTATCTGATGCTAAAAGGGCTTTTAAAGAACATCGATCCTTCCCTGGAGGAGGCTACCAGGGATATGGGAGCTTCACGGTGGAAGGTGTTCTCCAGCGTAACTTTCCCGCTTCTGCTGCCGGGACTGGGAAATGCATTTCTGGTGACGTTCATCGAATCTGTTGCAGATTTTGCAAATCCTATGTTAATCGGAGGCTCCTATGACACGCTGGCTACCACCATTTACCTGCAGGTTACGGGCGCTTATGATTCCACGGGCGCTGCCGCAATGTCTGTGGTGCTGCTGTCCCTTACGGTGGCGCTGTTCCTGATTCAGAAATATTATCTGGAGAAAAAGACGGCTGCAACCCTTACAGGCAAGGCTTCCAGAATGAGAATGCTCATTGAGGACAAAAGCGTTACGGTTCCTCTGACCTGTTTTTGCGGTCTGGTTGCTGCATTTGTACTTCTCATGTACATAATGGTTCCCTTTGGGGGCTATGTTTACACTTTGGGGCAGGGATTACAGCCTGAGCCTCAAGTGGTTCCAGTATATGTTTAAAACCAGCGGGCTTAAGGCATTTAAGGATTCCTTTGTGCTGTCGCTGATTGCGGCTCCGCTGACCGCATTTTTGTCCATGATTATTTCCTATCTGGTCGTAAAGAAACGTTTTAAAGCCAAGGGGTTTATCGAGTTTGTATCGATGCTGGCCATGGCTGTGCCCGGTACGGTTCTGGGTATCGGTTATATCCGGGGCTATGCAAACGGTCTGTTCCGCACAGGAATCATGAGCGGACTTTACGGAACGGGCCTGATCCTGATTATTGTGTTCATTGTGCGAAGCCTGCCTACAGGTACGCGCAGCGGTATCTCGGCCCTCCGGCAGATTGATAAGTCCATAGAGGAATCGGCCTATGATATGGGGCCAATTCAGCCAAGGTGTTTATGACCGTTACCCTTCCCCTTATCAAAGACTCATTTTTCAGCGGTCTGGTTACGGCCTTTGTGCGGAGCATTACGGCTATTTCTGCGATTATTCTTCTGGTAACGCCGGACTTCCTGCTGATTACCTGTCAGATTAACGAGCAGGCGGAGAAGGGAAATTACGGCGTGGCCTGCGCCTACGCCACAGTTCTGATCTGTATTACCTACGGAGCGGTTCTGATTATGAATACATCGATGAAATTCTTTGGCGTCAGCCGGAAGATTAAAGCGGAGGAGTAACCGCTGCCGGGAGAAGGCAGTGGAAACGGATTAGGAGGATTAAAAAATGGATAAACAGAAAAAAGGCGTCCGTCTGGAACATATATCAAAAATATACACCGACCCGAAGACGGGAAAGGAGTTCTATGCAGTGGAGGATACCACTCTGGATATAGAACCGGGTTCCTTTGTAACCCTTCTGGGGCCCTCCGGCTGCGGAAAGACCACGACTCTCCGCATGATTGCAGGTTTTGAGAGTCCCGACGAGGGTGAGATTTATCTGGGGGCGAGGCCATCAATGCCCTGACGCCCAACAAGCGGGATACTGCAATGGTATTTCAGAGTTACGCCCTTCTCCCTCATTACAATGTCTTTGACAATGTGGCCTATGGCCTGAAAATCCGCAAGCTGCCAAAAGAGGAGATACAGGAGCGTGTAATGAATATTTTAAAGCTTGTGGAGATGGACGGCATGGAGTCCCGCATGACAAACCAGCTTTCAGGGGGACAGCAGCAGAGAGTGGCTCTGGCCAGAGCCCTTGTAATTGAACCCGGCGTCCTGCTTTTTGACGAACCCTTAAGCAACCTGGATGCAAAGCTTCGGGTTACCATGAGAACGGAGATTCGCAAAATTCAGCAGAAGGTGGGAATTACGGCTATCTATGTCACACATGACCAGTCTGAGGCCATGAGCATTTCTGATAAGATTATTATTATGAGCAAGGGAAAGGTGGAGCAGATAGGGACTCCCAGGGAGATATATTATCATCCCTCATCCCGGTTCGTGGCTGATTTTATCGGGGAGGCCAATTTCCTGGATGCAAAGGTGAAAAGCGCCGGCGGCGATAAAGCGGTCATCGACGTAGCGGGACAGGAGCTGGAGGTAAACAACTTTGCAAAGGCGGCGCCCGGTGACAGCGCAGCCTTGTAATCCGCCCTGAGGCTGCGGTTCTTTCGGGCCGGGGTATTCTGGAGGGGACCGTCACTCTCTCTACTTTTATGGGCGCTTACCAGTACTATCAGGTGATGGTGGGAGCTGCGGAGATTCAAATCACAGATTACAATCCGGTGAACCGCAGAATCTTTGAGGTGGGCGAAAAGGCCTTTCTGGATTTCGATCCCCGGGGGGTTTACATTCTGTAGTCCGGTTGATATAATGTCGGGAGACGCGGGAGACGCGGGATGGGGAGCGTTGTCGTCCTGCCCAAGGGCGTCAGAGGCGGCCTGAACTGGCAGGAGCTGTCTGGGGATGAGGAATCATATGATTATGGGAAATCGTTGGTACATATATATAGGGATTGCAGCGCTCTCCCTCTGCCTGGCAGGCTGCACAGGCGGCGGGAGTTCTGTGACTGGACAATATGAGGCGGATGAGGAGCTGGTGATATACTGCCTCATCCGTTAGAGTTTATAAACCCCATTGTGTCTGAGTTTGAAGGGCGCACAGGGATTGCCGTAAATGTGCAGACAGGAGGAACCGGAGAGCTTCTCCAGATGGTTGAGGAGGGAGCAGAACCCCGCTGCGATATATTCTGGGGCGGTTCCCTTTCGACGACTATGCCCAAACAGGAACTGTTTGAGCCTTATATCAGTGAAAATGAGCACATGGTGAGGGAAGAATTTAAGAATAAGGAGGGCAATATCACACGATTCACAGACGTACCCAGCGTCCTTATGGTAAATACCAACCTCATAGGAGACCTTGAGGTCAAGGGCTATGAGGATCTTCTGAATCCTGAGCTGAAAGGGAGAATCGCCATGTGCAGCCCTGTGACTTCCTCCTCCGCCTATGAACATCTGATTAATATGCTTTACGCCATGGGCAAAGGGGAGCCTGAGGCAGGATGGGATTATGTTGAGAAGTTCTGCCGTAATCTGGACGGAATTCTTCTCGGCGGGTCCTCGGAAGTGTACAGGGGCGTGGCGGAGGGGAGATTTGCCGTAGGATTGACCTTTGAGGAGGGGGCCGCCCATTATGTGGCTTCAGGAGAACCGGTGGAAATCGTCTATATGGAGGAAGGGGTTCTCCCTAAGGCAGATGTGGTCTGTATTGTCAAAGGCGCCTCCCACATGGAAGAGGCCAGGGAATTTGTAAATTTTGTCACAGGCAGGGATGCCCAGACTGTGATCTCCGCCAGGCTGGACAGGCGCTCGGTGAGAACCGATGTGGACGAGCCCTCCTATCTGCCGGATAAAGAACTGCTGCATTTCATTTACGACGATGGGGATGTGGTAAATGAAAATAAGGAGCTGTGGCTGAAGCATTTTTCAGAGCTGTTTTGCTCCGTTTCGGATTCAGACGGAGGAGGGGGACGCAATGTTTCTGCATCTGGTGGAAAAAACAGCGCCGGGGAGGTGACTGTTCCGTGAAAAAAGAAAAATACTTCAGGGACGAGCTGCAGCACATGTTTCTGGTATATGCCATTGTTCCGGCTGTGATTTTCACTGTGGTGTGCGGCATGTTCTTTATGGCAGTGCTCCTCCACGGGAGAAAGAGCAGCAACCGGGTACACAACCAATATGTGGCGGCACAGCTGGAGCAGGCCCTCATAACCTGGGAGGACGGGCTGGAGAGAATGGCCGGAAAGAGAGCCGTCTTTAAAGGGACTCTCAGCGCCGGGGACAGAGCGGATATCTTTGAGGATTTTTACGGTATATCCAATGAACTGGGCTATGAGGGAAACCTGTATGTGATGGACAAAGACCGGAAGGCGCTCTTGGCCAGCCGGGACGGGCTGCCGGATTATTTGAATGTGGAGGAGGGGATTTCCTGGGGGATTTTCCGGTATATGGACAGCCGTCCCGATGAAACGGTGGTCAGGCTGGTTGACGGCTGGAAAAACGGGGACAGCGCCGTTGCCATGGGACACAGCGTGACGGAAAACGGAAGAACGTTAGGATATATAGTGTGCGTCCTCCCGGGAACCTTTTTAAGGGAGTGTTGGACAGGCTGGATACCCAGACGATTATAGCGGACCGGTTCGGGTGGGTCTATGTGAGCAGCAATTACCAGTTTCTTAACAGCAGTAACCAGGTGCTGAGGGCGTTGGAGGAGGCGGGAACCTGCCTGCCTATGGGAAACAGATGTATCTGGTGTCGCGGCAGAACGTATATAACCGGATGTTCACGGTGTATTCTGTTTCAGATATACAGAATATTGTGTTTTCACTGACACTCAGCAGCGCTATGGTCATCACGGCTCTGGCTGCCATGAGCGGCTGGGTGCTTATCAGTTCCAGGAAAGCTACGGAGCGGAAAACCGAAGATTTTTACCGGATACTGGACGTGATGAAGGGGGCCAGGGAGGGAAATCTGGAAGGGCTGATTCAGATTGACAGCGATAATGAGTTCAAAATAATTGCGGACGCCTACAACGAGACGATTGCCAGCCTGAAGCTGCAGATGGAGAATAATAAAAAGATGGCTCAGCTTGTGGCGGCAGCCCAGAATAAGCAGCTTTTATCCCAGTTTAATCCACACTTTTTGTATAATACCCTGGAAAATATACGGTATATGTGCAAGCTGGAGCCTGCCACTGCAGAGCGGATGGTATACAGTCTTTCCAGCCTTCTGCGCTACAGCCTGGACGGAAGCAAGGCTGAGGTTACCTTAAAGGAGGATCTGGAGCACCTTAAGAATTATCTCACTATATTGGAGCGCCGGTTCGGCAGCCGGTTCGGGTATGAAATAGAGGTGGCAAAGGACGCCATGGAATGCAGAATTCCCAAGCTGGTTCTTCAGCCTATGATTGAAAATGCGGTGAAATACGGCTTTGGAAACCAGCTGAACCTGAATGTGGAACTGAAAGCCTATATCCATGAAGGCCGTTTGATTATGATATGCAGGGATGACGGAATCGGCATGTCCCAAAAGTGCCCTCAGTGAACTTACGGCGCTTTTGGAGGAGAAAGAGAATATAAGCCGTCATTCAGGACTTTACAATATACACCGGAGAATCGGGATCCTGTACGGAAGGCCCTATGGGGTGGAAATCAGAAGTGCAGAGGGACATGGAACCACGTTGGTTGTGACCCTGCCTGTAGTCAGAGGAGAAGATAGGGAATGCTGAGAATTTTGATTGCGGAAGATGAGGATATGATACGCAAGGGCCTTGTATATACTACGGACTGGCTTTCTATGGACTGTGTGGTTGTGGCGGAGGCCGCCAACGGACAGGAAGGTTATGAGAAGATTCTGGAGTTCCGTCCGGATGTGGTGATTACGGATATATGCATGCCCTTTATGGACGGCATTGAGATGATTAAGAAGGCGTCAGCAGGTGCGGTTTAAGAGTATTCTGCTGACCAGCTATGCAGATTTCGAGTATGCCAGACGGGCGATTGAGGCGAGAGTCTGCGAATATCTTTTGAAACCTGTGGACGAGGACGCCCTGGCCCAAATTATGAAAAAACTTGACTCAGAGATAGCAAGCAGCCGGCAGGTTGAGTATGTGATGGAGCAGGCAGAGCTGGAGGGCGGCAATTTAAACCTGGAGTACTATATGCAGCTGGACCGATCGGAGAACCGGTTTGTGTCCAGAGCGATTGGGGAGATTAGGGAGCGGTTTGCCCAGAAGATAAGTATTGAGGGAATCTCGGAGGAGCTGGGAGTCAGCGCAAGCTATCTCAGCAGGAAATTTAAGGAAGTCACAGGCCAGACCTTCCTGGATTTTCTGCATAAATACAGGGTTCAGCAGGCGGTAGCCATGCTGAATACAAGACAGTACCGGATCAGCGAGATCTCAGAGGCTACGGGGTTTACGGACTATAAGCATTTCTGCGCAGTGTTTAAGAAATATACGCTGAAATCCCCTACAAAATTCTTGAAGGGGATATAACAGCGGTTTATACTATAAAAATTTAACAATTCCTTTATGCATACCGATACTTAACCTTATATTTTTTTACATAATAAATGCACAATATCATTCCCCCGAATTCCGCGATCGGTATAGCCAGCCAGACTCCATCCATACCCATGAGGAAGGGCAGCACCAGGAGACTGGTAACAATCAGCCCAAAGGTGCGGACAAACGATATAATGGCGGAGATCCGTCCGTTGGAAAGGGCTGTAAACAGGGCGGAGGAAAAGGTGGCGAACCCTGAGAACAGAAAATTAAAGGCAAAAATTCTGAATCCGTGATAAGCCAGCGTGTATACAGTGGTTCCCGGCTGTGCGAAGATGCCCACTACCACAGCGCCTGTGAGCTGGGCCGTGAGGAATATAAACAGGCAGGCGCCCAGCGTAAATATGAGAGAGGTTTTAAAAACCTGCTTTAACTGCGTGTGGTTTCCGCTTCCGTAATTAAAGCTGATTACCGGCGATACTCCCTGGGAGAAGCCATAAATAGGGCGGTCAGCAGGAACTGGGCATACTGGATAATGGTGATGGCCGCTACGCCGTCCTCGCCTGCAAAATGCATCATTGTCAGGTTAAACAGAAAGGTAATGACACCTGAGGAGAGGTTAGTCACCATCTCCGAGGAACCGTTGATACAGGTATCTGCCAGCTCTCCCTTCTCCAGGACAGGAGGCACCAGCCAAAGGCTTTTCCTCGAACATCCAAAGTAGATAAGGCCGATTACTGCCGGTATCATGTAACCTGTAACAGTGGCAATGGCCGCCCCTGCAATGCCCATTCCCAAAGGCACAATGAGCAGATAGTCCAGCGCTCCGTTGGTGACCCCTGCCAAAAGGGTTAAAAACAGGCCGATTCCCGGCCGTCCCTCTGTGACGAAATACATCTGAAACTGTATCTGGAGCATGAGCGCGGGCGCAAATGCCAGCTGCCAGCGCAGATAAGTTACACAGTCCTTTAAGAGCAGGTCGCTGGAACCCAATAGCCTGGATAAGGGGACAGCAAACAGGTTGCCCATTACTGCCAGAACCAGCCCCAGGCCTATATTGAGATAAATAATGGAAGAGAAGGTTCTTCTTGCGCTGTCAGGCCGTCCCTCCCCTATTTTTCTTGCGACAATGGCGCAGCTGCCTGTGGACAGCATAACAGAGATACCCAGCACTATGTTAACCACCGGATACACAATATTGACAGACGACAGGGCGTTGGTGCTGATGAACCGTGAGACGAAACGCCGTCCACAATGGTATACAGCGACATGACCATCATCATAATGGTGGTAGGCAGTGCGAACATCAGCAGCGACCCAAAAGTAAATTTTTTAGATAGTGAATGACTCATAATAACACCTCGGTTTTCTTGCATATTTCAGCCGCAGGTACTATGATATAGTATAGGGTTACCCGATAGTCAAGAGGAGATTTAAAAATGATCGACAGGATCAATCATTCAGAACTTTACTTTACAACAGGAGAATTTGCAAAGATACTTGGGGTGAAAAAGCATACCCTGTTCCATTATGACGAGATAGGGCTGCTGTCCCCGGCTGTGAAGGGGGAGAATGGGTACAGATACTATTTTGTCTGGCAGATGGATGTCTTTGAGGTTATAAAAGCTTTACAGAAGCTGGGCATGCCCCTGGAGGAAATCAAAGAATATATGGAGAACCGTTCTCCGGAACGCTTTATGGCTATGATGGACGAGAAGGAGGCTCAGATAGACCAGGAGATAGAACGGCTTAAAAATATAAAGCGCTTTGTCCGCAGCGAGAAGGCTAATATAACAGAGGCCCTGGAGACGGAGCTGGATACCCCGAGACTTGTCCGGAGAAAAAATGAATTTCTTCTGGTATCCGATGTCAGCGCCCAGGATGAGCGAAAAGTTGCAGTTGGGATCGCTGATCATGTGAGGATGCAGGAAAAATACGATGGAGCCATGGGAGCCGTGGGGGCCATCTGTCTGAAGGAGGATTTGTACCAGGGAATTTATGACCGGTATGTGAAGGTCTACACAAAACTGAAAAAAAAGGCGGCTTCTGCAAAGGTCATGATGCGGCCGGGAGGGGAGTATGCAGAAATGTGCTACAAAGGATACGACTTCAATATGGAAAAGCCCTGGCAGTTGATCAGCCGGTTTGCCCTTGAACGGGGACTGGTTACCGGGCAGATGTGGTATGAGGATTTGATGCTGGATGAACTGACGGTAAGGAGATATGAGGATTATATAGTCAAGGTGATGGTTCCGGTGAAGGCCCAGGCTGATTTATGATATCCCCTTCCGTCTGTCTTTTCGGCATTTAATCTGGAAATGCTTCTTCCGGCATCTGTCCGGGCAGGGCAAATCCGCCAGCGCTGCATATAAGGAAAAAACGGCAGGCGGACCGAAGGAATGAGAAGCTTCGGCCCGCCTGCACCGGGGTGTGTTTGAAAATTCAACCTCTGACGGAAAGCAATGTTTGAACACACCCCAGGTGATGATTATTTGTTTTTCTTGCTGTCTTTCCCTTTTTTGCCGTCTTTTGCTGCTTTTTTGTCACTTTTTTTTGATTTTCCTGTTTTCTTGGCCTTGTCGCCCTTGGACGACTCGGCTTTTTTCTGTTTTACGGGCGCCTCCTCCGGCTCAGAAACCTGTAAGGGTTCTTGTTCAGGGATATTCCCCTGCTCCGGCCGGAGAGAGCCTCCGGGCTGTATTCTACGATATCGCTGATACTGCAGTCCAAAATGGAGCAGAGTGTGTCCAGCGTGTGGGTGGAGACATGCATGTTCTTTTTCAGGCGTCCAATCTGTCCGGCGCTGAAATTGTGCTGTTTAATGAGGCGGTACTGGGTCAGGCCCTTGGCTTCCATAGTAGACCAGAGCCGGTCATAGCGAATCATGAGCGGTTTCCTCCTTTGTGTAAGTTGCATACGGTCATTATCAATAACTGGATTATAGCATGGAAGACTTTTAAACACAAGAAAGAAAAGGGAAAAATGGGAATAAAAGAAAAAAATCCAGGGAATAGTAAAGAAGAACATAAATTGTAATCTCAAGGAGGAGATCCTATGATCGATTTTAAGACAAGTGAGACAGCCAAAAACTTAATGCGCGCCTTTGCCGGAGAGAGCCAGGCCAGAAACCGCTACACCTTTGCAGCAGGGCTGGCGCACAAGCAGAAGATGCCTGCTGTGGAAATGGTATTTAAATACACGGCAGACCAGGAGAAGGAGCATGCTGAGATTTTCTATGATTTTTTAAAACCTTTGGATAAGGAAACCATATTCATAGACGGAGGTTATCCTGTAGATTTGGAAGAGAATACCCTGGCGCAGTTAAAGGCGGCAGCCCACAATGAGTATGAGGAGCACGATGTAGTATACAAATCCTTTGGAGATGTGGCGGAAGAGGAAGGCTTTCCAAAGATTGCGGCGGCTTTCCGCATGATAGCGGAGATTGAAAAGACTCACGGCAACCGTTTTAAGCATCTGGCCGATCTTCTGGGAGACGGAAAGCTTTACGCCCGGGAAGAAAAGACCACCTGGATTTGTACAAACTGCGGTTTCATATACGAAGGCGAGTCAGCCCCCCAGTTCTGCCCCGTATGTCACCACGACCAGGGAAACTTCGCAAGCTCCGAGCTGGCCCCCTGGCACCTTAAGCAATAACCCCAAATCCTCCCTTCAGACAACGCTCTCGAAACCATTATACAAAACAGGATGATTTACAAAAACCCTGGCGCATGGTACAATGTCCACGCAGGCAATGAGCAGTGCGCAAAAAGGCGGAGGCGGATCTGTGCTGTGCTTGCACATAAGCAGATTCGCCTCCGCCTTTTTGGATAGGGCGAAGCCCGTGAGTGAGATGGAGGGCAGCGGAATCGAGCTGCATGGCGGCCTGCCGGAAGGTGAAACTCCCCGGGCCCGCTTCCAAGCAGAACCCCGAAGAATTTACACAAACAATTCAAAACGCAACGGAGATAACCATGAGTAAAAAAATAAAAGCAGTTATATTCGATCAGGATGGCCTGATGTTTGACACAGAGCGTCTGGGCCTGGAGGGCTGGACCGTGGCAGGCGCGCCCTACGGACTCCGGCCGGACGAGGCGTTTCTGAGAGAACTCAGAGGCAAAAAGGCAGACGAAGTGAGAGACGCTTTTGAAGCCCGTTTTGGTTCCCTCCACCAGTTTCCCGGATTTTTGAGAAAAAGAGGCAGTACTCCTATGATTGGATTGCCAAACACGGGGTTCCCGTAAAGCCGGGGCTCAAGGAGCTTTTATCCTACCTGAAGGACCACGGCTGCAAGCTGGCTGTGGCAACTGCCAGCAGCCGCGGGTGGACCCAGGGAAATGTAAAAGGAGCGGGAGTGGACGCCTATTTTGACGCCTATGCCTACGGAGATATGTAGAAAAAGCAAAACCCGATCCGGCTATATTTCATCTGGCGGCCCGCATGCTGAAGACGGAACCGGAAAACTGTATGGTATTGGAAGACAGCTTCAACGGAATCAGAGCCGCTTATAATGGAGGATTTCATCCTGTGATGGTTCCCGATCAGGATGAGCCCACCCAGGAGATTCGGCAGCTTCTCACAGCCGAATGCCGCAGTCTCCGGGATGTAATCCGGCTCTTTGAAGAAGGGATTTTGGAGTTTGAACAGGAGAGCAGGCCCAAAAGCAATGAGGAAGACGGATGTTGAAAGAAGCGGTTATACTTACGGCAGCGGCAGGCTGCGCCTGTCTGGCCCGTTCAGAATATGAAAAAAAGCATTTTTCAGTGGAAACGTCCCAGGTCGTTTCAAAGAAACTTAAAAAAGACAGATGCCTGGTTTTTTGTCGGATTTACATAACAATGAATTTGGACCTGAAAACCGGAAACTGGTGAAAGCCATCTGTGATCTCGGGCCGGACGCTGTGCTTGTAGGCGGAGACATGATAATAACCAGAGGCGAAGGCAGAGGAGACACAAGGATAGCCCTTACTTTGATGAAGGAACTTTCCGCCCGCTTCCCCGTCTATTACGGTAATGGGAATCATGAGAACCGGATGATATGGCAGCGCCACGTTTATGGAACCCGGTATGAAAGATACAAAGACAAGCTAAAATCCATGGGGGTTATCTGTCTGGATGATGAAACGGCAGAACTTGGGAGGACATTCTCATTACGGGCGTAGATTTGGAGCCCCGTTTCTACGAAAAGGCGTTGTTCCAGAAAGTACCGGAAATGGAAGACGGTTATCTTGAGAAAAAGCTGGGCCTATATCCGGGCGGGAGGACAGGGACAAATTCCGCATTCTTCTGGCTCACTCCCCTCTTTATTTTAAAAATTATGCTGCCTGGGGGGCGGATTTGACTTTGTCGGGACATTTTCACGGGGGGACCATCCGCCTTCCTGTACTGGGAGGCGTCATGACTCCCCAGTATCAGTTTTTCTGCCTGGTGCGCAGGAGATTTTGACCGGTACGGCAGGCGGATGATTGTCAGCAGAGGGCTTGGCACCCATTCCATCAACATACGGCTTAACGACATGTCTCAGCTGGTGGCGGTACAGCTTAAAAAGCAGTAGAAATAGGAATAGAACTGTGATAAGATGAAACGTGGCGCAAAGGGGTTTTGGACAGGCTGAAAGCAGGGCGGTCCTGCCTCAAATGAAATATGAAAACTGCAGACGGGCAGCAGACAGGTGAAACCATGGAACGGATCTCTTATAAGCTGGAGCATTTTGAAGGGCCTCTGGACTTCTTCTCCATCTGATAGACAAAAATAAAGTGAATATATATGATATCCCAATTGTGGAAATCACAGCCCAATATCTGGAGTATGTGCGGAATATGGAACGGGAGGATTTAAACCTGGTCAGCGAATTTTTGGTTATGGCTGCAACGCTTCTGGATATCAAAGCAAAAATGCTGCTCCCCAAGGAAGTGGACGAGGAGGGGGAGGAGATAGATCCCAGAGCTGAGCTGGTGAGAAGACTTCTGGAATATAAGAAATACAAGCTGATGGGTGAGGAACTGGCAGACCGGGAGGACGGAGCTGTCAAACATCTCTACAAACCGGTCACATTGCCCCCGGAGGTGGCAGGCTATGTGCCTCCTGTGGATTTGGATAATCTTCTGGACGGCCTGACTCTGGCGAAGCTTCAGAGAATTTTTGATCAGGTGATGAAACGAAAAGCGGACAAGATTGACCCGATCCGAAGTAATTTCGGAACAATCAAACGGGAGCCTGTAAGCCTGGAGCAGAGAATCGGAACCGTTATGACGTATGCCAGGCAAAGACGGCGGTTCAGTTTCCGACAGCTGTTGGAAGGACAGGCTGACAAACTGGAGGTAGTGGTTACCTTTCTGGCAGTGCTGGAGCTTATGAAAATCGGTAAGATACGGCTGAGCCAGGAGGAGATCTTCGGCGACATGGATATAGAGACTCTGGAGCCGGAAGGTGCGGAGGAAGTCCTGGATTTGGAGGGGCTGGATGATTTTGAAGGGTAGTGGATAAAAGGATATGAGTGCGAAGGAACGAGTGGAAGAACTGGAAGCAGGTACAGGCGGCGGGGCAGTGGTGACCGGCAGCGGCAAGGAAATCGGCGGTGGTACAAAAGGGGCTGTGCAGCTGGAGCTGGATTTCCCTCCTACTGAGGATGAGAGAGAACAGGAAGCCATTATTGAGGCCGTTCTCTTTACCATGGGCAATTCCGTGGAGCTGCGGCAGCTGGCAATAGCCATTGGACAGAGCCAGGAGGTGGCCAGAAGGGCTGTGGAGCGGCTGATGGAGCGGTACAAGACAGCTGCCGGTGGGATGGAAATTACCCAGTTGGAGGACTGCTATCAGATGTGCACCAGGCCGATTACTATGAAAATCTAATCCGGGTGGCGGCTGCGCCCAAGCGCCAGGCGCTGACTGAGGTGGTGCTGGAGACATTATCCATCATCGCCTACAAGCAGCCTGTCACCAAGCTGGAGATTGAGAAAATACGCGGGGTAAAGTCGGATCATGCGGTGAACCGCCTGGTGGAATATAATCTTGTCTATGAGGTGGGCCGTCTGGATGCGCCGGGCCGCCCTGCTCTCTTTGCCACCACAGAGGAGTTCCTGCGCAGGTTCGGGGTAGGTTCTGTAAGCGATTTGCCTGATATTAACCCGGAGCAGGAGGAGGAGATAAAATCCCAGGTGGAGGAAGAGCTCCAGCTGAAGCTGGAGGAACTTCAGGATGAGGAAGTCGGGGCTGCGGACGATCCGGAAAAAGATACGGACATGGACGTGGCTTTGGCTGAAGCGGCAGCTTCACTCCAGACAGATTGATTCCCAAACTTGGCTAAGAGGAATATACTAAAATAAAAAGAAAAAGATGGAATCATGCTTGGAAGTTTAATTTTAGTATTAGCTCTGTGTACGGACGCTTTTGTAGCCAGCCTTGCATACGGAGCCAACCGGGTTCATGTTGCCTGGGGAAAGGTGCTGCTGTTAAACGGTATTTGCAGCGGATGCCTGGCCCTGGCATTGGGTATGGGAAGCATTATCCAGACCCTGATACCGGCGGAACTGACCCGTGTCGTTTGTTTTGTGAGTTTATTTTTTCTGGGGTTTGTTAAATTCCTGGATTATGGCATTAAAGCATATATCAACCGCCGCTGCAGGCTTCGGAGGGATCTCAGCTTCTCTCTTTCCGGACTGAAGGTGATTGTCAGCATCTATGCAGACCCTATGGCTGCAGATGCGGACGGCTCCCAGTCCCTGGGGTGGAGAGAGACTGTTTTCCTGGCTCTGGCCATGTCCATCGACAGCCTGGCAGCGGGAACGATGGCCGCTTTTCTGGAAATTCCAACGGCGGCGACCCTGATTCTTTCCCTCGCCGTAGGTGTCTGCATGATGTATGCAGGACTATGGATGGGAAAAAAGGCGGCAGCCAAATGGAACTGCGACCTGTCCTGGGTCAGCGGAGTACTGCTGATGGCCCTGGCAGTGATGAAAATTATGAACTAGACAAATATAAAAGGGA
>BBZN01000062.1 GCA_001304855.1 Clostridia bacterium UC5.1-1D2
TCAACCTAATAACAAAAACCAAACTGATACAAAATTATGAATTTTCCGGGATGACCGGGGAAAGGGACAGAGATGGAGAAAATTAGACCAGGTTATCACTGGGAATGCAAGTATTGTGATTACACAAGAGGGGTTCCATATCCTGACGAACCGGATTTCCTTGTGTGTGGAAGGTGTGGGGCCGAGTGGGAGGATTGCAAAATACTGGTTCCTAACGATGATAACGACTATTAGAATTTCCGGAAGAACTGGGGAAAGGGGTATGAGGAGGGAACAGAATGGAAGGAAAAAATTGTAACTGCTGTTGCGGAGATGAAGCACTGTATTATGAAGATAGTGAAAACTCTGCGTTCATTGATTCAAACGGAGAAATAATGGTGACTGCAAACGGAAGCGATTTTATATTTCGTGTGAAATATTGTCCCAACTGTGGAACTAGGCTTAATTCGGAAAACTGAAAATTTATGGGAGGTATGGAATGACATTTAAGCAATTTGTAGCATGGTGTAATAAGCGTGTTTGTGATGGGCACTGGGGGAATGCTTGAAGCTATGATATGTCTTGACACAGTAAAAACTGTTAAAAAAGAATTCTTTTTAAAAACGAGAAAAAGATTTGGAAAAGCAATTACGAGAAAAAGATTTTAGATGAAATAGTAAATCCCATTGAAACTATGGGAAAAGAACTCGATGATATATTAGTCTAGTGAACTAAAATTTTCGAGGCAAAAGGGAGGAATGATATTGTACAGAAACAACGAAGGATACCCAGATCCAACGGCATCCAAGGCCATCCATGAGGCAGATAAGCCGCCTGAGGAGGTAACAACTGCCATCCGCCGCATTAAGACAATTGCGGAGTGGCATGGGTTTGATGTAACGGGCCGGATATGGCTGCGGGATAAACTGACAGGGAGAGAGTACAGGTAAGATGAGCCGGGGATATCCCCGGCAATAAAAAACGTAAAAAAGAACATATGTACGAAATGAAACAGCGGTGGACACCCGCCAAGATGCTGCCACCGCTATAATATCGCCTGAGTATATTATAACCTGCTCAGGCGGCTAAATCAAGAGGAGGATTGTAATATGAGCAGTACGCAGGCAGTTAAATCAGAGATAATCAATAATGTAATGGTGGCAATGTCATATTACATTGAGCAGCAGGCGGTACTGGCTGCTTTGGAGCAGGTGATGCAGCAGGAATTAGTCAGAGTCAACATGGAGGAGATAACAACGCTGCCGGCGGAGAGGCTGGACAGTGTGGCAGAGCGCAACAAATATCTTATTCAGCTGTTCATGGTCAAAAAGCGTGACCTTTCAAAAGGGACGCTCACGGGATATTTGAGCGCGGTAAAACGGCTGATAGTGGAAATAAACGGCAAGCCCCTGGATAAAATGGATGAGATGGATATTGACTGGTATCTGTCACAGTATGAGAGTCGCAATGTCTCATCCGGTGGAAATAAAAATACCGCAACCACAGTTAATAATGAACGGCGCTTCTTGTCCGCGTTTTACACATGGATGCGCAAAGCCAAACTGATAGCGGATAATCCTGTGGAGTCCATCCCATCCAAAAAGGTAGCCCTTAAGCCGATTGATTATTATACCCCAGAGGAGATGGCCCGTATCCGGGATGCATGCAAAAATCCACGAGAAAGAGCCGTGATTGAGGTGTTCCGTTCCACCGGGGCAAGGGTTGGGAGATAGCAGGGATTACACTGGAGCAATTAAACCTTGATACCGGTGATATTTGGATACAAGGGGAGAAAGGCGGGAGATACAGGACTATATATCTGGATGATGATGCAAGATACTATTATAAGCAGTACTTGGCAACGCGCAAGGACGACAGCCCATATCTGCTGCCGCAGTCGCGCAAACCCTATGGACAGATGTCTACTTGTGCGTTCAGAATTTTAATGAGGACTATCGGTAAAAGAGCCGGGCTTAAATGCCGGGTATATCCCCACAAAATGCGAAAAACACTCGGGATGAATCTTAAAAATCACGGGGTAGACATTGGGACCATTCAGGAGATCCTGGGACATGCAAGCCCGGCAGTAACAAGTCAATATTATGCACAGTCCACACCGATTACATTAAGGAGCGTCAGGGAGCGGATAGCAATATAGGAGGGCAAGCCTTGGATAAGAGTATTTTAAGAGATTATATATCAATTTTATCAGAAAAAGAAGAAGAGGATAAGAGGATCGAAGCGCTTGAAAGTGAGATAGCGTCCATGAAACCAGAACAGAAAGAGGTATCAGATATTATCACTAAGGGAAAACGTGGCAGAAAGTCTTTGGGGATGTATAAGATACATGGATACGAAGATCATAAGACACTAAACAAAAAAGAGTGAGACTACAAGAGCGGAAGGCAAAAAAAGAACTTCATTCAGCCAAACTTGACAGTATGATAATCGATGTGGAAGAATACATATATAGCCTGCCGGAAAGTGAATTAAGAAGGATTTTGCTATTTAAGCTTATAGATAAAAAGACGTGGCAGAAGGTAGCGGAATCGATGGGGGAAGGACATACGGCAGAGGCATGTAAACAAAAATTTTCCAGATTTATGCGTGTCAAGTAAAAGTGTCACGTTTGTCACGCTAAAAGTGTGATATAATTAAAATGTGAAAACTATACCCAAGAACAAAAGGTGCCTGCAGAGATGTTGGCATCTTTTATTATTATTTTCCCGGCGCCTGAAACTCAGGCGCCCGGGACCTCCTGGAATAAACTGTTAGTGACAAAAGCAAACAACTGTTCTATAATATTTATGGAGGGATAACGATGAAATTAGGAAAGAGAGAATTAGAGATATATGAGTACATACTTGACTATACTCAAAAGAACATGTATGCGCCTACAATCAGAGAAATCGGTAAGGCAGCAGGGCTTAAGTCTACCTCAGCGGTATCGTATTATCTGATGCACCTGGAGTCGAAAGGATTGATTGAGGTAGGGCAGAATTCACCCCGGGCAATAAGGCTGGTAGGATATAGCATTGTGCCAAACTGTATGATTGAGGAATTAAACAGATTGAGAGCAGAAAAGGAGACATCTGAGTAAAATCAGGTGTCTTTTAATATGTCAATATGGAGGATAAGAACATGAAAGAAAGAGATAAGAAATCATTACTGGGAGTTAATCCGGCTAGGCTCGTGGTTGATGACCGAAACCTGGAACTTGCAAAAGCTATATGGGAACGTACATCACAGGAGAAAAAGACAGTGGCAGATTATCGTTTGATGGTTTTATGGGCAACAGAGATATCCATGAATTGTAATATGATGCTGGCACTGGATAAAACCATAAAGATTCTGTGAGAGTAGTTATATAACCATGTTTTGGAAAACGAAACGAATGAGAGGTGGTGAGGCTTGGCAAGACCAAGAAGTCCAAACCGCGATAAAGCCTTACATCTGTGGCTTACAAGCGGAAAGAGGCGGTTATTAAAAGATATCGCCGATGAGTTGGAGGTCAGTGAAGAGCAGATCCGGAAATGGAAGAACCAGGATAAATGGGATAAAGTAACGTTACCAAATGCCAATAGTAACGTTACTAATCGTAAAGGCGGTCAGCCAGGCAATCAAAACGCCGTCGGGCATGGTGGAACCGGACCGCCTGGAAACAAGAATGCAGTTAAGACGGGGGAGTTTGAATCCCTCTTTTTTGATACCCTCACGCCGTCTGAACAGGAGCTTATTGCAGCCATGCCGAGGGATAAGGGGGAACTGCTGCTGCAGGAGATACAGCTTCTGACCGTGAGGGAGCGCAGGATGCTACAGCGCGTTAAGGACCTCAAACAAGCAGCGGATGAACAGGATAATAAGAAAGCCGATGGCATGACTGCTGTAAAGTGGAAAGATGGTTTCGGCGCTAATGGCCCTATCGATGTGACCGAGTACGAGGGTGTTCTTGGACAGATACAGACAGTGGAGGATGCCCTTACCCGCGTCCAAGCCAGGAAACAGAAGGCCATTGATTCCCTGCACCGTTTTGGTTTTGATGATGCCAGATTGCAGATTGAGCTTATGAAAGCAGAACTGTCAATGCTTAAAGAGAATGATCCGGAAACAGGTGGAGAGGATGACGGATTCATGGCAGCCATGAATGCGGCAGCGTCTGAGGTTTGGGGTGATTCGGATGATTGAGAGACTGCAGCAGCTCAGAGCAAGACTGAATATATTGAAGAAGCAGCGTAAGGTATCCACCATCCAGCTATTTAAATTTAAGCTATTTTCAGTGAAACAGAAAAAAGTACTGACCTGGTGGTGTGACACGTCACCGGTCAAAGACAAGGACGGTATTATCGCTGACGGCGCGATACGATCCGGAAAACAGTCTGCATGTCCCTGTCATTTGTGTTCTGGGCAATGGATCGATTCTCTGGCCAGAACTTTGCCATGTGTGGCAAGACAATCGGCTCTTTTCGGAGGAATGTTCTTTTCTGGCTGAAATTAATGCTTAAAAGCCGGGGGTACAGTGTTGCGGATCACAGGGCAGACAACCTTGTTACAATTTCCAGGAAGGGAGTAACGAATTATTTCTATATTTTTGGTGGAAAAGATGAACGCTCTCAAGACCTGATACAGGGCATTACGCTTGCTGGAGTATTTTTCGATGAGGTTGCGCTAATGCCGGAATCATTTGTCAATCAGGCAACAGGGCGGTGCTCGGTGGATGGTAGCAAATATTGGTTCAACTGCAATCCAGATGGACCGTATCATTGGTTTAAATTAAACTGGATTGATATGGCAAAGGATAAGAACCTAATAGTGTTGCATTTTACCATGGATGATAACTTAAGTTTGTCTGAGAAAATTAAGGAGAGATACCGGTACATGTACACTGGTGTCTTTTTTAAACGCTACATACTGGGTTTATGGGCAATGGCGGAAGGCATCATCTATGACATGTTTTCGGAGGAACACCATGTATATAGCTTGCTGGAATATGCCAAACAGCTGATTGACGGGGGCCGCTATGTAAGCGTTGACTATGGTACGCAGAATGCTACAGTTTTTCTGCTTTGGAATAAGGGACGGGATAGGAAATGGTATTGCATCAGAGAATATTATTATTCCGGTCGTGACAAGGGTACTCAAAAGACAGATGCAGAGTATGTGGAAGATATGGACAAGTTCCTTGGCGGAACGCCAGTTAAAGCCATTATTGTAGATCCTTCATCTGCGTCTTTTATTGCGGCGCTTAATAAACATGGTTATGCAGTCATACCTGCCATCAATGCAGTGGAGGATGGAATAAGGCTGGTGTCAACTTTGCTCAATACCGAAAAGATTGCTTTTGGAAATTGTTGTAAAAACACGATTATGGAATTTTCTTCTTACATTTGGGACCGGAAAGCGGCAGAGCGGGGCGAAGACAAACCGGTTAAGCAACATGACCATGCTATGGACGCAGTTAGGTATTTCTGCTATACAATATTGAATAACAGGACTGCCCAGATTAAAAAGAAATCCGATTATGGATTGCATTAAGGAGGTGATAACCATGTATACATACACGATGCCCCGCGAGAACTGGGATGAGCGCAACCCAGACAAGCAGGCAATTCTCACACTGATTACGAAACACCGAGGAGAGGCAGCCAAGTTAAAAAAGCTTATGAAATATTATGAGGGCCAGCACAAGATACTGACAGAAAGCAGAAAAAACAAGCTGGTCTGCAATCATGCCAAGGATATCAGTGATACAGCCAGCGCCTATTTTATCGGAAACCCGATAAGTTACAACAGCGGTGATGATATCGCCGACCTGATGGATGCTTTTGAGGCTGCCGGCGCCGATGAGGCAGACGGTGACAATGGCCTTGACCTGTCTATATATGGACGTTGCTATGAGTACATATATCCGATGGAGGGTGAGACGAATTTGGCAATCAAAAATCTGTCTCCAGAAAACACGTTCATGGTGTATGACGATACCATAGAGCAACGAGAGCTGTTTGCAATCTATTATTATGACAGGAAAGACGACAGCAATAAAAAATCAACTGTCTATGTGGCTACTGTGCTGACAGAGCATTACAAGTGGGTGCTGGATATCGAAAACATAGACGGTCCCCAGGGGCTTTTGGAAGAACCATCACCACATTTCTTTGATGGGATTCCCGTAATTGAGTATCTGAATAATAAACTTGCAATCGGGGACTTTGAGCTTCAGATACCACTAATTGACGCATACAATGCGCTGATGAGCGACCGTATCACGGATAAGGAACAATTTATCGATGCCATTCTGGCTATTTACGGAGCCATGCTGGGAGAACCAGATGCGAAGGACGAAGAGGGTAAAACCGCGAAGGAGCGGGCGAAGGACGATAAGCTCCTGGAGCTGCCAAAGGATTCTAGAGCAGAGTATTTAACCAGGACCTTTGATGAGTCAGGAGTGGAGATACTTAAAAAGGCGGTTGAGCAGGATATACACAAGTTTTCTCACATTCCATGCATGACGGATGAGGCTTTCGGCGGGAATGTTTCTGGAGTAGCAATGGAGTTTAAACTTCTTGGTATGGAAAATATTACTAAGATTAAGACCCGATATTATAAGAAGGGGCTGCGCAAACGGATGCGACTGTTTTCAGGTTGGTTGAGCAAAAGCCGAGCTATTAATATCAATGTATCCGGTATAACCCCGACATTCACCCGGGCCTTGCCTAAAAACCTTCTGGAGATATCCCAAATTGTGGCGAACCTCTGGGGGAAGGTAGGAAAAAAGACGCTGTTGTCTCAGATTCCGTTTATTCAGGATGTCGACGCAGAATTAGTGGCAATCGAAAAAGAGACTGAGGAAGCGTGAGACAGCAGCAGGCGATGTTTGGAATTGGCAGTAACGAGCCACCGGATGATGTAGATGAGTAGCCTGTCATACTGGGAGCGTCGGCAAGCCCGGCGGATGTTTGAGTATATGCAATCTGCAGAGGATACCGCGGACGATATAGCAAAGCTATATCAGAAAGCATCCGGGTATATCAGCTATGAGCTGGATAAGATATTTGAGCGGTATAAGCGCAAGCATCATCTGACGGATGCAGAGGCTTACAGGCTACTGAATGATTTAAATGACAAAACATCCCTGGACGAACTGAAGCAGGCCTTAGTGGCGCCTGGAAAGGGTCAGACAAGGGCAGGTATCCTTGCGGAACTGGAAAGCCCAGCATTCCAGGCACGCCTTGAACGACTCCAGCAGCTCCAGAACCAGATAGACCTGACTATGCAGCAGGTATACAAACAGGAAAAGGTTAGGAGCGCCAGCCATTATGTAGACCTTGCGAACGAGGCATATTATAGGAGTATATTCGATATCCAGCAACGGGTGGGGCTGAGTTTTTCTTTCTCTACAGTCGACCCCAAAGTCATAGACCAGGTGATTAACAGCAAGTGGTCTGGCGCCAATTACTCAGAGCGTATCTGGCATAACACCAGCGCTTGCGCAGGACCTTAAGCAGGAGCTGCTTATTAATCTGGTGACTGGCAGGACAGATCAGGAAGTAGCTGATATCATAGCCAACAAGCACGCCCAGGGCGCCAGCAATGCCCGAAGGCTGGTTCGTACTGAATCGTGCAACCTGGCGAATCAGATGGCAATGAAGTCCTATGAGGAGTGTGGCATTGAGACATATATCTTCGTGGCGACTCTGGACCTTAGGACATCTTCTGTCTGCCGGGGACTGGACAGAAAGAGGTTCCCGGTATCTGAACAGCAACCCGGAAAGAACTGCTCACCTATGCATCCATGGTGCCGCTCAACGACCATCTGTGACATATCGGATGAGGAATTATCCCAGATGCAGCGCAGGGCCAGGAACTATAACGGGAAAAAATGAAATGGTTCCCGCCAATATGACTTATGAACAGTGGTATGATAAGAATGTAAGGGGAAGGCCGGAGGCGGAACAAAACGAGACAATGCAAAAGAATCGAGCATCTGACCGCAGGCAGTTTGAGAAGTATAAAGAGATTCTCGGAGATGATGCACCAAAGTCGCTGGACGCCTTCCAAAAAATGAAGTATACTGATAGTGAGAAATATGACTATGCAAAGCTTGATTATTCTAGGCGAAAGAAGCTCGCCGATTATCCGGAGCAAAGGCTTCCGAATGCTGAGAATGTAACTCTTCTAGAAGGAAAGTTCAAAGAATATCTTTTTGATGGGAAAAATCAACAGGGGCTGGCAAAGGGAAACGCAATTACTGACAGGCTTGGTATAATAAGGATAACTGGGAAGAGTTCAGAACCGAGTTAAGTGAGCGGGCGTCCAAGTATCCGGTAACGCCGAAGGCGAAAGATGAATATGGACAAAGGTACGAACAAAAGATGGTGATGTATGGAAAGAACGAGAAACCGGCAAATGTAGTAGTAGGATGGATACACCGCCTGATGGAAGTACCAGCATGGCAAGTGCATATATAAAAGAGGTGAAATGATGGTGATTAAACAGTATGACACTGTACTGCTGAAGGATGGCAGGCAGGCAGCAATAGTTGAGGTCTTCGATGGCAAGGCATTCATGGCAGATGTCGGAAACTCCCCAAATGAATGGGAAACAATCGACATCACGATAGATGATATAGAAAAAGTAATATCTCATAATTAGTACCACCAGTCAATAAATGAATGGCCGGTGGTATTTTATTTGTTGCGATATCGCAATGAAAATATATAAACTGAGAAAAGCACGCAGGTAATCCCTGGGTGTTATTTTTATGCAACGGCCTGGGCAGATGAACGGGCTGGGGCGGAAAGGGGTAAGAAATGAAAAGTGAATCATTAAGCAGGGAACGGGTTCCTATGAACCTTCAACTTTTCGCATCAAGCGGGGACGGCACTGGGGCCGATGGCGGAAATGGTGACGGAGCCGGAAGTGATGAAGGAACTGGTGGAAATGGTTCTGGAACCAGTGGCACAGAGCCGCCTTCTTTTGATGACCTTCTGAAAGGTGGCCATCAGGCGGAGTTTGACCGCAGAGTACAGAAAGCCATTGATACGGCACTTACAAACGCACAGAATAAATGGCAGGCTCTCACCGATGACAAGTTATCGGAGGCTGAAAAACTGGCGAAGATGACCAAGGAAGAAAAAGCAGACTATCTTGCAAAGAAGCATGAGAAAGAACTTGCGGATCGGGAAGCTGGTATTACCCGCCGGGAGCTGATGGCTGAGGCGAAGAATACACTGGCCGAAAAGAAACTGCCTGTGGGGCTGGCTGAGGTGCTGAATTATGCCGATGCTGATTCCTGCAGCAAATCCATTGAAGCGGTGGAAAAAGCTTCCAGGAGGTTGTGCAGGCCGCGGTGGAAGAGAAACTAAAGGGCGGTACGCCGCCGAAGAAAGCGCCGTCGGGCGGGGACAATGACCTTGCCAGACAGGTGGAATCTCTTATGATGGGAATTTAAGAAAGGATGGTAAAACAATATGCCTATTAACACATTAGCAACAGCAACATTGTTTCAGAACACTTTGGATAAGGTGGCAATCCGGGAGGCTGTCACCGGCTGGATGGATGCCAATGCAGGACAGGTCATCTATAACGGTGGCTCTGAGGTTAAAATCCCGAAGATGACCGTTCAGGGTATGGGGGACTATGACAGGGATAACGGATACCAGCAGGGTGGAGTTACCTTAGAATATGAAACCCGAAAAATGACACAGGACAGGGGTAGAAAGTTCCAGATTGACCCTGTGGACATCAACGAAAACAATTTCGTCACGACCGCGGCAGCTGTCATGGGTGAATTTCAGCGCATGTACGTTGTGCCCGAAATTGATGCATACCGTATATCTAAAATTGCGTCAGAAACAATAACAGCGAATAAGGCTGGCATGGTGTCCTATGGATATACACCTGGAGCTACTGGCACGTCTGCCTTGCGTAAATTAAAAGAAGGCATTAAGGCAATTAGGGAGTTGTATAACGGTTCTCTGGTAATCCACGCTACTCCTGACATGATTATGGAGCTGGAGATGGAGCTGTCTGGAAAGATTACAAATACCACATTTCAAAAAGGTGGCATTGACACAGCGGTTCCTTCTGTTGATGGAGTACCGATTATCTCCACTCCATCCAATCGTATGTATACAGCGATTACTATTTATGATGGTAAGACATCCGGCCAGGAGCAGGGCGGATACGTAAAGGGGACTACAGCCAAGGATATCAATTTCTTTGTCTGCCCGCGCACAACCCCGATTGCAGTTACAAAACAGGATATCATGCGTATTTTTGACCCGACGATTAATCAGAAACTGAATGCCTGGCAGATGGATTACCGCCGGTTCCATGATATCTGGGTACTGGACAACAAACTGGATAGCATCTACCTGAATATCAAGGATGCTGCCCCGACAACGTAAGGAGGTAACCTGTGATATTAAAAAAGAATAATGTGGAACGGGTAGCTGGTACAGAATCCGAACTTCAAAAATTGATATCTGCCGGATTTAAGCCGCTGGAAACTGTAATGGAAATGAAAGCGGAAGCGGAAGAAAAGCCCCTGGATAAAATGAAAGCCGATGAGCTGAAAACTTGGCAAACGAAAAAGGGATTGAGGGTGCAGCTTCTTTAACAAAAGAGGAACTTCTGGCAGTTTTAAAGGATGTGGTGTAAATGACTGACATTGAAAAACTGAAAAAGTTAACAGGGGAGAGTGATGAAACATTGCTCTCCCTTTTGCTGGAGGATGCCACGGCTTTTGTGTTGTCCTATACTGGGCGTACAAGGATTGTAACCGGTCTGGAAAAGGCAGTACGTGATCTGGCTGTGATAGCCCTTAACCGGATGGGGACAGAGGGCGAGGCCAGCCGGAGCGGCGGAGGTGAATCCTACAGCTTCGAGGCGGCTCCAAAGCACATCTATGACACGCTGGACAGGTACAGGCTGGCAAGGATAGGAGGCAGGACGTATGAGGCTAAGACGGAGCAGGCTGGGGACGTACCATCACCGGGAGGCTATACCTAAAAAGGACAGCGAGGGCAGTTCATACACGGATTATGGTCCGGCGGTATCCTTCCAGGCTGAGGAGTGGCCGGCAGGCGGGAAGGTACAGGCTGAGATGTATGGACAGCGGCTGCCCAATATCCGCAATCTGAGAATTCAGGAACCCTATCGTGAAGTGCCGGAAGCTGGTAAGGTGAGTTACGCCATCAAAGATGGCCCGGTTATCACGGCCAATGACGGGATATGCTTGTACGTTGGCGGTGATGCGGATCCGGATTACAGGGTGGTTGCCCTGTATCCATATAGGTTCCTGACCATGGAGGTGGAAAAGCTATGATTCAAGGCCAGAAAAAACTTGAAAAGAAAATCAGCAATTTGCAAAAATGTGGCAGGTGGCACACTT
The DNA here is from genome assembly GCA_001304855.1 of Clostridia bacterium UC5.1-1D2. Classification (GTDB taxonomy): domain Bacteria; phylum Bacillota; class Clostridia; order Lachnospirales; family Lachnospiraceae; genus Enterocloster. The sequence continues at coordinate 11,372 of BBZN01000062.1, forward strand.
AAAAAAATTGTTTCGGTCCAGGTGCAAAATGTAAAGGCGGCAGCCAGATTTGGGTGTCCAATAAAAGATGGAGAACTTCGTAACAGTATTCATGGATATACAAAGGCTGTGGACGACATGGTAATCGGGACTGTGTATACTAATAAGTCCTATGCCACATATGTTGAGATGGGGACTGGCCCCAAAGGCGCCGCAAACCATGCAGGGATATCCCCGGTGGTCAACCCGTCCTATACCATGTCACCCTGGTGGATACATGAAAGCCAGGTGGATAAAGAAGCAGCGGAAGAATATCGCTGGTTTTATCTGGACACACCGGATGGCCGGTTTTATCAGTGTACAGGTCAGCCTGCACAGCCCTTCATGTACCCCGCCTTGAAGAATAATGAAGACAAGGTGGTAGAACGGTTGGAAAAGGCATTGAAGCGCGAGTTAAGGAAGGCGTGTGAATAATGATTAATGTCAAGGATGAAGTATATGCTGCCCTATGTACGGTTGTGGAGAATGTCACGGACCACTATCCAAATTCCTGGGAACAGGATGTCGCAATCCAGTACATGGAAGAGGATAACAAAGTCGTAGAGTATACGGACATGAAGGAACAAAAGGCCTATGTCCGGTATCGCATTGATGTATGGAGCAGAAAGAGTACATCTGCGGTAGCAGTGGCCGTAGATGCGGCAGTGGCAAAGCTTGGACTACTGCGTACCCAATGCTTGGATGTGGACGATCCAAGCGGAATGAAGCATAAGCAGATGCGGTATGAGATGGTGATTGACGTGGAGACAAAGCAGGTCTACCACAGCATATAAGAAAGAGGTGAAATGATGTTAGTAAATGGAGCCAAACTTGGGTATAAAAAAGGAGACGCATCGGATTACACGGACCTTCCCGGCCTAAAGGAAATCCCTGAAATGGGTATTGAGCCTGAGAAGGTGGAGAACACCTGTCTTACAGATAAGAATAATCAGTATGAAAATGGAATTGGAGATGCAGGAGACCTTACATACAAATTCAAATACGACAATACGAAAGCGAATTGCCCATACCGTGTAATGAGAGCAGCCCAGGATTCTGGTGAGACTCTGTCATTCCAGGAAACGCTGGTGGATGGAACAACGACTGAATTTGATGGACAGGTGTCGGTTAAAAGAACCGGCGGCGGTGTAAATGGGGTGATTGATTTCAATCTGGCAATATCCCTGCAGAGCGATTTAACTTATACAGATCCAGCATAAAAAGAGGAGGAGAATGAATTATGGCGCAGTTATTTGGTATGGATGAGGAAATGGAAGATGATAAGAAGGTCGAATCTATAGAAAACATCAAAGGAAGAAAGAAGCCGTTTGCGTACTGGAAAGTTGGAGAGGAGGAACTGAAGCTGAAGCTTACTACGGCCCAGATATGCAAATTGGAAGAAAAATACCGGACGAACCTGCTTTCCCTGCTGACAGGTGGCGACATCCCTCCTCTGGGAATTATGTTGACCGTTATCCAGTGTGCGGCAGCGCCGTGGAGTCATGGAATAAAACTTAAAAACTTGCAGGCACTGTTTGACAGTTACGTGGATGAGGGAGGCACACAGGTTACACTGTTTGCGGACGTAATTTTAGATATTCTGATTGTAAGTGGTTTTTTACGGAGAGCCAGATGGAGGATGTTCAGGACAAGAAGGAGGATGCGAAAGCACTCCTGTAAGCCTCACAGACTTAGTATGGCAGTTATATCCTACAGCTTTGGACTGCGGTATACAGCCAGCAGATTTCTGGGGATATTCTGTGGGAGAGGTAAGGGATTTAATGGAGTCCTATGCAAGGTCAGAGCGCAGGAGAGTCAAGGAGTATATAACATCCCGTTTCCAGTTGGCAGACCTCATAGGACTCCACATGCAGAAGCTTTTTGATGATAAGAATAAGATTGACCTGCCACATCCCTGGGATGTATATCCAGAGCTGTTTGCAGAGGAAAAGGAAGCCTATGAAAAGCAGGCCTTGGAGCAGGCTAGGGCAGCCAGAAAAGAATACGCCACAAAGTATAACGAGATGCGTAGGCAGCGTGGCTTATGCTGAAAATATAGGGTAGAAAGGCGGTGAGAATAACGGACGGAAGCGGAATTACCCTTGAAAAGCTTAAGGTAATTATTGAGGCATACACAAAGCCATACAAGGAGCAAATGGAGAAGGTAAAGACCCAGACAGCGCAGGTGACGAATCGAATTGAACGTCAGACAGCCAGAATAGCCAATTCATGGAAAAAGGTTGGCGCTATAGTGGCGTCAGTACTCAGCATTGCTACTATAGTGGCATTCGGCAAATCGTGTATTGAATTGGGAAGTAATCTGACTGAGGTGCAAAACGTTGTTGATGTCACCTTCGGATCCATGTCCGGCAGGGTGAATACATTTGCTAAAGATGCAGCAAATGCCTTTGGCTTGTCGGAAACAATGGCAAAAAATACATGGGTACATACGGTGCAATGGCAAAATCCTTTGGGATAACCGGACAAGCCGGATATGAGATGTCGGCAGCCATTACAGGTCTGACGGGAGATGTGGCATCATTTTATAATCTTCGGCAAGACGAGGCTTATACGAAGCTGAAGAGCATCTTTACGGGTGAAACTGAAAGCCTCAAAGACCTTGGCGTTGTTATGACCCAGACAGCGCTTGACCAATATGCTCTAAATGAAGGCTTAGGTAAAACAACAGCGAAAATGACGGAGCAGGAAAAAGTAATGCTTCGCTATCAGTTTGTAATGTCGCAGTTGTCGGATGCGCAAGGAGATTTTTCAAGGACAAGCGACTCTTGGGCTAATCAGGTGCGTATTTTACAGCTCCAGTTTGAGGCTCTGAGGGCAACAATAGGGCAGGGACTGATAAATGCATTAACCCCGGTTATTCAGGTAATCAATACTATCCTGGAAAAATTGCAGACATTGGCTAATTACTTCCGGGCTTTTACGGTAGCTATCTTTGGCGATTCCTCCGGGGGAAGCAGTAACGTAGCTGATTCCATGGATTCAGCCGCTGGTTCATCCGGGAATATTGCCGATAATATGGGAAGCGCTGCCGGTTCAGCAAAGGAGCTAAACCGACAGCTTGCCAAGTTTGACGAGCTTAATAATTTAAGTTCCAACCGTAATTCGGGCGGTGGATCGGGCGGTGGAGGCGGCGGTATCCTGGGAGACCTTGACCTTGGAATGGATAATGTACAGGCTCAGGCAGACTTGATATCAAGCAAAATAATTGATGCCTTTAAGGTAGGGGATTATTATTCTGTTGGTGCTTACATAGGGGCGGCTATAACTGATTCCCTTAGGAAAATCAATTGGAATGAGGCCTATGAATCAGCGCGGGGGTTTGGACGTGGTTTTGCACAGTTCCTTAACGGACTTATATCCCCAGACTTGTTCTGGGAGGTGGGGCATTCCATTAGTGGGATGCTCAACATGGCATTGTATGCGGCCCTGGCCTTTGGCAAGGAGTTTGACTGGTCAAACTTTGGATTATCTATAGCAGAGGGAATAAACGGATTTTTTCAACCTTTGATTTTTCAGCTCTTGGAAGCGCCGTCTCTGTATTTGTGATAGGATTGTTGGATACGATTGCTACAACCTTGGAAAACACAGACTGGTTTATGGTAGGGCAAAAGATTGGAGAATTTTTCGCAGCGCTTGACTGGGATACCATACTTGCAAAATCGGGTAAGGTAATCATAGATGCTATCAGTGCTGGAATTAAGCTATATGCTGGATTTACAGATGCAGCACCGATAGAAGCGGCTATTATAGCGGCTATAGCAGGATTTAAGTTTGTAGGTATTGCCGGAACAATAGCCAAGGGAATTCTAAAATCAATTGCATCCACAGGGATTACTTTAGAAGGAATTAAATTGGCCCTTACCGGGCTTACAGTAGGATTTGTTGGTGGCCCAGCATTCGATGTGATTGGAAATGCCATTATTGATGGCATTGATGAGTTTGTGCGAGAAAACTTTGGCGAAAGCGTTCTTAATGCTATGGGAGAAGGGCTGCTAATTGCGGTAAGTGCTGGTATTGGCCTTGCGTTCGGTGGCCCTATTGGAGCTTTAATCGGTGGTATTATTGGGCTTATATTAGATGGTATCAGAGGTGGTGAATGGGCAACAAAATTCTGGAAAGAATTTGGTGATACACTTTTTAACTGGAGCTTTACCTCTTCATTATGGGAACAATCAAAAAAGTTTTTTAACACAGCGTTTACCACTGACAATTTCCTTGTTTTTGGTGAAAATATTATTGCAGGAATTGCCTCTGGTTTTACAGCGGCTATATTATGGTTTCTTGAACCAATTGGAGATTTTTTTACTTTTTGTTGTAGACAGCATATGTTCAGTTTTTGATTCCCATTCTCCAGCAAAGACCATGGAACCACACGGTGAAAACATACTGTTGGGAATCATTGAAGGGTTTAGAGCTACATTTGGAGAATGGACGGAATCACTTAATGAATGGTATAACCAGCATATAGCACCATGGTTTACATTTCAGAAATGGAGTGATTTATATAATACCATTAAAACCAGCCTTAAAACCAAGTGGGATGAAACCGTGGTACAATGGAAAACAGACATACAAGGATGGTGGAATGAGCATGTGGCAAAATGGTTTACTAAGGAGAAGTGGACATCCGGCCTTGATGGAATAAAAGAAGGATTTAAGGCGGCATTTAATGCAGCGGTAGATGCAGCCAAACAGATATGGAATGATTTTGCCAAATGGTTAAATGAGAAGCTTACATTTACGATTGACCCAATTACAGTCATGGGCAAGACAGTATATGAAGGCGGAGAGATTAGCCTTGGAAAGATACCCACATTTGCAAGCGGAGGTTTCCCTGATAAAGGACAGCTTTTCCTTGCCAGTGAAGCGGGGCCGGAAATGGTTGGACGGATTGGCGGGAGAACTGCAGTAGCTAACAGTGACCAGATTACAAACGGTATAGCAACAGCAGTATATGCGGCCAATACAGAACAGAACCAGCTTTTACGGGAACAGAATGAGCTTTTACGGATGATTCTTGCAAAACCGGGAGTAAATAAGGATGATGTAGTTGACCTTTGGAGAGCTGGGGCATCTGATTATAGAAAGCAGACAGGTAAGCAATTGGGGCTAACATGATAATTTACTTCCTCAATCAAATTTGATATAATGTGGATATTATGTTTGAAAGGGGGCGTAAATTATGTTTGACCTTTTTATGAATATCATATTTATAGCGTTAGTATTATTTTGTGTGTTTGCGTTTGTATACTGGTGGTACTGGAAACACGATTGGTTTTTCAAGAAAAAACTTTTTTTATTACCTACAGTTTTATTTGTAATAGGAATGATAGGAGGTAAAGCATATAGTGATTCAGCGCCCATTGCTGAGTCAAAGATTGAATCTTTATCTTTTGAGCCTACTACATCAGAAGCGATTCAGGAAACGACCATTGAAGAAACAGTCGGAGTTGCTGAAACTCCAGAAGAATTTAAGGAATCCTGTCAGGAAATAGGATACAAAAAGATACTCCGAAATCCCGAGGAATATATAGGCCAGCGGATTGTAATCACAGCCAAAGTCCAGCAAATCATGCAAGGCGGATTATTTGATGATAGCCAATATTATAGGGTACTTACAGACAATGACGGATATGAGATTTATGCCGACGATGAATATTTTATGCATGATAGTAGAATCGGTGATGACATGAAAATCCTGAAAGATGATGTGTTAAAAATCTATGCTGTATTTACGGGTATGGAAGAAGTAAAAAGGGCCTTGACAGGGACAAAGGAGGAAGTGCCTGCTATCAAAGCGTATTTTGTGGAACTGATAAGCGAATAAATAGGAAAAGCACCTGGGAAACCGGGTGCTTTTATTATGCGCAGAAAAGAGGTGGTGCGTATGCCCGCATACAGAGGCTGGCTATTAAAAATTAATGGGCGGGAGTTTCCTATGGACTTCATAGCCCACGCTTCGTACAATGCGACCCCAGACCAAAAACAGGATGAGGATTCCTACCAGGATGGATATGGTGTACTGCATCGGAATGTACTGCCGCACACCAGGACCAAGATTGAATGGACCACACCATTCATGCACCTGGTGGACAAAATCAACATGCAGTCCTATTTCCCTGACCGTGTAACCATGGAGGTGGAATACTGGAACGATGAGAGGAATGATTATGTTACGGGGACATTTTATGTTCCAGATATCCAGTTCCCATATTATGATGCAAGCGAAACAGATATAAGATACAACCCCATTCGCATAGCACTGATTGAGTATTAAGGAGGTGGTAAGGTGCTGGATATACCGGAAATTATAAAGCAGAGATGCCGAGATGACAATAACAGGACGGAGACAGTGAAACATCTGCAGCTGGCATTTTTGCAGGCGGGATTGACTCCCTGTATCCGTCTAATGACCTCTATCCGTCAGAGGATTTATATCCTGCTGATGCAGGAGAACCCTGGTTGACCATTGGAACCGATAGGATAAGTGCCGAATCATTAAGTCTGACTGAAAACCTGTGCTCAGGGAATGATATCATCCTTGGAAGCTGTGAGGCAGCCAAAATAGAGATGGTTGTGGCAGATGTGGAAGATGAATTAACGGGGTATGAGTTTGCAGCCACATTGTCTGTAGGCGACTATAAGATGGCCTACGGAATGTATACAGTAACAAGTATGGTTCGGCAGGCAGATCGGCGGATGAGAAAGATAACAGCCTATGACCGTATGGTACGATTCGACGAAGATGTAACAGACTGGTACAATGCCCAGTACCCAACAAATGACACTACCCGCACAATCAGGCAGCTCAGGGACAGCCTGTGTGCCTTCTGCGGGGTTCCGCAGCAGGAGATACAGCTTATTAATGATGGCCTGGCAGTGGGGAAAACAATTGACCCACAGACGCTTAACGGACGGGATGTTTTGAAATCTATCTGTGAAATTAATGGAGTGTTTGGCCACATCGACCGGACAGGGCAGCTGGTGTATGTGCGGCTGCAGGAGTCCGGCATATACCCAGTGACACATTATACCCGGCAGATGGCTTGTTCCCAGTAAGTGGGTGGACTCAGGCGGAAGATCTGGCCTATTACCGGAGCATTACCTATGAGGATTATGTAACTGCTGGCATTGACCGTATCCAGATTAGGACAGAAGAGGGAGATATCGGTGCAACATCTTCGGCGGTATCCGGGAGAGCAAATACATATGTGATTGAAGGTAATTTCCTGACGTACGGATTGAACAGCGTAGAAATGACCAATGTGGCACAGTCCATATGCGATGCAGTAGGAGGAAGGGAGTACCGGCCTGCAAAGATTGTATCCTATGCTATGCCCTGGCTGGAGGTGGGAGATGGAATAAGGGCCATCACTACGGATACGGAAATATGTACCTATGTGCTGAAACGCACGATGAAAGGCATACAGGCGATGCAGGATACAATTGAGTCTAAGGGCAGCCAGACTATGGAGCGGAATGTCAGCATTGCAACCGATATCTTGCAGCTTAAGGGCAGGACGGCAAAACTTGTTAAGACTGTAGATGAAGTGTCAGTGACTATGTCTGACCTTGAAAAAGATACAACAGCACAGATAAAAGTGTTATCTGACTCTGTAAACCTAAAAGTGAGTAAAGGTGAGGTGTCAAGCCAGATATCCGTTGAGAGCGGAGGCGTAAGCATAAAAGGAAACCGCTTTTCCTGGCAGTCCACATACTCTTCCATGACTGCTGATGGGAAATTAACGGCCACTAGCGGAAGCTTCACCGGTGATGTGACTGCCAATTCGTTCAGGACATCGGATGGAAAAATCACGTTGAGTGGAGGCAGGTTGACCATCACCGGCGCTGAAATAAACGGCACTACGAATACCAGCACAATCGGCTGCAGCGTATTAAGCGCTCAGAATGCCAATATAGACCGTTTGACAGTGAATGGTCACAGCGAATTAAGGGACGTATCAGCAGGAGATATATATGGTGATGATATCGAATGCACTCAGATATATAGCAGCCGGGCCGGTGAGTGGTGGAGTGACCGGAGACTGAAACACGATATATGCGAGATAGACCGGGATGAGGCCCTTAGGGTCACCTTGGGGCTTAAACCGGTTACATTTGTTATTAACGGGGCGGACTGTACCGATATGGGATTTGTGGCCCAGGACGTGGCTGCCCTTAACTCCAAGCTCCCCCTTTATGGGGTAATGCGAAATGGATATTACTGTCTGCCGTATGCCAGTTATACAGCGATACTGGCCGGTGCAGTGCAGGCTGTAAATGATAAGCTTTTGAAATTGGAGGAACACATAGATGCCAGATAATAAAGAAAATATGCTGGTGTATAGCCAGCAGGATATGCAGATGGTTATGAGATTCTTGAACAGCCTTACTGTAAACGGAGTGGCAGCGGCCAGGCAGCTGTCAGCGGCGGCAACCATCCTGGAGGCAGGAAAGCCTCTTGACGAATATATAAAGAAAGAGGGGGAAGATGATGGCCTATGAAAAGAACTACAATCCAACAACTTGGAAAGACAGCCCAAACACTGACACATCTATAAATGCCTATCGGTTGAATAAACTGGAGAATGGCGTCAACACGAATGATAACCGTGTAGTTGCTTTGTCTCAGGATAAACTGGATGTGTCAGAGGCAAACCAGATGGTACAGGATGTTGTGCTGGATCCTGCTACGGGAGCGCTGACCGTTACCCTTAAAAATGGCGCTCAGACCACATATGATTTGGATATTGAAAAAGTTGTTGCAAATTTTGATCTGGACGAAAATAATAACCTGATTTTGACGCTGGCAGACGGTACACAAAAGAAAGTTTCCCTGGCATCCCTGGTGGATACATATACATTTACAAGTTCCGGGACCATCTCATTTACAATATCAGGAAAGGATGTCACTGCGATTATACCGGATGGGGCTGTAACTTTAGCAAAATTGGAATCCACCGTGATATCCACTATCCGTCAATACACACTGGATGCCCAGACTGCCAAGGGGCAGGCAGAGCAGGCGGCGGCTACATCTCAAGGGTATGCTGTAGGAGGCGAAGGGTTTGAAAACAGCAATGCCAGTATTTTGCTGGGCAGTCTAAGCGGTACGCTGTGATTACAGACGATGCACCCACGGATAATGCCCAATATTATTGCCAGCAAGCCAAGGAGGCGGCCGAACAGGCAGCAGGCTCTGTGGGATTTGATGGGACAGCTGAATCCGTTTCAGCGGCGGACAGCCATGCCTTAGGCAGTGAGACAGTGCAGGGGCAGCTGGATGCCTTGTCGGCGCCCACCTTTGATGACAGTGGAGAGGTTTCTGATGTAACAGGGTTCCAGGCATTTCTAGATAAACTAGCCAGCGGGATGAGATTTCTGGATTTCTTCAGGGACTTGAAAGCCGGCTTAAAGTTTGTTTTGCATACAGGCCAGCTTGTCAACAATGGCCTGTGCACCGAACCGGGCAAGTTCCCGTTGGACGCTGCTTTTGGCAAGACTTTGCAGGATCAGCTTACTACTTTAAATAGCAATTTAGATAAAAGAATAGTTCAGGGAACTGCTTTCACCGGTATCTCAACACCAATTGTAGATAATGCAATGGCACGTCTTAACTTATTACCATCCGGTATTGCAAAACTTTATCAATCTGTGGATGGAGGTAATACTTTTGGTGAAGCAGGGACGTTAATCACAAATTCTGATTTTATAGTTAAATCCCTTTATAATCAGAGTTTGGAAATGTTTGTAAATACAGAAAATGGCACTCTTACAATAAAATATAACGGGATTAGCTATGATTACTCACGAAAATGATTGTATGCTATAAATGGAACGGTACATACTCCCAGTGGACTACAATTAATTAAAACTTAGTCCAAGCAGACCATGTGTCATTATTTCGATTCCTGATAGATATGGCACCCACATTGTATCCAAATGCCACTTGGGTGATATTCTTAGTATTACCACTTATGTAATACAAATTTAATAAATAAGCATAGTATCCAGGCCCGTTGGGAGATCCGGGCGTTACTGTATGCGGATAAAATCCGGGCGTTATCAAATCATTACAATTTTCTACTGTCCCACTCTTTGTTGTATACAAATCACTTAAATCAGAATTTAGATAAAACAAAAGTTTTTTCAATTGGTAAAAACTCAACTGGACAAACGCTAAATCTTAACTACTTAAACGCTAATGGTTTCTATTATGTCGGCGGAAACTCGGGCAACAATCCAACTGGCACTACAGGTGTTGTTATTGTGTTTGGTTATAGCACAGATTCTACAAAACGCATTGGACAGCTTTTTTTGGGTTTAGATACTAATGCATTATATGCGCGAACAGCCATAGGTGATGTATGGAGCTCGTGGTCTGAAAAATAATCATATCGTAGTCAAATCAGTCCAAACGCCATTGCTTTTATACCTTACCTTAAGGCCGCTATAGCTTAATACCAACTGCGCCCCATGAAGATCAGTGTTGTATATGTAGCCTAAAATATATGAATGCCTCCACAAAACACGCCTTTTTGGTCGTTAAGTTTGATTACGTATATATTGTAAGCATTGCCAAAGATGCTTGTTGGGGCATTTAGTTTATCCAAAACCACATTTATTTCATTTTGTGTTGCAGTCGAGGCGATTGTAAAATCGTCGAATTTTATTATTCTGGCGGCAGTCCCGCTAAAGTCTAAATTGCTATTTTCAATAGGAAAGAAACCTGTTAATCGGTCCCTCCGTGGGGCTTATTTTATTGCCCGGCAGGCCGCCGGGCAGAAAGGAACATATTATGAAAGATATGATGATTTTGAAAGATGGTACATCCATCGAATTGGAAACCGCGGCATCCGTGGGAGCATTGCAGGCGCTCTCTGCTGACAAGGCCGCGATGGTTGCAACGTGGGATAAGCTTACATCTGAAAACCTATCGGTTGTCCAGATCAAGAATGGAGATGGACAGGCAGTTGGAAATTATACGGACCTGCTGCTGGTGTCTGAAACGTCCGTGGTGCAGCAGGATGGGTCTATACTTACAACTTATAGCCTGCGCAAGAAAACGGAAATGGAGCTGGTTCTGGAGCGCCTGGAAGCGGTAGAAGAAGGGTATCAGGTGCATGATGGGGCGATAGCTGACTTGGGAGAAGAGGCCAGCGTACTGGCGGAGCAGATGGAAGGAGGTGTGCAGTAATGGCAAGGTTTTATGGATTGCGGATTAGAGCGGGAATTATGGCAGTGGAAGAAGTGCCGAAGCTGTGGAGAACTAAGACAGAGCTGTGGCTGGAGCAAAATCCAGAAGCATAAAAGGTGAGGTAAAATGACATGCAGATTCCCACGGATATCATGGTGGCGGTTATCGGCCTGGCCGGGAGCGCCATAGGGGCCTTTATAGGCGTACTGGCCTCCGCAAAACTGACCAACTATCGACTGGAACAGTTGGAGAAGAAAGTGGATAAACATAATACAGTGATTGAGCGTACATACAAGCTGGAGGAGGCTCAGGCGGTAATCCAGGAGCAGATTAAGGTTGTCAATCACAGGATTGGTGACCTGGAAAAGGAAAGAGAGGAATAGAGTTATGGATATTAATGTTATGATGCAGTATATGTCATACCTGCTGGTCGCTATTGGATTAATGGCATTTATGGTGTCGGTTATTACCCAGGTAATTAAGGCGTGGCCGGGATTGGACAGGCTGCCGACATCAGCGCTGGTGATTGTATTATCGCTGATATTATGCCCGGTGGCGTTCTTGGCATTGATGGCTTGGCAGAAACGGCCTGTTACTTGGTGGATGATTTTTGGATGCATGGTGGCAGCTTCGTGGTTGCATTGGTTTCAATGGATGGTTGGGAGCGTCTTAAGGAAATTTGGGGTAGAACCGGTTATAAGAAATCAGAGTAGAAGGAGGTGATCCGACATCTCCCCGCCGCCAGGGTTAGGCGGAAGCAACCATTAATTAAAACACGAAAGCGAGGATAAGACGATGGGAATAACCAATAAGCACGCAGCGAAAATACCGGGTAACGGAGGTTATGCGGGAGACGGCCCAGACCGGGCACAGAAGCAGCCTGCCCCCTACTTATATGACGCCCCTGCGGACGTGCCGCACCCTGGCAAGCACCAGAGTGGCGCAGGCGGCCCATCCGACCGCGACAATAACGGTGTGGATGACAGTGAGGAATAGGCGTTGCGGCGCCGCAACAGTTA
>BBZN01000063.1 GCA_001304855.1 Clostridia bacterium UC5.1-1D2
CGGAACCGCAGCCGCCGGAACCGCAGTTACCGGAACCGCAGCCGCCGGAACCGCAGTTACCGGAACCGCAGCCGCCGTTCCCACCACATTGACAGCGCCTTCTGTTACAGCCGCCGTCCCGATTCTGCCCCAGCCCCATGTCCAGAGGCCCGGAAGCACGTTCTATATCAATATCAAATCCATAATTATAATCCGCATCCTTGGGAGTATCATAATACATATTCATCTCTCCTTCTTCCGTGGACCGGGGTATCCGGTTCCGGCCACAGACTTGTTGAAACCAGCTTCTATTCCACGCCATAAGGCAGTACATGATGTACCAGCTCTTCTATATCATATGAAAATGAAACAAGTTTGGTGCGCTACTTCAAAATTACGGAAAACTGTGCTATGATGAAGTCATAATCATGGGAGAAGGAGGGGCTTATGAGAAAAACGGGAATGTTTGCCGCAGTGGCAGGGCTGGTTATGGCAATGACGGCGTCGGTTTCTTTTATGTCTTTTGCGAAAGAGGAGAGGACGCCGGTAGATACCATTGAACTGGTTTTTGATTCGGATATTCAGGCGGGTGAGTCCGGGGGAACCGTAGATGTGACGCTGGCCGGCGGGCAGTGTTCCGTCAGCAGCGTTGATATAGTCAATGAAAAGGAGTACTGGCTGGGAGGCGACAAGCCCAAGGTGGAAGTGTGGCTGTCGGCAGACAGCGGTTATTATTTTAAACGGTCGGGCAAGAGCGCCTTTACGCTCAATGAGAGCGGCGACAAAGTAAAGTTTGTATCTGCCGGTCCAAAGAACGACAAGGAGGAGATGCTTCTCGTTGTCACTCTGGAAAAACTGGACAAGGAGGACGCCGACTTGAGCATCAGCGGCCTCGCCTGGGACGAATATAACGGCATAGCCAACTGGGATCACCTAGATATGGCTCAGTATTACAGGGTGCGTTTATGCCGTCTGAATACAGGCAGCAGCAATACAGAGGAAGGAATCGGTTCCGTGTACACAGTAAAGGAGAACAGCTTTGATTTCTCCGGGAAAATTCCCAAAACAGGCTCTTATTACTTTAAAGTGAGGGCGGTGGATTCCCGGAATAACACCGGAGACTGGGATGAATCCTCCTATATGGACGTGGACGAGGAGGATCTGATACGCTTCAGCGGCCAGTGGATACAGGATGCCAGAGGCTGGTGGTTTAGAAATTCCGACGGCAGTTATACAACCAATAACTGGAAATATATCCGCTCCAAATGGTATTTCTTTGACGAGGAGGGATATATGAAAACCGGCTGGATTGACTGGGACGGCAAGCTTTATTATTGTGGGGAAAACGGCGCCATGTTGGTTTCCACAACCACTCCCGACGGCTTTACAGTAGATGAAAATGGGGCCAGAGTCAATTAAAACTTTCGATATTCTCCTGCAGTTCCGTACATAAAATGTTATAAAATGGCTATCCTTATATCAATGGAAAAAATTGATATGAGGAGGTCATTTTTTATGTTCAATAATTTGGAGATAGAGGAGGTTGTGGGAAGGGAGATTCTGGATTCCAGAGGAAACCCTACGGTGGAGGTGGAAGTATACCTTACAGACGGAGCCACAGGCCGGGCCGCCGTACCCTCCGGCGCATCCACAGGAAAGTTTGAGGCAGTGGAGCTGAGGGACGGCGGGAACCGCTACAACGGGCTGGGAGTCCGGACAGCGGTGGAGCATGTAAACACAATACTGAGCGAAGCCATACTTTTTGAGAGCGCGCTGGACCAGAGGCGCATTGACAGGCTTCTTCTGGAAGCAGACGGCACCGAGAACAAAGGGAAACTTGGAGCCAATGCAATTCTGGGAGTGTCCATGGCTGTGGCAAGGGCAGCCGCCAACGGACTTCACATGCCTTTATACCGCTATCTGGGAGGAATCCACGCTTGTCAGCTTCCTATTCCCATGATGAATATTTTAAACGGAGGAAAGCATGCGGACAATACGGTAGACCTTCAGGAGTTCATGATCATGCCCTATGGCGCGGACTGCTTCTGTGAAGGCTTCGGATGTGCGCCCAGGTATACCACATCTTGAAAAAGCTGCTGAAAGAGGAAGGATACAGCACAGGGGTTGGAGATGAAGGTGGGTTTGCTCCGGATCTTAAAAATTCGGAGGAAGTGCTGTCCTTTCTGGTAAAGGCCATGGAGAAAACAGGGTTAAAGCCGGGGGTTGATATGAAGATCGCTATCGACGCCGCATCCAGCGAGCTCTATGACGAGACAACGGGCCTGTATTTATTTCCCGGAGAGAGCAGGATGGCAGGCAGGGAGATCCGCCGCAGCGCTCAGGAGATGGTGGATTATTACCGCAGCCTTGCGGACCAGTTTCCAATCTGTTCCATTGAGGACGGACTCCAGGAGGAGGACTGGGAGGGATGGAAAATGCTTACAGATCAGCTGGGAAGCCGTATCCAGCTGGTGGGAGACGATCTCTTTGTTACTAACACAAAGCGTCTGTCAAAAGGGATTGAACTGGGTGCAGGAAATGCAATTTTAGTAAAGGTAAACCAGATCGGAACTCTGACAGAAAGCTTTGAGGCCATTGAGATGGCAAAGCGAGCCGGATTTGGAACCATTATTTCCCATCGCTCAGGGGAGACGGAGGATTCCATTATTGCAGATATCGCAGTGGCGGTGAATGCAGGACAGATAAAGACAGGCGCCCCCTGCCGATCCGACCGGGTTGCCAAATATAACCAGCTTTTGAGAATTGAGGAGAACCTTCAGGGCTCACTATAATGTTCAGAACGGCAGCTCTCTTTCACAATCAATGGATGTTACAAACACAAGAGCGCAGAGGTCTGTTTTACCGGCCTTTGCGCTTTAATTTGCTTTATCTGTATAAAAATAGGATTGTTTCTTGCCTTTTTCCCGCGCAAATTTAATAAATGATTTCATCAGGTTGGATATGTACTTTCCCTTTTTGATGATGATTGAAATATCCCATGGAAATTCCGGTTCTATCAGCTTCAGGCGTTTTACATTTTGTGAGGTGAATTTCATTACAATAGGCAGGGGAAGAATGGTGACGCCCTGATTGAGGGAAACCATCTCTGCAAGAAAGTCCCACTGGGAGCTTTGGCAGGTTATATTTGGCTCAAATCCGGAATTGCGGCAGTTGGATATGATTTTATCGTGGAGCATATAGGTATCGTCCAAAATAAGAAAATCCTCATAAGCCAGTTCGCAAAAGGCCACCTCTGTGCGGTCAGCCAGGGGATGGGATTTGTGCACTAAGAGAGTGTTGGCGGAGGAGGCCAGGGGATAGACCTTATAGCCCTGATAGGCAAAAGGCATGATAATCACACCCAAATCAATGGCGCCGCTGTCCACCTGTTTTTTAATCGTGTTGGCTCCAAGTTCAGTTACATAGATGTTTGCTAAAGGGTTCAGTTTTCGGAACTCATAAATAATGGAGGGAAAATAAGCTGTGAGTATAACAGGGGGAATACCGATACGCATTTCATCCTGGTTTCCCTTCAGGGAATCCAGAAGCTTTTTTCTTCCTCCCGAATGAACTGAAGATAGTGGCAGCCCTGCTCATAAAGAGTATGACCGTGAGGGGTCAGTTTAAATTCCCTGGTGGATCGATCCACTAAAATAGTGTCCAACTCCTGCTCTAAGGACTTTATTGCCTTGCTTAAGCTGGATTGGCAGACAAAGAGCTCAGCCGCAGCTTTTGTAAAGCTCTCCTGCTTTGCAACTTCTAAAAAATAAGCCAGGTATTTTTGATTCATATTTTTTTCTCTCGTATTTTATATTTTTTGTTATTTTTATAACAATTACTTATCTGTATTATAGCACAAAATGAATATAGTTTAACATGAAAAAAGTGAATAATACAATGAAAAAAATAAAATTATACAATAATATCACTTTGTGATAAACTACAAAAAATATATATATTTTAAGTCATGACTGCACTAAATTCACAATTTTACAGGTTACGGCAATGAAAATCGGGATTTTCCAAATGAAAGGAGATTAAGAATTGGATAATAAAAAATTGGAAGTAGGGCAGATGTGCACTATTGAAAAAAGAGTGACGGACGAGGATGTGCGGAAATTTGCGGAGGTGACGGGGGACTCCAACCCCCTTCATCTGGATGATACGTTTGCGAAGGAAACTATATTTGGAGAGAGAATCGCCCACGGCATGATCGGGGCCGGCATTATCTCAGGAGCCATCGGAATGCATTTACCCGGCATAGGAACCACTTATCTGGAGCAGAATTTAAAATTCAAACGGCCCGTAAAAATCAACGATCTGATTAAAGTCAATATTAAGGTGCTGGAAATTACGCCGAAGTCCAAATTCGATATCGCAAAATTAGAGACTACCTGTGTAAATGAAAAGGGAGAAGAAGTGATTACAGGAACGGCGCTGGTAATCCCTCCTAAATAGGTTTCGATCAGTCATAAATAAGCGTAAGTAATTGTGAAGATAAACTGCGGCCTCCAGGGCCGCAGAGAGAGGTATGGTGAAGCTTGTATGGGTAAAATTATTTCCAAGGAGAGGGCTGCAGAATTAGTAAAAGATGGCGATGTGGTGGGCATCAATGGATTTGCCTTTGGGTTCGGTTTTCCGGAGGGCCTGGCTAAAGCGCTGGATCAGAGGTTTGAGGAGGAACAGGCTCCCCGGAACCTGACCCTGATGTTCGCTTCCGGAAACGGAGATGGGGGGCGGAGCGATTTCGGCCTGGATCATTTGCAAAAGAGGGCATGGTAAAAAGAGTGATAGCGGGCCACGTGGGCCTGGCCAAGAAACTGAGCGGGATGATTAAGGACAATAAAGTGGAGGCATATAACTTTCCTCAGGGGGTAGTGACCCACATGTTCCGGGAGATGGCAGGCGGAAGAAAAGGGGTCGCCACCCATGTGGGACTGGAAACGTTTGCAGATCCAAGAGTGGAGGGGGGAAAAATGAATGCTTCCGCCTCTGAGGATCTTGTAAAGGTGGTAGAGATTGCGGGGGAGGAAAAGCTGTACTATGAGGCGCCTCCGCTGTCGGTGGCCCTCATCAGGGGGACAACCGCAGATGAATTCGGCAATCTCACAGTGGAGCATGAGGGCGTTCTCCTGGAAACGATGCACATGGCGTCGGCTGCCAAAAATGCAGGTGGAATCGTCATTGCCCAGGTATCCAACATAGCCAGGAGAGGCAGCCTGGATCCCAGACTGGTGGCAGTTCCGGGAATTCTGGTGGACTACATAGTAAAGGTTCCTGCCCAGGAGCACAAGATGAATGCCCTGGTTCAGCACGAACCTCATTTACAGGGGAGGTGAAGGTGCCTACGGATCAGGTGCAGCGGATACCGATGGATGCCAAAAAGATAATCGCAAAGCGGTGCGCCATGGAGCTTAGAAAAAACACCTCGGTAAACTTAGGCATCGGAGTGCCTGAAGGCGTGGCTGCCATTGCCCTGGAAGAGGGAATTCACGACTGGATGACCATGACGGTTGAGGCGGGAGCGTGGGAGGAATACCGGCGTCGGGCTTTGGACTGGGAGCCGCAGTGAATGTAGAGTCCATAATCGGACAGCCCAATCTCTTTGACATTTATGATGGAGGAGGGCTGGATACGGCCTTTCTGGGGCTGGCCCAGGCTGATGCGGAGGGCAATATTAATGTGAGCAAATTCCAGGGACGTATGGTTGGCTGCGGGGGCTTTGTAAATATAACCCAGAATACAAAAAAGGTAATATTCTGTGGAACCTTTACTGCAGGAAAGAGTGAAATTGCAATAGAGGACGGCAGGCTTTCCATTGTCAGGGACGGGGATTTTATCAAATTCATCAAGCAGGTGGAACAGATTACCTTCAGCGGAAACTATGCGAAGAAACACGGAAAGGAAGTTCTCTATGTAACGGAGCGGGCGGTATTCCGCCTTACAAAAGAAGGAATGGAATTAACGGAGATTGCCCCGGGTGCGGATCTTGAGAGGGATATCCTTGACAAGATGGACTTTAAGCCGGTTATCTCAAAGGACTTGAAACTGATGGATTCCCGTATATTCAAGGACGAGGCAATGGGACTGGCTGCAGATAACATAGAGTAGGAGGACAGATAATGCTTGGTATTTTATTAGGATTGGCTGTTTTGGTGTTTTTGGCCTATAAGGGCTGCAACATCATTTGGGTCGCTCCTGTGGCGGCTATGGTAGTGGCTGTGTTAGGAGGACTGGATCTGTTTACTGCCTATACGGAATCGTATATGGACGGCGTGGTTGGATTTGTAAAATCCTGGTTTCCCGTGTTTTTATTTGGTGCGGTGTTCGGAAAAATGATGGAGGTTACGGGCCTCGCCAGCTCGGTAGCCCGTTTCCTTTCTGAGAAAATCGGCAGCCACAGAGCCATTTTAGCTGTTGTGCTGTCCTGCGCGGCCCTGACATACGGAGGCGTGAGCCTCTTTGTGGTAGTGTTCGCCATCTATCCTCTGGCGCTGGAGCTTTATAAAAAGGCGGATATTCCCAGAAGGCTGATTCCCGGAGCCATTGCGCTGGGAGCCTTCACTTTTACAATGACTGCGCTTCCGGGTTCGCCTCAGTTAAATAATCTGATTGCAGCCAGATATTTGGGAACAACCCCCATGGCAGCCCCTGTGTTGGGCCTGGTATCCGGGTGATTATGCTGGCCGGCGGTTATCTTTGGCTGATATACAAGGAGAAAAAGCTGAGAGCGGCGGGAGAACATTTTACCGAGATAGATGGGGGCGCTGCGGAGGACGACACAAAAGACCTTCCAAACTGGATCTTTGGCGTCATTCCTCTCGTAGCGGTGGTGGTCACTCTCAATATACTGAAATGGCCGGCAATCGGAGCCATTGGTTTAGGAATTATACTAATTGCATTGTTTACGGTAAAGCAGTGGAATAAATTTATGGAAGCTGTAAGTCAGGGCGCCTCCGGTTCAGTTATGGCGATTATGAATACTGCGGCTGCCGTGGGTTTCGGAAGTATTGTAAAAGTAGTTCCCGGATTTGCCACCCTCACAGACGCCTGCTGGGAATGGGAGGAAGCCCTCTGGTATCCGAGGCCGTTGCCATCACTACCCTGGCCGGAGCTACAGGCTCCTCCTCAGGAGGCATGACAATCGCCTTAGAGGCGTTGGCGTCCAAATATCTGGAAGCTGCGGCAGCTATGAATATCAGCCGGAGGCCTTCCACAGGGTGGCCACGGTGGCCTCAGGCGGACTGGACTCCCTGCCCCACTGCGGAGCGGTTATCACTTTGCTGGCCGTATGCAAGATGACCCATAAGGATTCCTATGGGGATGTGGGCATGGTGACCTGTGTAATTCCTGTTGCGGCAACAATTGTAATTGTAATTATGGGAAGTATGGGTATTGTGTAGAATTCGGCACAATGAAGGGGATTTTAATATCAAGACTTATCCCGGAAATACCGGCGCCGCCCCCGTCTGCTGCTGGAAAAGACGGCGCGGGGCGGAGGCGCAGGGACAAAAAACAGGAATCGGTTTAAATTATTAAAAAAAGTATACAACTCAAAACGGAGGAGCAGGACATGGATTTTAGTTTATCAAAGAAACATCTTCTTGCACAATCCCTGTACAAAGTTTTGCTGAGAATGAAGTGAAGCCTGTTGCACAGGATGTGGATGAGAAGGAAGAATTCCCCAGGGAAACAGTTGAAAAAATGGCAAAGTTCGGGCTGATGGGCATACCTGTACCGAGGGAATACGGCGGACAGGGCTGCGATCCGCTGGCGTACGCCATGTGCGTGGAAGAACTGGCAAAGGTATGCGGCACAACCTCCGTCATTGTATCCGCCCACACGTCCCTCTGCATCGACCCCATTCTCACTTATGGAACAGAGGAGCAGAAGCAGAAATATGTGCCTGATCTTGCGTCAGGGAGGAAGCTGGGGGCCTTTGCGCTGACGGAGCCGGGGGCCGGTACGGACGCCCAGGGACAGCAGACCAAGGCTGTTTTAGAGGGGGACCAGTGGATTCTCAACGGTACGAAATGCTTTATCACCAACGGAAAAGAAGCCGATGTCTACATCGTCATCGCAGTGACGGGAATCATTGAGAAAAAGGGAAGAAAATCAAAGGAGATATCCGCATTTATCGTGGAGAAGGGAACTCCTGGATTCGGCTTTGGAACCAAGGAGAAAAAGATGGGCATCCGCGGGTCGTCCACCTATGAACTGATTTTTGAGGACTGCCGTATTCCAAAGGAAAACCTGCTGGGATTGAAGGGGAAAGGTTTCGGCATTGCCATGCATACCCTGGACGGAGGGCGGATCGGAATCGCGGCCCAGGCCCTTGGCCTGGCGGAAGGCGCCTTTGACGCCGCCGTAAAGTACGTGAAGGAGAGAAAGCAGTTTGGGCGGACCATAGGGCAGTTCCAGAACACACAATTCCAGCTGGCTGAAATGGCCACAAAAATTGAGGCAGCCAAGATGCTGGTGTATAAGGCGGCTATGGCAAAAGCAACCCAGAAGTCCTACAGCGTGGAGGCGGCCATGGCCAAGCTCTATGCTGCAAGGACGGCCAAGGATGTAACTGAGAAGGCTGTGCAGCTTCATGGCGGCTACGGATACATACGTGAATATGATGTGGAACGGATGATGCGGGACGCCAAGATTACCGAAATATACGAGGGAACATCGGAAGTACAGCTTATGGTGATTTCCGGAAATGTTTTAAAATAGGAGGAGGACTTGCAGTGAAGATAGTCGTTTGTATAAAACAGGTGCCCGATACAAAGGGCGGTGTAAAATTTAATCCGGACGGAACGCTGGACAGGAGCGCAATGCTGGCGATTATGAATCCGGATGACAAGGCAGGTCTGGAGGCGGCCCTCAAATTAAAGGATGCATACGGGGCAGAGGTAACGGTTCTGACAATGGGGCTTCCCAAGGCGGATGAGGTGCTGCGGGAAGCGCTGGCCATGGGCGCAGACCATGGGGTACTGCTTACGGATCGTGCCCTGGGCGGATCGGATACCTGGGCTACCTCCTCGGCGCTGGCAGGCGTTCTCCGGGGAATGGAGTACGACCTGATAATTACCGGAAGACAGGCTATTGACGGGGATACGGCCCAGGTTGGGCCCCAGATCTCCGAACACCTGGATATCCCTGTTGTTTCCTATGTGCAGGATTGAAGATAGAAGGGGACTGTATCATAGCGGAGCGGCAGTTTGAGGACAGAATTCACCTGCTGAAGGTAAAGATGCCCTGCCTTATAACAGCCCTCTCCGAGCTCAATGAGCCGCGCTATATGACGCCGGGAGGAATTTTCAGGGCCTATGATGCTGAGATCACAGTGCTGGGCAGGGCGGATTTAAAAGGCGTGGATGACGGCGACATCGGACTGAAGGGCTCGCCCACCCAGATCGCTAAGGCCTCCGACAAGGTGCGCAAAGGCGCGGGAGAGGTAGTGAACCTGGACGCTCAGGAATCGGTGGAATATATCATGGGTAAGCTGGCAGAAAAACATATTATATAATAAAGAGAAAAGTGGTGAAGAAAATGAGCTTAGAAGAATACAAGGGCGTATATATATATGCGCAGCAGGTGGATAACCGGCTGGGCAGGATTGCATTTGAGCTGCTTGGGAAGGCAAGGGAACTGGCGGCGGATTTGGACACGGATGTGACTGCAGTGCTCATAGGTTCCGGAATCAGACATCTGGCAGATGAGCTGGGGGAGTACGGCGCCGACCGGGTGATTGTGGTGGACCATCCGTCGCTGAAGGAGTACATGACAGAGCCCTATACCCATGCCCTGGCGGAGGTTATCAGAACCTATAAGCCGGAAATTATGCTGGTGGGAGCCACGGCAATCGGCCGTGACCTGGGCCCAAGAGTATCCGCAAGGACAGCCACAGGCCTGACCGCGGACTGCACAAAATTGGAGATAGGAGATTTTCCGTTGAATCCGGTGGCTGGAAGGGAGCAGAAGCACAACCAGCTGCTGATGACCCGCCCGGCCTTTGGGGGGAACACAATAGCCACCATCGCATGCCCCAACCATCGCCCCCAGATGGCCACGGTGCGCCCCGGCGTAATGCAGGCGATGGAGCGGAAGGCAGGAAAAAGGGCGGAGGTAGTGGAGTATGATCCCGGCTTTGAGGCGAACCACAATTACGTTGAAATTCTGGATATCGTAAAGAAAGTGTCGGAGGCGGCAGATATAATGGACGCGAAGATTCTGGTATCTGGCGGCAGAGGCGTTGGCTGCCCGGAAAACTTCCAAATGCTGGAGGAGCTGGCAGCGGCCCTGGGAGGACAGATAAGCTGCTCCAGAGCGGTGGTGGACGCCGGATGGATGCCCAAGGATTTGCAGGTTGGCCAGACAGGAAGGACGGTGCGCCCCAATGTTTATGTTGCAGTGGGAATCTCAGGAGCGATCCAGCATGTGGCCGGAATGGAGGAATCAGATATCATCATTGCAATCAACAAGGACGAAACTGCGCCTATTTTTGAAGTGGCGGACTACGGAATTGTGGGAGACTGGAAGAAGATAGTGCCGGATTTGACGAAGAAGATTTTAAGCGTGAAAAAGGAAGGCTGATCAGGGAGGTGATGCACCGGAATCAAAGGGGAGGGCAAAGGTATTATGGAGCGTGCCAATCCCCGCCTGCTGAAACCGGATATCCGGTAAATCTGCCTGGTAAGCCGGGTATAAGGTTCAGCCATAAGACGGACGGTAGCTTAGGCGGCAGACGCAGCCATAAGAAACTTCCGTGAATCAATACGAATGTTGTGAAACAGCAGGAACAGCAACCCGCCCTGTGAGGAGGGGAGCTGCTTCTGCTGTTTCTGATATACTACGGGCCGTTGCAGGCAGGTAATCTGCCGCAGTCCGCGATGCCCCTTCATCTGGAACAAATCAAAAATATTTACAATTTGTGGAAAATGTATTTTTTTAAATAAATTATTGACAAAGTGTTATAACAGTTATACAATAGAGTCAGATAAAAAAAGGAGAGATGCCTATGGCAGAAGAAACATTTCAGACAGCGTCGGACGTGGCATATCAGATTATCTCTCAGAAGATTCTCGACGGGGAATTTCAGCCGGGGATGAAGCTTTCCAGACGGAAGATGGCGGAGGCAACGGGAGTCAGCGTGATTCCGGTTATCGAAGCCTTGAAGCGTCTGGAGGAAGACCGTTTAGTGGAATCCAAACCCCAGTGGGGCTCTTTTGTGACAGTGCCTACCCTGGACAAGATAAAGCAGGGGTATCAGCTGAGGGAAGCTATCGAGTGCCAGTCGGCCCGGATTCTCTCCCAGACTATGACTGCGGAGCAGAAGGTGGCGCTTATGGAGATAGCTGCAGAGTTGGACACTGTGCCCTACAAGGAGGATACGGTCATCGACAGCCGCAACTCCCACGTATTATTCCACACAAAGCTTACGGACTTCACAGGCAATCCCCTGCTGGCGGACACGCTGAGGAAGATCAATCTGTTTTGGATGCTTTGCAAAGCTATCAGTACCAATGCACCGAAAACCTCTTATCCCAGATATTGGCACCGCTACCTGGTAGATGAGATTGCAAGGGGGATCCGGACAATGCGGAGCGGGTTATGAGACAACATGTGAACGATTCACTTGTTACAATTATTGCCGAAGAAGAGCAGGCATAAATCGCTGCTTTTCAATCGGCAATAAAAAATATCACTAGTGTTATAACAGTTATTATAATTATAACTGTTACACTATTCCCTGGAAAAAGCAAAAAAGAGAAGAAAAACATACAAAACAAAATAAAATAATGATTAAGCGGAGAGAAAATGTAATGAGAAAAAATGTTAAAAGAGCGGCAGGTTTGGTAATAGCACTGTGCATGACGGCGGCTGTAACCGGATGCGGAAGTTCATCTGCACCTGCATCGGGAGCCCAGGGCGGGAGCTCCCAGGCGGCAAAGGACAATTCTTCAGGCGGCACACAGTACATATCCATCGCCACCTCCAGTTCAGGGGGCGCATTCTCTATCATCGGTACGGCTATGTCCGATCTGATCAACAAGAATATATCCGGCGTTTCAGCCAACATCGAGATCACAGGCGGTTCCTCAGAGAACCTTCTGCTGGCGGAAAAGGGAAATGTGGAGCTGGCTATGTCCGCGTCCGACGTGCTGGCTCTGGCTCTCAACGGAGAGGGCAGCTTTGAGGGCAAGCAGATACCCAAGGATAAACTGAGAGGCGTAATGGGCGGCCATCTCACAACCCTTCAGGTTTACACCTTGAAAGAAGGAGATATAAGGAGCTACAGCGACTTAAAGGGAAAAAAGATCGCAGTAGGCCCTGCAGGAAGCGTGGCGGGCGACGCCATGAAGGCGGTTATGGATGCCTACGGATACGAAATCAATACGGACTGGACCCCGGAATACCTGGCACACGGCGACGGAGCCGAGGCTCTCACAGACGGCAATGTGGATGCAGTCTGCATCATGAGCACCCTGCCTGCATCGCCGGTGGCCACAGCGGCAGCTTCCAAGGAGCTGCGCCTTCTGGACATGGACAAAGAACAGTACGACAAGATTATGGCGGAATGCCCCTACTATCTGCCTGCAGCCATTGAGGCCAATGTGTACAACGGACAGGACGAACCTGTAAACTATACATTTGGAAGCGCCAGCATTATGGTGGCCAGCCCTGAATTATCGGAGGATTTGGTTTACAATATGGTTAAGATCCTTTTTGAAAATAACGACGCTTTGGTGGCGGCATATCCCCAGTGCAACGAGTGGTCCGTGGAGAATGCCACGAGAGGCCTGGACGGCCTTCTGGAAATGCATCCCGGAACCATCAAATACTTAAAAGAAGTGGGCGCTATGCAGTAAAAATGATATACAGTTAAAATCCGGCGTTCCTCTGATTTCCCGGACGCCGGAAAGGAACCGTATTATTTGCACAGTATAAAAAAGGAGAAGTGCATTATGAGCAATGACGCAGTAAAAGAGGGGTTATCTGCCCGGATACAAAAGGGAACCGTCCTTGTCATCGGATTGACCCTGGCTGTCTTTCACATTTACACATCGTTTTTTGGGGCTCTGCCCTCCTACCAGCACAGAATTGTCCATCTGGTTTTTAGTATGATGCTGGTGCCTCTATGCTATAATCTTTTTAAGTTCAAGAATCAGGCCGGCAAATTTGTCTGCCAGTTTATATTCATTGCAGTTCTGGCAGTGATTGGCGTCTATTCCTACTCAATCGCCAATGACATGTGGAAGCAGAGCGGTACTATGTCAAATGTGGATATGGTGCTGGGAACCATGCTTGTGATCATGCTTCTGTTCTTCACCTGGAAGGTGGTGGGAGCCGCCATGCCGGTTATTGCGATGCTCTGTATCCTATACGCACTTCTGGGCCCCAGGCTGCCGCAGGGGATTGCCCACAGGGGGTATGACTGGAGCCGTATTACAGAACTTTTATTTAAGGGAACCAACGGTATTTTCGGAACGCCTCTGGGGGTGTCCTCCATCTATGTATCTGTATTTGTGATTTTTGCAGGTGTGCTGGAGGCTTCCGGGGCAGGGGATGTGTTTATCCGTCTCACCCAGTCCCTTCTGGGGGGCTTCAGAGGCGGTCCTGCGAAGGTGGCGGTGGTAGCCAGCAGCTTGTTTGGCACGATTTCGGGAAGCGCGGTAGCCAACGTAGTAGGAACCGGTTCATTTACCATACCTCTTATGAAGAAGTCAGGATTTAAGCCGGAGTTTGCGGGGGCGGTTGAGACTGCGGCTTCCAGCGGCGGTCAGCTGATGCCTCCTGTAATGGGCGCTGCCGCCTTTATTATGGCGGATTATATCGGTTCCTACCAGCAGGTGCTGGTTGCAGCAATTATACCGGCTATACTGTTTTATATCGCACTGTTTATGATGATCGATTTGGAGGCCCTCAAGAACAATCTGAGAGGTCAGTCCGGGGAGGATCTCCCTAATTTCAGGGAAGAGCTTAAGAACGGGTGGTTCCTTTTGCTGCCGCTGGCGCTCCTTGTATTCCTCCTGGTGGGCGTGCGTTATTCCGCCCAGAAGTCGGCTTTCTTCTCCATTATTTTCCTGGTGCTGATTATGCTTTTATATCCGGGAAAGCGGAGAAAATTCTGGGATGTGGTTCGGCTAATTGCAGGCTCCTCCAAAGGTATGGTGAGCGTGGCCCTCATAACCGGTACTGCCGGTATTATTGTGGGAATACTGATGCTTACAGGTATCGGATACAAGCTGTCCTCACTGCTGATTGCGCTTTCCGGCGGCCATGTGTTCCTGCTTCTGTTCCTGACTATGCTGACTTCCGTTATTCTGGGAATGGGAATGCCTACTTCGGCCGCTTACGTGCTTCTGGCCACGCTGATTGTACCTGCGTTAGAGGAACTGGGCGTAATGAAAATTGCGGCGCATTTCTTTGTATTCTATTTCGGAATTATGGCCAATGTTACGCCTCCGGTGGCTGTGGCCGCCTATACTGCCGCGGGTATTGCCGAGTCCGACGCCATGAAAACGGGACTTGTGGCGTGGCGTCTGAGTCTTGCAGGCTTCCTGATGCCCTTTATGTTCTGCATCAACCCGGCCCTCATCGGACAGGGCTCTCCGGTGGAGATCGTTCTGGCTATTATTACGGCCCTGATCGGTTCATTTGGCCTGGCTACGGCAGTTCAGAGGTATTTTAAGGGCAATCTTAACTGGCCCCAGACGATTATCGTGCTGGCGGGAGCCATCTGCACCATGGTGCCCGGTTCTGTAACCGACGTGATCGGGCTTGCATGTCTGGGAGTTGTCTATGTCTCTCAGACCATGAAGGAAAAAAGGCTAAAAACCCAGGTGACGGCTCCTATGCTGTAGAACGAAAAGGCTAAAACCCAGGTGACGGCTCCCATGCTGTAGAACGTAAAACTTAAAGGATTTGAAGGAAAGGACAGGTAATGCGATATGGCGTTTAAAGTATTGATTCCCCAGGATGTGGCTGTGGAAGGAAAGGAATTCCTTATACAGAGGGGGTATGAGATTAAGATGGGCTCCGGGGCGGCAGAGGAAGATCTCATCCGGGATGTGGCGGACTGTGACGCCATCCTTCTGCGGACGGCTCCTGCAACAAGAGCCGTTCTGGAGGCCGGCAGGAATTTAAAGATTGTGGCCCGCCACGGAGCAGGTTATAACAACGTGGATTTAGAGGCGGCCAACGAGCTTGGGATCTGGGTGACCAACGCCCCTGACTCCACAACCAATTCGGTAGCTGAGTTTACAATGGGCGCCATCATAGCTGCGGCAAAACGGACCCACCTCTTAAGCAAGGCTATGAAGGAGAATAATTTCTTCTTTAAGAACAACCATAAAGGCGTAGATCTTGCCGGTAAAACGCTGGCAATTATAGGATTCGGCCGTATCGGCCGCGCAGTGGCAAAAAAGGCTTCCCTTGGTCTTGACATGAAGATTATTGCTTACGACCCCTATGCAAAGCCGGAGACGGTTCCTGAAGGCGTGACTATGACAGATTGGGAGACTGCATTTTCCAGCGCGGATTTTGTGTCCCTTCATATGCCGCTGACGAAAGACAACCGCGGTTTCATCGGAGCAGAAGAGTTCGCTATGATGAAGGAGACGGCATATTTTATTAACTGTGCCAGAGGAGAAGTGGTGAATGAGGAGGCTTTGATTGAAGCCTTAAGAAGCGGGCAAATAGCGGGCGTATTTACCGATGTATTTAACCAGGAGCCCCCGTCTATGGATAATCCGCTGCTGACCATGGACAATGCTACCGTTACGCCCCACATGGCATCCAACACGGAGGAGTGCATGATGCTTATGGCCACCCAGGCCGCCTCTCAGATTGACCTGGTGCTTTCAGGAAAAGAGCCTGACTGGCCTGTTAACCGCCCGGTAATAAAATCCGGTGTGGCTTAAAAGTTCCGCCAGATTTGATATTTTACTTTATTTGATCTTACTTTCCTGCTATGCTATGCGTGGGAGTTAAGATATCTACCCCCGGTGGAGCGTGCACTGTCGGCACGCTTCACCATTCTTTTACAATCTACTCTCAGAATCTCTTTGCGCCTGATTTTGCGAGATGATTTTTTGTCATCTGTGCATAAATCTATGAGGCCTGCGTTGATTAAATTTGTGTGCGGCCGGCGGAAAATCAGCCCCAAAGGCAGGTGCAGGAGAGATTCCGGGGGTACATTACATTGGAGAAGGGGGGCTTTCCCGCAGGGGGCCTTCAAGAGGGAGGATGAGAATGATACATTTTGACGATTTGTTAAATTTACAGGGGCTTCTGTTTCTGTATATGGGGCTGGGAGTGGCTGTGTCCAAACTTGGGATACTGACGCCTGCAGGCAGGAAATCCCTTACAGACCTGATAATCGATGTGATTCTGCCTTGCAATATTATTATTTCCTTTTATGTGAAAATGTCGGCGGATGTGCTTCTGTCAGCGGGGGCGGTCCTGGTTCTGGCTCTGGGAATACAGATATTCCAGCTAATCTTAAGCAGGATTCTCTATCCCCATGTGAGCGGAAAGCGGAAAAAGGTTATGGAGTACGGAACCATCTGCTCTAATGCCGGATACCTTGGCAATCCTGTTGTGGAAGGAATCTACGGGGCGGACGGGCTTCTCTATGCTTCCGTCTACCTGATCCCCGCCCGGATATTCCTGTGGTCCGCCGGTCTGGCCTGTTTTACCCCTGTGACGAAAAAGGACATTGTAAGAAAGCTTCTCACCCATCCCTGTATCATTGCAGTGGGCGCCGGCCTTGTCCTGATGGTTTCCCAGGTGCAGCTTCCCGGACTTTTGGAGCAAGCAATCAGAAATGCAGGAGGCTGTACCACGGTTCTCTCCATGATAACCATCGGCGCGGTCATCGGAGAATCGGATATGCACCATGTGATTTCCCGGGATACGGCGTACTACTGCTTTGTCCGTCTTATAATGATACCCGGTCTTGTAATGGCAATTGGCCGGATTCTTCATCTGGAGGCCATGGTTCTGGGCATCTGCGTGGTTTTGGCAGGCATGCCTGCAGGAGCTACCACCACATTGCTGGCCTCCAAATATGACGGGGATGCGGACTTTGCATCGAAATGTACGGCTCTGAGCACCTTGCTTTCTATGGTTACGATTCCGGCGCTGTGTCTTTTTTATAACTGTATGAGAAGGGCTGTCCTGAAAAGGGCCGCCTTTGTTTGCGTCTTGCGGAACATACGGCGTAAAACAAGGGAAATGTTCTTTGGAAAGGCTTTGGAGGGATTCCCCTATTTTCTTCATTGAGTTTTCTCCCATAATTAAGTATAATAAAACCGATAGGATATTTTCGGAATGCTTAAGCTAAAAAGACCTTGTAAGGAGGGAAACAAATATGGCAGAAGGAAATTTGCTCTCTGTAAATCAGATGGCTGCAGTGTTGGAGCATACGCCCGGTGGGTTAGCTGTTTACCGCTATGACGGGGAACGTCTTTTGCCCTTGTTTCACAATTCTTCTTTTTATGAAATTACGGGGTATTCTTCGGAACATATTAAAAGTACCCAGGTGGAGACTTCATTTCTGGGGGTTCACCCGGCGGACATAGATTCTTTGCGCGGGAAACTGAGTATTCTGCTTGCCCGGGACGGAGGGGAAGAACACACCTACCGCCTGTGGAATGACTTGAAGGGGGAATATCGCTGGATACGCATGAAATGCTCGGCCTGTTCCGAGGGAGACGGAACAAAACTTTTGTACTGCATCTATGATGACGTCACCAGACAGAAGCAGCTGGAAGATGAACTTACTACTGCAAATGAAAACATGGAGGATATTATCAACGCGATCCCGGGAGGCGTTGCCATCTATAAAGTCACGGATATGTTTGAGACTGTCTATTTTTCAGACGGCGTACCTGAATTATCGGGTTATACGGTGGAAGAATACCGGGAACTGGTGAAACAGGATGCTGCGGATATGATCTACCGGGAAGACAGGGATATGGTTGTGTCCAACGCAGGGGAGGTGGTGCTGAACCGCGGAATGAAAGAATTTGAGTTCCGCAAACAGCACAGAGACGGACATGTTGTCTGGGTGAACGTTCATGTAAGTGGATGGGGGAGGAGGACGGCTGTCCCCTGCTGCACTGCGTATTTCATAACATTTCCGAGCTTAAGCAGGCTCAGTTGGAGATGGACTGCCTGGTGAACTCCATCCCGGGAGGCATAGCCAGTTACAAAATGGAGGGGGAGCGGTTTTATCCCGTCTATTTTTCAGACGGCGCCATGGCCCTCACCGGACATACGAGAGAAGAACTGCAGGAACTGGCAGCAGGATCTGTGTTAGATATGATATATGATCTGGACAGGGAACGTGTTTTGCACAGCCTGCAGTCTGCTTATGAAAGCGGAGAGCTTCTGGATATATCTTACAGGATGCGCCACAAGGACGGAAACCTTGTCTGGGTTCACCTTAACGGCAGGCGGATGGGCCCTCTGTCGGAGTCCGCAAGATTTTATGCAATCTTTACAGGCATGTCTGCAGAAGCGCGGCTGTTCCAGAGTATGGCCAACGAAACGGCAGACGGGATCTACGTTATCGATAAAGACAATTATGACCTTCTCTATGCCAATGAATCGGGATATGCCAAAATAAAGAATTCAGGAATTGTTGGAAAGAAGTGCTATAAGGCCCTTTTTGGAAATGACGAGCCTGTGCTTTCTGTACGCTGGGGACCGATAAGGCCGACGGCATGGAACATGAAATGAAAGTGGAGGGGACGGAGCGGTTTTATACTACCGGATCCGGGAATTGGACTGGAACGGCATTCCTGCCTATGTGAAGTATGTGCGTGATGTGACTGAGGAGGTCAGCGTCCGCAGGGAGAAGGAAAGGCTGGAGGGTTATTTCAGGACTGTTGTAGAACAGCTTCCAGGGGGATCTCCGTCATTACCATTGGGCCGGATGGCTCTATGGAGCCTGAGTTTATCTCGGACGGACTTGCAGCCATGCTTCACATGACTGTGGATGAAGTTAAGGGACTGTATGCCAAAGACAGATTTGCCGGTGTCTATCCGGAAGATATCAGGGGAAATCAGGAACGATTGAAAGCCTATACGGAGACAGGACAGGGGCATTGTGAACTTATAGGCCGCATGAAGCTTGGAGACGAGGGTTATATATGGGTTAAGCTTCTGCTGTCCATGCGGGAGAGAATGGA
This sequence comes from Clostridia bacterium UC5.1-1D2, assembly GCA_001304855.1. Taxonomy (GTDB): domain Bacteria; phylum Bacillota; class Clostridia; order Lachnospirales; family Lachnospiraceae; genus Enterocloster. Next base: position 19,173 of record BBZN01000063.1, read on the forward strand.
CGGGATTCGCAGGCTTTACGCTGTATATACGGATATTACCGGAACCATAGAGGAAAAGGAGCAGCTTCTCCGTCAATATGAGGAACAGTTATACCAGCACCACCACAGACCGGGACCGGATGTTCTGGTTACGGGACACTGCAGTATCTCACGGAACAGGATTTTGGAGATTACAGACTATACAGATTCTGATATGATACAGACCTTTGGAGAAGTCAGGGATCCCTTTTTACCGGAGTGGCAGGCATGATTGTGGATGAGGAGGAGCGGCAGGCTTTCCTGAATACATATTTAAACGAACCGATGAGGGCTGCCTACAGCAGAAATGAAAGGGAGCAGGTTCTCCAGTGCTTTATCAAATTGCCCAAAGATGTGAGGGGGAGGTATGTCCAGTTTAAAGTGAACCTTCTGGAGGCCCCCGACACAGGGGATATCACCGGAATACTGACAGTGACGGATGTCTCGGAGAAGATTGTGAGCGACCGCATTCTTCATCAGCTTTCTATGCAGGGACATGACGTGGTAGCGGACTTTAGCATAGAGGAGGACAGCTACCGCATTTTGACAAAGGACAAAAAGGTGAACTGCAACCTGAATGCAGGCGGACGCATGTCCGAGCGGGTGGAGTTTATGCTGCGGACAGCCATCGTGCCCAGAGACAGGGAAGCCTACGCCAAAGGCCTCAACGCCTCTGAGATGCGCCGCAGGCTGGAGAAGGAGGAGTTTTATACCTTTGCCTACTCCTTAACGGATGGCAACGGGGACGTCAGGACGAAAAACATGACTGTGTCCAACATTGACAGAAGACTTGGGCGCGCCTGTCTGGTCTGCACTGATATTACGGATTCTGTGAGGGAGCAGCAGGGCCTTCTCAACATGATCGCCTATACCTTTGAACTGGCTGGATTTCTCAATATTAATGACGGCCGGTTTGTGATGTATACCCGTCAGGCAGTCCTGGAAAATCTGCCGCCCTATATTATGGAAAATTATAACCGTTCCGTGGAGAACTTCACAGAGGATTATATTTTATGCGAGGGAAGGGAGACGGCCCGGCTGCAGTTCCAGCTTGGGACCATGCTTGACAGGCTGAAGGAGGAGCCGGGAGGATATGACTTTGTGGTTACCCACAAGTCTGAGAAAGGCCTTCGGTACAAGCAGATCAATGTTCTCTGGGGCGACCAGAATCATCGGACTATCTGTATGGTGCGGGCAGATGTGACGGATATGCTGGCGGCGGAGCGGCAGGCAAAGGCATCTTTGGAACAGGCGCTTAAGCTGGCTGAGGCGGCCAGCCTGGCAAAAAGCGACTTCCTTTCTGCCATGAGCCACGATATACGGACGCCTATGAATGCCATTATGGGCATGACCACGCTGGCCGCCGCCCACCTGGATGAACGCCAGCGTGTGGAGGAGTACCTGAAGAAAATATCGGTTGCCTCCAGGCATCTTCTGAGCCTGATTAATGACGTGTTGGATATGAGCCGCATTGAGCGGTCCAAAATTACTTTGAATTCAGAAAAAATATATCTTCCTGAGCTTCTTGGACAGATTTCCGATATCATAGAGCTCCAGGCCAGGGAGGAGGGACTGGCATTTGAAATCAGGAGCGGAGATATCACGCATCCCGGTTTCTACGGAGATCCTCTGCGCATAAACCAGATCATGATCAATCTGCTGAGCAATGCTGTGAAATTTACGCCCAAAGGAGGGCGGGTGGATTTCCTGGCAGAAGAGATACCGCCTGTGAACCATAGGGAAGGATGGGTGCGCTTCCGTTTTACAGTCAGCGACACGGGAATTGGCATTGCGGAGGATTCCCTGGCCCAAATATTTGCACCCTTCATACGGAACACGGGAACTGAGCGCATAGAGGGGACCGGTCTGGGACTCAGCATTACCAAAGGACTGGTGGAGCTGATGAATGGCGAGATATCTGTGGAGAGCCAGGTGAATAAGGGCTCTAAATTTCAGGTGGAGCTGGAGTTCAGGATTGATGAGGATTCGGATGGAGCTGCTGAGGGCAGTGCGTATAGAACGGAAGGTCCCAGGGAAATAAGCGGTTTGAAGACTGCTGTTTTCTGGTAGCCGAGGACAATGACATCAATGCGGAAATACTCTGTGAAATGCTTGCCATCAATGGTGCGAAGGCAGTTGTTCAAAAAGACGGAGCCCGGGCGGTGGAAGCCTTCCGGCAGTCGGCTCCTGGGACGTATAACGGAATTCTTATGGATATACAGATGCCGGAAATGAACGGATATGAGGCGACACGCCGGATTCGCGGAATGGAACGGCCTGACGCGGCTGTTATTCCAATTGTTGCAATGACTGCAAATGCCTTTGCTGAGGATATACAGGCTTCGGTAGACGCAGGGATGACAGCACATGTATCCAAGCCTGTTGATATGGATGTGCTGTGGAAACCCTGAGCCGGGTTTTGAGGCGATAGATTGTATGGAAATTAAGGAGAAAGAATATGATAAAAACAGTGCTGTTTGATTTGGACGATACATTGCTGGATTTTCATAAGGCGGAGGCCCAGGCTCTGAGAAAGGCTCTGGAACAGCTTGGCCTGGAGCCAGGCAGGAGACGCTGGATCTGTACAGCGCTATCAATGCCAGGTTGTGGAGGAGCTTGAACGCCGGGAGATTACGCGGGAGCAGGTGATCACTGAGAGATTTGAACAGCTCTTTGCCCAGCTTGGAGTCAGCCGCTCCCCGGCGGAGGCCAATGAGCTTTACAAACGTTTTCTGGGAATCGGACATTTCTTTATGCCCGGTGCGCAGGAACTTCTGGAAGAACTTTATTCCGGGTATGAGCTCTACCTGGTGTCCAACGGCACAGCCACCGTCCAGGACAGCCGCATAGAGAGCGCGGGAATCGCCCGCTATTTTAAGGAAATTTTCATATCCCAGAGACTGGGTTATGATAAGCCCCAGGTGGAATTTTTCAATTATTGTTTTGAACGGATGCCGGGTTTTACAAAGGATACAACGATTATTATAGGCGACAGCCTTACCTCTGATATTCTGGGAGGTAATAACGCCGGCATCCACACATGCTGGTTTAATCCGAAGGGAAAGCCGCCCAGGGCGGACATTCCGGCCGAATATGAAGTGCGGGAGCTGCGCCGGATTCCGGCGCTGCTGGAGACTATATAGACGTTGCCGCCGTTATCTGGAGATGTTGCTGACGCTATCTGGAGATGTTGCTGACGTTATCTGGAGATGCTGCTGA
>BBZN01000064.1 GCA_001304855.1 Clostridia bacterium UC5.1-1D2
TATGGAGATAAGTGCAGATGCCATTCGCAATGAGGTTAAAAAGGTGGTACCTTCTTATCAACCTCAATATTTATAATTCAAAAAGGAATTAAGAACATGGAATTAGGATTAAAAGATAAAAAAGTACTGTTAGTTGGAGCTAGCAAAGGAATTGGTCGGAGTATTGCTCTAGGTTTTGCAGAGGAAGGTTCTCAAATCGTTTCCATAGCAAGAACAGAAAGTTTATTACAATCGCTCAAGATAGAAGCATTAAAAAAAGGAGCATCTTCCTTTGATACAGTCAAACAGGATATTATGGAATGTGAAACGAAAGAGTTTGCAAAAAGTCTAATGGACAAATATGGGGTTTTTGATGTGGTCGTTCATAATGTAGGAGGTTCGCTGGTAAGTAGGGACTATCTGGCAGGAGAGGATGATTGGTATTATGCACTTAAGTTTAATGCTATTGCAGCCATAAATATAAATCATATACTCATTCCTCCAATGATAAAAAACAGTCTGGACGAATTATACATATTTCATCCATATCGGCTACAATGCTCAGAGGGAACCCTTTATATGCATCAGCAAAAGCTTTTTTAAATGCATACGTTACAACAGTGGGGCGGCAATTAGCTCCTAGTGGTGTCGTGATGTGTTCTGTTATGCCTGGTGCCGTTTCTTTTCCAGGAAGCTATTGGGATGATTTTATACAAGCTAAACATCCTAGAGTAAACGATTTTTAAGACATCATCAGGCGATAAATAGATTTGGTACCCCAGAAGAAGTAGCTAATGTTGTATTGTTTTTAGCAAGTGAAAAAGCAAGTTTTATGACAGCAGCCAATATCCCAGTTGATGGTGCCAATATGTAAATGGTGAGGATTATGAAGAGACTATTTGATATTGTGATGAGCAGCATCGGCCTTATATTACTATCACCTTTTTTTTGATATTAAGTATTGTAATCCTGTTAGATAGTCCAGGAGGAGTTTTTTTCGTGGAATGCGAATTGGAAAGGAAGGAAAACCGTTCCGTATTTATAAATTCCGTTCCATGTATCCTGATAGTGAGGGGAAGGGCAAGTGGAACGTGGGCGACAAGGACGATAGGATTACGAGAGTAGGGCATTTTTTACGTAAATCCAAGCTAGACGAGTTGCCACAATTAATTAATGTGTTCAAGGGAGAAATGTCTTTTGTCGGACCACGGCCCGAGTTAAAACACTATGTTGATATGTATACAGATTCGGAAAAGCCTATATTAGATTTAAAGCCTGGAATTACAGACTGGGCTTCCATAACAAACTTTGAACAGTTTAAGTTTTTTACAGATGCAACAGATCCGGATATGTACTATTTAAAATGTGTCCGTCCTTTGAAATTACGCTTACAACTATATTACAGATATAATCATAATTTTGTCACAGATATGTACTGCATTATGTTCACTATCTATAAAGTAATATTTCACTCACAGAAGTTGCCAAAAAAAATACAGAAAATAGTGGATGAATATAAAAAATATGCAAAAAGAGGGTGCTTAATAATGACAAGTGAAGAGTTGGCCTGGAAAATCAGACGCCATGGAGTAGAAATGACCCATTTATCAGGAGGAGGACATATTGGTTCTATTTTATCAGTAGCTGATATTATAGCTGTCTTATACATAGATATTTTAAAATATGATTCAAATATCCCTAATTGGGATGAACGAGACAGAATTATATTGAGTAAAGGGCATGCCGGAGCATCAATTTACGCAGCATTGGCAGAAAATCACTTTTTTCCTATAGACGAATTGAAAACCCATTATGCTAATGGAAGTAGATTATCAGGTCATGTATCCCATTATCTGCCTGGTATAGACTTTTCTACGGGCTCATTAGGTCATGGCTTGTCTGCCGGAATAGGAATGGCTTATGCTGCTAAAAAGGATGATAAAGAACACCGCGTGTTTGTAATAATGGGAGATGGAGAATGCGATGAAGGCTCTGTATGGGAAGCCGCATTATTTGCAAACCATTTTCATTTAGATAATCTTATATCTGTGATTGATTATAACCATATGCAAAGCTTAGATTTTTGTGAGAACACATTGAAATTGGAGAATTTAGCCAATAAATGGGAGGCTTTTGGCTGGAATGTAATCAGCATTAATGGAAATAACCACAATGAATTAAAACGTGCTTTTAAATTTGCCCAGACAAAGTATTCACACAAACCAACAATGATAATTGCACATACTATCAAAGGTTATGGAATCCCCTTTATGGAGAATGACATATTATGGCATTACCGTTTTCCACATGATGGCTGGGAATATGACTGTGCAGTAAATGAATTACATAAAAACAAACCTCAGGGGGTTTACGACCCATATACACCGAACGGTATCGAGAATCCCATTTTACCAGACAAAAATGCAGATATTTATAGAGATCATACAGTTACAGCGACATGGCATCCTACGAAAACAAATAGAATTTGATATAACACATGAAATATCATCTATATCAGCAGGAGATTAGTATGAGAGATACATTTGTAAAAACGCTAATTGAAGCGGCCCGTAAAAACAGGAACATAGAATTACTAACAGGAGACTTAGGTTTTGGTGTTTTAAAGCCATATTGGGAAGCGCTCCCTGACCAATTTACGAATGTTGGGATCGCAGAGCAAAATATGACTACGGTTGCTGCAGGAATGGCTCTTGAAGGAAAAATTGTATTCACCTATTCAATCGGAAACTTTCCAACCTTGAGGTGCTTGGAGCAAATAAGAAACGATTGTGCGTACCACCATGCAAATGTAAAAATAGTGTGTATAGGTGGCGGATTTGTATACGGTCCATTAGGCATGAGCCACCAGGCCACGGAGGATATTGCGGTGATGCGAGCGCTACCAGATGTTGCAGTGTTTTGTCCGGGTGATTTGATGGAAGCGGAGGCTGTGACGAAAGCCATTATAGCTTACCAGGGAACCTGCTATTTACGTTTAGGGCGTGGTGGAGAGAAACAGATTCATGAGAAAATTTCTGATTTTTCTATAGGGAGGGCGATTACAATTAAAAAGCCCAATAGGGAGAGCAATGGGAGAATAGCAATTTTTTCAACAGGAGCTATTCTGGATGAAGTATGCTTGGCAGTTGAAGTTCTGCAGAAAGAAGCGTTATCAGTTGAGCAGTATAGTTTTCCGACTGTAAAACCGATAGATAAAGAACTGATCAAAGAATGCACAAAAAGATGTACCCATATCTTTACAATAGAAGAACACAGCATCATTGGTGGTTTAGGAGGTGCTGTAGCAGAAGTAATGGCAGAAAGTGGCGGAATGGCCAAGTTGGTACGAATTGGAATTCCTGATGTATATTGTTCCAAAGTAGGAAGCCAACGGTATTTACGCGAGCAATACGGACTGGATAAAAATAAAATTATCAGTAAAATATACAAAACTATGAAAATATAATTAAAGCAGACAAATAAATGAAAATTTTAATTTTAGTAAATCACGATAATACTATTTATAACTTTAGAAAAGAATTGATACAACGACTAATTGATGAAAAACATGAAATCTTTATTTCATCACCTTACGGAAAAAGAATACCATATTTTGAGGAATTGGGATGTCATTGGTTGGATACCAAACTTGATCGTCATGGTATAAATCCAGTTAAAGATGTTCAATTAACTTATTTATATTTTAAATTAGTGGCCAATATAAAACCTGATATAATGCTGACTTTTACTGTAAAACCTAATATTTATGGAGGAATTGTAGCTTCTATAAATAGAGTTCCTTTTCTAGTAAATATTACAGGCCTTGGAACTGCATTTGGAAGATTTAAACTATTACAGCTATTTATTAGACTTTTGTATAAGTATGCTTTGCGCAACGCAGATTGTGTTTTTTTTCAGAATACGGCCAATCAGAACTTCTTTATAAATAATCATTTAATTCGCGGAAAGTCCGTACTTCTTCCTGGTTCGGGAGTAAATCTCAATTATTTTTCCTGCCTCCCCTATCCTGAGAATAAAGAGTTATCAAATTACGATAGGCTAGATTTTGCTTTTATATCCAGAGTAATGCATGATAAAGGAATTGACGAGTTTTTAGAGGCGGCCCGGTATTTAAAAACTACGTATCCCAAACTTTTTTTCATGTCTGTGGTTTTTGTGAGGAGGCATATGAAGATAAACTTGCTGCTTTGGAAAAAGAAATATCATTTTATATCATGGAATGGTAACGGATATAAGAATAATTTTGGAACAAGTCCATTGCGTCGTTCTTCCCTCTTATCACGAAGGAATGTCTAACGCACTTTTAGAGGCATCGGCGAGTGGTAGACCTATCATTGCATCTGATATTCCTGGATGTAGAGAAATAGTAAGTGATGGTATTAATGGTTATTTATGTGCTCCTCGGAATACAGAAGATTTAATTCAAAAAATGGAAAAATTTATCCGACTGCCATATGAAGAAAAAAAGAAATTTGGGATTTCCGGAAGAAAAAATGTAGAACTTAAGTTTAATCGTGAGAAAGTAATTGAACTATATTTAGAAGAAATTCATCGAATTATACGAGGAGAATGATTATGCTATTGTATAAAAAAATTGCTGCTAAGAAGGAAAAAATTGGTGTAATTGGACTTGGATATGTAGGAATGCCCATTGCAGTTGCCTTTTCTAAGAAAGCATCTGTGATAGGCTTTGATGTAAACGAACATAAAATTAATCTCTATCGTTCGGGCATAGATCCGACTAATGAGGTTGGTGACAAGGCAATTTCGACTTGTACTGTTGATTTTACATCCGATGAAACCAGATTAAGAGATGCCAAATTTCATATTGTAGCTGTGCCAACCCCGGTAAAACCGGATCATACCCCGGATTTAACTCCCGTAGAAAATGCCAGTCATATTTTGGGAAGAAATTTATCAAAAAACTCCATTGTTGTTTATGAATCAACGGTATATCCAGGCGTAACTGAAGAAATCTGCATCCCCATTCTGGAATCTGAATCCGGCTTAAAGTGTGGCGAAGATTTTAAGGTTGGATATTCACCGGAACGCATTAATCCTGGTGATAAAGTGCACAGACTTGAAACAATTACAAAAATTGTATCAGGCATGGATCAGGAAACGTTGGATGAGATTGCTAAAGTATATGAAATGGTGGTTGATGCTGGTGTGTACCGCGCTGAGAGTATTAGAGTAGCAGAAGCAGCAAAAGTTATAGAAAATAGTCAACGCGACATCAACATTGCTTTTATGAATGAGTTATCCATAATATTTAATCGTATGGGGATAGATACTAAAGCTGTACTGGATGCGGCCGGGACTAAATGGAATTTTTTAAAATTTGCTCCTGGTTTGGTCGGAGGACATTGCATCGGTGTAGACCCCTACTACCTGACATATAAAGCCGAACAATTAGGATACCATAGTCAAATCATCTTATCCGGACGGCAAATAAATGATGATATGGGGAAATACATAGCAGAAAATTTGATAAAAAGTCTAATTAAAACAGATGTTTCTATCAAAAATGCAAGAGTTGCAATTCTTGGTTTTACATTTAAAGAGAACTGCCCAGATACCCGTAATACAAAGGTAATCGATATTGTAAATGAATTAAAGGAATATGGAATAACACCTATAATTACAGATCCGATAGCAGATGTAACAGAAACCCTAAGAGAATACAATGTAATTTTTAAAGATATTCAGGATATTCAAAATATGGATGCTGTGATTTTGGCTGTACCACATAATGAATTTAAAAAACTACAAAAAGATGATATCAATAAAATGTTTCGTAACACCAACAACTGTAATAAAACTATTATTGATATTAAAGGACTGCTAGATCGTCAAGAATATCAATCGGCTGGTTATATTTATTGGAGATTGTAAGGGAGAAAACATGGGATATAAAAATTTGGAATTTAATTCAAACACGATATTTTTGATAACAGGTGGCGCTGGGTTTATTGGTTCCAATCTCTGCGAGGCTATTTTGGATATGGGATATAAGGTACGTTGCTTAGATAATTTATCCACAGGTAAACAAGCCAATATCGATATGTTTATAAAACAACCTAATTATACATTTATTAAGGGAGATATTACAAACTTAAGTATATGTATGAAAGCCTGTGAAGGCGTAGACTTTGTTTTGCACCAGGCAGCATGGGGAAGTGTACCAAGAAGTATTGAAATGCCATTATATTATGAAGAAGTTAACATAAAGGGGACTCTCAATATGATGGAAGCAGCTAGGCAAAATGGGGTCAAAAAATTTGTGTATGCTTCCAGTTCTTCAGTGTATGGGGATTCCCCAGTCCTTCCTAAAAAAGAAGGCCAAGAGGGAAATGTGCTCTCTCCCTATGCTCTGACGAAACGGGTGAATGAGGAATATGGAAAGCTTTATAAAAATCTCTATGGACTGGATACATATGGTTTAAGATACTTTAATGTATTTGGAAAACGTCAAAATCCTAATGGAGCATATGCTGCAGTAATCCCTAAATTCATCAAACTGCTACTTCAGAATGAGCAGCCTACTATAAACGGTGATGGAACACAAAGCCGTGATTTTACATATATCGAAAATGTAATAGACGCAAATCTTAAAGCCTGCCTGGCCCCCCATGAAGCAGCCGGACAAGCATATAATATTGCATATGGCGGAAGAGAGTATTTAATTGATATTTATCACTATCTGGCAAAAACATTAGATAAAAAAATTGAACCTTTATTTGGGCCTGATAGGGGCGGAGATATTAAGCACAGCAATGCGGATATATCGAAAGCTCAGAAGTTATTTGGATATGAAGCAGAGTGGAGTTTCGAGAGGGGAATTGAGGCCGCGATCGATTGGTATAGGAAAAATCTTTAAAACAATGATTTGAAAAAAGATTTTTTGACAAAAAATTGCCTTTGCTAGTAACTACCAAAAATTTGTAAAATATATGAGGATGCCATGCAATATACATATGTAAATGGACATAAATCAGCAAATATATTGAAAAAAACTTATTTAATGATTTGGATACATGAAAGTGGAGAAATAATGTGAAAGTTACTATATGCCATGAAAGCACAATTTTTATAGATGAAAACAGTAATTATTATAAATTATCAATGGGTAATGAATATTATGAACGCTATACGTGCTTAGGTGATGACATTACTGCATGTATGCGCACAAAACCCCTAAAAAAGAGGAATTAAATCCAAGATATCATATCACACTTGAAGGTTTCCATGTTGTTTCTTGCCCAAGCATAACAAATCTTTATGCATTATTTTTCCATAGAAAAAAAGCAGCTAGAATAGTGGAAGAGCAAATAAAATCATCCGATTATGTAGTCTCATGTTTACCGGGATGGTTAGGAAATCTTGGATGTACTTATGCCCGAAAATATAAAAAACCTTTGTTTGTAGAAATAGGCGGATGTCCGTGGGCGGCATATTGGAATCATGGAGTAAAAGGAAAGCTTATGGCTCCTTATTTTTATTTTAAAAACAAAATCAGAAATAAAAGAGGCATCATATGTACTCTATGTGACCAATTCTTTCTTACAAAACAGATATCCCACTAACGGGAGAAACATCTCATGTTCTAATGTTGCATTAGTTCAACAGACTGAAGATGTATTGAACAGACGCATAAATAAAATTAATCAATCATTATCGTCTAAAACTATCTTAGGCACTATTGGTTCTGTTGATGTTCCATATAAAGGCCATGAAACTATAATAAAATCTTTATCAGTCCTGCAAAAATTTGGTTATTACAATTATGAATATCAATTGGTAGGAAAGGGAGATATTTCCCGATTAAAAAAAATAGCTGAAAAATATAATGTTGCTGACAAAGTGAAATTTTGTGGCACAATGAGCCATAACGAGATTTTTCAATGGCTAGAGCAGATAGATATATATGCTCAGCCAAGCAGAACTGAAGGTCTTCCGAGAGGCTTGATTGAAGCAATGAGTTGCGGCGTCCCGTCAATTGGCTCAAATGTTGGAGGCATTCCAGAATTACTCTCCCAAGAGACAATATTCAAAAACACACATATAAAAGAAAAAGAGGTAGCATGCCTCTTAATAAAGCTCAGAGATTCCAGCAAGCTTACAAAACTGGCAGTGGATAATTTTAATAAATCTAAGCAGTATAACAAACTAATGCTAGATACTCGCAGAAACAATTTTATTAAAGAATTTAAGGAATATGGACAAACACTATAAACCCCTAGGAACGATAGCATGGTAATTTAAAAAATGGTAAATTCGCTTATAAATCAAGTTAAGAAATCAAAAATTCTATATAGTTTGTATTATTACGTGGGATCGGTTTTGGTCAATATTCTGAAAATTTTTGTAAAACCTGATGATAAAATAATTCTTTTTGTAAGTTTTGGAGGACGTCATTTTAATGATAGTCCCAAAGTCCTTTATGATGCTATGAAACAAGATAAAAGGTTTTCAAATTACAAAATGATATGGGCTTTCAGAAAACCTGAAAGTCATAATCTTCCTGAATATGCAAAAGTAAAAATTGATACTTTTCGCTATTTTAAATTGGCTTTACAAGCGAGATGCTGGATAACAAATGTAGCTGTTGAACGGGCATTGAACTTACCGGTAAGAATACATTTTATTTCCATACGACACATGGCATATTTCCTAAATATTGTGGAAAAGATGTATCTGATAACAGTTTTGACACAAAGGCTCGCTATAAATATGACTGTAGCTGTGCTCAATGTGAATTAGAGGCGCAATTACAGGCACATATGTTTGAAATGAAAAAAAATCAAATTTTAATCAGTGGATATCCCAAAAATGATATATTATCTAATTCAACTCAAGCCTATATCAATAAAATAAAAAGAGCCCTTTGCCTGCCTAAAAATAAGAAAATAATACTATATGCCCCTACATTTCGTGAAAATAATATGGCTATTACTAATGTAGACGTGGATTTCGATTTATGGGAAAAGGAACTTGGAGAAACTTATACAGTCCTCTTTCGCGCACATCCAGTAACAAGAAATGCTGTCAATATTCCTTCAAATTCTCTTTTTGTTGTTGACTGCTCTGATTATTATGATATAACAGACCTTTATCTGGTTTCCGATATTTTGGTATCTGATTACTCTGGTGTTTTTTTTGATTTTTGCAATTTTGGAAAAGCCTATGATTTGTTATGGATACGATTATAAAGAATATATACAAACACGAGGTTTATATATGAATTTGTGCGACGAACTGCCCGGAGGATGCATAAACCAAAAACAGTTAATTGAAATAATTAAAAGAACACCCAATGAGCATGATATGAATTTGATTTATGAATTTAAGCATAAATATGTTTCTGCTTATGGTAATGCGACAGAACTATGTTTAAACAATATAATCGACAATATTAAAAATACGGATTAATAGATTGGAGATGAAATAAGATGCAAGCGATTATACTAGCAGCAGGAATGGGGAAAAGGCTACACGAATATACTGCTCATAATACAAAATGCCTGGTTTCCGTAAATGGAATTACACTCATAGAGCGATTACTAAAAATATTGGAATTAAAAAAACTATCCAAAATTACTATTGTAACAGGATATGAGGGAGAAAGTTTGATAGCGTTTATTCAATCGTTGGCGATACAAACCCCTATCCATTTTATTGAAAATCCCATCTATTTCAAAACCAACAATATCTATTCATTATCACTTGCAAAAAAAGTTTTGATATCAGAAGATACTCTTTTATTTGAATCCGATTTAATCTTTGAAGAATCGTTGGTTGATCTATTGTTAGATGATCCAAGGGAAACCTTGGCATTAGTTGACAAATTTGAATCCTGGATGGATGGCACTTGCATGACTTTAAATGAGGATGATTCAATCAAAGATTTTATCCCTGGTAAGTATTTAAGTTTTCAAGATAAAGAAGGTTATTATAAAACAGTAAATATATATAAATTTAGCAGACAGTTTTCTGAAAATGTGTATATACCATTTTTGGAAGCATATACAAAGGCCATGGGAGTAAATGAATATTATGAATCTGTCATTAAACTTATTTCATGTTTAGAAACAAAAGAAATAAAAGCGAAGCGACTAACTGGCCAAATATGGTACGAAATAGATGACATACAGGATCTGGACATTGCCCGGTCTTTGTTTGCAAATTCGGCTAAAGAACATTATGATCTTATTACTTCGCGCTATGGCGGTTACTGGCGTTATCCAAAGTTATTAGATTTTTGCTATCTGGTTAATCCTTATTATCCACCCGTAAAAATGATGGAAGAAATAAAATCAAATTTCGAGGCGCTAGTATCACAATATCCATCAGGAATGCAGGTTATCAGCCTATTAGCTGCAAAGAATTTTAATGTTAAGGAAAATCATGTAGTTGTAGGAAATGGTGCTGCTGAGCTAATAAAGGAATTACTTAATTTTTTTAAAGGAAGGGTTGGTTTAATAAGGCCAACGTTTGAAGAGTACCCAAACCGATACAATAAATCTGAGATTATATACTACGAGCCCCAAAATCCGGATTTTAGATATGATACAAAAGACTTAATTAACTTTTATAAACAGAATAAAAACAAGGTAGAAACAATTATTTTAATTAATCCTGATAACCCTTCTGGTAACTATATTAATCAAACAGAACTTTTACAATTTATAGAATGGTGTAAAGAACAGAGCATTCGATTGGTAGTAGATGAAAGTTTTTGTTGATTTTGCAGATGTGAAATTTTACGATTCCTCCACAATGTTCTCCTTAATTAGTGAGGAGATTTTATCAAAATATAATGAGCTGTATGTGATAAAAAGCATATCTAAATCATATGGAGTCCCAGGATTAAGGTTAGGTATATTAGCAAGTCACAATGAACACCTGATATCTCAGATAAAAAAAATGGTTTCCATATGGAATGTTAATTCATTTGCGGAATTCTATATGCAAATTAGCGGAAAATATGCTAAAGAATATAACTTTTCGTTGGAGCAAGTTAGAAAATCAAGAAATCAACTGATACAAGGATTGAATAGTATCCCCTGGGTTCGCGTTATTCCTTCTCAAGCAAATTACGTTATGTGTGAAATGCTTAATGGAATTAAGAGTTCATCCATAGCTTATTTGCTTTTAGAAAAGAATATTTTAGTAAAAGACTTAAGTCATAAAATACATAATGGGCAACAATACATTCGCATTGCTGTAAGATGTGAAGAGGATAATGAAAAATTAATACGCGCGATGAATAGTATTGTTATCCGATAAATATTTCGAGGAGAACAAAGGTTGAATTATTTCAAACATTTATGGAACAAGTTATTTATAGATAGCAAATGGAATATTGCTTATAAATTAAAAGATTCTGCTACTAGTGATGAAAAAAACGTTTATACAAGTATTCCATTTCAAACCAAATCATCCTGGTATGCTGATCCATTTGTAGTTGAATACGACAATAAAAACTATCTTTTTTGTGAAGCATATATAAACAAAAAAGAAAAGGGATGTATTGCAGTTTGGGAAATAGGAAATCCATCCTATCCCCCTACTCCACGAATTATAATTGAAAATGATTATCATATGTCATTCCCCTTTTTATTTACAGTTGACAATGTTTGGTATATGCTTCCGGAAACATCCGAAAATGGAACTTTAGAATTATATAAATCAGTGGATTTCCCTTATAGGTGGAAAAAAGAAAAAGTTTTATTAGAAAATATAAAACTAGTAGATTCTGTTGTATTTGAAGAGAATAACCGCTTTTTATCTTATCATATAATTCCCATAACTACGAACTTATGGTTTTTCATTTTCGATTTTGAAAACTTTTAGTAACACCTATATGTAGCCGGAAGTATAGAGATAATATAGGGAGAGGGGCTGGAAAAATATTTAAATCAGAAAAGGGACTAATAAGACCATCTCAAGACTGCCGAATCTGTTATGGTAACAATATTATTTTTAATTTAATATCGTTCACAAATGGTGAATTTGAAGAAACTAAGGCATATGAGCTTGATAAAAATAATATAATTATTGATAATCAGAAAAAAGCATGTCGAATTCATACATATAATAGCAATAATAATTATGAAACCATAGATTATGCAACATTCTATTTTTGATTTTTTTAAAAGGATAAAAATAAATTAAAAGAAAGTTAAAAAGATATCAATAAAATAGACAGGTTGTTTTATGAGAGGATAATTATGGGATTTAAATTAAGTGTATTTCTGATAGGAACGCTTGCACTAGTGCCTAATGTTTTTTGCCTATTAAAAAAGAATTTTGATGCAATATTATTTGTTTATCCAATCTACTATATTTTTTATGTTGTACCGTTAGCTCTTGATGTTTTATTTCCGCCCCCTGAATTTGGAAAATTTATTGGTTTATATAGAGCATATCAGCTTCAGGATGCTCATTATATTTATACCTTCATTAACCTATTCTTTATTTTAAGTATGTGGTGTCTATTTTTGATGAATCAAAAGGTTAAGCAATGTAAAAAAAAAGAATTTCTTTATAAGATTAAGCCAAAGAGATTTATTATTCTTTTAATGCTGTTACCTGTTATTTACTTATTATTAAATCCATCTTATTTTACATGTTTTTTACAGGGATATGCTTCTCAATATTCCCAAAACACTGTATTGGTATTTCCAGAGCTTTTAACACAATTAGGATTATATGGAGCGGTGATTTATATCTCATCTTCTAAAAAAATTCAATTCATTTAACATATGGAATATTAATAGCTCTTCTCTGTGTATACCTTAATGGCAAAAGGTATCTTGCAATGTGGCTGCTATTTATGTTTTATACGCCCTCGTCATTAGTCACAGAATGTCTATAAAAAACGCCTTTATTACTATATTAATATCATTTCCATTTATAATGTTTTATATAATGTTTTATACTTTAGTAATAAAAAATCTAGTATGGATCTATACAGTATAATGAGATTAAATTTTGGTAGAGATCATGCAGTGATTGCAGCAATCAGCAATCAAATTTCAGACAAACCTATGTTAGAATATCCTGGACAGAGTCTTTTATTTTACGTTCTTTTCTTTATACCACGTAAATGGTTTCCGATAAAACCTTGGCCCTATAGCAATATTTTGCGAAGATGAGTTTTGGATATTCGATTGGATCCCCAGAACGCCCTAGCGAAACGATACCACCATCAATTGTAAGCGAAGGCATTGCTAATTTAGGCATCATAAATGGCTTTTTTGTTTTCACTACTATTAATACTAGGACTATCAGTCTTAGCGAACCAGACTAAATATTTAGAGATTAAGATATTAATAATAATGTTAATAGGAATCCTGTTGATGGCAACAGCAGGAGCATTCCCTGCTTGGTGTGTTGCTTTCTTCACGGTAATAATTTCTTTTATATATTCTAAAGCATATAAGGAATAAAATATTTCATGAATGATAATATAACAAGTAATCTTTTAAAAACAACAAGTATATTACTTATCGGAAAATTTGCAATCCAATTAGCTAATTTTTTGTTATTGCCTGTGTATACATCGGTACTTACGCTTGCTGATTATGGAACTATAGAACTATATAATACTTTAAGCATGATAATAGTCCCTATTATAACGCTTCAGATTGAGCAAGCCATCTTTCGCAGACTGCTTATAGCTAATTCAAAAAAGGAAAAAGAAGAAATCATTGCATCAGCACTTTATACTGTAGGCATTACGGTCACTATATTTTCCTGCATTTATATTTTCTTCACATCTTTTATTAATATAGAAAACAAGAAAATTATTTATTTCTATTATGTTTCAATGATTCCACTGCCAATTTTGCAACAAATTTGTAGAGGATATCAAGAAAATATAAAATATACCCTTGGAACCTTTATTAATTCGCTCTCAATTATCTTGATAACAATATTGCTAGTAATTCAGTTTCACTTAGGTATTATCGGAGTACTCTGCGGATCTATATTAGGAAATTTGGTAGGATTCATATACTATCTGTATGTTATAAAGCAAAGAATTAAAATTAGATTTGGTCGTTATAATAAGACAATTGCTTATTCTATGTTAATATATTCTGTTCCTCTTATTCTTAATCAATTTTCTAGTTGGATAATTAATTACTCTGATCGATGGCTCATAGTGTCAATTTTAGGCCTACAGGCTAACGGATTGTACGCTATAGCAAATAAATTTTTTTTGTTGCCAATGACGTTTTTTAATGTTTATAATTTAGCATGGACAGAAAATATTATTGTCGTGATTAAAAAATATGGCTATTCTGATTTTATAAATCTCATACTCAATTTTACCGCACATATTTATTTATTATTTATAAATTTTCTTTTGTTAATATTACCTTACTTATTTCCTGTTTTAATAAAGCCAGATTTTAGACTGGCTTTTTATCATATACCAATATTATTATTAGCTGCTTTTTTGGTGGAATGGCAGCTATGATAGGAAGCATCGGTGTGGCTTATGAAAAGACAAGAATGATCAGTGTGACAACTTTTATGTCTGGTTTAATAAACATTATAATACATTTATATTTAATAAATTACTGGGGATTATTTGCTGGATCATGTTCAACACTACTCTCATTTTTATGGCTATTTATTTTTCGTTATTATAAAACTGCTGCTTTTTCAAAGCTACAAATCAAATGGAAAAATTTATTACTTACCTTCTTTTTCGTTGTTGTAGGAGTAATAAGTTATTATAAAGGAAATATTATTAACCGTTTTCTTATAGGTGTAATTACAATGGTATATTGTATATTTATACTAAAGCATTATAAAATATTGACTTTATTAAAACGTACGTAGTTATTTATATAATTATGACAAAAGCTAAAGGGAGATATAATGAAACGAGGAAAAAATATTGGATTTGACATGTCCTGTACTCAAATTGGAAAAAAAGGAAAAAGTTGATGGATTAACCATTTATACTCAACGAGTTTTAGAAGAATTATGTATGGCCAATGAAGAAATGTGTATCATTGGAATATATTATCAAAATATTGAATTTGAACCTTCAACGCTTAATATAATTCAAAAATATAAGAAGAAAATTCTGCTTGTCCCCATAAAAAGTCTAGATGATATTGGAGAAATTGTAAAAGAGTATTGCGTGGATATTTTCTATTCATCTTTACCAGATTTAAGAACCACCTATATTTTTGATTGCAAGAAGATATTTTCTATCCATGGGATGAGGGCAGTAGAAATACCTACTGATAAATATGAATATACATATTGCCATAGTCCGAAGCAATACATGGTTTATTTATATAAACGTTTTTTGGAAAAGCATTATGTAAATAAAAGGATAGAGGTTTTTAAACATTTTTTTCAAAGCCACAATGAAAATGTCCAATATATAATAAATACAAAACATACCCAATTTACACTCATGTCCAATATTCCTAACCTAAATATGGACAAATTTACCGTTTGGACTCCTCCTTTGAACCACTATAATTTTGATGCCAAACTTGATATTTTTCAACAATATCAAGTGGAAGACAAAAAATTTATTTTAATTGTTATGGCAAGCCGTTGGGAAAAAATGCTTATCGGGCAATTAAAGCTATGGATAGACTCTATAGCATCCATAAAGATATAAAGTTTAAAACTTTAGTAACAGGCATGACTGTCGATAAAAACACTTTATATTCTAGGATAAATAATAGAGAAAAATTTATATTTACACATTATATTCCTATGGAGCATATTCAGACTTTATATAAAAATGCATATTGTTTATTATTTCCATCTTTAAATGAAGGATATGGATATCTTCCGTTGGAAGCAATGAAATATGGTACCCCTGTTATTACTTCTGGTTTGTCAGCCGTTCCTGAGGTCTGTTCTAATGCAGTTTTGTATGCCAATCCTTTTTCGATAATTGAGTTAGGATCCCGGGTATACCAGTTGTTATATGATTCGGATAAATATAAAGAACTACAAGAAAACGGGTTAACGCATTATAAGTTTATTCAGGAACAGTATAGTTCCAGGACACTGTTAGACTTATTTTTCAATAGGAAGAACAAGGAGTATGAGATATTATGATAATCACACAGACACCTTTCAGAATGTCATTTTTTGGTGGTGGGACTGATTTTCCAGACTTTTATTGTGAGCATGGCGGCGCAGTGTTATCAACCACATTTGATAAATATTGTTATGTGACAGTGCGCCATTTACCACCGTTCTTTGATTACAAGACCCATCTCACTTATGCCAAAATGGAGTATGTTAATTCTTGGGATGAAATAGAGCATCCTGCCATCAAAGAAGCTATGAGGATGATGGATATGCATGAATTACGTCTCACATATGAATCAGATTTGCCAGCACGCTCTGGATTGGGTACGAGCAGTTCTTTTTCAGTAGGAATGATTAATGCCTTCTATGCTCTAAAAGGTAAATATGCAGATAAAAGAAAACTTGCGAATGATGCAATTTATCTTGAGCGGACATTATGCAAAGAGTGTGGTGGAATTCAAGATCAGATTGCAGCTTCGTTTGGCGGACTAAACAGAATTAACTTTATGTCAGACACTTATGAAGTAAAACCTATAATAATATCGCCAGAAAGAAAGAAACAGTTGAATGAAAATTTATTACTTTTTTTACCGGTTTTTCCAGATTTTCATCTGACATTCAAAAACAAACACAAAGTGTTTTAAACAATAAAAAACAGATACTATTTGAAATGTTAGATTTAGTAGATGAGGCTGAACAAGTATTGATTGATAAAACATGTAATCTAAACGAATTTGGTAAACTATTAGATTATACATGGCAGTTAAAACGAGGGATGACAACTTCTATTTCTACAGAATTCATTGATATTTTGTATCAACGGGCTTTAAAGGCAGGGGCCTTGGGAGGAAAGCTGCTTGGTGCAGGAGGCGGTGGTTTTCTTTTATTTTATGTTGAGCCAGATAAAAGACAATCCGTATTAATAGCCATGAAAGATTTGCTACATGTTCCTTTTTGTTTTGAAAATAGTGGAACAAAAATTATTCATTATACTCCAGAATCATATAATCCTACAGGTGCTGAGGTGAAAAACATATGAATGTTGCAGTAATTGGCAGTTCGGGATATATAGCAAATTATATTATAAGTAATCTGCAAATAAATAGTAAGATAGAGAAGATTCTTAAAATTGGCAGGTCTAATGCGGATTATTATTTTGATTTAAGTTCCCCCACAATATTTCCTTATTATGTGCTAAATGATGTGGATTATATTATTTTTACGGCTGCTATATCCAGCCCAGATTGCTGTGCTAAAGAGTATAGCAACTGCTGGAAAATCAATGTACAAGGAACAATCAGTTTTATTGAAGAAGCTATGCGCAGAAAATGCCGGATTATTTACTTCTCAAGTGATGCTGTATTTGGTGGTGTCTCAGGAGAAATATGTGATGAACTTTCAGAAACAGAGAGCTATACTTCTTACGGAAAAATGAAAAAGGCTGTAGAGGATAAGTTCAGAGAAAATTCCTACTTTAAAGCGCTCAGACTTTCCTATGTGGTTTCAATTAGTGATAAATTCACACATTATTGCCTAGAATGTATAAAAAATAATAGCATTGCTGAAATTTTTCATCCATTTTATCGTAATTGTACAACAATAACAGATGTAATCGATGTTATAAATTGGTTGCTTGACTATTGGGATAAACTTGATTCACAGTTTTTGAACCTAGCAGGTTTTGAACTTGTTAGCCGTATTAGAATAGCAGATGAAATAAATAGGCTTTACAAAGGGCGGTTAAGCTACAAAATTGTATATCCTGGAACTGAATTTTATGCCAATCGTCCAGCAATTGTCCAGACAAAGAGCATTTATCTTGAGTCTTTAAAAATAATAGAAAAAAAGACTTTTTCAGAAGCGTTCAAAAAAGAATTGGAGGAAAATATATACAATGAATAAAAAAGCGTTAATTACTGGTATAACAGGAATGGTAGGTTCGCACTTAGCAGATTACCTTATTGCAAATACAAATTGGGATATCTACGGAGTTTGCCGGTGGAGAAGCCCTCTTGATAATATAGAGCATTTACTAGACCGGGCCAATAAAAAAGACCGGTTATTTTTTCAATATGCTGATTTGAATGATGAAATTTCCTTAATTAAAACAATTCAAAGCAGCAAACCGGACTACATATTTCATTTGGCGGCACAGAGTTATCCATTAACAAGTTTTACCGCCCCACTTGATACGCTGAATACTAACATACTAGGAACATGTCGCCTTCTCGAAGCTGTGAGGATGGAAATGAATTTGGATAAAACATATTCTCCTGTTATTCATGTTTGTGCTTCCTCAGAAGTATTTGGAAAAATTCCTAAAGATAAAAAACCTAAAATGGGAATCCATGAAGATTGTCCTTTTCATCCAGCCTCGCCTTATGCTATTTCAAAAGTAGGTACAGATTTACTCGGGAGATATTATGCTGAAGCTTATAATATGACAGTAATAACAACACGGATGTTTACACATACAGGACCTAGAAGGGGAGACGTTTTTCATGAATCTACATTTGCAAAGCAAATAGCAATGATTGAGCAAGGGCTAATTCCACCCGTAGTAAAAGTTGGAAATCTTAATTCATTGAGAACTTATGCGGATGTGCGAGATGCCGTAAGAGCGTATTATATGTTAGTGACGATTAATCCGATTGCAGGAGAGTATTATAATATTGGAGGTTCCTATACATGTACGGTTGGAGACACACTGAACTCATTAATCTCGATGTCTGCATTAGCTAGTGAAATCAAGATTGAGACTGAATCAGAGCGTTTACGTCCAATTGACGCAGATCTGCAGATTCCAGATTGCAAAAAATTCAAAGCACATACGGGATGGGAGCCTCAAATCCAATTTCAACAAACATTACGAGACTTATTGGAATATTGGAGAAATAAATTAAAAAATGGGAATTGTGTCTTAACAAGATAATTTTCTCAATCTCAAAAAATATTGAAATTGATTTTTCTTTGATATTAACATGATTGGGAAAGGAGTCGGCATAAAATGGATCAAACAACCAGACATCCGTTATTACGTTTTTTAAAGAAAACACGCTTTGTAGTTTACCCCAATAAATATGTTTTAAGCTATTGGATAATAGGTATAGAAATATTCTTATATACGTGTATTACATATTACTATGCACATCAACATATTGACTCAGATTCTGCTGGGGAGCTAATATTAGGACATCTACTAAGTCAGGAAAAAGGAATCTTAAGTAGTAATTGGTACTATTTAACAGAGCTCAAAGTCCTGAATACTCAATTAATTACAACTCCTCTTTTTTCGTTCTTTGATAATTGGATTTTTGTCCGTTCAGCGGCTACTTGTATTTTTCTGATTTTATTAGCTTTCTCTTTGATATTTCTATGCAAACAGCTAGACAATGGCGCAAAAGCAAGCTTGTTTATTCCGGTTTTATTCCTGCCGTTCTCTAGCCAATATAGAGAATTTGTTTTGAGCGGCTTGTACTACTTTCCATATATTATAACGATGTTTTTTAGTATAGGACTATTTATTAGAAGCTGCCAAACAAGTAAATCCCATAGTTATGTTCTTTTAATATTTCTTGCATTTCTCTCAGGACTCGGAGGCATGCGATTAGTAATTGAGGTATATGCACCTCTATTTATAAGCTGCGTTATTATTTGGTTTTTTGGGGGGATAACCACATATTCAGTAACGAAGACTAATTATGTGTATGTAAGCCTGACAGTTTTAAGTGCTTCTTTATTTGGATATATTGTAAATTCAAAACTATTATCAAGGTTTTATGTATTTAATGATAATCTAAATGTTGGGTTTATTGCATTTAATTCAGAGAAGTTTTTTAACGTTGTATCTGGCTGGCTAGCAAATTTGGGATACCGGACAAATGTAAATGCCTATACAATTGCAGGTATCATCAATTTAGGAATTGTATCTTTGAGCATTTTTATCGTCTGGATTTGTTACTATTTGCTGAAAAACTTTTATGTGCTTTCGTTTTCATCCAAATTACTTTGTCTGTTTTTTATTGTTTCTAGTTTAACCAATTTTATTTCTCTTTGCTTTTACAAGTTATAGGTTCAGAGAACGCTATCTGTTGATTCCATTTGTTTCTTGGATATTTATGATTTTCTTGTATACTGATTTTGAATATAGATATAACTCAAAAATTAATGTTATACTTATAGCTTTAAGTTTAACTATATTTGCAAGCAGTTTTGTAGAATACAAAGTAATCATATGTGAAAATATAAATAGAAATAAGACGCAGATTACAGAATATTTAATGGACAATGATTTTAATTTTGGCTATGCGAGCTATTGGAATGCAAATGTTTTTGAGGAGTTATCAAATGGAACTATTCAGATTTGTAATATTACCGATTGGGAGAACCTAAAAACTGGAGAATGGGGGATGCCTATGTCTTATAGTTTAAAACCACAACAATATCCTGTCTTTATACTATTAACAAAAGAAGAACAAAACGAATTCAACCACCTTCCAATCTTTAGTTCTGAATTTCAGCACTTTGAAAACGATTTTTATTATGTATATTTGTATGACAATTATGATGTAATGTATAACTCTTTGGCCCTAGAGTAAATTGTAGAATAGTGGTGATATGGGAAATACTGTATATTCTATGGTCATCTGTCCATAGAGACATGATTGATTAAAATTATTGTTTGACTCTCTTATATCATTTCAATTGATCAACGCTTCCCGTATTCCCGGTCTGTTCCATCTGCATGAATTTTTGCGGATCCAGCAGGATGTAGAGTTTTCTACGGTAGGGATTCTCTGTTTTAACTGTTATACAATCCCATCAATGCCAGTTTTAAGGAGTTCTTTTAACATCAGCACCGTTGTAAACTAAGTGTCCATAAGGACATAGTCCGCATGTATTCCGGCATCCAACGCCTCTGTTCCAGCAATACTTTCACCAGGGACTTTTGAAGCATGCTTTCCTTGCAGGCTTTGTAACCATTGGTGCATTGGTCAATGTTGTCCGAGACTTTTGGGTAACGATTGCCCCTGCTTACTACTGATTCCTCGGATATATGCTCAATGAACAGGTCCTTATTTTGCCATCATCAGCTATAACTTCCGCCACTATTTCATAGTAGGATACGATTGAAACTATATTACATGCATTCTCTTTGAAACGCATCGCAGCAACTATCTTCCTGGAAG
>BBZN01000065.1 GCA_001304855.1 Clostridia bacterium UC5.1-1D2
CGAGCCACTGCGCCGGGGGCTGGAAGATGGCTTTATGGCGCTTAATACAAGGAGGTAAATACCATGGGAATTGGTGAAAACATGGTCCGCGTTGACGCAATGGATAAGGTCACAGGGGCTGCCAGGTATACGGCGGATTTAGAGCCCCAGGGGCTTCTGGTGGCTAAGGTGGTGCGCAGCACCATTGCCAACGGTCTGGTGAAAGGCTTTGATTTGGAGGAAGCGCTTGCAGTGCCGGGAGTAGTGAAGATCGTCACTTGTTTTGATGTGCCCGATATCCAGTTCCCTACTCCCGGCCATCCCTGGTCTGTGGAAACAGCCCATCAGGATATTGCAGACAGAAAGCTTCTCAACACAAGAGTCCGGGTATACGGAGATGACATCGCAGCCGTCATCGCTGAGGATGAGGTTGCGGCAGCCAGGGCGGCCAGGCTTGTGAAGGTGGAGTATGAGGAGTACGCCCCTCTTCTCACAGTGGAGGAGGCGATGGCGGAGGATGCAACCCGGCTCCATGAGGAAAAGCCGGGCAATGTAATCGCGCATTCCTCCTTTAAGGTGGGAGAGGGAACGTATGAGGAAGCTCTGGACGAGAAGGATCTTGTGGTAATTGATAAAAATTACAGAACACAGAGCGTGCAGCACTGCCACATAGAAACACCCATCTCCTTTGCCTACATGGAGAAAAACAGAATTATCGTGACAACATCAACCCAGATTCCCACATTGTGCGGCGTGTCATCAGCCAGGCCCTGGGGTGCCCTATGGGCAGAATCCGGGTGATTAAACCTTATATTGGCGGCGGTTTCGGCAATAAGCAGGATGTGCTCTACGAGCCCCTCAACGCATTCCTCACCACACAGGTAGGAGGCAGAGGCGTGAAGCTGGAGATATCCAGAGAGGAAACCCTGGGCTGCACAAGAGTCCGCCATGCCATTGATTTTCAGGTGAAAGCGGCTGCCAGGAAGGACGGAACCCTGGTGGCCAGAAAGCTTACGGCCTACTCCAACCAGGGAGGATACGCCTCCCATGCCCACGCCATCGTGGCCAACTCATCCAATGAGTTTAAGCAGATATACAGAGAGGAGAAGGTGCTGGAGTCCGACGCTTACACTGTATATACCAATATTGCCACAGGAGGAGCCATGAGGGGCTACGGAATTCCCCAGGCTGCATTCGCAGCCGAATGTATGGCGGACGACCTGGCGCTGGCCCTCCATATGGATCCTCTGGAGTTCCGCAAAAAGAACTGCATGAAACCCGGGTATGAGGATCCCCATACCCATGTAAAATGCAATACATACGGTCTGGCAGAATGTATGGAAAAGGGCCGGGAATTTATCCGTTGGGACGAAAAGCGAAAGGAATATGAGAACCAGACGGGGCCTGTGAGAAAGGGCGTGGGAATGGCCATTTTCTGCTATAAGACGGGGGTCTATCCCATTTCACTGGAGACGGCCGCCTGCCGGATGGTGCTGAATCAGGACGGTTCCATGCAGCTTCAGATGGGGGCCACTGAGATAGGACAGGGAGCAGACACCGTATTCACTCAGATGGCTGCGGCAGTGACGGGCATTACTGAGGATAAGGTAAATGTACTGTCCACCCAGGATACGGACATCACCCCCTTTGATACGGGAGCTTACGCATCCAGACAGACCTATGTCAGCGGCATGGCAGTGAAGAAGACGGGGGCTGTCTTTAAGGAGAAGATTCTGGACTACGGCGCATATATGCTGGAGAAACCCCAGGACGCCCTGGATATTGAAAATAACTTTGTGGTGGATAAGGAGACGAGGGAGCAGCTCCTTTCCATGGAAGAGCTGGCCACCACCGCATTTTACAGTCTGGACCGCTCTGTGCATATCACGGCAGAGGCCACCAACCACTGTAAGGACAATACCTTTGCCACAGGCGTCTGCTTTGCGGAGGTGGAGGTGGATATGCCTCTGGGCAAAGTGAAGGTAACCAATATTGTAAATGTTCATGACAGCGGAATTCTAATCAATCCCAAGCTGGCTGCAGCCCAGGTACACGGCGGCATAAGCATGGGTCTGGGATATGGTCTCAGCGAACAGCTTCTGTTTGATGCCAAGGGCAGGCCCTTAAATGATAACCTGCTGGACTATAAGCTTCCCACCTCTATGGACACTCCGGATCTGAACGCCCTGTTTGTGGAGCTGGAAGATCCTACGGGGCCCTTTGGAAACAAGGCTCTGGGAGAACCGCCGGCAATTCCGGTGGCGCCGGCTGTGCGCAATGCGGTTTTAAACGCCACAGGCGTGGCGGTAGATTCCCTGCCTTTGGATCCACAGAAGATGGTGGAGCACTTTAAGGCGGCAGGACTGATATAGAAAGGGCGGTGAAGGGGCATGTATGATATTGAGAAATTTTATCAGGCGGCAGATGTAGAAGATGCAGTGCGCGCCCTCCAGGAAGATCCCCAAGGGGTGGTTATCTCCGGCGGAAGCGACGTGCTGATTAAAATAAGAGAGGGAAAACTGGCAGGCTGTAATCTGGTGAGTATTCACGGGATTAAGGAGCTGGAGGGTATATCCATGGATGAGGAGGGAGCCATCCTCATCGGGCCAGGGACCACATTTTCCCATATTACAAATAATAAAATAATACAAACCCATATTCCGATTCTGGGAGATGCAGTGGATATGGCAGGGGGGCCTCAGCTGAGAAACATCGGAACGGTCGGAGGGAACGTCTGCAACGGCGTTACCAGCGCCGACAGCGCCAGCAGCCTCTGCTGCCTGGACGCCATCCTGGTGCTTAAAGGGCCGGAGGGCGTCAGGGAGGTTCCAATCAGCCGGTGGTATACAGGACCTGGAAAGACCGTGAGGGACCACGCTGAGGTTCTCACTTCCATTAAGATTAAACGGGAGAGCTATGAAGGATTTGGCGGCCATTACATCAAGTACGGAAAGAGGAATGCAATGGAGATTGCAACCCTGGGCTGTGCGGTGATGGTGAAGCTGACGGAGGATAAGAAGCATGTGGAGGAGCTGCGCCTGGGTTACGGAGTGGCCGCCCCCACCCCTATCCGATGCCGGGAGACGGAAAAAGCGGTGAAGGGAATGGAAATTGGAGAGGCCCTGGCCGAGGCGGTGGGCAAGGGGGCCCTGGAGGAAGTGAATCCCAGATCCAGTTGGAGGGCGTCCAAAGAATTCCGCCTTCAGCTGGTGGAAGAATTGGGCAGGAGAGCCTTAAAAGACGCCGTAATAAAAGCAGGAGGTGAGTGGGATGATTAATATTGTTCATATGACTGTCAACGGAAAGGCAGTGGAGTTGGCAGTGGACCCCAGAGAATCCCTGCTGGAGACATTGAGAAACCGGCTGGGACTTACCAGCGTAAAGAAAGGCTGCGAAGTGGAGAATGCGGCGCATGTACTGTGCTGGTGGACGGAGAGGCCATCGACAGCTGCATATATCTGACCATGTGGGCTAAAGGGCGCAGCATTATGACGGTGGAAGGCCTGAAAGGACCCAATGGGGAGCTGAGCCTCATTCAGAAGGCATTCATAGAGGAAGCGGCGGTACAGTGCGGATTCTGCACGCCGGGACTGATTATGACTGCAGTTGAGATCGTAGGCACAGGTAAACGGTATAACCGGGAGGAGCTGCGAAAAATGATCTCCGGACATCTCTGCAGATGCACAGGATATGAGAATATTCTTAATGCCATGGAGCGGATTGTGGAGGAAACTTATAAGGTAGTTGGGACGCAGGAGAGTTAGGTAAGAGGGATTGGCTTGACAGATAAGGGTTCGAGAGAACAATAGAGAAGAGGAATGCGCCGGGACACAGGGACCGGCGCATTTCATAAAGTATATAAAAATCAGGGAGGGATTTATATAAAAAATACCATCCCTGATTTTTATATTTGTGCACAGGTTCTATGATGGCTTTGGCTAATATTTACCGTTATACGCTGCTTTCTATCTCGCTGATGATTCCGGCGAAGATTGCCGAGGGAATTATGGCCGTTTTTTACGGGCTTATCACCAGCCATGCTATGAAAGCCAGGGACTTTATCATTTTGGTAAAGCCTGCGGGCGGGATTTTTTATGTGATTATGGCATTTGTGGCTCTGGCTGCGGCGGGACAAATAGTCCTTAAAAATACCTAAACGCACCCAAATGCTTTAATAAATTGCTTAAAAAAGTGACATGAAAAGCCGATTTAATTACATTTTGAGAAAAATGGGGAAATAGTTAGTGTATAATATAGCGGAGTGTCATAAATATTAGGATAGACAGGCTGGAAAATATGAATGATTTAACAAAAACCTATTACAGCAACTATATAACGTGGCGGATAGTATTGCCGTTGAGAATTTTAGGGAAAGGAAAGCCTTGCCGATGTAGGATACAGCTTTCAGATTAACTCCCTCTCCCAGCTCAACACGAAATCCACTTATTTTATTTTGTCTGTTAATTATGCCCAGATATTAGAGTAACAATTAAATTAGCATTATTATTTTGTAAAAACAGGATATTTAGTTAAATCCAATTTTCGTATATAGTAGCCACAACTGAAAACTTGATATTAATATGGTAAAAATAGAAAGTTGTGATGTAATCAGGTTGGAGCTTATAGAAAACTTAAAAACTCTTAATATAGAACTCACTACAGAAAATTGATTACGAGAGGGAGAAAACTGATGAGAAGTGTTAAGGATACTTTTATTTTAAAGAAAGAAAGTGAAAAAAGGAATTAATAAAAAATTTGTATTATTGGCGGATAACGCTAATAAAATTAATAATGATTTATTTGGAAGAGATGAACTTTTAGGAAGATATAAGGCGGGCAAGGAATATAAGGAGAATTGGCTGGCTGCGTTAGGCTCTCTTATTTTTAAATATACTAGGAAAGAACAATTTATTCTTTCTTATGTTGACAGTTCGCTAACTAAGAGAAAAATTCTTTTAAACTTTGATGACAATATGAAATTAATAGATATCATTATGATGATAAGAAATGCAATAAAATCTTCAGCTTTTTTAACAGAATATATAGAAGATTCTGTAGAAGAATCTTCTGTTCTCCTGGAATTTTGTGAGCGGAAAATTTTAGAAGATAAGGCATTAGAAAATGTGCGCAATACCTATAGTCTGATTTTTAAGATTTCATTACAATCAAATAGTTTGCAACTCTTTATGAATTATAAAGAGTCAATTTATATAAAAGAATATGCAGAGCAGGTAGGAAAATATCTAGGACAAATTTTCAATACCATATTACATGATAGTTCGATAAAATTAAAAAATATTTTGTTAGACTCAGAGCAAAATATTATGAGACAATTGAAATTAATACAAGATAAAGATTACAGGTTTGAATATGAATATAATTATTCTATTCCGGTAATGCTGGAAGAGAGTATAGACATGCATTCACAGCGAATTGCAATAAGTGATTATATGGGAAGCCTAACATATAAAGAACTTCAAAGTCTATCGAACAAAATGGCTAATTTATTATTGAACAGAGGAGTGAAGAAGGGAGACATTGTTGCTATTATTGGGACAAGAAGTCGTCAAACAATAATCTCTATATTAGGAATTTTGAAATTAGGAGCAATATATGTACCAATTGATCAGGAAATACCGTCTGCGAGAATAAACTATATCTTAAACGATGCTCAACCGAAAATGATAATTTTAAATGATGATGTTACTATTTCTGACAATATAGTAAATACGATATCAATTAAGAATATTGATTTTTATTCAGCTAAATTTAGTAACGTTGATATAGATGGTGAAAGTATTGCATATTTGTTATATACATCTGGAACAACAGGGAATTCAAAAGGAGTAATGATTAAGCATTCAAGTGTTGTAAATCTAAGTAAATGGTTTGGTATAAAATATCATATGGACAGAAATAGAAATGTTTTACATATGACAAATATTTCCTTTGATGTTTCCGTAGAAGAAACCATAACTACATTGTTAAATTATGGAAGCATATATATTATTCCACAAGAAGATAAACTGGATAAGATAAAATTTGAAAATTATATAAAGAAAAATCAAATTAATATCGCACAGTTTGTACCTTTTACTTTAAGAGAATTACTACTTAATACAGAAAAAATAGAAGCGCTAAAAGCAGTGATCTGTGGCGGCGATAAATTGGATAATAAATTAAAGAATAATATTTTGGAAAAAGGATATAATCTATACAATCACTACGGACCTACAGAATTCACTGTTGATGCAACAGCTTGTACATGTGAAATTGAAAGTAATTATTTGGGAAAACCCATTGCAAATACAGAAGTATTTATTCTGGATGAAAACAACAAATTATTACCTTTGGGAATTCCAGGAGAATTATGCTTATCAGGAGCAGGAATATCTGCAGGATATTATAATAAGCCCCAAATAACAAACGAAAAATTTGTTTGGAATGAAACTCTAAAAAAGAAAATATATAAAACGGGAGATTTGGCATCAATAATGCCAGATGGAAACATTAAGTTTATTGGACGGATAGACCATCAAGTAAAGATCAACGGTCTTAGAATAGAATTAGAGGAAATTGAACATTATTTATTAAAGTATGATGGAATGCAAGAGGCTATTGTAGTTGTTTCAAATAATAATTTTGGAAACAAAATACTGATAGTTTATTACAAATCAGATTTATTAATTTCCATAGAAAAACTAAAATGGCATTTATATAAATATTTACCACAATATATGGTTCCAAATTATTATAAAAAATTTTAGAGTGGCCATTAACGCCTAATAAAAAAATAGACAAAAGATTGTTAAGTCAATGGTTTTGTGATGCTCAATCCCCAAAATATATAGCACCGCAAAACAGTAACGAAAAAGAAATTGAAAAAATTTGGAAAAGAATACTTAAACAAAAATAAAATTAGTATGGATGTGGAATTTGTGCATGCGGGCGGAGATTCGCTTCGAGCAACAATATTATCTAATGTGATGCTGGAACAATTCCGGCTTCAAATACCTTTAACGGAAATTTTTACATGTACCATAAGAAGAATGGCAGAATTTATAAAGGAAAACAGACAGAAACAGCAGTTAATAGAAGATACAAATCTGATATTACTGAAACGTGGTGATGATCCGCAGAATAATTTGTTTTTAATACATTCAGGTAATGGAGAAGCAGAAGCTTTTTCTGATATATCTGACAATATATCAGCAGAAGTAAATATATGGGGAATTAGAGCAGACAGGCTAATAGATTTTTCACCTAAAAATCAGACTTTAGAGGAAATAGCAGGTAATTATGCACAAAAAATTATCAGGATACAGAGAGAGGGAAAGGTTTCTTTGATGGGCTGGTGTATAGGTGGAAGCATAGCTTTTGAAACAGCTTTACAACTTGAAGCAAGTGGTAGAGAAGTTGGATTCTTTGGCATGATAAATAGCTTTGCACCAGATAAAAAATTTTGGGGAGAAGTTCCTGACTTTACAATTAGCAGCGAGAAAGAGGAAATAACTAAATATCCAAGATTTGATGATTTCATAAAAGAGTATAAAAATTTTCAAACTATTGGAGAACTGTGGACAAAACTTATAAATTTCTATAAAAAAATAAATTTAACAACTGATCAAATGAAAAAGTGTGTTTATGATGACATGAATAGGGCAATACCTAATTATAATGCGGATAACATAACAGCACTTGAAATTATTTATTACATAAATGTATTAAGGACATTTGATAATGTAAGAGCATTGTATGTTCCAAAAAATAAATTAAAAACTCAATGTTATTTTTTTAGAGCAACAAATGAGCAGGCTGCAAACCTCTCATTATGGAATCAGTATTGTGAGAAAAAATACATGTCTTAGATGTTGAAGGAAATAATTTCACAATACTGCAATATCCCAGCGTAATTCAATTTGCTGCTTTATTAGAAAAGATTTTGTTGAGGGAAGAGGTATGCAATTAAGATGAAAAGTAAAAATGCCGATTTGTTGTTAATAATTATTACAGCCATTTGGGGTTTATCATTTCCAATTATGAGAAATTCTTTGGAATATATTTCTGAAATGACATATTTATTTTATAGATTCGCATTAGCAAGCCTTGTTTTGTTCAGTTTATTTTGTAGAAACTATAAAAATGTAAAGTTAAAAACTATATTTAAAGGATCTTGTATGGGGATAGCATTATCTGGAGCATTGGGATTTACTGTGTTGGCCTTACGATATACTACAGCAGCTAATGTTGCATTTATAACCGGATTGAACATTGTTATTGTACCATTTGCATCTAACGTTATTTTGAAAAAAAAGGTTGATAATATAAAAAAAATAAGTATAATAATAGCTTTGGCAGGCTTATTTTTAATATCCGGTGGTATTGAATTAAGCTTTAACAAAGGTGATTTTTTGGCTTTATTATGCGCTGTTTGTATTTCTGCCCAAATCATTTTAACGGATAAATGTACTCAAAACGAAGATCCTGTTACCCTTGGCTGTATACAGATAAATGTTGCTACAATAGTATACTTCGTCCTATGTATGCTTGGAGAAGGCGGTTTGCTTTTTCCATTAAAGGGTATTGTAATTATAACAATTTTAATTACAGGGGTTGCAGGAACGGCATTAGCTTTTGTAGGACAAACATTTGTGCAAAAGTTTACTTCACCTTCACATGTAGCAATTATCTTTATTTTGGAGCCTGTTTTTGGAGCTTTCTTTGCTTTAATTATACCTAAATTGGATGGAACAATAGAGACTATTTCACTAATAAAACTTATTGGTTGTTTACTGTTAATTATTTCAATGTTATTAACAGAAGGGTTTTCGTATTTTTTTGGTGAGAAAAAGTGAGGAGAAAGGTTATGAAATTATTTTATATACCATATGCTGGCGATTCAAGTACCAGGTATTATAAATGGAAAAATTATTTGCCGAAAACAATCAACATGAGGTGAAATTTCAAAGTGAATTCGTGATTTCTCTGTATTAAAAGCATCTTAGACAGCCTGAATGGAGTGCAGCCGTTCAGGCTGTCTCTGGCTTCACTGTTGACATGATTCATAAGTACGCAGGCATCTCTCTGCTTATAGCTATCCAGACTCTGACCTTTGGGAATCACATACCGGATGTATTCATGATTTTTCTCGATACGTCCTTTTTGCCAGGAAGAGTTCGGATTGCAGTAAAAGATTTTAGTGCGAATTTCGCCGTTTTTATCCCATTCCAATCGTTCTGGAAATTGAAATTCCGCACCATTATCAGTCAAGATTACAGGGAACAGTTCCTGAAATACCCGAATACCGGGTTTTTCTGTCAAATAATCGAAAACTTTTATGACCTGATCCTGTGATTTCTCTTGCAGCACAAAAATAAACATAAGAGAACAGTTACGGAAAAAGATGGTAAGGAACGCCTGAGCGCTGTTATCCCGTCCGCCTTCTACGGTATCAAGTTCGGCGCTTGGAATATCAGGATTCTCTTCAATGGTTTTTTGAAAATCCCCGTAGGTTCGTCCTATACGGAATTATTTTGCAGCCAGGCTGACCCTTGTGCCAGTTTTCTTGGCTTGCATTTGTAACGTACCTTGCGACGCAGGTCGATGTTCTTAGCAGTAAAAACGCCCCGGTCTATATAATTGCAGAGCGTCTTTCTGGAACAAGGAATCTCGGGCCCGTGAAAGGCATAGATGTGCGCCGGTGACTGTCCCTGAGCAAGCAATGGAGAGATAAGCTTATCAAGCGTTGCGATATCTACAGGAGCCTGGCTAATCCCCTGCCCGCATGATACAAGCAGTTCCTGAGAGGATTTATCTGCATTCTGGGCAATGTAGCAGGCTTTATTCTTATTGCAGATCCGCTGTCTTGCGCAATGATTGCATACAAAAGGCGTTTTTGATATAGAGGCACACTGAGGTTCCAAACATTCAGGACACAGATAACTACATTTTGAAACTTGAAGCTTAATATCATAGCAGCTCTTACACATCTTTACACAGCCCTTTTCATCACAAAGGAAACGCAGGTGCATTCTTTGAAGAGCGCACATCTGGCCGGTTTCTTCGGGTCTTTCTCGCGAGGCTGAAACGTACGGTATGTCTTTGCTTCCTTTACAATGGCGTTGGGATGCTTATGTAGTTTTCTTGCATTAGCAGCAAAGGACAAGCGTCATTTAATCCTTTTTCGATGTGAATGCGCTGGCTTGTTGAGAGATGTTTGTGATCATATCTTTTTTCGCAGGCATAAATAATCCTCCTAGGATGGAGGAATCCACTTACCAGGATATTGATACCATGATACGTGTAACACTAAAATCGTCAATCACGAATTTAGTTGGTGAAACACGAATTTAATATTACATTTTACGAACAATCAACATGATTCCAGTTGACTCAGACTGTAGACAAAGGGGAGTCAGCCAGTTGAAGGCATTGGAGTTTTTCGTGTTCTGAAAAATGGAAATGCCCATAATTTTAAATTTAAAAACACAGTGTGTCTGAAAATTGCTTTCCTGCAGCGGTACGTCACACTTTGTGGGAGATTAGTCTCTGATGAAGGAGGGGGAGTGGGCTGCGCTGCCGGAAACGGGACTAAATATGCCGGGAAGCGGGGCCTGCAGACGGCGGGAAGAAACGCTCAGACACGATCTAGGAAAATCCTACAAAATATCTCCTGTTTTTTTGTTAAAAAGGCTGATTGTATAACAAATAATACTGTTGTATACTAAAAGAACAGAAGAAGTATATAACATGATTTCGAGAAAAGGAGAGGAATGTATGAAGAAAAAAATTTTAGCATTTGGACTTATTTTGGGGATGGCTCTTTTTATGGCTGCATGCAGCGGACAGGAAGCTAACCGGGAACAGCAGGAGGCGCCTGCGGCGGCGGAGACAGCAGCCAAAGCTGAAGAGCCTATGGCCGGGAGCTCTAAGGCGGTGAAGAATCCCTATGTGGACGAAGTGAAGATTGCTTATGTGGCTCATGACATCAGTACGCCTGTGAACCAGGCATGGCTGGAGGGCATAGAGAGAGAATGCCAGTACTATGATAATATTACGGTGCAGTCCTTTAACGGTGACAGTTCCGCTGAGAACCAGGTAAAAATCATGTCCGAGGTTATCAATCAGGAATATGACGCTATTATCATCCAGTGCAGCGACGGAGCAGCTTTAGCCGACAGCGTTACACAGGCCGAGGAGGCCGGGATTCCGGTTATCACTCTGAATCTGGATGCCAACTGCACACATTCCGCTTTGGTCCAGATGTTCGACTATGACGCAGGCCGTCTGATTGCAGACGAGATTGCCAAGGCCGTGGGCGATACAGGTAAGGTCGTTGTGATCCAGGGCATTGCAGGCGTATCCAGAACCGATAATCTGGAGAAGGGTTTCAGAGAGACCATTGAAAAGAATTATCCGGGTATCGAAATCATCGCCAGCCAGGCGGCAAATTTTGAGAAGGAGAAGGCCACCACGGTAATGAGCAGTTTCCTTTCCCAGTACGATCAGATTGACGGCGTGTTTGCCATCAACGACGCTATGGCTGCAGGAGCCTCACTGGCAGCCCAGAACGCAGGAAGGCTGGATGAGATGGTAATCTGGGGAGCCGACGGCGAGAGGGACGCACTGGCTATGATTGAAGACGGAACCTTGACCGGAACCATCTATACCAACTGCTGGGATCAGGCTCCACTGCCGCCAAGGTTGCACTTCTGATGGTGGGCTCCGAGTACGACTCCAGCGTGCTTACCAAGACTCCTCAGGTCATGATGGAGCCGGTAATCGCCACTAAGGATACAGTTGCCAATATTGCAGAGGAAGACCGCTGGTAAAATCAATGGAAAGGCAGGGAAGGGTTTTGTCCCCCTGCCTTTTTAATAGAAGGCTGTCCAAAGGGGTAGATACATGAAAAAGAATACAATTAGAAAACTGATTTCCCTTAGTATGCTGCTGGCCCTGATTCTGGTGTTCACTCTGGCCAGTAAATACTTCCTGACCTTTAACAATTTACTGGAAATTTTACGGGATGCATCTGTGGTGGGAATTATAGGCATCGGCGTTACAATGGTGATCCTGACAGGGGGCATTGATTTGTCCACCGGTTCTATGATGGCTTTGGTGGGCATGGCTATGGCTAATATTTACCGCTATACGCTGTTTCCTATCTGGCTGATGATTCTGGCGGGGATTGCCGTGGGAATTATGGCCGGTTTTTTTAACGGGCTTATTGTCACCAAGCTGGGCTTGCCGGAATTTATTGCAACCCTTTCTACAATGGGCATCTACAGAGCGCTGACCTATATTATTTCCATTAAAGAAAACGGACTTATCACCAGCCAGGCTCTGAAAGCCAGGGACTTTATCATTCTGGGAAAGTCTGCAGGCGGGATTTTTTATGTGATTATGGCCTTCGTGGTTCTGGCTGTGGCGGGACAGATCGTCCTTAAATATACCCGGTTCGGTACGAACCTCTATGCGGCAGGTTCAAATTTGAAGGCGGCCCAGCTGTCCGGTATTAATACGGACAGAACCAGAATCCTGGCCTATACTGACCGGGTTCTGCGTGGGTGTGGCGTCTGTCTTTATGACGGCCAGGCTTCAGAGCACCACAGCCTTGTTGGGGGTTGGCATGGAGTTTAATGTTATTGCAGCTGTGGTAGTGGGAGGCTGTGCGCTGGCAGGCGGAAGAGGCGATGTAGTG
Source organism: Clostridia bacterium UC5.1-1D2 (assembly GCA_001304855.1). GTDB lineage: Bacteria > Bacillota > Clostridia > Lachnospirales > Lachnospiraceae > Enterocloster. The sequence goes on from BBZN01000065.1 coordinate 12,680, forward strand.
GGCACCTTCATAGGGGCGTTGTTTATGGCTGCTTTGGACAACGGAATTTTTAAATTCCAGATAAATGCAGCTTACCAGCTGATTATCAAAGGCAGTATCATTATCTGTGTGGTTGTTTTTGATTCATGGTACAACAACTATATGGATAAAGTCTCCGCAAATAAGCAGAGAGGGGAGGCAAACGCATGAGTCAGGAAATCATCCTGGAAGCCAGGGGTATCAATAAGAGCTTTTCCGGTGTACAGGTTTTAAAGGATGTACATATGGATGTAAAGAGGGGGGAGGTTCACGCCCTCATGGGAGAAAACGGCGCGGGAAAGTCCACTCTGATCAAAATATTGACAGGCGCCTACACCAAGGACAGCGGAACCATTCTCTGGAAGGGCAAAGAGGTGGAGATTGAGAGCAGAAAGGACTGCCAGGCCCTGGGGATTGCCTGTATTTATCAGGAACTCTCCGTGATTCCCGCATTGACCGTAGCTCAGAATATCTATCTGGGGCGGGAGCCCAAGCTGGGAAAGAGAGGCCTGATTAACTATAAAAGGATGAACCAGATGGCCCAGGATCTTATAGACTCCTATGAGTTTCCTCTAAAGGCAACGGACACAGTGGACAGTCTGGGGATTGGCCTGCGCCAGCTGGTGGAGATCCTGAAAGGCCTGTCCTGTGATTCGGAACTTTTAATTATGGATGAACCTACGGCGTCCCTCAGCGGCCGGGAGGCCTCTGTGCTGTTTACCATAATTGAGGCCCTCAAGAAAAAAGGGGTGAGCATAATCTATATCTCCCACCGTCTGGAGGAGGTATACCGCCTGTCCCAGCGGCTGACGATCCTGCGGGACGGCAGAAATGCGGCTGTTTTGGAAAAGGAGGAGATCGTTCCCAGGGAAGTGATCCAAACGATGATCGGAAAAGTAGTGGATGAATCTGCAGCTCCGCCAAGGTATTATCCAGAAATACGGAGAAGGTGGTTCTGAAGGTGGAGGGACTGACCAGAAAGGGATTTTTCGAGGATGTGAGCTTTGAGGTGCACAGAGGAGAGATACTGGGATTTGGGGGTCTGATTGGAGCCGGACGTACGGAGGTGATGCGCTGCCTTTATGGGGCCGACAAGTACCAGAGCGGAAAGATTTACATAGAAGGCAGAGCGTATGTGCCTTCATCCACCCGAAAAAGCATCCGGGCCGGTTTCGGCTTTGTACCGGAGGACAGGAGGGGACAGGGATTTATTCCGCTGCTCTCCATCAACCGGAACACTGCCCTCACCAATTATGATATTATCAAAAAAAGGTTTATGGCCGTCTCCTCCCCACAGGAACTGCAGATGTGCAGGGAGGCTATCAGAAAGATCGACATACGCCCTGCAGATCCGGAAAAACCTGTGGGCCTTATGTCAGGAGGCAACCAGCAGAAGGTGGTTATCGGAAAATGGCTCATGCGGAATCTTAAGGTTCTGATTGTGGATGAGCCACAGCCGGTATCGACGTGGGAGCCAAGAATGAGATTTACAGGATTTTGGAAGAATTGGCTGAACAGGGCGTTATCGTAATAGTGGTATCCTCTGATTTGCAGGAGCTGGTCCGCGTATCCCACCGGATACTGGTGATGCGGAAAGGCAGAATTATTAAGGAACTGGCGGAGGGAACGGTGACCCAGGCCGATATTTTGGAGGCGGCCTCAGGCCTTTTGGGGGAGGTGGCGGAATGAGCGCAGGAGAGGGAAAAAAGAGAATATCTCTGGAAAAATACAGCAGGGTTCTGATTTTACTGCTGTTCATAGCGGCCCTGACGGCAATACGCCCCAGAAGTTTTCCTACAGTCAACAATATTTCAAATGTATTATGGTCTATCTCTGTGGTGGGAATCCTGACCTCAGGATCGATTTTTGTCATGCTTCTGGGAGGAATCGACCTGTCGGTGGGTTCCCTGATGGGACTTTCTGCCGTAGTGAGCGTGATCACCATCAGGCACTTTGACTATTCAAACACGGGAGTGCTGCTGGGCATAACCCTGGCAATTCTGGCGGGTGTGGCAGCGGGGGCCCTTCACGGCTTTCTGGTGACTGCCTTTCATGTGCCGGCATTTCTCATTACATTTGCAACCCAGAGTATTTTTCTGGGCGTTTTCAATGGTGCTTACCAATAATAAGATTTTGAGCTGCCTGCAGCCCAAGCTGTTTACGGATATCGGCCTGGGGAAAATCGGCCCCTTTACGCTGCCTATTTACCTGATGCTGCTGATTGCTCTGCTCAGTTACTTTGTTCTCAACAAAACCACGTTGGGGAGATATTTTTACGCAGTGGGGGGAAATCCCGAAGCTGCCATGATATCTGGAATATCTATAAAAGGGATCACCATGATTGCTTACATTGTGTCCGGCTTTACCGCCGCAGTGGGCGGCGTGGTTCTGGCCTCTATGACGCAGCAGGGCATGGCCAGCACTGGCGGCGGGTATGAGACTGAGGTGATTACGGCGGCTGTTATCGGCGGCGTCAGCCTGGTGGGCGGTTCGGAACGATTCAGGGCGCCATTGTGGGCGCTATGCTGGTGGGACTGCTGAACAACGGCATGAATCTGATGAACGTGCCTCAACGGATCAGGGACTTGTCAAGGGGATTGTGATTATAATTGCAGTTGCCCTGGACGTAATGCAGAAAAGGGAGAAACGGTTCAGGAAGCTATTTTCTGAGCAAAGGAGAGGGAGAAGAACATGAAAAAAATAGATGCACATCTGCACGTAGCAGATATTGTGGCCGGGTATTGCCGCAGGGGCGAGCTGAGGGCTGTGGGCAGGGGCAAGGCCATGTGGGGAAACGGGGAGATTTTTCAGCTTTTTCCCCAGGAGTACGGAGATAAAATTTTCCTGTGGAAAAGGCTCTGGAGATAATGGACAGAAATGAAGTTGAGAGGGCGGTGCTTATGAGCGGAAGCATGTACGGCTTTCAGAATCAGTACCACTATCAGATATTGAACAAATATCCGGAGCGGTTCTGCCCTTCCTGTACGGTGGATCCCTACATGACGGATCACAAGGATACACTGAAAAAGTATCTGGAGGAGATGCATTTTCATCTGGTTAAATTCGAGATAAGCTCAGGAGGGGGACTTATGGGGTGCCACGATCCCTTCTCCCTGGTTTCAGACAGGATGATGGAGATCTATGAGGTCATCGAGAAGCAGCGGGGCGTCCTGGCAATGGACGTGGGGGATCTGACTATGCCCAGCCACCAGCCGGAGAACCTGGCCCGGATTGCAGAGAGTTTTCCGGGCCTTAAGCTGGTGGTGTGTCATCTGCTGGCCCCCATGGAAGATCGTGAGAAAGAGCTTTTTTTGAGCCTGGACCTCCTGAAGAAGCCGAATGTATGGTTTGACATAGCCGCGCTTCCAAAGATTATGGCTCCTGACGCCTACCCTTATCCCAGGGTGCACCAGGTCCTTAGAAAGGCGCTGGACTTTTTGGGAACGGACCGTCTGATGTGGGGGACGGATGCGCCTTTTGCGGCAGTGTTGGACAGCTATGAGCATCTTGGGGATTATCTTATGGAACTTGAGACATTTACGGAAGAGGAACTTGAGAAAGTTTATTATAAAAATGCTTATCATGTATATTTTTCCTGAGTTAAGCAGAGACAGAAAGGAGAATTATGAAGAGAATAGTTTCTTTTTTTGGAGAGAAAACGGAGATTTTCTGTGATCTGAATGAGAGGGCTCAGGAATACGCCTCCTCCCTGGGAATAAAGTACCGCTGGGTTCCCCAGAATCCTTTCTCCCAGGAGGAGGTAATAAGGGAGCTGCAGCAGGCGGATGCGGGGATTATCGATATTGAACCTTATGGGGAGGCGGTTTTCAGCCGGATTAAGGAAAGCGCAAAATTGCTGGTCCGCTTTGGGGTGGGATATGACAAGGTAGATCTGGAGGCGGCCAGCCGCAATGGAATTGCTGTAGCCAGAACCACAGGCGCCAACACCACGGCTGTGGCGGAGATGGCATTGTCCCTGATGCTGTCTTGCAAAAGGCGGATACCCAAGTACCAGTCCAGAACCAGGGCCGGAGAGTGGGTGAAGGACATTGGCCATGAGATGATCGGCGCTACGGTGGGAATCGTAGGTTACGGCGCCATCGGCCGGCGTCTGGCAAGGCTTCTGTCAGGCTTTGACTGCAGGATTCTTGCATACGACCCCTTTCCAAGAAAGGAAGTCATGGAGGAGGACGGCGTTGAGCTGGCTTCCATGGAGGAACTGCTTTGTCAGGCCGACGCCGTCAGTATTCACGTGCCTCTGACTGAGGACACCTATCATATGATTGATGAGAAAGCCTTAGGCCTTATGAAACCGGAGGCGGTAATCGTCAATACTGCCAGGGGAGGCATTATAGAGGAAGAAGCTCTTTACCATGCCCTGGAAGAAGGCAGGCTGGGGGCGGCAGGGCTGGATGTGTTTGAAAAAGAGCCTCTGTCCCCGGACTCTCCTCTTTTGACTTTGGAAAATGCAGTTCTGACGCCCCATGTATCCAGCCAGACTGTAGAGTCGCTGTGGAATATTTATAAAATGGCTATCGATATAAGCGCCGGTTTTTCGCCGGAAAGGGATCGCCCCATATTTTAAATCCTGATTATAAGAATTATATTTAAACAGGGGCTGCTGCAAAAGCAGATGAATAATCTGCTGGAGCAGCAGCGCCTTTTCTGAGCAAAAAAAACAGAAAAGAGGGCGCCGCTCAATCATCTGGATGGATGATTGGGCGCCGCCCTCCAATTTGCGTTAACATACAAAGCTTTATTCAGGATTAAAGACAATTCCCTCAGCACATCCCAGGTGTCCCTCTTCTGAGAGAAAAGGGGAGCAGAGTCAGGCGGAATAGAAGAAATCAAGGGCGGCATTGCGGCAGCCAGCCACATGCGCACGCATTTTTGAAGCGGCATCCTCCAGCTCCATATTCAGAAGGCAATCCAGAATTTCCAGGTGCTCTTTCCTGGCTTCCTGTATATGGGCTCTGTTCTGGGTGCTTGAGATAATGATACGGGTATTTTTGTCAAAGACCTTCTGCATCATCTCAATAATGTATATATTGTTACAGTAATTGATAATATCAAGATGCATGTCTGTATCCATCTGATAACCGAGTTCCACAGAAGGAGATTCCTCCAGAAACTTCCGCCTCCACTCCATCAGTTCCTCCCTGGGAATGTGGGGACCGGCCATCTTCAGGGCCACAGGCTCGATTTCCATACGGGCCTGAAATATCTGGACAATATCACTGAGAAGGATATCCGTCACAAGAATTCCCTTTTTTGGCACAATGTGCAGAAAGCCCTCCATCTCCAGTATGCTGATGGCTTCCCGTATGGGGGTCCGGCTGAAACCCAGTTCTGCCGCCAGCTGCGCTTCGTTCAGTATACTTCCGGGAGCATATTTGCACTGGACTATTTTTTCTTTCAGTATGGTATAGGCCCGAAGCTTTAGGTTTTGCCGTTCTGAATTTTCGGTAGACATATCTATTGATAACCCCCATTTCCTAAAATAGAAACCTGTTGTATAGATCAGGTATATTATACTATAAATCAGGAAAAACCACAAAGGGATGAAATGTGGATTCTTTTGAGTTTTTTCAGACTTAGCCATACACATGTCACAATCGGACCTGCATGGCAGGGGGGGGGGGCAGACAGGAAGCTTAAAATGGGCCTTCCTGATGATGCGGTATCTGAGGGGAACTGGCGGTTTTCCGGCTTGACATACTTAAAAATGTTGTTATAATAAGATAGTTAGGAACCGAACTAATTTGTGGAACTATTTTACAATATGCAAGAGAGGGAGGATATGGACAAAGGCGAGATTATAAATAAAATCTCAATCCGCCTCAGGCGCAGGTCGGGGAAAACAGGCAGGCGTCTGGGCATTACTGAGGTACAGGGGAGAATTTTGGAATTTATATTGGTGGAGAGCAGGGACAGACAGCTTTTCCAAAAGGATATAGAGCGGGAATTTGACCTGCGTCCCTCCACTGCCACAGAGCTGCTGAAAAATCTGGAGGACCAGGGGATGATACAGAGGGTCAGCAGCCAGAGGGACGGCAGATACAAGATTATCAGGTTTACAGAGGCGGCTGAGGGTATAAGGTTGATACTGCAGGAGGAGCTGCAGAAAACGGAAGAGCAGCTCATAAAGGATATTCCCCAGAAAGATCTGGACGCCTTTATGAGAGTGGCAGGCAGGATGCTTGAAAATCTTTCCGGTATAGAAGGAGGATGCGATGGCGGAAAATAGTCAATTATCAGATGATTTTACCCAGGGAAATATTGTGGGCAAGCTGGTTAAATTCATGATCCCGGTGCTGGGCGCGCTGATTCTGCAGGCCATGTACGGCGCGGTGGATCTTCTGGTTGTGGGAAGGTTCGGTACAGATTCGGGAATATCGGCTGTGGCTACAGGAAGCAACATCATAAATATGGTGACATTTATCATAACATCCCTTACAATGGGAGTGACCGTCCTTATAAGCCGGTATCTGGGAGAGAAACGGAAAGGGCGGATAGGAGAGGTAATCGGCGGCGCCATATGTTTTTTGCCGTGTTCACGATAGTTATTATGGTGGCGCTGCTGATTGGAGCGCCGGCTTTTGCATCCTGGCTCAATTCTCCGGCCGAGGCCTTTGAACTGACGGTCCAGTATGTGAGAATCTGCGGCGCAGGCATGATATTTGTTATTGCCTACAATGTAATCAGCGGAATTTTCCGGGGGCTGGGGAATTCAAAGCTGCCCCTGTTATTTGTCTTTATTGCATGCATGGTAAATATTGCGGGAGATCTGCTGTTTGTGGCAGTATTCAGAATGAATGTGGCGGGAGCGGCCCTGGCGACGATACTGGCCCAGGCTGTCAGCGTGGTTTTGTCCCTGTTTATCATCAGAAGGCAGAGCCTTCCCTTTTCCGTCACAGGGAAGGATATCCGTTTTAACGGTGAGATTAGAGTGTTTTTGAAGCTGGGCGTTCCCCTGGCTTTGCAGGAGATGCTTACCAGTATTTCCTTTCTTATATTATGCGCCATAGTCAACAGTATCGGCCTGGAGGCGTCCTCCGGCTATGGAATTGCACAGAAAGTAATTTCTTTTATTATGCTGATACCCTCCTCTTTGATGCAGTCCATGTCTGCCTTTGTGGCCCAGAACGTAGGGGCGGGAAAGGAGAGCAGGGCAAAGAAAGCCATGTTTACAGGCATGGGGCTGGGAGCCGGAATCGGGGTGTTTATATTCGCAGTGGCCTTTTTCAGAGGAGATGTGCCGGCCCTGGTTTTCACATCCAATGAGGCGTATGTTCTGCGGGCTGCGGAATATTTGAAAGGATTCAGCTTTGAGGCCATTCTCACCTGCATCGTGTTCAGTTATATCGGATATTTTAACGGACACAGCATGTCTATGCCGGTAATGGTTCAGGGAATTACAGCCTCATTTTTGGTGAGAGTGCCGCTGTCTTACCTGTTCAGCTTAAAAGAGGGAGCCAGCCTGTTTGATATCGGGCTGGCGGTGCCCATTGCATCTTTATATGGAATCCTGTTCTTTACCATATGTTATGTGTGTCATACCCGCAAGGAGGTTTTACATGAATATAAATAAGCAGACGTTGTCTGAACAGATTTATCAGATTTTAAGGGCTGATATAATATCCCAGGTAATTCCCTGCGGTTCCAAACTTACTTTAAAAGTGCTGAAGGAGCGTTTTGGGGTAAGCTCCACCCCCATCCGAGAGGCCCTTGCGCGTCTCACAGAGGAGCAGCTGCTGTCCTACTACTCAAATTTGGGAGTTTCCGTGGTCAGTCTGGGAAAGGAGGACATCCACGAGATCTACCAGTTTATGGGAGATCTGGACAGCCTGGCTGTACGCTACGCCTCTCTGTACCCGGATCAACAGGCGGTTGTGGGACGGCTGGAGGAAAATATCCGCCTGATGGAGGCCTGCGATCTGGAGGATAAAGCGTGGGCGGAGTATTCAGATGAGTTTCACCTGATTTTTACGAGTATTGCCAAAACAGCCGCCTCATCCATTCGGCTGAGCAGATGCGCAGCCAGATGTCCATACTGGCTTACCAGTACGAGAACCATAAGGAAAAGCAGAGGGTAATTGTAGGTGAGCACAAGGAAATATTCCATTTGTTTCGGGATGGGAAACATGAGGCTGCCGCCAGCCTTATGAAAGAACATCTGCTGCATTCCCTGGTCTATGCGGAAGAGATTTTGGGCTGTACGAGATAGATAAAATGTTTATGGATGCTATATAATAGAGTGAGAACCGGCACATCGGGGGTATTCCCCAGAGCGCCGGTTCTTGCTTTATATTAGACAATATCTATAAAAAATGTTGGCATCGTTTGTGATAAATGTCAAAAAAACAAAAACACATTGACATACGAAGGATTCGATGTATAATAAAAACAGATGTGATGCATCATACAAAATGCATAATGCAAGGCGCACCATAATAAACAAATT
>BBZN01000066.1 GCA_001304855.1 Clostridia bacterium UC5.1-1D2
CTTATTTATGTCGTGGAGAAAGGCGAACCCAATGGCCTTAACCTTAGTTCCTTTGAACATAACATGTGGGGAGGCTGCCGGGAACATCATCTTGATTACCACGGTATTAATTACAGACGGCGCCCGCAGCTGGTACCTGTTTGACAAGCATTGATAATGGATTTAGGAACCGATATAATATACTTAAAAAGAGAACCGATAGCTAGCTGGACCCTGGCCACCTCGGTAGAGATATGTATTAAAAAATAACGCTACACTTTCCGGGTGAGGGCGTTATTTTTATGCTTAACAAGAGTTATTCAGCTACAAGCATGATAACAAATGTAAATAAGTCATTAAAGTAACATACATAAGCGCCAGCCCCTTTCTCTTTGGAGCAGGTGGCTGGAATAGCGACCCATCGGTTCCCTGATTAAATATATTATATTTATTTCATTCCTTTTCAGTTGGGCCGTTGTCTTTAACCCCATCATCGGGGATGCATTCCATCAAATCCCCAGGCTGTAAATTTAATAGACTACAGATTTTTTCTAGGGCAATAACGCCAGTCATTTCGTTTTTTCTTAAGGACTGAATAGCATTTTCCCCCTGCCCCACAATCAAGATGGGAAAGCGATGGTAGTCCCCAGGGATGACTTCTGGGAGTTCTTCATGGGAACAGATTTTTACTTTTATATTACCGATTCAGGGGATACGCCGCATTTAAAGGAATCGCCATGGAATTGGGGTGATGATTAATGGCGAATCAGTCGAAGGATATCATCCAGGCCAAGGCCATATATGGTTACTTCTGTAGTTATGCTGGGGCATGAAAGCCATTATAAGCACTTCAATCATGAAAATTCACCGTGTCCTAAATTCCGGGATACCGAAAAACAGGACACTAATAATAACCGTATTAAAATTAACCGTATTAATAATAATCAGCCTTTCAGTCAGGACCAGACGGACGGACAGCCGTTTGCAGAGCTTTAAAGCATTATTCGGGGGAATTCAGCTATGAGGACTTACAAGCCGCCTATGCGGACGATGTGGGGCTTATAGACGAGTTTATAGCCGTCATACCGGATGCGATTGTATCAAAGAGCAAGACGGTGCGCATAAGTGGAGAGGATAAGCCCAGAGAGCTTGTAAAGGCCCACATGATGAAATTAACCTACGCCGACATTGAGCACGTCCTGGAGGAATTAAAAGCGCATGGGGAGCGGATCAGGAAGAAGCCGCAGTACATACTGTCCATGTTGTATCATTCACCTATGGAGCTAAACGCCCATTGTATAAACTGGGTCAGATCGGATGAAGAGAGGAAGGGTGGAAGGCCATGGATAAAGAATTCTTAGACTATATGCTGAAAGAGATCCGCAGCCACAAAGGAACACCCTGCCGGATGGCCAACGAGGAGTATGCAGATGTAAGGTTCTCGTACGTGAAGCAAATCTACCCGGAGGCCAGATGGTAAAGTATGACATTGAGCAGTACATAGTGGTCACGAAGCGGGCCAGAACAGCCTTAATCAAGCTTCTGGGAGTATTCAGGATCGAACATGAAAATTATATCGCGGAGATTGATAAAGCTGTAAATATTCTTAAAACGGAGGGTAAATTGAATGGGGTTGAAAACAAACTTTACGGATGAAGAATTAACAGAAATCTATGAAGTTTTCATGGAAAATTACGAGGAAGGAGCGCCGGAGGATGTGAGAAAAAGCTATAGCAGAATACATAATGCATCTGATGAATATTTGAGTGCCTTACAAGACAATATGTTTCGCCAAGGATTTAGATTCGGTTATCGGTATAGGACGATCAAGAGTGAAGAGAAAAGCCTTCAATCATCCAGTAACTAAATAAATCAAAGGCTTTCCAGGCTACAATAGCCCCTCAACAAAATTATTGTAGCCTAGAAGTCTCTACAAAGTCAATAGGAGGATTTTACAATGGCTAAGAGAGGACAGGGAGAGGGAACTATATCAAAACGTCCAGATGGAGCGTGGTGGGCCAGGATTACGGCAGGCCGGGATGCCCAGGGCAGGCAGAAGCGAAAGGCGTTATACGGAAAAACCAGGAAGGAGGTACAGGAGAAGCTTACAGCGGCGTTGAACGAGGTGAACACTGGTACGTACATAGAACTATCTAAAATGACTGTGGAACAGTGGATGGAGGTGTGGGATAGAGACTATAAGAAAAATATTTTGAAGATAAAGACCACCATGTCCTATGAGTTCTATATAGCGGTAGATATCATCCTGTTTGTCGGAACGCATAAACGATGCGAGTTGCGGGCTGATATTTTGCAAAAATTTGTAAATGACTTGCTGCAAAAGGGACTTAAACCATCAACCACTGAAAGGACAGTTATCATTCTGAAATCAGCTATGGCAATAAGAATCTGTAAAGGGGCCGGGAGGACTTTGAGAAATTGGAAGAAGTCTGCCTGGAGGTAAGCTGCTGCAGCCAGAAGAAGGGATTCATAAATGGCTTTAAATATGGCGTTACAGCAGACAAACATAATTTCAGCGTATTATTCATTCCTTTAAACAAAAAAACCCTGATAAATCAAGGGCTTTTTCAAGCTGCTGACGGGAATCGGACCCGTGACCTCCGCACTACCAATGCGACGCTCTACCGACTGAGCCACAGCAGCATTTCTGTTCGTCCGCTCACGCGAACCTTGTATATATTATCACAGGCATATAGTTTTGTCAACAACAATTTTTTAATAATTCAACCCTCTCTGTAGGATTACGCTACATGTGTTACACCGGCGTAAATAAAAAATACGAGAACCTATTTTTGTGTTATATTTGAATCACCACAAGACAAATAGATACAAAGGAGTCTGTTCCCGCATAACTGGTATAACACAGGATATGAGGTATCGTCTATCGCTTATCAGCTACGCAAAGAATTTGGCGTCTCCAAAGCTGCCGTCAAGTATAAGACCCGGCATATTTCAAGCGGTGGAAACCACGCTGCGGCAGCTCCCTGGAGTCCCTGCGCCACCGCTCCAGCGTCCCCGCCATCATTCCCCCGAGAAATCAGGCTGATCTCAGACATGCGCAGACGTAACCCCGATGCCGGTCTGCCGCCTTTTGGGTCAACCTCATGGGCGCGGCTGCCCCGCTCCATCCCTGGCCTCTGCCGCTTCCTTACCTATTCCTCCGCCTTGTTCCCGGACCATCTCGTGAAGGCCTTCTCCGTCCCAATCCAATGCGTCCGGACGGATAACGACACCGGATTCACCAACCCCTTTACCCCCTGTCGGGAACGGCCCGCCCTGTTCTGATTTACAAACGGATTATTCTTTCTTGTTCTTATAATGTGTCACCACGTCCTCAATTTCACAGTCCAGAATATTGCAGAGATTGTCCAGGGTATTCATGGTTACACTTTCGTTCTTTCCCATCCGGTGAAGCTGGGATTTGCTGATATTGTGCTCCATTGTCAGCTTGTACTTGGTGACGCCCTTTTTCTCCATGGTTTCCCACAGTTTATTATAATTGAACATTTTTTCACCTTCTGCTTGTAATGATTCCATTATAGGGGTAGAATTAATGTAACCAAAGGTTCTATTTTTAGAACCCAAAGCGAAAAGGTGGTAGAGATGGATAGGAAGTACTTAGAAAGCATTTGATCCAAATCAGGCTGTTATTGGAGTATGAGATGGCGCAGAGAACAGTGGATGACCAGATTATCCAGCCACCGCCTCCTGATGAACTGGAGAAGATCCTTCAAAGAATAGAAGAGGGGGATTAGGGCTGCAGAGGGCAGGAACACATTTTAAGGCAGGCTTTAAGGGAACCTGCGGGTATTGTGGAAACTTATAGAATGCTATATAATATACGGGTGGCTAAAACCAACACATAACCTTCGGAGGACCCCGGCATTGTTTACAATCACCATGGCATCCATTCTGTCCTTCATCAGCACCAATATTGATGACATTTTTCTTTTTAATGGTTCTTTACGCCCAGGCAAAGGACGAAAAAAGCCGCAGACTGATAACTGCGGGCCAGTATCTGGGAATGGGCGCCCTGGTGGGAATAAGCATATTGGGGGCTTTTGGGATCGGATTTTTGCCTGGACAGTATACCCGGTATCTTGGAATACTGCCCATAATTTTGGGGTGTAAGATGTGGACGGACTACAAAAAAGAGCAGAAGAATGTGGACGGAACGGCCCCCATTGAACAGACCTTGTCCGCTGCAGAGATAAAATTATGGGGTGTGGCCATGCTTACTGTCGCCGGCGGTGCAGATAATATCGGTGTGTATACCCTGTGTTCAGCGTATATTCTTCGGGGGAACTGGTTTTTGTGGCCGCAATTTTTATCGTTATGACAGGTTTGTGGTGCCTGGCTGGATCGCTTCTTTCTTCTCACTCTGTGGTAAGGAATCATATTCAGAAATATAAGCACATTCTGGTTCCCGCAGTACTCACAGGTCTGGGAATATTTATACTCCTTGGCTGAAGGCTCAGAAAACCGCCTGTACAAGAAACATGTAGCACAGCGTTCCCAGGGCAATGCTGGCAAGAGTATTGCCTTTCCAGAGATGGAGCCCCACCACAAGAGCCACGGAGATCAGCTCGGGAAGGCCGTAAGGATAGGACAGAGGGTGATGCCTTTCAGGCAGTAGACTACCAGCACAGCCATAATTGCAGCCGGCAGCACAGCGCCAAGATATCGGATAAGCCTGGGAACCTCCTTCTTGCCTCCGAACAGGAGGAAGGGAAGCCAGCGGGTTAACTGAGTGCAAAGTGCGCAGATAAGAATTGTAACCAGCACGTATGTATGTCGTTCCATAATTTAATCCTCCTCCATATTTTTTTCAATGAGCCTGCGCAAAAATAGCAGGACGGCAGCTGTGGCGGCCAGGGCAGGCAGAATAAAGTTGGAGGAGCGGATAATAGCCAGAAATAGAATTCCGCACACAAATCCTGTAACTGCGGCAATATGGCTTTTGGCTGCTTTCCACTGGTCTGTGCAGATAACCACGAACAGGGCGGTCATGGCGAAATCAATGCCTGTGGTGTTGAACTTAATCAGTTCGCCCATCAGCGCTCCCAGCACAGAACCAGCCACCCAATAACACTGGTCAAAGAGGGACACGAAAAAGGTGGCAAGCCTCCACTCTTTGTCGGAGAAATCCCCGGGCCTTGCATGGAGCACAAAAGGGAATAAGTTTCGTCTGTGAGGGAAGCTGCCATATAGGGGTATTTTCCGCCCATTTCTTTAAAACGATCAATAAAAGTCAGCCCATAAAAAGCATGTCTGCTGTTGATGAACAGAGTCATCACCGCAGTAGTTATAAAACTTAAGCCTCCCGTCAGTATTCCCACCAGGGCGAACTGCATGGAACCTGCATATACCAGGCGCTTATGAGAAATGCCCAGAGCGCCCCCAGGCCGGCTTTCTGCAAAAGCAATCCGAAGGCAATACCCAGAAACAGATAACCCAGCAAAATGGGTATAGTTTTTACGAACGCAAACTTTGCCGCTTTTTTCATTACTTCAAGTCTCCTTTAGCTTGTCTCTTTCCGGTACATTTTTTAACAGCCTGCAAGAGCCTGTACCCGGTTCATTTTAGTATATCAGACTTTTTTCAGGAATTCTATATTCGCCGGCGGAATGGGAGAAAATTATTTCCTTTTCCCCTTTCACAGATGGAAGAAATGTGATATATTACATATTATAATCAGAAAAGTAACAAACACGGAGGAACAATTATGGCAGAGAAAGAAACCGTAATGGAAACTGAGGAGAAGGAGGTAGTCTCCCGTAATTTCATAGAACAGGAGATTGACAAGGATCTGGCAGAAGGCGTATACAATCATGTCCAGACCCGTTTCCCGCCTGAGCCCAACGGTTATTTGCACATCGGACATGCGAAGTCCATCTTACTGAACTATGGGCTGGCACAGAAGTATGGCGGCAAGTTCAACCTGCGTTTTGACGATACAAATCCCACGAAAGAAAAGACTGAATTCGTAGAGTCTATTATGGACGATGTAAAATGGCTGGGAGCGGATTTTGAGGACAGGCTTTTCTTTGCATCCAATTATTTTGAAACAATGTATGAATGCGCCTTGCTTTTGATAAAAAAGGGCAAAGCGTTCGTCTGTGATTTATCGGCGGAGGAGATTCGGGAGTACAGAGGAGATTTTACGACTCCCGGAAAGGAGAGCCCCTACAGAAACCGTTCGGTAGAGGAGAATCTTAAGCTTTTTGAGGAGATGAAGGCAGGAATCTATCAGGACGGCGAGAAGGTGCTCAGAGCCAAGATTGATATGGCCTCCCCCAATATCAACATGAGAGATCCGGTTATCTACCGGGTGGCCCGTATGTCCCACCACAATACAGGAGATAAATGGTGCATTTATCCCATGTACGATTTTGCCCATCCCATTGAGGACGCCATCGAAAAGATCACCCACTCCATCTGCACACTGGAGTTTGAGGATCACAGGCCTCTTTACGACTGGGTGGTGCGGGAGTGCGAATTTGAGAATCCGCCCCGTCAGATAGAGTTTGCAAAGCTTTATCTCACCAATGTAATCACAGGCAAGCGCTATATCAAGAAGCTGGTGGAGGACGGTATTGTGGACGGATGGGACGATCCCCGCCTGGTATCCATTGCCGCTCTCAGAAGGAGAGGCTACACTCCCGAGTCGATCAAGATGTTTGTGGAGCTGGTAGGCGTGTCAAAGGCCAACAGTTCCGTGGATTATGCTATGCTGGAATATTGTATCCGTGAGGATTTAAAGCTTAAAAAGTCCCGTATGATGGCGGTTCTCAACCCGGTTAAGCTGGTGATTGACAACTATCCCGAGGGTCAGACTGAGCTTCTGGATGTGCCCAACAATCTGGAGAACCCGCAGCTGGGAGACAGAAAGGTGCCCTTCGGCAGAGAGCTTTTTATTGAGAGAGAGGATTTCATGGAGGAACCCCCGAAAAAATACTTCCGGATGTTCCCCGGCAACGAGGTACGTCTCATGGGGGCCTATTTTGTAAAATGCACCGGCTGTGAGAAGGATGAGGAGGGCAATGTCACCGTAGTCCACGGAACCTATGACCCTGAGACAAAGAGCGGATCCGGCTTTGAAGGCCGCAAGGTAAAGGGAACCATCCATTGGGTGGCTGTTCCCACTGCAAGAAAGGTGGAGTGCCGTCTTTATGAGAATATCGTGGATGAGGAGAAGGGAAAGCTGAACGAAGACGGCAGCCTGAACTTAAATCCCAATTCCCTGACAATTCTCAAAGACTGTTATGTGGAGCCGGCTTGGCAGAGGGACAGGCTTATGAGAGCTATCAGTTTGTGCGGAACGGATTTTTCTGTGTGGACTGCAAGGACAGCACTCCTGAGAATCCGGTGTTTAACAGAATTGTGTCTCTTAAGAGTTCTTTCAAGCTTCCCAAGTAGCAGGGAGAGGCCGGACTGTCTGTCCGGAACTGCATCTTAGATGGGAAACGAAAAGGATGCCTCTGAAGCAGAGTTGGTAAATAACCAAACTGCTTTGGAGGTATTATTTTTTATTTCCCATAAAATTCTTTCCAGAAGCATGTAATTGACAGTGCTGCAGCAAGCTGGTATTATTGGAAATGATATTTATACATAATAAAACAATGCCAGTTGCAGACAGAAAGGACAGCTTATGGAACTTCTCGTACCTCTTGACAGCCAGTTACCCACACCGCTTTATGAACAGATATATGAGTACATAAAGGAGGAGATACGGGGGAGAAGGCTGGCCGCCGGAACCAGGCTGCCTTCCACCAGGATTCTGGCCCAGAATCTGAAGGTGAGCCGCAGTACCACGCAGATGGCCTATGACCAGCTGCTGTCGGAAGGATATATTGAGTCGATGCCTGCAGGGGATACTATGTGTGCGAGAGCGGGGAGCTGCTGGAGATGCGCCGTGTGCTCCCCGGCTCCTCTTCAAAAGAGCGGCGGGAAGGGCGCAGGGATTACAAAGTGGATTTTTCGCCCAGAGGAATCGACCTGGAAAGCTTCCCTTTTAATACCTGGAGGAAACTGAGCCGCAATACCCTGGTGGATGACAACAAGGAAATGTTTGCCGGGGGCCATCCTCAGGGGGAGGAAGCCCTGCGGCGGGCCATCGGAGATTACCTCCATGCAGCCAGAGGCGTGAATTGTACCCTGGAACAGATTGTCATAGGAGCAGGCAGCGAGTATCTTTTGATGCTCTTGTCCAGATTCTGGGAAATCATCTGTCAATTGCCATGGAAAACCCCACTTACAAGCAGGCGTACCGCGTCCTGAAGGGGGAGGGGCATGAGGTTATCCCTGTGGAGATGGACCGGTACGGCATGGACGTCAGGGTGCTTTCGGGAATCCGGGCGGATGTGGCCTATGTGATGCCCTCCCATCAATATCCCACGGGGATTGTGATGCCTGTGAAGCGCCGTCAGGAGCTTCTGGCTTGGGCCTACCGGGAGCCGGGTCGTTACCTCATTGAGGATGATTATGACAGTGAGTTCCGTTATAAGGGCAAGCCGATTCCGGCTCTTCAGGGAATGGACCGGGGCGGGCGGGTGATCTACATGGGAACATTTTCAAAGTCTATCGCCCCTGCCATCCGCGTGGGATTTATGGTGCTCCCGGAACAGCTTCTGGAGATTTACAGGGAGAAAGCCGGCTTCTATGCCTCCACCGTGTCCAGAATCGACCAGAATATTCTGTTTCAGTTTATTGACCAGAGCTTTTATGAGCGCCATCTTAACCGGATGCGGGGCATTTATAAGAGCAAGCATGACGTGCTTCTGACCGGCCTGAAGCCTTTGGAGGACCGGTTTGACATAAAGGGAGAGTATGCAGGGCTTCATGTGCTTCTGACCCATAGAAAGGGAGCAGAGGAGGAAGTTCTGATAGAACGGGCGGCCATGGCGGGAGTGAGAGTCTACGGCATATCCGATGCATTTATCTATCCGGAAAGAAATGTCTTTCCTTCCACTGTAATGCTGGGTTATGCTAATTTGAATGAAAAGGAAATTGAGCTGGGTACGGGACTGCTCAATGAAGCCTGGGCCCGGATACCTGAGGAAGATAGTTCCAGGACGGACAGACAGACGCTTAAAAATGAGTCAAATAAGGGAGGCTATAAGGCGCATGAATCGTAACATTACCGATTGGACGGCGGCGGCAGCATTTGTGCTGGTGCTTGGCGTCAGCAGCTTGTGGGGGGAATATCAGCGGGCGGACATGGCGAGAGAGAAAGCGGAAACTTTCCAGGAAAAGGCCCAGGAGAGGGAGCGGGCCCTGGAACAGCAGGAGAGAAGTCCCGCTTTGAGCGGGGAGGAGAGGAAGGCGCTGGAGGAGATTGCCAGCGCTCTTGGAAAGAAAAATCTGAAGGAAGCGGCCGGGGTTATGAACCGTGAGGAGGAGCTTCTGGCAGGGCTTTTCTATGAGACAATGGCCGGACGGCGTTATCTCTATGACGGCGCTGCGCTGAATGAAGAGATTGAAGGAGAAGGACTGGTGCTTACAAAAGCGGGGACCGTGTTCTATGGCGCCTTTGAAGGCGGCAGGCCCCAGGGACAGTGCCTGGCTCTCCAGGTAGTGGAATTGGACGCTCCCAGATATGATTATTCCGACGGATTGTGGCAGAATGGCGTCATGGAAGGAAGGGGGCATACAGGCTACTGTTATTATGAGCGCAGCCTGTAGGGGAGGCCAGGGACGTGTGCAGGAGAGGACAGTTTTCCGGTAATCTTATGGAGGGCCGGATTGCCTATATCACCACAAATGAGAAAGGTGAAGAGTCACTCTGGGAATTTGACGTGGAGGCCGGAGTGACCGTACTGGATGACAGCTGGACCTATCTCAGCAGCTTGGAGGAGTATCAGCTGATATCTGTAGATAATGACCACCACGCCTATGTGCTGGGAGAGGATCAGGCCCGGCAGCCCATGTGGGCCAATACTCTGCTGTGGGATGAATAATAGCTGGAATAAAAAAGAGCGCCCCTGTTATAGCTTAAACCTATAACGGGGGATGCTCGCACTGATCTTTAAGACCGTCCTCCTGGTGAAGGGCGGAACGTTAAGTTGAATTCTGCAGGTTAGTCAATGGTATCTTCTTCAATCACAGCAGTGGAGGTTTCGGAATCCGGTTTTTTTCCTCCTTGGGAGCGCTGTCCGGCTCGTCCTCAAAGTCGTCTGTCAAGTCGTCGCTGTAATCTTCCTCCCGGCACCGGGATTCGTAGGTACCGCCGTCCATGCGGCCGTAATCATAGAGATCGTCCTCGTCCACATAATCGTCATCCAGGAAGCCTTCGTCCTCAAAAATATCCTCCTCATCTGCTTCTCCTCCGGCCCGTCCCTCCATAAAGCCGGCTTTTTTGTCTTCATGGTATGAAGGGCGATATGAGCGGTATCCACAGCAACGGAAACTGCCTCGTGGGCTGTATCCGTCAGGATGCTTCCCGCATCTTTTAAAACATTCTTTGTGGCATGCGCGATATCCTTTGCAGCCACCTTAAACTCGTCCTTGCTGGAGGACAAGGCGATGTAATTGCGGTTTGCGGAACGGGGATCTATGGTGCGGTCTTCAGAATCCTCAGAATCGTCCCCGCCATCTTCAAACTCCCGGAAATCTTTTTCAAGTTCGTTGTGATATGTCTTATACTGAAGTACATAAGAAATGCCGGCGGCAACTGCCCCTGCTACGGCTGCAAATGCTACAAATCTGCCCCAATGTTTCTTCGCCATATTAAAACCCCTTTCCTTTATGGTTCGTCAGGCACAAAACCTGCTACTTACAGTATGCCTTATTGCTACTATTGTAATACGAATGGTAAAAAAAAGAAACAGCAAATTTGTAAAAAAATTATAAAATTAAAAGAAATTAGCACTCAACTCTTGACAGTGCTAATAACTGGTGATATAACTTAACATGTGAGCAAACGAAAGAAGCAGTAAAGAAAGATTCAGGAAAGAACAAACAGATCAGGTTGTAAGGAGGAAATTGATATGAAGTTAGTACCATTGTTTGACAAAGTAGTATTAAAGCAGTTAGTAGCAGAGGAAACCACAAAGTCCGGAATCGTTCTTCCGGGGGCGGCAAAAGAGAAGCCCCAGCAGGCAGAGGTTATCGCGGTTGGCCCCGGCGGCGTGGTTGACGGTAAGGAAATCACCATGCAGGTGAAGGCAGGCGATACGGTTATCTACTCCAAGTACTCAGGCACTGAGGTAGAGATTGAGGATGAGAAGTACGTAATTGTAAAGCAGAGCGATATTTTAGCAGTTGTAGAATAAGTATCAAAAAACTAGAGAGCATAAATTGGAGGTTGATTAATCATGGCAAAGCAGATTAAATATGGTGTGGAAGCCCGCAAGGCGCTGGAATCAGGTGTAAATCAGTTGGCAGATACTGTGAGTGTTACATTGGGACCCAAAGGACGCAACGTCGTTCTGGATAAATCCTTCGGTTCACCATTAATCACAAATGACGGCGTTACCATCGCAAAGGAGATTGAGCTTCAGGATCCATATGAGAACATGGGCGCTCAGTTAATCAAGGAAGTTGCTTCAAAGACCAATGATGTGGCAGGCGACGGTACAACAACCGCAACTGTTCTTGCACAGGCTATGGTAAATGAAGGTATGAAGAACCTGGCTGCAGGCGCTAACCCAATTGTTCTGAGAAAAGGAATGAAGAAGGCTACCGATGTTGCTGTTGACGCAATCAAAGCTATGTCCAAACCGATTAACGGCAAGGCTCAGATCGCCAGGGTAGCGGCTATCTCAGCTTCCGATGATGAGGTAGGCACAATGGTAGCCGACGCCATGGAGAAGGTTTCCAAAGACGGCGTTATCACTATCGAGGAGTCCAAGACCATGCTGACCGAGCTGGATCTGGTAGAAGGTATGCAGTTTGACAGAGGCTACCTGTCCGCGTACATGTGTACAGACATGGATAAGATGGAGGCAAATCTGGACGATCCCTATGTGCTGATTACGGATAAGAAGATTTCCAATATTCAGGAGCTCCTTCCTCTTTTAGAGCAGGTTGTAAAGATGGGCGCAAGACTGCTTATTATCGCTGAGGACGTGGAGGGCGAGGCTCTCACCACTCTCATTGTCAACAAGCTGAGAGGAACCTTCAACGTAGTGGCAGTCAAGGCTCCGGGCTACGGCGACAGAAGAAAAGAGATGCTTCAGGATATTGCAATCCTTACAGGCGGAACCGTTATCTCTGAAGAAGTTGGCCTTGACCTTAAGGACGCCACCCTGGAGCAGCTGGGACGGGCAAAATCCGTTAAGGTTCAAAAGGAAAATACCATTATCGTTGACGGTATGGGAGATAAGGACACAATTGCAGCGAGAGTTGCACAGATCCGCAAGCAGATCGAGGAGACTACCTCTGACTTTGACAGAGAGAAATTACAGGAGCGTCTGGCTAAACTGGCAGGCGGCGTAGCCGTTATCCGTGTAGGCGCTGCTACTGAGACAGAGATGAAAGAAGCAAAGCTTCGTATGGAAGATGCTTTAAACGCCACGAGAGCAGCCGTTGAGGAAGGCATCATTGCAGGCGGCGGTTCCGCATACGTACACGCTGCAGGCCAGGTGCAGGCAGTTGTGGACAGCCTGGAGGGCGATGAAAAGACCGGGGCCAAGATTATCTTAAAGGCACTGGAAGCGCCTCTGTTCCACATCGTTGCAAATGCAGGCCTGGAAGGCGCTGTAATTGTTAATAAAGTGAAAGAGGCTAAGGTAGGAACCGGCTTTGACGCTTACAAAGAAGAGTATGTGGACATGATCGAGGCAGGAATTCTTGACCCGGTTAAGGTTACAAGAAGCGCGCTGCAGAATGCTACAAGTGTTGCATCCACTCTGCTGACAACCGAGTCCGTAGTTGCCAATATCAAGGAACCGGCTTCGGCTATGCCTGCAGCACCTGATATGGGCGGAATGTATTAATTTTCTGAAATAAATTTGCTGTTTACAGATAGAGATTTAGTGAGGGGCGGTTTCCTGATGGAAGCCGCCCTTTTTGCAGGAAGATACAAGTATTGTTCTGTATTTATCATATTTCTCTTTCTGAAAAAGTAAAACAGGTGTAAAATGTAACCTGAGGACCAAAGAAAAGGGGGAGAAAGCAATGGCCTGTACTACCAACTATCCTGTGACGGCATCTAAAGGCAGAAATGGGTTTACATTGGCTGAGATGCTGATTGTGGTGGCAATTATCACAGTTTTAGTGGCTGTTGGAATTCCTGTTTTTGTTTCGCGTCTGGCCGGAACCAGGGAAACGGTCTGCCTCAGCAACCGGCGGAGCCTGACCAGACAGCTGCAGTATGAGATGATGACAGAGGGGCTTACTGCAGGGCAGGCGGAGGATATTAAAAATTCCTTTGATGCAATTTGTCCGGAGGGGGCGTAATCACCATAAATTGAAGCCGGATGTGAGCGTGGAAGTATCCTGCTCTATACATGGAACCGGCGAAGGCGAAGGGGATGAAGAGTCAGAGATTGTCTCAGTCAGATCGTATTTGCAGAATTTTATAGATTTTGTTAATGACAATCATGATACGATCGGAAACAGCAATGACAGGCTGAGGGATCAATTCTTTGAGGAATACGGACATCCCACTATGGTCATAGACGGGGTAACATATTACATTGAACCCTTCTTCAACCAGCACAGCAGCGGAGAATTCAGCGAACGCATCTGGCTGTTTGCCAAAACCACATCTGGCAACGGAAACTGGAACGGCTCCTTTGCCTATCACGCTGAGAACGGACAGTGGTATCAGGCTATGAGAAAATATGATGGGGCGGCGCCGCAATCTGCCTATATCGGCGGTTTTGAGAATGTCTCCGATCTGCTGGATGCGCTGGAACATGAAAAATGCAATAAAGGGGACGCAAACAGGTGGAGGCCGGTCCCCGAGGAAAATATTACATACAGCAATTGAGGGATTTTTGGAAAAGACCCTGATTCCTAACGGAGCGCCGGCAGAGGAACGGGCGCTCCGTTTAATTCAGTTCCGGCAGACAGACCGGTCTGCCATCTGATAATAAGGGATTTGGAACCAGGTGGCGCATATTTGAAGAATCCCGGCGGGGAGCAAAAGGCCGTTTGCGCAGCGATTACTTGTTGCAGGAAATCGGATTGTGGCGGGCGGGGCGGGAGTTTATACAATGGAATTATATCAGCATCCGCGCTGCACAGCTAAAGGCAAAACAGAGTATCATCCCGCAGACAGTTGGAACTATAAAGGACATAGCGGTCCATTTTAAACTGCCGGATTCTTTTCGGATTGTGAGAAGGGTAGTGGTGCAGGGCCAGTGCATCAGCGAGAAAAGCATGGTGCTGACTGCAGTAACCCAGGTCCATCCATTATTTACCAGCAGTTCCTTTAACTGTGCAAGGCTCTCAAAGTCCACCAGGCTTCCCTGAGCCATGTAAGCCATAATTATGATGGGTATAACTATTTCGTTGGCCGGCAGACCCAGGATAAAGGCCATAAGGATAACTCCGTCCATACCCAGAAGCCTGCCCAGAGGATCCAAAAATCCGGAACAATGGGCCAGCAGGGTGATTCCGTCCACCTGAACATTTGCCATAACCCAGATAAGAAGTCCTGCCGGCGCAGCTACCACGATGGCTCTGCCCAGTACAAAGAGGGTGCGGTCAAATATGGAACGGACAATCACCTTTCCAATCTGAGGCCGCCTGTAGGGAGGAAGCTCCAGTGTGAAGGAGGAGGGCATACCCTTTAAGACCGTCAGTGACAGCAGCTTCGACACCCAGAAGGTCATACACACCCCAAGGACAATAAAGGCAGTCAGCAGAAGGGCCGACAGCATCGAGTTAAAGGCTCCCCCTGCCACGCCTACAAAAAACATGGATATTATGGCGATGAGGGTGGGAAAACGTCCGTTGCATGGCACAAAATTGTTTGTGATCATGGCGATGAGACGTTCTCTGGGAGAATCGATGATGCGGCATCCCACGATACCGGCGGCGTTGCAGCCAAAGCCCATGCACATAGTCAACGCCTGTTTACCGCAGGCATGGCAGCTTTTAAAGGGTTTATCCAGATTGTAGCAATCCGGGGCAGATAGCCGGAATCTTCCAACAAGGTGAACAGAGGGAAGAAAATAGCCATAGGAGGAAGCATAACAGAAACCACCCAGGCCAAGACCCGGTAAATTCCCAGAATCAGCACTCCATGGAGCCACCATGGAGCCCCTGCGGCTGTAAACGCGGCTGTCAGCAGATCCTGGAACTGAAACAGCAGGCGGGAGAGCAGCTGGGAAGGATAATTGGCTCCTGTAATCGTAATCCAAAATACCAGCGCCAGCATTGCCACCATCACCGGGTAGCCGGTAAAACGGCTGGTGAGAATCCGATCCAGCCGCCTGTCCCCTTCGTTGTACCCGGTTTTGGAAAAGTGTACCGTATCCCTGCACAGCTTTTCTGCTGAGGCTACCAAGCTGCGACCACCCGGTCCTTAAGCTGTTCTCCGTACAAACCGTTTTCTTCCAGGTAGGCTTTGGAGTCTTCCAGAGAATGGGCTACCTGGGAGTTTTCCAGGATATCCTCCTCCAGATAATCTGTAAGTTCTTTCAGGAGGGAAGGATCTCCTTCTAAAAGCTTTAAAGTAAGCCATCTGGAATTAATACGGCCCTCCACCTCCCTGGCCACAGCAGGCTCAGCCATCGCGATGGCAGCCTCAATAACAGGGGAGTATTTCACCTCGTAAGGGGTAAAAGGGGTTGTGGATTCTGTGAGCGCATCCAGTTCCTCCAGGAAATGCTCCAGGCTTTTTTTACTTCTGGCAACTGTGCCCACTACCGGAACGCCCAGCTTTTGTGACAGTTTTTTCAGATTGATTGTGATGTTTTTCCGTTTGGCTTCGTCCAAAAGATTTACACATACCAGTACGCGGCTGGATATCTCCATGGTCTGAAGAACCAGATTCAGGTTCCGTTCCAGGCAGGTGGCATCGCAGACCACCACTACCCCGTCGCTTTCACCAAAACAGATGAAGTTGCGTGCAACCTCCTCCTCGGCCGAGTGCGCCATAAGGGAATAAGTGCCGGGAATATCCACAAGCACATAATTATGTTTTTTGATTTGCAATAACCTTGGGCATTGGTTACGGTTTTACCCGGCCAATTCCCGGTGTGCTGATTCATGCCGGTCAGGTTGTTGAACAGGGTGCTTTTTCCCACATTAGGGTTACCTGCGATGGCAATCACTTTATCCTCAGGTGTCAGTTTTTTTATCTCCAGCCCGGAATCGACGGCGCCCATTCCTACTGATTGTTTTGTCAGGCCCATATGCTGCTCCTTTTCAGATTATTTTTCCTGTATTGCTTCCTTCCGGGTGTGTTATTCGTAGACCAGGATGCCCTGGCAGTCCTCTGAACGTATCGCGATCACTGCTCCCCGGATTAGATAAGCCTTGGGATCCCCCATAGGGCTTCTGCCAAGCATTCTACCTCCGTATTTTCCACCAGACCGATGTCCAGCAGACGGCGGCGCATGCTTCCGTTGGATGTGAGTTCCTTTATACGGGCCTTTTGTCCCGGTTCTATATCGCTTAAACGGCGGATTTCTTTCATAAAACCTGCTCCTTGCTGCAATTCCTGTTACAGGAATCTTTTGTTCTTATTGATATTGTATTGCAGCGGTTATTGAAAGGTGCCAGATAGGCATGGTCAAATTAATGGTGTGGAAAAATGGAATAATTTGTGCTATAGTTATGAATACAGGGCGCATAAATGGATTAAGGGAACGGGAGTAGAATGATGAATGAGAGCAATTATGTAGAGTGGCTTGTGAAGCGTAAGGAACCAGCTTACAGCCTTTTCGTAAAAATAGTAATGCTGTTTCTCAGCATGCTGTCCATAGCGCTGACATTTATGGGTTTTTTAGGCATGTTTGGGATAATAATTGTGGTTCTGGCAATCGGAGGAACCTATTATCTTTTTTTAAATCTGAATGTGGAGTTTGAGTATCTCTTTGCAGAGGGCAGTCTGTCCGTGGACCGTATTCTGGGGAAAGCCAGACGTAAGAAAGTTCTGGAATGCGAAAAGGAGGAGGTCGTGGTTGTGGCTCCTGCAGATTCCCACAGTTTGAAGAATTATGTAAAATCCGGCATGAAGGTGGTAAATTGTTCTTCCGGCAGGCAAGGCGTCAAAACCTGCGCTCTCATATATCAGAGAGGGCCGGAGACTACGGAGGTAATATTTGAACCCAATGATAAGATGATCAATGCCATGAAACGGAGCTTTCCCGGAAAGGTTTTGATGTAGGGATATGAGTGAGAATGGAAAATGCAGTTGTCTTTTAGTGAAGATAAGAGATGACTGTATTTTTTGTGCATTATATATAAAAAAAGAATGTGTAATTTGGAATAATTATTAATTGTTTCCTGTACGGGAATGTGCTATTATAATACCAAGATTAATGTATACAAAATTTTAAATTTAAAATTACAATACCAGATGCAGAGTGGACATGACCTGATTAAGAACCAGAGGGTGTTTGAAAATTCTTTCCCGCCATCTGCGCGCCCTGCTTGGCGGAATATTCAGCTCAATTTCAGGTTATACAGCCTGCTGTGTGCCCCCTCAATTTGGACAACATTCTCTGCAACGTGTGACGTACAGCCGTCAGAAGGCAATTTGAAAATAGTGGCTAAAATGTAAGCTGGGAATCGCTCCTGCGCCTGATTTTGCGAGATGATTGTTTGTCAGCTGTGCATAAATTTATGAGGCGCACGCGGCAGGTACATTGCTTGAATTTGTGTGCGGCCGGCGGAAAATCAGCCCCAAAGGCAGGTATCGGAGCGATTCCCAGCTTACATTAAAGGCTGAAGGAGGATAAGGATGGAGATTCTCGTATGTATCAAGCAGGTGCCGGGAACTGCACTGGTTGAGGTGGATGAAAGGACGGGCGTGCTGAAGAGGGACGGAGTTGAAGCTAAATTAAATCCCTATGATTTATTTGCCCTGGAGCTGGGGCTGAGACTGGCGCAGGAGACGGACGGTCATGTGACGGTGATCACGATGGGCCCCTCCCAGGCAAGGGCGGTACTGGAGGAAGCAGTCTGCATTGGTGCGGACAGGGGATTTCTCATATCAGACAGGCAGTTTGCAGGGGCGGATGTGTGCGCCACCAGCTATACGCTGTATCAGGGAATTGAACGGTCGGGAGATTACGATCTGATTCTCTGCGGTAAGCAGACTACGGACGGCGACACAGCGCAGGTGGGGCCGGAGGTGGCGGAGTTTATGGGGATTCCCCACAGCGCCAATATTCTCGGCGTACGTGATATGGACAGGGATTTTGTTACGGTGGAGATAAATATGGAGCAATATATACTGGTTCAGAAAATAGCCCTGCCCTGCCTTCTGACTGTGGACAAGGATATAAATACGCCCCGCCTTCCTTCCTATAAAAGAAAAAAGGCCATGGATCCATTCTGCATAACCAGTTTTACCATGGAGGATTTTGCTGACAGGGACAAAGCGCATTACGGCCTTAAGGGCTCGCCCACCCAGGTGGAGCGCATTTTCCCGCCTGAGAAGATAAGCCATAAGGTGATTTGGGAGGGCGGTACAGAGGAATTGGCGGCGAAGGCGGCGAAGCTGCTGAGAAGCAAGAAGTTTGTGCAGGGTTAAGCACCGGAGCGCAGCCGGGGCAAAGAAATTTCAGGTACGCTCTGACTGCGGATATTTGAGAGGCGGGGAATGGCAATGGCATATTTGGTAATTAATCAGGATAAGGTGACCAGAGAAAATGGGGATGCCCTTAAGGCCCTTTGTCCCTTCGGCGCAATCGGAGAAGAGTCGGGCCTATTGACCATAAGTGCAGGCTGCAGGATGTGCAGGCTCTGTGTAAACAAAGGACCTGAAGGCGTGGTATGCTGGGTGGAGGAGGAGACTCAGGGGACGGACAAGGAGCTTTGGAGAGGAATCGCAGTCTATGGGGAGCAGAGTGAAGGCAGTCTGCATCCCGTTACCCTGGAACTTCTGGGAAAGGCAAGGGAGCTGGCGGCAGTTACGGCACACCCGGTTTACTGTATTCTCTTAGGCAGAGAAGTGGCG
Organism: Clostridia bacterium UC5.1-1D2; assembly: GCA_001304855.1. Taxonomy (GTDB): domain Bacteria; phylum Bacillota; class Clostridia; order Lachnospirales; family Lachnospiraceae; genus Enterocloster. The sequence continues at coordinate 19,085 of BBZN01000066.1, forward strand.
GGACTGGCCTCGTCGCTTCTGGAACATGGCGCAGATAAGATATTTGTATATGATCATCCGGGACTTGAGGATTTCCATATCCTTGCCTATGCCAATGTATTTGCAGATTTCATAGAGAAGGTCAAACCCTCCTCTGTTTTGGTGGGAGCAACCAACGCAGGCCGTTCCCTGGCGCCCAGGGTGGCCGCCAGATTCAGAACGGGACTGACAGCAGACTGTACGGTTCTTCAGATGAAAGAGAACACGGATCTTGTGCAGATCGTCCTGCATTCGGAGGAAATATTATGGCTCAGATTGTCACCCCCTCCCACAGGCCGCAGTTCTGCACTGTGCGGTACAAAATTTTTAACAGGGCGGAGAAAGTGGACAATCCCACAGGCCGGACGGAGATTATGGAGGTAAGGGAAGAATTCTTTGATCAGAGGATTCGGATTATAGATAAAATCCGTAAGGAAAAGGAGACGGATATATCAGAGGCAGAACTGATTGTGGCAGCTGGCAGAGGGGTAAAAAATCCCGGGGATTTAGAGCTGCTTCGGGAATTGGCAGAGCTTCTGGGAGCCCGGCTGGCCTGTACCAGACCTCTTATAGAAAAGGCTGGTTCGACGCCAGAAGGCAGATTGGCCTCAGCGGCAGGACGGTAAAACCAAAGCTTATTATAACGGCGGGCATATCTGGATCTGTGCAGTTTGCAGCAGGAATGAAGGGCTCCGACTGTATTATTGCCATTAATAATGACAGGGGAGCGCCTATATTTGATATAGCCACTATGCTGGTGGGAGATTTATACGAGATTGTGCCCAGGCTTATTCGGGAGATAAGGGAGGGAGAATGATGGCGTACAAAGAAGTTGATCCGGCGGATATTTCCTATATAAAATCCATTGTTTCTCCGGAACGTGTTCTCACAGGGGAGGAGATAAGCGAGGATTACAGCCATGATGAGCTGGGGGGATTTCCTCTATGCCGGATATTCTGGTTAAGGTGCAGAGCACAGAGGAGACAGCGGGAATCATGACCTATGCGGCTTTAAAAAAGATTCCTGTGGTTGTAAGAGGAGCCGGAACAGGGCTGGTGGGAGGGGCGGTGGCCCTCTGCAAGGGCATTATGATAGAGACTGGGGCTATGAACCATATTCTGGAACTTGACAGGGAGAACCTGACTGTGACAGTAGAGCCGGGTGTGCTTCTGATGGATTTGGCGGCTTATGCCGAGGAGAACAAACTGTTCTACCCTCCGGATCCGGGGGAGAAATCCGCAACCATCGGAGGCAACATAAGCACCAACGCAGGCGGCATGCGGGCTGTAAAATACGGAGTGACAAGGGACTATGTGCGGGGACTGACGGTTGTGCTTCCCACGGGGGAGGTAATAAGACTGGGGGGCAAGGTGGTAAAGAACAGCTCCGGCTACAGCCTTATGAACCTGATCATCGGATCGGAGGGAACCCTGGGAATTATCACAGAGGCGACTCTGAAGCTTCTTCCGCTGCCGGAACTGACGGTGAGCCTTTTGATACCTTTCTCCACCATAGAGGCTGCCATTGAGATTGTACCCCGGATCATAGAGGCGCAGGTCCAGGCGGTTGCAATTGAATTTATGGAACGGAGTACCATTCTGTTTGCTGAAGATTTTCTGGGGAAAAAGTTTCCGGATACGGACAGCGATGCCTACATACTTCTGACCTTTGACGGAAACAGCAGAGAGGAAGTGGAAAACAGCTTTGAGAAAGCGGCCGATCTCTGCCTCTCCTATGGCGCCAAGGATGTGTTCCTTGTGGATACCGAGGAGCGCAAAGACAGCGTGTGGTCCGCCAGAGGCGCATTTCTGGAGGCCATAAAGGCCTCTGCCGCAGAGATGGACGAATGCGACGTGGTAGTGCCCAGAAGCAGGGTTGCAGACTTATAAAATTTACCCATCAGACGGCAAGGGACTTGAACATGCGTATTCCCAGCTTCGGACATGCAGGAGACGGAAATCTCCATATCTACCTTTGCAGGGATGAGATGGAAGGGGGACTGTGGGGCGAGAAGAAGGAGGAGGCTTT
>BBZN01000067.1 GCA_001304855.1 Clostridia bacterium UC5.1-1D2
CACGGGCATGTGCACAGTCATGAGGCAGAGACTGCCGGACGGGAGTATGTGCACAGCCATGAGGTTGACGCTGCCGGACACGGGCATACCCACGGCCATGTCCACGAAGGCGGTCATGCCCACTCCCACGCACACCGGAATCTCCAGGATATTTACCAAATCATTGACAGGCTGGATTCCAACGACAGGGTTAAGGAGATGGCGCGGAAGATGTTCCTGATAGTGGCTGAGGCGGAATCCAAGGCTCACGGCCTGCCTTTGGATCAGGTACATTTCCACGAAGTGGGGGCTGTCGACTCTATCGTGGATATTATCGGCGTGGCTTTGTGCATCGACAATCTGGGAATCGAGGATGTGGTGGTTTCGGCTCTTGCAGAGGGGCATGGGCATGTACGCTGCCAGCATGGGATACTGCCTGTGCCTGTGCCTGCAACTGCCAACATCGCCTCATCCTATGGGCTTGACCTCAGGTTTACGGACAATGAGGGGGAGATGGTAACGCCTACGGGTGCGGCCATTGCGGCTGCCCTGGGTACAAGAAAACAGCTCCCTTCAGCCTGCCGTCTGGTGAAAATCGGCATGGGTGCAGGCAATAAGGTGTTTCGGCAGGCCAACGTTCTGAGAGCTATGATACTGGAGGATTCCGGTGAAGACAGGGAGTCCATGTGTGTGCTGGAGTCCAATCTGGACGACTGTTCAGGCGAAAGCCTGGGCTTTGTCATGGAACTTTTGCTGGAGGCAGGGGCGGCAGATGTGTGGTACACGCCTATTTACATGAAGAAGAACCGTCCCGCTTATATGTTGTCTGTAATCTGCAGGGAGGAGGACAGGGAGCCTTTGGAGGAAATTATACTAATCCACACAACCACCATCGGAATCAGGCGTTATCCTGTGACAAGGACTATATTGGAGCGGGAAGGCAGAAATGTCCATACAGCATGGGGAGACGCCCTGGTAAAGGTCTGCACATATAAGGGAAGGCGGTTCTGCTATCCTGAGTATGAGAGCGTGCGGGCGCTGTGCCGCAGCAAGGATGTGGATTTTCAGACCGTATACCATGAGGTGCGCAGGGCCGGGGAGGAAGCGTAGCGGCAGAAGGGGTTCCTGCAACGTGGAGCAGCCGCCCGGGTATCAACTTTTTTACAAGAACGCTTTGGAAATAAAGACATGAGAAAGGATATATACATGAAAGAAAGAGAACGGCTGGAAGACAGAATCGATCAGTTGGCGCAGGAGGATATCTGCCTTGCATTTTCAGGCGGCGTGGACTCCAGCCTGCTGCTTAAACTGGCGTCCCGGGCAGCGGCCGGGAATGGAAACAAGGTGTATGCCGTAACCTTTGACAGCCGCCTGCACCCATCCTGTGATCTGGAGATAGCAAAGCGGGTGGCAGGTGAACTGGGAGGGATTCATGAAATTATAACTGTGGACGAGCTGGAGCAGAAGGAGATCCGGCGCAACCCGGTGAACCGCTGCTATCTGTGCAAACGCCATCTTTTTATGAAACTGAGAGAGTTTGCAGGGGGAGCGGGGGATCCGCCGGATTCTGGACGGCACCAATGAGGACGATATGCATGTATACCGTCCCGGAATCCAGGCTTTAAAGGAGCTGCAGATTATCAGTCCTCTGGCAGAGCTTCATATAACCAAGGCGCAAGTGAAGGAGCTGGCTGCTTTCTACGGAATATCCGTGGCTTCGAGGCCGTCCACCCCATGTATGGCTACAAGGCTTCCATACAACACGGAGATCGACTATGACGTATTAGCCAAAATTGGCGAAGGAGAGGCCCGCTTGCGCGCAGTCCTGACCGGAAATGTCCGGCTCCGGCTCCACGGAGACGTGGCACGTCTGGAGGTGGACAGGGCTTCCTTCAAACAGGTGATGGAACGGCAGAGGGAGATCACGGAAACCCTGAAAAACCTTGGGTTTACGTACATTACTCTGGATCTGGAGGGCTTTCGGTCGGGCAGCATGGACGTGGGCCTGGATCATTGGGAGAGTTGAATGAAAGAGAATTGGATGAGTAGGGCCGGATGTCCAGGCGGTTTTTTAGCCGGGTATCCGGCCTTGTTTTTGTACGGTAGTGTCCGGGCAAGGAGGACATGTTCACGGAATTCATACTTTACTACCGTTAAAAACCATGTTAGAATTAAGCTTGTGAGTTTGTAAAAAATACGTAAAGATAAAGTAAATTTAATGAGAGAGTAGGTAAAAGAAGTATGGATATGTCGTTTACCTTTTTCCTGCGGCAGATGGTTACAAATCCGGCCTTATTGATTACGGTGATTCTAACATTGGGGGTTATTTGCGTCAACGGTATCACAGATGCGCCCAATGCCATTGCAACCTGTGTATCCACCAGGTCCCTGGATGTAAATCTGGCAATTGCAATGGCGGCCGTATGCAACTGTGCGGGAGTGGTGGTTATGACCATGATCAATTCTACCGTCGCATCCACGATCACGGGAATGGTTAATTTTGGAGATGATACGGGAATTGCGCTGGTGGCCCTGTGCGCGGCGCTGTTTTCCATTGTGGTTTGGTCTTCCTTCGCCGTTTCCATCGGCTGCCCTACCAGTGAGAGCCACTCGCTGATAGCCGGTCTTACAGGGGCGGCTGTGGCTATCCGGGGCGGGTTTTCCGCCATCAATCAGGCGGAGTGGATGAAGGTTATATATGGCCTTGTTTTTCTGTTACATTGGGATTTGCATGCGGTTATCTGTCCTGCAAACTGGTGTCCTGGCTCTGCGGGATATGGACAGGCGCAGAACCACGGGATTCTTCCGCTGCGCCCAGATAGGCGGCGCAGCAGCTATGGCGTTCATGCATGGGGCTCAGGACGGGCAGAAGTTCATGGGTGTTATGCTTTTGGGGATCTGTATGGTAAATGGCAGCAGCAGTACGGCAGGGGTTAAGTTTCCGCTGTGGATGCTTCTTTTGGGCTCCTGTACAATGGCGTTGGGAACCTCCATCGGCGGCAAAAAGATTATCAAGTCCGTGGGGATGGATATGGTGCGCCTGGAGAAATACCAGGGATTTTCGGCAGATATGGCCGGAGCCGCCTGCCTGTTGGGATTTTCCTTGTTTGGAATTCCTGTGAGCACCACCCACACAAAGACCACTGCGATTATGGGCGTAGGCGCAGTGAAGCGTCTGTCCGCCATTAATTTCGGGGTGGTCAAGGATATGGTAATGACCTGGGTCATGACCTTTCCGGGGTGCGGTATTATTGGATTTTTGATGGCCAAGCTGTTTATGATGCTGGTTCACGGATAATCAAAGGAGAAGAGGATATGTCTAAGAAAAGCGACCGTTATTATTTTGAGAATTTTATAGATTGTGTGGAGTGCGGATGCAAGGCAGCCAAGATGCTGGAGGACAATCTGACTAATTTTGACGCAGCGGGCCTTCAGGAGAAGCTGGACAAGCTCCATGAGATTGAGCATGACGCAGATAAGAAGAAGCATGAAATGATGGGCGTGCTTGTGAAGGAGTTTATTACCCCTATTGAGAGAGAAGATATTATACTGCTGAGTCAGAGCATTGATGAAGTTACAGATAAAATTGAAGATGTGCTGATCCGTATTTATATTAACAACGTACATACAATCCGTCCGGAGGCCATTGCTTTTACCAAGGTGATTATCCGGTGCTGCCAGGCTCTGAAGGAGGTGCTGGTGGAATTCGCCGATTTCAGAAAGTCCAAGACCCTGCATGCTGATAGTGGAGATCAATGCTCTGGAGGAGGAAGGGGACCGGCTGTTTATCGAGTCTATGCGCAGGCTTCATGAGACTGTGACGGATCCGCTGGAGATCATTGCGTGGCGGGAAATTTATGTGTATCTGGAGAAGTGCTGTGATTCCTGCGAGCATGTGGCAGATGCGGTTGAGAGCGTGATTATGAAGAACGCCTGATGAATTGAATATACGGCGCCCTGTTTTGGGGGCGGTTTACAGAGTGAGGAGCACTGTCTTTTGCTGAATGGCGGAGACGGCGCTCTTTTTCACATTGTCAACACAGATTTTACAAGGAGAGGTCACATTTTCCAGATAATCTATAGGAGAAATTCAGAGAGATACAGATCAGAAGAGAGGGATTATATGGAGGAAGTATTTAAGAGATATGAGAAAAAATATCTGCTGGGGGCAGAACAGTACCAAAGACTGATGATGGCCCTTGGGGGATGATGGAGATGGACGCCTATGGGGAACACACCATCTGCAATATTTATCTGGATACATCTGATTACCGGCTAATCCGCAGGTCTATTGAGAAACCGGTTTATAAGGAGAAAGTCAGGCTGCGCAGCTACGGGCGGAGGGGCGGGGGAGTCCTCCCGCGTCTATGTGGAGCTTAAGAAAAAGTTTGAGTCTGTAGTCTACAAGCGCCGGATGGAGATGACCCTGGAGGCTGCGCGGAAATATCTCTATTACGGAATCGAACCGGAGCTGCGGGGGCAGGTATACCGTGAGGTGGACTATACCGTGAGGCGCTATGGACTCAGGCCCATGGCATATATCTCCTATGAGCGCTGTGCTTATGCCTGCGCTTTGGATGAGGAACTGCGCGTAACATTTGACCGAAATATCCTTGGCCGTTCAGGAGATTTGGATTTGCGCGTGGAGCCTTATGGAAAAAAACTTCTGGAGGAAGGGCAGGTGCTGATGGAAATTAAGATACCGGAAACAATGCCTCTGTGGCTTTCCAGGCTTTTGGGAGAGATGGCGGTTTATCCCGTGTCTTATTCCAAGTATGGGACATTTTATAAGAAATACGGCTGTCAGGTGATGCTGGCAGGGCTACGTGAAGCAGCCGGGCAGGCGGGGATGTACCCTGAATATGCGAAAGGAGGATGTAGTTGTGCTTGAGAGTATCTTAAATGAGACGGCTTCCAATATAACCATGGCACATATGATTGTTTGTACAGGGACGTCCCTGGGGCTGGGAACGGCTCTGGCGGGAATTCATATGTACAGAAACCACAGCAGCCGTAATTTCCTGACAACGCTGGTATTGCTGCCTGTAATTGTGCAGATGGTGATTATGATGGTTAACGGAAATCTGGGAACAGGAGTGGCTGTTATGGGAGCCTTCAGCCTGGTACGTTTCCGTTCCATGCCTGGAAATGCAAGGGAGATAAACAGCGTGTTTCTGGCAATGGCCATAGGGCTGGCAGACGGAATGGGGTACATAGGAATTGCAGTATTTATGGTTTGTGTGGTGGGACTTGGGACGCTGGCCATGTTTGGGGCGCCGGATATGAGCGGACAGTTCCTGCAGAAGAATTTGAGGGTAACGATACCGGAGGATCTGGATTACAATGGGATATTTGATGATATTTTCAGAAAGTATGTCAGGAAGGCAGAGCTTGTGAGAGTGAAAACTGTAAATATGGGCAGCTTATATGAGCTTAATTACCGTGTGGATTTGAAGAACCAGGAAAATGAAAAGAGGATGCTGGACGAGATCCGCTGCCGCAACGGGAACTTGACAGTGGTATGCGGCCGTGTGGCAGAGGGCAATGAAAATTTGTAGAGCGGCGCCTGCCTGGGGATTGCAGGATTGGCGGCGGGATATGGAAGTCTGCAGATAAACTGCAGAGAGAAAGAGGGATGGGCTGCTGAAGGCAGAATACGGTGATAAGGAGACGGATTATGAAAAATACAGGGCAATGGAAAAGAAGGGACGCAAAGGGATGGGAAGCATTTGGGCCAGAGGCGCTGGAATCGCAATGGCAGCGCTGCTGGCGATGCAGCTTGCAGGCTGTGGGGCCGGCAGAGCCAGGGGGAAGACGGCGGGCAATCCGACGGCGGACAGGGCAACGGAATCCCAGGGAGCAGAAGGAGCCCAAGGGGGAACTTCACTGGATAACCAGGGACAGAAGTCTCTGGAAAACACAGGAAAAATGTCGGAGTATGACGAGGACGATCTGGACGGCAGCTGGAATGAAGCTGAGTCCGTGGTGATTACATGTGACGGCAGCAGCGCGGAAGTTGAAGGGGAGGGAGCAAAAGAGGAGGGCGGTGTCATTGCTATTAAGGAAGCGGGGACCTATGTGCTGAGAGGGACCTATCAGGGGCAGGTACTGGTGGATGCAGGAAAACAGATGTGGTGCGCCTTGTAATGGATGGGTTCCATATTACCTGTGAAGAAACTTCGCCTGTGTACGGCTTGCAGAGCGGAAAAATAGTCCTGATTCTGGCAGAGGGAACGGAGAATTCAGTTACAGACGGAGCCCAATATGTCTTTTCGACGGCAGATGAGGATGAACCGGATGGGGCGGTTTTCAGCAAGGACGATCTCACGATTAACGGGACAGGAACATTGACGGTAAAGGGTAATTACAGCAATGGAATACGCACCAAGGACCATCTGAAGGTCATGGACGGAACCCTGGACATAAGGGCGGAAAGAGACGGTCTTAAGGGCAAAGATTCAGTTACCGTCAAAGACGGACAGATTCGGATTACAAGTGGGGAGGACGGAATAAAAGCGAACAATGATTCCGATCCGGAAAAGGGCTATGTGGTTATTGAAGGAGGCTCCATACAGATACAGGCCGGAGACGATGGAATTCATGCGGAAACCTGGCTTACAATATATGATGGAGATATAGAGGTGCAGGAAAGCTATGAAGGGCTGGAAGGCCTGAAGGTGGACATTCTGGGAGGCAATATAAAGGTGAAATCCACAGACGACGGCATCAATGGGGCGGGAGGCGCATCCGGCGGAGAAAATCAGGAGCGGGCCAAGATGGAGGTGAATGAGGAAGCTATGTGCGTATTGCCGGAGGAACGGTATATGTGGACGCCATGGCGGACGGAATAGACTCCAACGGCCACTTGTATGTGGAAGGCGGTTACACCTATATCAGCGGCCCTGTAAGCGACGGCAACGGGGCGCTGGATTATAACGGGGAGGCTTATATAAGCGGCGGCGTGTTTGCGGCGGCAGGAAGCGGGGGATGATGCAGACGTTTTCTGAGGACTCGGAGCAGAAGATGATTATGGTTTATTACAGTGAAAACCAGGAGGCGGGTTCCAGGGTGGTTCTGACCGGCGAAACGGGAGATGAACTCTTAAGCTATGAACCATATAAAGAGTTCGCCTGTATTTTGCTCAGCGCTCCCGGACTGGAGCAGGGGAAACAATATACGCTGTCTACAGGAAGCGAAGTGCAGGATGTGACGGTGGAGGATGTGGTAACTCTGGTGGCGAAAGGCCTGCAGGGATAGGAATGAAAGGATTCGGAGGCGTCCGGGGAGGTCCGGGCGGAATCCGGGAGGGAAGAGAGCTGCCGGAACAGGGCGAAATTTCCGGAGGCGGACATATGCCTGGGCAAGGGAGAGCGTCCGGGGGTGGAAACGCGCCGGAGGGAGCAGAAATGCCTGGAGATGGAACTATGCCTGGGCCCGTGGATGGAAACGCGCCGGAGGGAGCGGAAACGCCTGCGGACGGGACTATGCCTAGGCGTGGGAGACGGCCCGGGAATGGAAACGCGCCGGAGGAAGCAGAAACGCCTGTGGACGGAACTGTACCGGGGAGCGCATAACTTCCCGGGGATGGAAACGAGCGGGAGGGCACAGAAACGCCTGTGGACGGAACTGTACCGGGGAGCGCATAACTTCCCGGGGATGGAAACGAGCGGGAGGGCACAGAAACGTCTGTGGACGGAACTATGCCTAGGCCCGTGGATGGAAACGCGCCGGAGGGAGCGGAAACGCCTGTGGGCGGGACTATGCCTGGGCGTGGGAGACGGCCCGGGAATGGAAACGCGCCGGAGGAAGCAGAAACGCCTGTGGACGGAACTGTGCCGGGGAGCGCATAACTTCCCGGGGATGGAAACCAGCGGGAGGAAATAAAACGCCTGAAGATGAACAGACGCCGATACAGGCGCAGGGGCGGAACGGGCGGGGCTTACCGGGGCCGGTTTCGCGGAGGCGGAAAGCAGGGTAAAAGCGCGGACATTTTATATGGCTGCGCTTTTCAGGCTGTAAAAGACATAGTTGCATAAAAACCAATAATGAATTATAATGGTACGAGTACAGAATGCATAAAAAATCTTGATAGCAGTCATAAAATGTATGAGAAATGAAAGGAGATTTTCCATGAAGAAAAGATTTGCAGTGACTATAACAGCATTGGTTTTAAGCGTGCTTATGGCAGTTCCGGCATTTGCCGGTACATGGAAACAGGTAGAGGGCAAGTGGAGATACCAGAAGGGCGCAAATAAATACGTTTACAATGAGTGGGTGGAAGATAAAGGCAACTATTACTATATGGGAAACGACGGTAATATGGTGACCGGCTGGCAGCAGATTGGGGGCCAGTGGTATTACCTGGATGCGGCCGGCATTATGCAGACCGGCTGGCTTAAGGATAACGACAAGTGGTATTACCTTCTCCCCATGGGAACCATGGCTGTAAACACCACCATTGACAGCCGTTACATCGGAGAGGACGGCGTGTGGGTTCCGGCGGAAGGCGAGATTGAACCTTCCAATATTACGGATTTAACTACGGCGTATCTGGTGCAGAACCTGGAGGGAATTTCCTATAATGGTTATAATATTATAACTTCCGGAAAGAACGCAAGCGGTGACAGATGGACCAATGCCATTCGGTTAAAAGGCAAAGGCAGCTATGTAAAGTACGACGCCCAGGGTGAATACCGGCTGCTCAGCGGACCATAGCTCCCTCCTCCCAGTTTGACAGCGGACTGCTGGCTAAAGTGACCGTATACGGCGACAATGATACAGTGCTCTATACCTCCCCTGATATCCATTACAATGAGAAAAACATTTACTTTGGGGCGGATGTGTCCGGACACAGTCAAATCAGGGTTGAAGTGTCTCTGATAAAGGATAATGAGTGGGACGACCCGGTTATATTAATTGACAAACTGGCATTATATAAGTAGAAATATCGGATGAATAAAAACAGCAGATAGCGTGCAGGCCCTGGCCTGCGCTGTCTGCTGTTTTTGCTTTTTTGGAAATACGAACTGCCGCAGATGAGAACCGGGCAGCCGGAAAATCGCAGCTATCTCAGGTTATTGTTCATGATACCGTCCGTATCCATGCCTGAAAGGTTGCCCGCAAATAGGATCATCTGTATCTGGACGCCGTTCAGCCTGACATAAATCTTTACGGAGCCTGGAAGTCCCAGAACAGATGCATCTGAATAGTCGTAGCTGTACCAGGTGCCGGTAGCGAACTGTTTTGGACTTTTGCCGGATGGGGTTCCGATATATTCTTCCACTGCCTCATCCAGAATCAGGCCCTGCATTGAATTGAGCAGATCTTCGTACCCAGCCATATCTGGTATTGACTCTGTCACAATGGCAATGGCCGCGATACGGCTTGAGTCAAAGAAGAAAGCGCCTCCCTGCTCAGACGTATCCTGCACAAAGCCGGCCGGTACGGTAAAGGTGAGGCCGTTCCACTGAATGACTGTCCCGTCAGCGGTCTGGGAGTCAGCTGCCTGAGAACCTCCCTGTGTCTGAACGACGCCGTCCACAACCCAGGCGCCGCTGGCATCTACCGTGTAGCCGTCAGGCGTCTGCGTATTTATAAGGCAGTAGCCTTCCGGGGTGAAATAATAGCACTTACCCTCCACCCAGTTCCATCCGTTATTTGGATAGCTTCCGTCGTCATTCTGATACCACCAGCCGGTTGTATCCTGTTTCCATTCTGCGGCAAAGGCCGGTACGCTTAACATAGCTGATATAAGAGCGGCGGCAGCGGCTATTATCAGTTTTTTTCTCATAGCTTAAAAAACCCCCTTCATTTATTTTTATAGTACTAGTATACCTTCGGCGGAATTGTACGTCAATTGGATTTTTACAAAGGTTGGAATTACCCCTGCCTGATATCAGGCTGCCATAGGCCGGAGAGTTAATATAATATTTTGACGCCGGAATCCTCCAGGCGTTGGATAATCTCCTCCGAAGGCTTTTTATCTGTAACCAGATAATCAAATTCATCAAAAGACGCCAGCCGCTCTATTACGGTTTTTTTGTCAAACTTACTGTTATCGGCCAGTACATAAACCTTTTCACCACAAGTGAGTATCATGCGCTCCGCCTCCGTAAGGTGGGCCATTGCCGTTATGGAGCGGGAGGCCAGGGAGATTCCGTCGGCTCCTATAAAACCTTGTTTACCAGAGCCGATTCAAACAGGTTTTTACACTGGGAGCTGTAGACTGCGCCAGATCTGCTGTGAATAACTCCGCCGCTCAGGTATATTTCCATATTTTTTTCTTCCATAAGCTCCACCGCCACATAAGCGGAGTCCGTTATAACCGTAAGGCTGTCTATGCCGTGAAGCAATTTCGCCAAAAACAGTGTGGTGGAACCGCATCCCAAAGCTATGACATCGCCGCTTTTAATCAGCTTGCGGGCCCTTTGGGCAATTTTGCTTTTGGCTGCGATGTTATTAACATTTGGCTTGATTTCCAAAGAGAGGCCCTTCTCTTTTTGAAGCGACTTTACACCGCCATGAGTGCGGATTGCCAGCCCCTTCTCTTCTAAAGACTCCAATGCTCTTCGGACGGTAGAGGGTGATAATTGAAATCGGTCAACCAGATCGGCTACCGCTACATTGCCCTTTTGCTCGATATAATCAGTTAACTCTTCTAATCTGGAATTCATATATTCTTTTGAGCGCCGCATCAGACCGTTCTCCTTTCGATTAATGCCAGAAACTGAAGCAGCAGTTTTGCGCGTATGTTTTATGGACGGTTTGTCCTGAGACTACCCAAACATTTACAGGAACTGCTGTATTAAGTTTATCACGTAAAGGAACATTCAACAACTACATATGTAATATTTCTGTTGATTAAAAGGGCTTTAATGAAGGTTATAAGAATGATTTAAGGTAAAAGCTCTAAAAAACGACTAGTATATGATTATATAGTCATTATAAAACGATTAAAAAGTCATTAAAGCTATGAATATGATGTAAAAATGACGAAAAAATCAAAAATAATCAGCGGTTATTGACATTGACACAGGCGCTGTTATAATGAAAGTATCATGCAGTAAGTGATAAAACGCGTGTATATTCGGGAAAATAGCTAAAAATAGTAAAAATTTCGGATTTTTAATTTATGGACGGTTCGGTTTAAAAAGTGGATGGGAGGCGATGTAAATGACTAAATAGTCATATAAATCCTTGGCGATGCATGTTCGATGAGGTCAAGGCGTAAAAGGTTTATGGGTATAGCAGGGGGCTATTATTTGAAGGAGGGATATTTTGGAAATTTTTATGGCTGTTTTTTTAGGGGCCTGGGTTGCGGCAGCAGGTGTGTTTATAACGGTTAAACTGAAAAGGGAACTAAGGCAACTGGAGGAAGAGGAGCAGAAAACAAACACTTTACCATAAGATGAGGCGGATAATATGAATGTATATTTGATTGGAATGGTCATCTCCATGGTTCTTTACATAGTAGTAGGGGGCCTGGTAAGCCGAAAACTAAAAAGTGCCAATGATTTTTATATTGCTGAAGGAAATGCGCCTACTGTTTTGATCGTTGGCTCTATCGTCGCCTCATATATAGGATGCGGGGTATATATGGGGGACGCCGGCGAATGCTATGCCGGTTTCTTTGCAGCGCTTCTTACAATCATCACAATGAAGGTTGTGGGACCTATTTACGGCTCCGTATTTTTGGACGTTATCTGAGGCGAAGCTGTTGTACAACACTTCCCGAGTATTACGGGGCCCGCTTTAATTCGCCGGCAGTGAGAAAACTGTCTGCAGTTATTGCGATTATTTCTATGGTTGTATATTTGCTGTCTGTGACTCAGGGGCTGGGGACGTTGATGTCCTTTGTTACAGGCGCGCCTTACATCATATGTGTTGTTCTGGTTATGATTACCTTTACGCTGATTTCCACGCTGTCGGGATCCAAAGGCGTATTGCTGACAGACACCATTATGTTTGCCGTTTTTTCATCGACCTCCATTGTGGGGCTTGGATTTATTGTAAAGGCTGCAGGAGGATGGTTCCCTTCCATTGAGGCGCTGGCAAACTTTGATAAAGTGCCCGGCCTGCTGGCCTGGACCTGCAATCCAGACTATATGTATCCCACAGGCATACAAAACTTTATCTGGGCATGCGGTTATGGAATTGTCTGGGGCGCCATTGCAAGTATTGCACCCTGCAGTCCAGCCGTTATCTGATGGCAAAGAACGAAAGCGTGTGCATCCGTTCAGGCGCATATGCCGCGTTTTTCCTGTTTCTGATTGAGTTTGTTGTAAATATCTCCGGCGTTTTTATAAACAGGATTAATCCCCACATAGCGGATCAAAGCCATGCCGTTCTCTGGGCTGTTATGAACAAGATGCCCACGATTGTGGGGGTGGTATTTCTCACAGGCATGCTGGCGGCGGGCATTTCCTCGTCTACCACATTTCTTTCTCTGATTGGCTCTTTCTTTACAGTGGATATATTGGGGAGAAAGGACAAAGCGGACGGCCTTGCCTGGGCCAGAGCTGCCATTGTGGCCGCTTCTGTGATTGTTTTCATCCTGGCATACACAAATCCGCCTTCGCTGTTCTGGATCATGTATCTGGGCGCTACGCTGGTGGCCTGCTGCTGGCTTCCGATATCCTATGCCAGCGTCTGGAGCAAGCGGGTCAATAAATACGGAGCTATCCTGAGTATGTCCCTGGGGTTTGCCGGATGTTTTGGAGTAAAGCTCTTTACAACCCTGAAAGGAGGAGGCTTCCTGTCTATCTGGACAGCGCCTTCGTCGGTATGGGACTCTCGGTTTTGGGGCTGATTATAGGTTCGGCCTTTACGAAAGTTACAGATTCTGAGGACAGCTACAGGCGGATGCTCCATGTGCGGCCGGAAAAGAGCGCAGTGTTTCGGAGCTGAGGAGCAACATCAAGTATGCGCAGGCTTCCATCGGACTGGGGATTGTCATTACGGCGGTGCTGCTTGTATTTTGGGCATTACCCTACACTGGGGCCGTACTGCATTAGTTCCTGGGGCAATACGCCTGCAGCCTGCGCCTGGGGTACGCCTGCATGAGCCTGCTGTTCCCGTTCATTGCAGATGTATTTCCGGCAGGGGCATGAGAAACTCCAATCATGAACGCTGCACAGTTCAGCGCCGGACTGCCACAGACATGGCGGGCCAAAACGCGCATTAAGGGGAGGATAAGATTATGGGTTATTATTTTTGGGAATTGATCAGGGAACTACGGGTACAACCGCCCTTATATTAAACCGGAGATGGAAGGTCATAGGCAGAGGGTACAAAAAACACAGGCAGATTTATCCTCAGCCGGCTGGGTTGAACATGACCCTGAGGAGATTTTCCGGGCGGTGCTGGAGGTGAGCAGGGAGGCGGTCCAAGACGCCGGAATCTCATTTAAAGAGCTTGCGGGCCTTGGCCTGGATCATCAGGGAGAAACCTGCGTTATGTGGAACGCCAAAACGGGGAAAGCGGTCTGCAACGCCATTGTCTGGCAGGATAAGCGCACAGCCGATTACTGCAATGATTTGGCCCGGGAACACGGACGGGAGATTGAGAAGATAACCGGCCTCTGCGCAGACGCTTACTTCAGCGCCTCAAAATTCAACTGGATACTCAAACATGTGGAGGGCGTCAGAGAAATGCATCACAGAGGGGAGCTGCGTGCAGGAACGCTGGAAACCTATCTGCTTTGGAAACTTTCAGGCGGGGAAATATTTGTCACAGATCCCAGCTCTGCAGGACGTACCTTGCTGATGGATATTGAGAAGGCCTGCTGGGACAGGAACATGCTGGAGCTGTTCCAGATCCCGCCGGATATTCTGCCTCCAATCAAAGAAACCTGTTTTTTAAAGGGCCGCGTGGATCCGGACGTGTTCTTTGGCGTCCCTGTTCCCGTGTGCGCTTCCATCACGGACGGCGCTTGCGCACTGCTGGGCCACGGCTGTGTGAATCCGGGAAATATGAAGGTTTCCTACGGAACCGGGTGCTTTGCCAATCTTACGGTAGGAGGCAGCCCTATCTTTTCCGGGAAAGGCCTGCTGACCGCCCTGCCGTGGCAAATCGACGGGAAAAACTGTTACAGCTTAAACGGCAGCGCTTATATTGCGGGTTCGGGGCTGGAGTGGATGTGCAATAATCTGAATCTGTTAAAAAGTCCGGCTCAGTCGGAAGCGATGGCTATGTCCGTTCCTGACAGCGCAGGCGTCGTGTTTGTGCCTGCATTTTCGGGACTGGCGGTGCCCTGGTGGAACCAGTATGCCAGAGGCCTGATGATTGGCCTGACCGGCGGGGTGAGGAAGGAACATATTGTCAGGGCGATGCTGGAAAGCATTGCCTTCCAGGTGCTGGATATTATTGAGGTGATGAAGGAGGAGTCATCCCTGGCCATTGAATGTGTGCGTGTGGACGGAGGCATGGTGGAAAATAAATTTCTCATGCAGCTTCAGTCGGATTTAATGGATATACCCATCGAGGTTCCGGAAGAAAAAGAGATGACCGCTTACGGAGCCGCCGTCCTTTCCGCCTACGCCCTGGGGGAGTTTTCCGGACTTGGCGACATCAAAAAATGCGTGGATTTGAAATACCGTTTTGAGCCTGCTATGAGCCGGGATCAGCGCCAGACAGCGGTGGATACATGGCATCGGGCAGTAGAGCGAAGCCTGGATTGGATACAGATAAAATAAAGGGAAGGTAATGTTCAATGGCACAAAAGGAAAAATGTGACATAGCAGTCATCGGCGCAGGACCTGCAGGACTTGCGGCTGCAATCTCTGCCAGGGAGGCCGGAGCAAAAAAGGTTCTGATTATTGAGCGGGATACCCATCCGGGCGGAATTCTCCAGCAGTGCATACATCCTGGTTTTGGGCTGGAGTACTTTGGAGAAGAGCTGACGGGACCGGAATATGCTTACAGATTCTGCCAGAAAGCGATGGAACATCATGTAAATATAATGCTGGATACCATGGTTCTCAGTATTGACGGCAGGTCCGTCAGCGCAGTCAGCCTCAAAGGGGTATGTTTAAAGTTGAGGCGAAAGCTGTGGTTCTGGCTATGGGATGCAGGGAAAAAACCCGAGGAGCCATAAAAATCCCGGGTACAAGGGCGGCCGGAATTTACACTGCCGGTACTGCCCAGCGCATGCTGAATATAAAGGGGGAATTGGTGGGAAGAAAAATCGTGATCCTGGGATCGGGGGACATCGGCATGATCATGGCCCGGCGCATGACTCTGGAAGGCGCAAAGGTGCAGGCAATTGTGGAGATACTGCCCTATCTGGCCGGTCTTACCAGGAACAAAGTCCAGTGCCTGGACGATTTCGGCATACCGCTGAAGCTGGGCCATACCATAATCGATATTTCGGGCGTAAACAGGGTGGAAGGTGTGACCGTATGTGCAGTGGACGAAGACCGGGCTCCGGTGCCTGGGAGCGGGGAGTATATTGACTGTGATACGTTGCTGTTGTCCGTGGGACTGATTCCTGAAAATGAACTGAGCGTGGGCGCAGGCATTGGCCTTTCTGCAGGCACAAGGGGGCCTGTGGTGGATCAGTTTATGGAAACGGGGCTCAGAGGCGTCTTTGCCTGCGGAAATGTGCTCCACGTCAATGATCTGGTGGATAATGTCACCAGAGAGAGCGAGATCGCAGGCAAAAGCGCCGCTTTATTCGCCGCAGGCAGGCTGCCGGAGCTGCGGCATGTAAATACCATAGCGGGGGAAGGCGTAAGCTATGTCTGCCCCCAGCAGATTGCCTGCGGACAGCAGGAAGCGCAGCTGTTTTTCAGGGTATGCAGGCCAATGAGCCAGGTTACAATATCGGCATACTGTAATTCCGGGGAGATAGCCTTCCGAAAGGCCGTCCGTGTAAGTCCCGGAGAAATGGAGAAGCTGGCGCTGCCTGGGAAAGCGGTGGGGGCCATTGACGGAGATATCACCCTGCAGGTGAGGGAGGAGCAGAAATGACAAAAACGATTACTTGTGTTATTTGTCCCTCCGGGTGCAGCGTGGTTGTGGAAGGAGAGGGGGAGAAGATAGCATGTGTTTCAGGGAACCGCTGTCCCAGAGGCAGGGAGTACGCCGTTAATGAATTTATCTGTCCTGTGCGCACGCTGACCTCCAGCGTGGCGGTGAGACATGGGCGGCGCCCCGTGGTTTCTGTCAGAACAACCGGCCCTGTGCCAAAGGAGCGGATACAGGAATGTATGGGCGTTATCACCTCCCTGGAAGTGGAGGCTCCCATACAAATGTATCAGAAAATCGTACATAATATTTCAAACACTGGAGTTGACTTAGTAGCAACTGCCTGTATAAAAAAGGTATAGACAAATGACAAACACAGATGTATTAATCATTGGCTGCGGGGCGGCGGGCGTTGCAGTTGCCCGGGAATTTGCACATTACAATATCAAGGTGACGGTGGTGGATAAAAACAGCGATGTAGGGGGGATGCAACAGCGGCCTGCAGCTCTATCATAGGTACGGGATATGCAAATACGCCCGGCAGTTTGGTGTATCAGCTCTCTCACGCCTCAAGGATGATGTTTGACGGGGTTCTGAGGGATTTGGAAATCAGCCACAATCCCTGTGGCTGCATCATGCCTGCATATGACGAATTACAGCTGTCTGTGCTGAAAAAAAGATTGGAAAATGCCAGGGCCAACTGCGACTATGATGTGGAGCTTCTCAGCCGGAGGAAGCGGGAGCGATGGAGCCGGAACTGGCAGAGGGAATGCTGGGTGCAATCTTCAGCCCCAGGGAGACGGTTGTGGATACCTTTGATTTGGTATATGCCCAGGCCGAAAACTGCGCCGCCAACGGCGTAGAGTTTATTCTTAACTGTAAAGTGACGGGAATGGAGGTCAGTCATGACGAAATCCAGTATATAAACACAACGCAGGGCAGAATAAAGGCCAGGTGGGTGATCAATGCAGCCGGCCTCCACAGCGACGAGATATCCAGAATGGCGGAGGGCGAGATCGACTTTACGGTCCATCCGAGAAAAGGACAGTTTTTATACTGGATAAGAACACGAGTTGTAAGGTGTCGCATATCATTATGCCTGCCCCCACCCCCTACACGAGGGGCAAGCTTATGCTGCCCACCGCCCACGGCAATATGCTGGTAGGGCCTACGGCCGAGGACATAACCGATAAATCAGATACTAAAATAACGGCCCAGGGGCTGAACGATATCGAAAAAGATGTCCGGGCCATGATTCCAAATTTAAATCTCAATGACGCCATAACCGAATTTTCCGGGCTGCGTCCGGTTCGGACCCCGGAGGGGTATTATATTGGCTTTTCTAAAAAAGTAAAGGGGTATTTTGAAATCAGCGGCCTGCGCTCTGACGGGATCGGCACAAGCCTTGGGGTTGGAAAATATGTGCGCATGCTCTTTGAGGATAACGGCATTATGTTCCCGCGGAAGAATAAGTATGTGAGAAAGCGGGCCGCCATTCCCTGTTTTGCGTCGGCGTCCCAGACAGAAAGAGAAGCGCTGATTTCTTTGGATCCCCTTTACGGAAGAATTATTTGCAGATGTGAAACTGTAACGGAGGCTGAAATTGTTCAGGCCATCCACAGGGTTCCGGGAGCTGAGACGGTGGACGGAATTAAACGCCGCCTCCGGGCCGGTATGGGGCGCTGCCAGGGAGGATTCTGCACCCCCAAAGTGATGGAGATCCTTTGCCGTGAGCTGGGGAGAGAACCCACAGAGATACTGAAAAATAATCCAGGCTCCTATATGATTAGCGGCTACAGCCGAAGGAGGGAAAGCGATGTCTGAAATGAATCAGAATATGAATGGGGGCGGAAAGGCCGTAAAGGCGGAACGCCGGATTAATTTGGGCGAAGCAGTTTTTGTGTTTTTACTGTCCATTGTGGTTATAGGATACCCGGCGCTGAGCAAACAGTTCCCCATTGCCATGGGTATTTTGCTGGCCCTGGTTTTATGCTGTGCTTATGCATGATAGCTCTGAGGATCTCCTGGGATTCGCTGTTTGACAGCATTACGAAAACCATTGCCGAGGTTTTATTCGGCCTGCTCTTCTGCCTGTTTGTAGGATTTATAAGCGCCTCATGGATTGCCAGCGGCACCATTCCCTTTTTGTTTTACTGGGGGTTGAAGCTGCTCAATCCCGATATATTTCTTTTGGTGGCATTTTTAATTACATCCTGCGCCTCGTTTTTACGGGCCAGCCCTGGGCTTTGCTGCCTTCCATCGGACTTGCCTTTATGGGGATCGGGACGGCTCTTGGGGTGCCTGCGCCTCTGGCGGCGGCCTCCATTGTCAGCGGCTGTTTTGTGGGGGATGTGGCTTCCCCCATCAACGAGGTGCCTGTTATCGCCTCTGTGAGCGCAGGGACGGATGATGTTATAGGGACGATCAAAAGCACCCTCCTTCCCTTTGTTCCCGGGCTTATTGCAGGGGTTGTGGCCTATTTCTTTATAGGGATGAATATGACGATTAACACGGATCCGGTTCATACGGCGGATACTTTGATAAACTCCATTGCCCAGGGTTTTAACCTGTCTCCTCTTACGCTGGTTCCTCTGGTAGTTATATTCGTGCTTGTTTTCATCAAATTCCCCATACTTCCGGGAGTGATTATAGCTTCTCTGGTAGGCATGGCGGAAGCCGTCATCCTGCAGGGGGAGACCTGGGGCGGCGTAACCAATATGATGTGGTCGGGATATGTTTGCTCTACGGGGGATCAGGTCTTGGACGGCCTCTTGACCAGAGGCGGTATCATGGACTTTGCGGGAACCATAATTATGCTTCTGTTCGCATTCTCCTTTGCAGGGGTTATCAAGCGCATGGGCATGTTGGAACGGATTATGAACTGCGCCCTGAAAAAGGTTAACAGCAGCGGCCTTTTGGTGCTGTTTACCTCCGTCACTACTTTAATCGGCGTGTCCTTTACAGGCTCCGCCAATGTCTCCAGCCTGATCAACGGCAGCATTTATAAGGACACTTACAGGAAGAAGGGGGTACATCCCGAGGTCCTTGCAAGAACCATGTCCATGAACGGAGCTCTGTGGAATGCAATGCTTCCCTGGTCTGCCAGCGGGGCGCTCTGCCTGTCTGTACTGGGGGTAAATAATTTTGAGTATACATTTTTTATGATACCTTTCTGGACCTCCTTTATTTTGAATATTGTGTTTGCTTTTACGGGAAAATTCACACGAAAGCTGACAAAAGAGGAGATGGAGGCCTGTGCGGAGACTACCTAATGATTCTGTAAATTGAAAAAGATAGCGGCAGATACAGGCACATGGAATCTCCATCCGGCAGAAGTAGTTTGCAGGATGGAGATTTTATGCTATATAAGCGCGGCGGATATGGTATAATGCCCACAGACATTATACGCGCCGGTCCGGATCCGACCGAAGGGAGGAAAACACCAGGCCGGACCGTGTGCATCCCCCGGAGGGATACCGTGTAGGGAGAACATGGTATAATTCCCACAGACATTATACCGCGCCGGTCCGGATCCGACCGAAGGGAGGAAAACACCAGGCCGGGCCGTGTGCATCCCCCGGAGGGATACCATGTGGGGAGAACATGGTATAATAGGGTCAAGGATTATACCTGGCCGGCTCGGCGCCCCCGCGGGGACGTCGTGGACGGAAGTGACGGTATGGGCATAATAGAG
>BBZN01000068.1 GCA_001304855.1 Clostridia bacterium UC5.1-1D2
ACCCAGTTTGTCAAGGGAACGCCCCAGAATGTTGTGAATAAATAGGAAGCAGCGGGAAGGCCGCAGAGATGAACAGGATGAACACAGGGTTGACGGCGCGGTAAGAAGAAAAGCCGGAACAGCAGAAGAAGAACGGCTGCCGATCCGGTAACCCAGGAAATCATACGGTTGCGGTAAAAGAAGAGACAAAGCCGGAACAGCAGAAGAAGAACGGCTGCTGATCCGGTAACCCAGGAAATAAAACAGTTACAGTAAAACAGAGCAGACATTGCGCTATGTTCAATATGTCTGCTCTGTATTTTACTTTCAAAACACAGATAATCCATTATCCATGCATCACACCACGATCCGCCCCTGCTTCATAACCATCTCCACCTGGGACAAACAGGATATATTCTCCAGCGGATTGCCCTTCACTGCGATAATATCCGCATCCAGCCCTGCTTTCAGGCTGCCTGTTCTGTGCTCCAGGCGGCAGACCCTGGCGGCGGCGGAGGTGATGCCTCTCAGGGCGGTTACCGTATCTGCCCCCAGCTCCACGGCGTACTCCGCCTCCCTGTAAAGGAAGCCGTGATAGGCGTCGGTGCCGAGAACAAAAGGGATTCCTGCGTCAATAATCCGCTTTACATTCCGGCGGACACGGACACGGTTCTTTTTTACCTTTTCTGCATTTGCAGGGGACAGGAAAGATTCGCGGCTGGGATCCAGGAAAATGCCTGAGGTGAGATCCACCACACAGTTGGAGGCCAGAAGCCATTCCACATCCTGCTGGGAAGCCATATACATGTGCTCAATGACCTGTACGCCGCCGTCTATACAGTTTTTAAGGCCCTGTCCGCCGATGCAGTGAGCTGCCACCGGGACATTGGCCCTGGCGCCTTCCTCCACGGCTGTAGCGATTTCCTCAAGGCTCAGATAGCTTGGAACAAAGTCGGAATCAGGGTCCGGTACGCCGGGAGTGATAAAAAGCTTCAAAAGGTCCGTCCCCCGTCTTAAGTTTTCCCTGCAGGTACGGCGGATTTCCTCCGGGCCGCAGTGGGGGGAGCCGATATGGCCCGCCCCGTGAAGTCCTTTTATGCCGATGCCTGCGGACAGCAGCCTGGGCCCGGCAGCGCGCCCTGCATCGATCTGTTTTTTCAGGGCGGTGTCGATGTAGTATCTGTCTCCCAGACATCTGGCTGTAGTGACGCCGGACTGCAAATCCTTTTCCAGTCCTTTCAGGGCAATGAGGGTCAGTTCGCATTCACTGCTCCATGACAAAAGTTCCAGATGGTCCTGCAGGGATGCATCAATACAAAGATGGTTATGGCATTCGATCAAACCGGGCATCAGTGTTGCGTCGCCCAAATCGGTTTCCTGGCAGTTTTCAGGTTTTATCCGTTCATATTGTATTCTGGGCAGTATGGACCGGATGGAGGTCCCCTCTATTAGCACTGCTATATCCTCCATTAATGTCAGATTGTGGTCAATCAAGCCCTTTTTAGCCAATAATGCTTTATATTCCATATTTTATTCCTCCGCTATCCGTACTTGTCTGCGCTTTCTCATCCAGGATTTCGCAAATGGGAAGATAAAGGAGAACACGGTGAGCAGTAGCAAAATAACGGTCATTGGACGCTGGAATATCTCCAGAATCCGTCCTTCGTACATGGTGGAGGTTAGGTTTACAGCTTTTTCCAGCATAGGCCCCAGAAGAAGGGCCAGCGCGATAGGCGAGGTGGGGAAATCATTGCGCAGCATTACATAGCCGAGTACACCGGCCCCAAACATAACAAATACGTCGAAAAGATTCTTGTTGATAGAGAAAGTACCGATGGTAGCCAGCACAACAATGGAGGTGGCCAGGATGGACTTTGGAATCAGAAGGATCAGGCTGCCGCATTTGCAGAAAGCCAGTCCAACAAAATATAGCAGCAGGTTAATAAGGGCAAAACCCATAATCAGGTATAGACAGTATCTGCGTGCTGGGTAAACAAAGTAGGGCCGGGCCGTACTCCGTGTATAATCATGGCCCCAAGGAAAAGGGCAGCCGGCGCGCTTCCGGGTATTCCCAGCGTGAGGAGGGGAATCAGGGAACCGCCTGTCACTCCGTTGTTTCCTGACTCGGCTGCAATAATTCCCTCTGCAGAGCCATTTCCAAATTCCTCAGGATGATCCGACGACTTGCGAGCCTCATTGTAAGCCAGAAAGGCTGCGATATCCGGTCCGGCAGCAGGAATGATGCCGATTATAATTCCAAGTACAGTAGAACGGATGGCATTTCCTATGTTGCTGGTAATATCCTTCAGCTTCAGCTTCATGGATCCCACTTTACCGGTTTCAGCCATTGTACCTAAAGGATCCTCCAGCATTTTGAAAACTTCAGGCAGCGAGAAGAGGCCTATGAGCACAACTACCACGTCAAAGCCCCCGGTAAGCTCATGCATTCCATAAGTGAAGCGGGGAAAGCCCATGACAGGTCCTGTCCAAAACAGGCGATGAGTAAACTTACGATTGCCACCAGACACCCCTTAAACAGGTTATCCTGGGAAAGCATGACTACAACCGACAGGCCGAATACAGCCACAAATATCTGCTCAGGAGCTCCCACCAGCATAGCTATTTTGGCCAGAAGGGGGGCGCAGGCCAGAAGGGCTATACTGGATACAAATCCTCCGAATGCACTGGCCAGAGTGACCAGGTTCAGGGCTCTTCCCGCCTCGCCCTTTTTTACAAGGGCCTTGCCCTCCAGAGCGGTGGGGGCGGATGCAGGCGTACCCGGAATTCCTATTAATACAGCCGGAATGGAGCCGCCGTATACGCCGCCGCAGTAAAGTGCGCTGAGGAGCAGCAGCGCGCCTCCCGGGTCCATGCCGTATGTAAAGGGTACGAAAACTGCAACAGCCATGGTGGCGGAAAATCCCGGAAGCGCACCGAATAATACGCCGATAAAAAGGCCGCCGATACAGAAGAAAAGATTGGCAGGCTGAAATACGCTTGAAAGACCTAATAATATGTTTTCCATAAATATCCCCCTTAAAGTGTCAGAGTAAACAGGCTTCCTCTCGGAAGGATAACCGACAGAAAACGCGTAAACAGAAAATACAGGGCCAGAGTCATAACTACAGAAAGAACAGCCATAACTATTTTATTTTTTAGTTTCAGCCAGGTCAGGGACACCATACAGAAAAGAAAGGTGTCGATGATGTATCCGATTTTATCCAAAAGAAAGAGATAAACAATTATAATAGCTGCATATGGGAGAATTACTTTAATCTGTTCCCTGACCTGGGTTTCCACCACAGGCGATTTTTTGTAATCAAGCAGGTTTTTTGCAATCAATGCGATAACCATAACGTAGCTGAGAATCATCAAAATCTTAGGATAACTTCTGGAGTCCTTTGGTATGGCAGACATTTGGATACTCAGGGTCAGCAGGAATAAAAGCAGTACGGCGCCGGTTATCAAATCCGGCAGACATTTTTTTATGCCTTTCATTGGTTCCTCCTTTATTTGTATGAAGCAATGTGCCAAGAGGCCATGCTTGCATGAGTCGATGGCAGCATCTGCAAGAGTAAAATCCGAATACGTTTGAGGCGCTGCCTGCTTAACGGTCCGCTGCCCGCAGCGGGGCCGGTATTAGAAATACAGACTGTCTGATAAGCAGCCGATTTGCTTATTTCTCAAAATCTGCATTCTCAATCATGGTCCTTACGTTGGTGTGATTTTCTTCATAGTAGGGCTTAAATTCATCTGTTCCCATAAAGCTGATGCTGACGCCGGCTTCCGCAGCTCTCTGAAGAAATTCTTCATTCTGGCATACCTTGCCCACTGCGTCGGAGAGCGCCTTCGCCACATCGTCGGGGGTTCCGGCAGGAGCCACGAAGCCCCTCCACATAACCGACTCAAACCCATCCAGAGCTTCAATGCCGGCTTCTGCCAAAGTGGGAACGTCGGGAGCCATGGAATTGCGCTCTGCGCTGGTCACAGCAATAGGAATCACGTTGCCGGAGTCGATTTGGGCCAGAGCCTCGCTGATAAATGGAGTTGCGACTGCGCAGTCGCCGCCGGCCACATTGTTTACCGCAGTGGCGCCGCCGTCAAATACGAGGCGTTTATAGCTGGTATCTGTGGCGTGTTCAAATTCCATTTTCAGGAAATCCCAGTGTGTCCATGCTCCGCCGATTCCCCACAGCGTGCTTTTGCCGGCGCCTGCGTCAATAAGACTCTGAATATCAGTAATACCTGACTTCTGGCTGGCTATAATGATGTGGGGATCCGCTGCAAATTGGCAGATGGGTGCAAAGGAATCCTTGTTGTAGCTTACGCCTTCATATAAGAGATCACCGTTGGAATCGGTGGAAGAGAAGTAAGCGATGGTGTAGCCGTCCGGTGAGGCATTGGTCAGCTGGGTTAAACCAATACTTCCGCCTCCCCCTGAAACATTGTTAATTACAAAGGTCTGTCCCAGTTCCTGTTCCAGATAGGAACACAGCAGGCGGGTTGCCACGTCGGCTCCGCCTCCTGCACCGAAGGGAACGATAACTTCCACGGTTTTGGATGGATAAGCGTCTGCGCCGGTATTGCCTGATGCAGAGGTATCCTGATTTGCTGCGGGAGCCTGGGGGGCGGAACCGGTGCTGCCGCTGCTGCATGCAGTTAATGCTCCTGCCATAATAATTGCTGTGAGGATTGCTGTACTTCTTTTTTCATAAGCTCACTGTCCTTTCAAATTTTGATATTGTGATGCTTGTTTATAAAAGCAAAATAAATGCCAATTAAGGAAACCTAAACGGAATTTTAACGAAATTATGTAAAATCCACTGGAGCAGCCAGAGTAGCCCGAGATAATATTGTGAAAAGTAACTAAAAATACAAATTATCCCCATTCTGTATTTGGAGAAAATATATTGCATTAATTTGCAATAGTGCAATAATATGGTTGCAGAAATACAATTATAAGTGTAATATGTACAAAAGGGAGGTTGAAAGATGATAAAAATTGTATTTTTTGCCCCATATCCCGAAATGATTCCTGTGATTGAGCAGGTGTTCAGGGAGCGGCCGGAATCGGAGGAGATTGAGTATGAGGTAATACAGGATTTTTTTAACAACCGCCTGGATTCTGTGGATGCAGATGCGGTGATTGCCAGAGGCTTTACCGCCCATACGCTTAAGAAGAAAAAGATTCCATGTGCAGAACTGAAATCTACAGGATATGATGTGCTCTATGCAGTCAAACGCTGTATGAATCTGGGGGAAGTGGAGCGAATCGCCGTGGTTGGGGCCTTTAACATGGTTTATGGGGCGGACAAGATAGAACTTTTTTATCCGGCTCTGACTGTGAACTGTTATGCGGAGGACGATGAGACAAAACTGGAGACGGCTGTGGAACAGGCTGTAAGTGACGGGAATCAGGCGATTGTGGGCGGATACTCTACTGTGCTGATCGCAGAACGCCACTCGGTGCCTGCAGTTATGATAGAGTCAGGTATAGAGGCTGTGAACAATGCCATATCCGAGGCAATTGTGGTGGCTCACCTCACAGAATATGAGCGGGAACGGCAGGCGGAGATTGCTAATATTATGAATTATTCTTTTCAGGGAATTATCTCTGTTAACAGGAGAGGGATTATTACGCTGGCCAATTCTTATTGCTACACATTTATGAGGGACAGAAAGTCGTCTGTGACAGGACTGGATATAAGAGAGATATTTCCGCAGCTGCCAATCGGAGAGGTCACTCAGGGCAGACGTAAAGTGCTTTCTGAAATATATGAATACGGCAGGCAGCAGGTGATGGTAAACTGCGTGCCTGTAGAGGGGGAATCGGAGGACTTCGGCTGTGTGCTCACCTTCCAGAGCGTGGACCAGATCCAGACAGAGGAACGTGCGCTGCGCAGAAGGCTGAGGGACACAGGATTCGTGGCAAAGTACAGGTTCTCCGATATTCTGCATAAGGGAAAATGTCTGGAATCCGTCATCCAGGATGCGATGAGATTCAGCTATTCCGACTCCAATGTGCTGATTTATGGGGAGACAGGAACCGGAAAAGAGCTCTTCGCCCAGAGCATCCACAATTCCAGCAGACGAAAAAAGAATCCCTTTGTGGCAATCAACTGTGCGGCTCTTCCGGAAAATCTCCTGGAGAGCGAGCTTTTCGGGTATGTGGAGGGGGCCTTTACTGGAGCTGCCAAAGGAGGAAAAATGGGATTCTTTGAGATTGCACATAAGGGAACCATTTTCCTGGATGAAATCGGCGATATATCTCCCAGCCTTCAGAGCAGGCTTTTGAGGGTGCTCCAGGAGCGCGAGATTGTCCGTCTTGGGAACGATACAGTGATTCCCATTGATGTCCGGGTTATCTGTGCTACCAATAAGAACTTGAAAAAGGAGGTGGAACTCGGGCATTTCCGTCAGGATTTGCTTTATCGTCTGGACGTGCTGGAATTAAATCTTCCTCCGCTGAGAGAGCGGCGGGAGGATATTCCTTATCTGGTGGATAGAATGCTGGAATTTGAACATGAACGCACAGGAAGCATACTGCGGGAGATATCGGCAGATGGCATACAGCTTCTGGTGAATTACGGCTGGCCTGGAAATGTGAGAGAAATGCGCAACTTTTGTGAACGTATCTGTATTCTCTGTTCAAAGGAGCGGGCCGGGGAGGCGGAAGTGATGCAGGCGCTGCCGGCCTCCGGGAACGGGAGAGGGAGATAGGGGAGAAAGAGAAAACGGGTTCCGGGCCTGTCTGCCATGGGGGAGCGGTCCCGCCTTCTGCCAGAATCGGAGAGGCTGAGCGGCGGCTTATTGTGGAGGCGTTGGAGATGTTTGATTATCATAAGGCAAGACGGCCCTGTATCTGCAGATGGATAAGAGTACGCTGTGGAGAAAGATGAAGAAGTATGGGATAGAGGGGTGAAGGACTTGCGTGATTCCGGGATGCTTTCGCAGATTATCCCGGAATTTTTTTGCAGTGAGGGTCGTTGCAGCCGCCCAAATGAATAGTGAAACCATTTGAAACGAAAAAGCAGAAATGAAACAAAAAGGGAAACATAAAAACAAGAGTGAAACAAAAATGCGGCTTTTTTGCGTTTTTTCCTGCCCTGTGTGATTGGCATGGTTATTGCTTTATATATTGTCATAAGAATTTATCAAAAAATAATCAGGAGGGATGAGATAGTTATGAATCAAAAACCAATCTTAGGAATTTTGCTGGGAGATGCAGCAGGAGTCGGATCGGAAATTATTGCAAAGCTGGCAGGGGCCCGCTTTTATGAGGAATACTGCAGGCCGGTGGTGATTGGCGACGCCAGAGTGTTCGGGCGGGGAGCCAGGATATGCGGTTTGGAAATTCCGGTACAGATCATCAGCCGGGTGGAGGATGCGGACTGGAGCAAGGGAACCCCTCTTCTGGATCAGAAGAATCTGGATCCCGATACAGTGCCTTTTGCAGCTATCAATGTAGACAGCGGACGGGCCTGTCTGGACATGCTGAAACTGGCAGTGGAGCTTTACCAGGCGAAAAAGATTGACGGCTTCTGTTTTGCTCCCCTGAACAAGCAGGCGATGATTCAGGCCGGTTGTCCATTTGAGAGTGAGCATCATTATATGGCTCATCTCTTCGGACACACAGACCCCTTTGGAGAGATTAATGTACTGGGCGATCTGTGGACTACCAGAACGACCAGCCACATCCCCATCAGCAAGGTGAGTGAGAACCTGACGGTGGATACCATTTTGAGAGCGGTCCGCCTGGCAAATGTTTCATTAAAAAATTCCGGTATAGAGAAGCCAAGGCTGGCTTTGGCTGCATTAAACCCTCACTGTGGGGAGGGCGGCAAATGCGGGCGGGAGGAGCTGGATGTGATCATTCCTGCAATTGAGAAGGCGAGAGGGATGGGTATTGACGCCAATGGCCCCTTCTCCTCGGATATCCTCTTTATCAGAGCCTTCAACGGTGAGTTTGACGGAGTAGTCACCATGTACCATGACCAGGGACAGATTGCTCTGAAGCTGAAGGGCTTTGACCAGGGAATTACCATCGCAGGCGGACTTCCGGCGCCTATCGTAACCTGCGCCCACGGTACGGCTTACGATATTGCAGGAAAGGGAATGGTAAAGACGACCGCCTTTGAAAATGCAGTAAAGATGGCAGCCAGAATGGCCAATCATCTGAGAGGTTAAGTGCTATTCAGCAAGGATATAAGTGATATATATTAAAAAGGGCTCCCTGCAGGTATGCTGCGTGGGAGCCCTTTGAGGCGTTTCCTGTTTTGTTATTTTTTACGGCTTCAAGTGCGTCCCTGAAGGCGGCGCACATTTTCTCGTACATAACCTGGGCGGAGGTCAGCCCTGACACGCCGGGGTAAGGTCTGACTTCCAGGGAGATAGTGGCACGCTTTGCTCCCGGTTCAGAGGGGATATAGCCCGCCCTTAAGAGCATTTCAAGCTGAGCGGCGATTTCCGGGCAGTCGTAGCAGCCGTACTGCACGCCGATAGGGGGATGGGTATGGCCGCAGAAACTGCTGGCGGGATCGGTTACTGCGTTGCCCATGTGAACGTGGGCCATGCCAGCGTCCATACAGTACCCCAGGGCTTCCTCCATGGTCTCCTCCATCAGTGGGAGGTGCGTCACATCCAGAATCAGCCTGGCGTTGGAGGCGCCCTGCCTCTGCATGTCCTTTATAAAAGCCGCGCACTCGGCGGTGGGTCCCAGGATGAGGTTTTTATAACGTCCCCTCTCAATGGGCTCCAGGGCGGCGGTCATGCCGTATCTGCCTGCAAGGTCCGCGCATTCCAGGAAAAATTCTTCGTACCGTTTGATGAGCATGGGGCGTTTCTCAGGGCCTTTGTCCGGGGTGGCTGTGAACACCATAAGGGTGCACCGGGCCTCTGCCGCATATTCGATCTGCAGCTTCATGGCCTCCAGAGCGTGTTTTCTCTGGGAGGGGTCATCGCTGGAAGCATTGTAATCTCCCTCCAGCTGAAAATAACCGGGGGTATTGTAGTTGAGAATTTTGCCGTACTCTTTCATCCTTTTGATTTCTTCTCTCCTCAGGGCTGGGTTGGAGGGAAGAAATGTTTCAAAGCATCGGTAACCGGGCAATCTGCAACACCGGTCGATTGCGCTGAAATGCTCCAGTTCATCGTCAAAGGATGAGGGGAAAAGCATGGAAGGGCTGATACCGAAGCAGATGTAATCATCGAATGTAATCATAAAATACTCCTCTCTTTCAATAGCCGAAACATAAAAAAACAATACATAACGAAGTCGATTCTATAATTAAAAAACAGTACCCAGCTAATAAAAAAGGAAAATATTATGTAAAAAAACACTGTGGGTATCATATCATATAAAAAAAGAAAAAGTCAATATCATCTATGTAAAACCTTATAATAATTTAAAATATATACATGTTGCATAAAAAACAGAATAAAATTTGTGGAATACTGTTAATTGACAATAAGAGATTCCACTGATAGAATGAGTTTACCAGTTAATACATGTAGGACAACCGTTAACCAATAATGAATGTGCATTAAGTTGGCGGCTTGACGCGAAAAAGTAAAGGAGAGTAGTTTATGAAAAAGAAAACATGGAAAACCTTGCTGCCGGAACATTGACAGCGGTAATGGCCGCATCTGTAATTACAGGGTGTTCAGGAGGACAGGCATCCACAGGGATACCAAGACTGCGGGTGCCGCAGCCCCGGTGCAGACTGAGACGGCAGGTACGGAGGGAGGAGGGAGCGCAGACCGGTGGGGACGTTCAGGATCCGGAGGCCGCTGCAGCGGACAGCGATTTGAAGCCCATCGATAATTATCCGGCCTCGTCTCTTACCATCACCTGTCCGGCGGGAGCCGGCGGCGGAACGGATCTGCTGCTGAGAGCTATGGCGCCTGCCATGGAGGAGTACCTGGGCGTGCCGGTTATGGTTGTAAACAAACCGGGGGGAGGCTTTGCCATCGGTTATGCCGCCGCACTGCAGGACTCCAATGACGGAAGCAGCATTGCAGTGGCGCTCTCGGAGCTTTTGGGTCTGCCCTATGTAGCAGATATCAGCTTTGACTATACGGATTTTGACCCTATCTGTAATTTTAATTCCACCTATGGCGCTCTCTCTGTAAATGCGGCTGCCCCTTACAATACAGTGGAAGAATTTGTGGAGTACTGCAAGGAGAACCCGAATACGGTCAGAGTGGGAAATTCCGGAATCGGCGGCGTATGGCATATTCTGGCCGCCTCCTTTGCACAGGAAGCGGGCATCGAGGTGGTGCATGTTCCTTTTGACGGCGGCGGGCCTGCGGCTGTAGCTGTGGCAGGCAACAATGTGGAGGCGGTTCCTGTAAGCGCCCAGGAAGTGCAGACCTATGTGGAAGGCGGCATGGTGAAAATTCTGTGTTCTTTCTCACCGGAGCGTCTCCCCGAACTTCCTGACGTTCCCACAGGGGCGGAGTGCGGCTATCCGGCACAGATGACTGTGTTCAGAGGCTTTTTGGCTCCCAAGGGCATGTCTGAGGACGTGAAGGCCATGATCGATGCAGCTACCAGATATGCGCTGGCGGACGAGACGGTTCAGGAATTTATGGCTACCCAGAATTACACCAACAATTATATGAATGCAGAAGCATTAAAGGAAATGATGGACAGAGAAAATGCGGTATATGCCGAACAGTCCGAGGCATTGGGCATTGCTGTTAAGTAATCGAATTTCCAAGGGCTGCCTCAGGCAGCCCTTTCTATGCAAAAGGAGGTTATTCATGAAAAAAATTGCTAATGCAATTGCATGTATTTTCATTGCAGTGAGCCTGTACGCCTTTTTCACTGCAAGAACATTTCCGCCGGGTTCCAACGGGGCCCTCGGCCCTGGATTCTTCCCCCAGGTTCTGGCTGTGTTAGTGATTTTCCTGTCTGTATTGGAGCTCATAGGATCCCGGAATGCGGAGATTCCACAGGAACAGCAGGAAGTCACTCTGTTCAGGAAAGAGAATCTTAAGGTATGGCTGTCTGTGGCGGCTGTGATCGTGTACATATGGACTTTAAAGTATATAGGATTTAAGATTATGACACCTATATATCTCTTTATTATGCTGTTTTTCTTCAAGGTTAGAAACAAATTGGTGCTGGCAGGAGTCCCCCTGGGAATCACCATTTTGCTGTACTATGTATTTTCCGTGTTGCTGCATGTGCAGCTTCCCCGCGGTCTGTTTTAGGAAGGAGGTAGGAAAATGTTTGCAACCGTAATATCTAATATTTTGGATCCCGTATGCCTGTTGACAATATTGGGCGGGGTAGCGATGGGAATATCCTTTGGGGCTATGCCGGGCCTGACATCCACAATGGGCGTGGCCCTTCTGATGCCGATTACTTTTTCCATGGCGCCTAACATAGGAATGCTGATGCTTATCGGCATATTCTGCGGTGCCATCTATGGCGGCTCTATCACGGCAATTCTGATTAACACCCCCGGAACTCCCTCTGCCGCAGCTACAGTTTTAGACGGCTATAAATTTACAGAGCGTGGAGAGGCGGGAAGGGGATTGGGGATTTCCACAATTGCCTCCTTTGGAGGCGGTATCATAAGCGGAATCGTTCTGATTTTGGTGGCGCCTCAGCTGGCTCAGATTGCCTCAAGTTCAATGCGCCGGAATCCTTTGCACTGGCCTTTTTTGGACTGAGTATTATTGCCAGTATATCCGGCAAGGATATGGTGAAGGGCCTTATGTCGGGAACCTGGGCCTGCTTCTGTCCTTAATCGGAATGGACAATGTTACGGCTTATACGCGCTTCTCCTTTGGTTCTACCTATCTTATGGGAGGGCTGTCCTTTATTCCTGTGCTGGTGGGCCTCTTTGCGCTGAGCCAGTGTTTCCTTACGGTGGAGGAAATCTATGTAGAGCGCACAAAGGCTGCCAGCACCAAGAATCCCTTTCCTTCTCTAAAAGATTTAAAAACCATTGCCCCTACGATTCTCAGGGCAGGGCTGACAGGAACGTTTATCGGAATTATTCCGGGAGCAGGAGGCGATATCAGTGCATTTGTCTCCTACGATATGGAACGCAGGGTGTCAAAGCATCCGGAAAAATTTGGAACCGGCATACCGGAAGGGATCGCCGCCCCTGAGGCGTCTAATAACGGTACAACCGGAGGAGCGTTGATTCCGCTTCTGACCCTGGGGATTCCGGGAGATGCAAACACGGCTGTTATGCTGGGCGCTCTGATGATGCACAACTTAACGCCAGGTCCGCAGTTGTTTCTGACCAAGGCCGAAACAGTGAATACATTGTTTGCAGGTTTTATGGTAGCTAACGTATTTATGCTTCTTTTGGGCCTTTTGGGCCAGCCCCTGTTTGTCAAAATCGTATCCATCCCCAAACGGATTCTGGTTCCTGTGATTATCGTAATGTGCACTGTTGGCTCCTTTGCTATCAATAATAATTACTATGATATCGTTATTATGCTTATAGCAGGAATTGTAGGTTACTTTATGTCCAAGGGAGGCTATCCTCTTTCGCCTATTGTGCTGGCCCTGATTCTGGGCCCCATGGCAGAGGGGAATTTCAGGCGGAGCCTGGTTATGTCCCAGGGAAGTTACGCTATATTTTTCCAGAGGCCCTTCTCGGCGGCTTTCATAATAATCGGCCTTCTGTCGCTGGCCTGGCCTGTAATAACACATTTGCGGGTGAAATGGCGGGAGACGGGGAAAGGATAGGGAGAGAAATATATGAAAAAGATAGTTTTCAGTCACAATATACCAAAGGAATATTACCAGGACTATACCCGGGGGCTTTCTGTGGTTACGCCTGAAAAGCCGATGGAGAGCTTCTCCAGGGGCGAAGCGGTGAATGCCATAAAAGATGCGGATATTTTCATCTGCATAGGAGATTACATCTGCGACCGGGCGCTCATAGACCAGGGCAGTCATCTGGAAATAATAGGGAATATGGGCTCCGGCTACGACAATGTGGATGTAGCTTATGCAAAGGAAAAAGGCATACGGGTGCTGAATGCTCCCCGCTCTGTGGTGGATTCCACTGCAGAGATGACGGTGGGACTTATGATGAGCGCATGCAGGGGAATTGTCCGCTATGACAGAGAGCTGAGGCGGGACCGGCTTTGTACCCGCCAGCTGTTTTTTACAGGGATATGGTCCTGAGCGGAAAGACCCTGGGGATTATCGGCTTTGGAAGGATAGGACAGGCTGTCGCAAAAAAGGCCTATGGCCTGGGTATGAAGATTGTCTTTTACCAGCCGGTGCCTGCGCCCGGGGAGGCGGTGGCAGCGGTGGAGGCGAAGGCGGTGAGCTGGAGGAACTCCTTAAGACCTCGGATGTGGTCACCATTCACATACCCTTCACAGAGGAGACCCGCCACTACATCGACGGAGAAAAGCTGGCGATGATGAAGGAAACAGCGTACCTCATCAATGCAGCAAGAGGCGCCATTGTGGAGGAGAAAGCCATTGTGGAGGCGCTGAAAAACCACAGGCTGAAAGGAGCGGCGCTGGACGTCCATGAGTTTGAGCCTGAGATCTCCGAGGATATAGCAAAGCTTCCCAACATTGTGATTACGCCTCACTGCTGCACCAACATAGCAGAGGTGAGAATCGGCATGCTCCATGAACTTCTGGAGGGGATCGGCCGCCTGATCCGGGGGGAGGACGCCTGTAATATTGTGTGCTGATTCATGGCCATCCTCTGTCCGACAACCTGTATCGGATGATACATAATGATTGATGATTGGCTGGGAAAACAGAAAATCTATTTAAATCTGGTCTTAAACGTGCTATATTTTAGTAAAAAAGATAAAGGCGGTGTATTCATGAATTTGAAGGCTGTTAAAAAAGTGAATATAGGGGATCAGGTTTATGACCAGATAAAGGATCAGATAATTTCCGGTTCCTGGGCCTCAGGAGAGAAAATTCCTTCGGAGAATCAGCTGATGGATATCTTTGGAGTCAGCCGCGGCACAGTGCGCCAGGCTATTCAGAAGCTGTCTGCAGTGGGGCTTCTGGAAACCAGGCGCGGGGAAGGATCCTATGTGCGCCAGCTGGGACTGACCAATTACTTACAGGGGCGGTGCCGGTTGCCTTCCTGAGCGTAGAGGAGCTGAAGGAAGTGTTTGCCTTCCGGTACTTGTTTGAATGCGGGGTTGCGGAGCTGGCTGCCGAGAACGCCACAGAAAGCCAGCTCCAGAAGCTGGAAAAAAATTACAACAAAATGCTTCAGAACCTGGGAAACTTTGAGAAGTACATAGCCATTGATTACGAGTTCCACTGTCTCCTGGGGGAGTGTACCAACAATACGCTCGTGTGCCAGATGTACAAGACGATCGAGGACTCCCTGATCCTGTCCATGAAAAAATGACGGAGATCATCGGATATGACCATGGCAAAAAGTATCACGGGCTTATTCTGGAGGCTGTTCAGGCCCGGGATCCGGAACGCGCAAGAGAGTATATGCGCCGCCATATCAAGGAAACGCCTGTGCTGTCGGACTACAGTCTGAAGGTTGGCAATGCTACAAAGTGAAACAAAAAATCACAAGAAGGAAGAAAAGTTTTGAAACAATATTGAAACAAAATGAAACGCGTGAGCAAAAAGCAGCCGCATTACTGAAAGGAGGGAACGGATTTACTGGGACTTTCAGTTGGCATGTTTTTTGCTCATTTATATATGAAGAGGAGTGAACCATTACATTGCAAGGAGGAGGATAAAGATGAAGCTATGTTATCAGGTAGCTACGCCGGACGTGGCGGTTGCCGATTCGGTGACAGCTTACCAGGGTCCATTGGAGAGGAGCTTCGGAGATCTGGGCAGGCTTGGATACGACGGAGTGGAGCTTATGACACTGAACCCGGGGGAGCTGGACTGGGAGGAAGTGAAATCTACGGCGGAGAAGAACGGTTTATCGGTAGTGCTGGTATGCACAGGGGAAATCTTTGGACAGCTGGGTTTAAGCTATACCAATCCGGAGGAAGAGATCCGCAGGGAGGCCATAGACAGGACCAAGGAAATCATTGATTTTGCAGGTTTCTGGGAGCCAACATCAATATAGGAAGAATTCGGGGGCAGTACTGCAGCCGGCTTTCCAGGGAGGAGACGGAGGCCCTGGCGGCGGAGGCCTTCCGGGAGCTGGCAGATTACGGGGCTCCTAAGAATGTAATGATTGCCCTTGAGACGGTGACGATCATGCAGACCAACTTTATCAATACGCTGGCGGAGGGAGCCGCTATGGTGGACCGGGTGGACCGTCCCAACTTCCGGCTTATGATGGATATTTTTCATCTGAATCTGGAGGAGAAGGATATCTACCAGGCCATTCGAAAATACAGTCCCTATAATATGCATGTCCACCTGGCGGACAATAACCGCAGGTATCCCGGGCACTGCGGGCTGGATTTTGAGAAGATCCTGACCACCTTTAAGGAGTGCGGATACGACGGCAATTACTGTACGGAGATCTTTCAGATTCCCTCTATGGAGGAAGCGGCCAAGGGCGCAATCGCCCATTTAAGACCCATTGCAGACCGGGTTTACGGAGGAAAGGCATGAGGAGTATCGCATTAATTCACACGGTAAAGAGCGTGGCCGTCTCCTTTGACGCCATGCTGAAGGAGAGCCTGGGGGAGGATATCAAGGTACATAACCTGTGGGACGATTTTCTGGCCAACAATCCAAATGAGATTGGGGAGTTTACCGTTGAGAACAGGAACCGGCTTTTTATGGATATGAAGGCCCAGGAACTGACGGGAGCGGATTTGATTGTGACCACATGCTCCACGCTGACCCCTGTGGTGGAGATGATAAGGCCCTTTATCAAGGTTCCGGTTATAGCCATAGACGACAATATGGCGAAAAAGAGCGTAACCTTCGGCAGCCGGGTGATGGTAATGGCTACAGCCGAGAGCACCATAGGCCCCACCGTATCCAAGATACAGGGGGAGGCAGGGAAGGCCGGAAGGGAAGTTTCCATAGACACGCTGGTGGCAATGGACGCGTTTCAGGCTCTGAAGGCGATGGACATGGAAACCCATGACCGGATTCTGAAGGAGAGGGCCGGGGCGCTGTCCGGTTACGACTGCATAGTTCTGGCGCAGGCGTCCATGGCCCACCTGGAGGAGGAGATAGGAGCCGTCACAGGCTGCCCTGTGCTCACCAGCCCAAAGCTTTGTATGGAAGAAATCAGGGAGAAGCTGGGGCAGTTAAAGTAAGCCCGCATACAGCTTACGGTATGACATATCTGCGCCGGAATACAGGCGCTGGAAAAGAAGGAGGATATTACAGATCATGACCAATGAAAGAAAAGAGGAATTACAGAGACAGTGTCTTGAATTCCGCAATGAGCTTATTGACCTGCTCCACAGCATTCAGACAGGACATCCGGGAGGTTCGCTGTCCTGTACGGAAATTCTTACGGCTCTCTATTTTGAGATTATGAACGTGGACCCGGCAAACCCCTGCATGGAGGGCAGGGATCATCTGATTCTCTCCAAGGGACATGCGGCTCCTATGCTGTATCTGGCCCTGGCAAAAAAGGGATATTTTCCTGAGGAAGAGCTTAAGAACCTTCGTCAGATAGACAGTATGCTTCAGGGGCATCCCTGCGTACATAAGACACCTGGAGTGGAGCTTTCCACAGGACCTTTGGGCCTGGGGCTCTCCGCGGGCCTGGGAATGGCGCTGGCGGACCGTATCAAGGGATACGACGCCTACACCTACGTGATTATGGGGGACGGCGAGATTCAGGAGGGCTGTATCTGGGAGGCCGCCATGTCGGCGTCCAAGTTCCAGGCGGATCATCTCATCGGCATACTGGACAACAACGGCGTGCAGCTGGATGGTACAAATGAAGAGATTATGCCTATGGGCGACATCAGGGCAAAATGGGAATCTTTTGGCTGGGATGTAATTACCTGCGACGGACATGATGTGGAGGACATCTGCAACGCCGTTGCGGAAGCTAAAAAGATCAAGGGAAAACCGGTTCTGATTCAGGCCAGGACTGTAAAGGGAAAGGGCGTTTCATTTATGGAAGGCAAGAACACCTGGCATGGAAAGGCCATCAGTGACGAGGATTATGGAAAGGCAAAAGCAGAATTAGGAGGTGTCAAGGAATGAGTCAGAGAATAGCGATCCGTGATGCGTACGGCGAAGCATTGAAAGAACTGGGAGCGATAAATGAAAAGGTGGTAGGTCTGGAGGCTGATGTGGCTTCCTCCACCAAAAGCGGTATTTTTGGCAAGGCATTTCCTGAGCGCTATTTCAATGTGGGCATCAGCGAGCTGAACATGGTATCTATGGCCGCCGGTTTTGCAAGGGAAGGGATGATTCCCTTTGTGAACACATTTGCAGTA
The DNA here is from genome assembly GCA_001304855.1 of Clostridia bacterium UC5.1-1D2. Taxonomy (GTDB): domain Bacteria; phylum Bacillota; class Clostridia; order Lachnospirales; family Lachnospiraceae; genus Enterocloster. Next base: position 17,337 of record BBZN01000068.1, read on the forward strand.
TTTATGACAACCCGTTCTGCCGACCCCATTCAGAGCCTTATCGCCTATGATAACCTCAATGTAAAGCTTTGCGGAACCTACTGCGGCCTCTCCGATTCCTATGACGGAGCCAGCCATCAGGCTATAACGGATCTGGCCTTTGTGAGATCCATCCCCAATCTGACGGTGGTGACAGTGGCGGATGCAGTGGAGACAAAGAAAGCGGTTTTTGCCGCAGCAGAGCATCAGGGCCCCCTTTATCTGAGACTGAGCCGGGCGGACGCTCCGGTCTATTACTCCCAGGATATGAACTTTGAAATCGGAAAGGGAATCATGGTAAAAGAGGGAAAGGACGTGACCATTATTGCCACAGGAACCGTTCTTCACAAGGCCATTGAGGCGGCAGAGAAGCTGGCGGCAGAGGGAATCAGCGCCGCAGTTGTGGATATGCACACCATAAAGCCCATTGACAAGGAGCTGGTGATCAAGTGTGCAGAGGAGACGGGAGCCATCGTTACCCTGGAGGAGCACAGTATATACGGCGGCCTGGGAAGCGCTGTGGCAGAGGTTGTGGTTGAAAACTGCCCGGTTCCTATGGAGAGAATCGGAGCCACCGGCTTTGCGGAGTCAGGCGATTACGAGCAGCTCCTTGTAAAATACGGGTACGGCAGAGATTCCATAGCAGACAAGTGTAAGGAAGTAATAAAACGTAAATAAGCAGGAGCCCAGGAGGTTCAAATTATGGACCAGTCTATGAGAAAATATATGAGAGTGGGAATCATCCTCCACGTAGCCTACAGGGGGCTGGCAGGAGGGGAGGGACCTATTCTGGAGTGTCTTGAAAAGGTGGTTCAGGACGAGTACTTTGAAGCGGTGGAAGTGGCTAAGATGAACGACCCGGACGTGCGCAGGAAAGCGGCCGCCCTCATCTGCCAGGCCCACATGGATGCAGCCTACGGCGGACAGGCAGAACCCTGTCTGCAGGTCTGAACATAAACGACCTGGATGAGGATGGCCGGAAAAAGGCGGTGGAAACCCTGAAGGAAGGCATCGACGAGGCTTGTGAGCTGGGCTGCCAGGGATTCTCATTTTTGTCCGGAAGGTATGAGGAGGAGACAAAGGAGCAGTCCTTGGGACAGCTGCTGAAATCTACGTGAACTCTGCGCCTACGCAAAGTCCAGAGGGAATATGCCTATAGTCTGCGAGGTGTTTGATTATGACATAGACAAGAAGGCCTTAATAGGGCCTGCGCCCCTGGCTGCCAGATATGCAAAGGCCATAACAGAGGAATACGATAATTTCGGCCTGCTGGTGGACTTAAGCCACATTCCGATGCTCCATGAAACCATAGAGGAGAGCATACTTCCGGTAAAGGATTACATCCGTCATGCCCATATGGGAAATACTGTGATTAAGAGCCTGAATGCATGGCTTATGGAGACAATCATCCAAGATTCGGATTTCCGCACAGCGAAAACGACGTGGAAGAGCTGGCTCTCTATCTGAGAACGCTGCTTCAAATCGGTTTTCTGAATGAAACAAACCGCCCCATTGTAAGCTTTGAAATTAAGCCCCAGGAGGATGAGACGCCGGAGGCGGTGATTGCCGGAGGCAAGCGGGCCCTGAACCGGGCCTGGGAGCTGGTATAGCCGCGGCCGGATCGGATTTTATTAATAATGAACGAAACAGGAGGAACAAAAATGAAAGACCCAATTCAGAAGTATTTTCAGGTAGGAACCATACAGTGGATGACGCACCCGCCGGTGAATTATCCCATACTGGATTCCGTAAAGGCCATCTGCTGCGATGAGTATTTCAGCGCGCTGGAAATCACCCACATCGAGGACCAGGAGACGAAGGATAAAGTAAAAAACATGCTGGCCCAGGGTCACATGAAGGTGTGCTATGGAGCCCAGCCCCCGCCTTT
>BBZN01000069.1 GCA_001304855.1 Clostridia bacterium UC5.1-1D2
TCCCATGAGAGCTTCCGGCTCAAGTCCCCTGTTCTCTCCCATGAGAGCTTCCGGCCTAAGTCCCCTGCTCTCTCCCATGAGATCTTCCGGCTTAAGTCCCCTGCTCTCTCCCATGAGATCTTCCGGCCTAAGTCTACCGCTTTTTTCCAGCAGTTCTTCCAACTTAAATTCCCACTTCCCGCCTCTGAGCGTTTCCAGTTCTTCAGCCGGCTGCTGTATCAGGTTTCCGTTCTCCATATGGAGGACTCTTGGAATCGTAAGGCAATGCTGCCAGCCTTCCCCTGTTGTGGGGTTGGTATATCCGGCATCCGGTATTCCCATCCATCCGATAAGAATGCGCCGTCCCCTTTCATCCTCAAAGGTCTGGGGAGCGTAAAAGTCAAAGCCTCTGTCCATCTGGAAGAAAGCATCTGCGTCGTCAATGGTACACCCGCCCGGTTCAAAATCATAGTCCAGAACAACGGCCGTACACTGGTGGACATTCTGAAAATCAATTCCTTTCCCTTCTACGCCCTGGGGACAGCATATGAGGCAAAGCTTCCCGTCCAGCCAGAACAGATCAGGGCACTCCCACATATAGCCAAAGGGGGCTTTCGTCGTGATGCGCCCATAATAGCTCCACTTCTTCAAATCACCGGATTGGTACAGGAGGACCAGCCCTTTCCCGCTCTTGTCTCTGGCTCCCAGGGCCATATAGTAGGTATCTCCCTTTTTAATTATCTTCGGATCTCTCACATGGCAGCTCATATCCCGGGGATAGTCGCCGGTTGTCATAAGTAATTCTTTTTCTGAAAAATGATAACCGTCATCACTGGTAAAATGAACCGTATTGCTCCCCCTGCCGCTGATAATATAATCATAATCCCCACGGTCAAAATATTTTACATTTCCTGTATAAAAATAATGAATGGTTCCATCTTCTGCGAAAGCGGAGCCCGAGTACACGCCGTGAGCGTCAAAATCCTTGTCCGGGAACAGAACCGGTTCCTCATTGGCGTAGTGCACAAAATCCCTGGTTGTATAATGGCCCCACAGCTTTATCTGCCCTGTGGGCTCAAAGGGAGTGTATTGATAATAAATGTGATATATCCCGTTCAGCTGACACAGGCCGTTGGGGTCGTTGAGCCAGCCTGTTTCCGGCATAAGATGGTAGCCCAGGCGATAGGGGGACGCCGTTACTTTATCCCTGTAATCCTGGTTTTCTCTGTACCATTTTTCGTAATCTTCTTTGTATACTTTGTTGTATTTTTTCAAACGAATCCCTCCCTTTGCGTATTCTCTGTTTTCCGAAGAATTCACCAATCTGCAAATGCCTTTTGGCAGGCGGCAAAACCGCCTGCCCGGTGAAGCAGTTATTTCCTGCAAACGTCGGCAGCCTTGACCCTGTGGTCTGCCCGGGCTGCCGGATACACACGGACATCAAGCCCTGCGCCTTCCGGCATAATCATCATCGTCTGAGGATTTTTCTCCTTCTTTCTGATAAATTCCAGATCGGCCAGTATCAGCTTATCGCCCTGTTTCACCCTGTCACCCTGAGCCACAAAGGCTTCAAAGCCCTCTCCTTCCAGCTGCACCGTGTCGATGCCGATATGAATCAATACTTCCACTCCGGTGTCTGAGGTAATTCCAACTGCATGTTTTGTAGGAAACACGAGGCTTACAGTGCCGTCGCAGGGCGCGTACACCATACCGTCCTCAGGGTTCACCGCTATGCCCAACCCCAGCGCGCGGTAGAGAACACCGGTCTGCAGACTGGGATACCGGAAGGATTTCACCTTTCATGGGAGAATAAAGGGCGGTTACGGCACTCTCTGCCAAAGGCTGCTGCTTTTCCCTCAGTTCCATGTTCTCAACAGGGGATTCTTAGCTGAATTCCCCTGTTCCTCTTTCTCCAGGCCGTACTTCTTCCATAAAATAATTGTCAGAGCAAACGACACGCCCATGGATAAGAGAAGCCCGATTGCAAAATTCAGGTAATGATCCGGCTTCATGGAAATAAATCCCGGAAGACCTGCGGCGCCCAGGGCCTGAGCCAGTGTTTTGGTTCCCGCCAGGTAAGCGCTGCCCACTGCCGAACCTGTCATAGCAGCGTAAAATGGGTATTTCAGTTTAAGGGTCACACCGAACATAGCCGGCTCCGTGATCCCCAGAAGCGCTGAGACACCGGAAGCGGAACAGATGGACTTCATCTTGTCATTCTTTGTCAGCATAAGTACGGCCAGCACAGCGGCGCCCTGGGCTACATTGTTCATGCTGGCCGTGGAGAAGATAAAACTTCCGCCTGTATGAACGCTGTCTGCCAAAAGCTGGGTTTCAATTGCAATAAACTGTGATGCATTCCCGTCATAGTGATGGGGCGTATGTAAAGCCAAAGATAGCTCCACCTACAGGCCCCAATGTGTTATATACCCAGGTAATGGCTGCAGCCAGCAGATTACCGGCCTCTCTCAGGACAGGCCCCACAAAGATAAAGGTCATAAAAGAGGTGATGAGAATGGAAAGCAGCGGCGTCGTCAGGTTATCCAGCAGGAAGGCGTAATTTTTCTCAGCCGCTTTTCTATGTTGGCCAGAATCCAGGACACTGCAAGAACCGGGAGCACCGTTCCCTGGTAGCCGATGGCTGCAATCTCAAATCCGAATATATTCCACACCGGAGGCTGTGCCACGCCGATCTGATAAGCGTTCAGCAAATCGGGATGTACCATAATCATTCCCATAGCAGCGCCCAGAAAGGCGTTGCCGCCGAACTTCCTGGTAGCGCTGAAACCTATGAGCACAGGCAAAAACACAAAAGGAGCATTGGCAAATGTGTTGATGGCGGAGGCCAGCCCCTGCCACCGGGGGTACAAATCAATCACTGCCTGACCGTGAATCAGGGGGGAGGTCAGCAAATTGTTAAGTCCCATGAGAAGACCGCCTGCTACGATAGCCGGAATAATCGGCACAAAAATATCACTGAGCATCTTAATAAAACGCTGAACCGGATTCCCCTTAGCTTCTTCCTTCTCTCCACCGTCCTCCCTGCTATCCCCCGTTATGCCAAGCTGCCTCTGCACCTCCGCAAAAACCAGATTAACCGTACCCGACCCGAATATAATCTGAAACTGTGACTGCGTGAGAAATACCCCTTTTACGCCTTCCACATCGCTGATAACCTCTTCATTGCGAAGGCCGCTGTCCCTCAGCTGTAAACGCAGCCTGGTGGCGCAATGGGCCGCCGACTTAATATTATTTTTCCCACCTTACATTCTCAATGACCTGGCTTGCTATTTTTGCATAATCCATAATCACATTTACCTTCCTTCCCGCTAACTTTTTGGCATCGGTTCCATATCTTTATTCTATAGGATTAAACCGGTTTTGTCAATTGTTTTTCGGCACCGGTTCCATTTTTATTCGTAAAAAATACGGGCTGTTTTTTGTATATTTTTCACAACCCGCTGTAAATTATCTCCATTTATTTTTCCTTTATCACGCTATTTCCCTCTATCATATGGAAATCCACTATCTGTTTTTTCGGCACCGGTTCCCCTCTCGTCCGCTTGAGCAATGTCTCTGCCCCCAGATATCCCAATCCATAAGAATCAAACTGCAGGGTTGTGAGGGGAGGCTTTAACAGGGTGCTCTCATCATATCCGCCGAATCCAACCACGGACACATCCTTCCCTGCCTGCAGCCCTCTCTCCTCCAGCACCCGGTATGCGCCGAATGCCAGCCGGTCCGTAGCGCAGATAATGGCGCCGAGAGGCCCCTGATCCAAAAGTTCCCTGGCCATCCGGACGCCGCTCTCATAGCTGTAATCTCCTGCCGCCAGAATCACCTCAGCCGCCGAACATTTCTTTAGTCCATCCAGGACCCCCTGTTTTCTGGTCACTCCTACCGCTTCATCCGACTCCTCCACACCCATATATCCCACGGGGCCCCGGCTCCGGCTCCCAATGTATTCCCCCATGGTTCTGCCTGCTCCGTAATCATCATAAACTACGCAGATTCCCTGGGGATAATCCTGGGCCAGCACTACCACGGGAATGGGGCTGTTTTGAATCAGGCTTCTGTGCTCCTCCGTAATGTTTATGGCGCTGAAGAGGATTCCGTCTACGTTCAGGGTTATCAGGCGCTGCAGATTCTTAAGCTCCAGCTCCGTACTGTGATCCGAATCCTTTATCAGCGTTTCATACCCCTGATCTCTCAGATACCGCCCGATGCTGGTAACAACGCGGCTGGTAATCTTGGAATTCAGCGTGGGAACCACCACCCCTATGACATTGCTCTCCCTGGCCTTCAGCCTGGCGAAGGCGTTAGGCTCATAATTGTATTCCTCGATAATTTCCTGAATTCTCTCTCTTGTGGACTCCTTCACACTGCCCCCGTTAAAATATCTGGAAACTGTGCTCTTTGTAACACCGGCCATACGGGCAATATCGTCCATCGTAATTTTTCCTGCCATAGCTCGTCCTTCTCTTTCACTGCCTTATCCCGCCCCATTTCTGTTCCGCCTGGCCAGAAGGTATTTTTAAAATACTTTCCGGCGGCTGAGAGGCTGTATTATCCTTAGTATAGCAGAAGTTTCTTTCTATGTCCTGTATTTTTTCCATATTGGCGGGTTTTTAGCAGATGCAGAGCTAAATAAATGAATGCCGGGATGAGCCGGTTAACAGATACAAAGAGATTCATTGCCAGGCATTTCTGATTCATAAGAGCCAATACCCCGGGGATAAAAGATGCCGGCTTTTGCACCACTTTTCCCTCCCTTTGAACTGTTACAAAAATTAAAAAACTGAGAGCCGGCGAGAAATAGTGCTTGATTTTTTCCAATTTCTATGGTATTATCATCGAGTCGGGGCATTAGCGCAGCTGGGAGCGCGCCACACTGGCAGTGTGGAGGTCACGGGTTCGAATCCCGTATGCTCCACTTAATTGTGCATATCCGACTCGGGAGTGTTTGGATATTGAGTTATCAGCTCCGCTTAAAGGTACATATCTGAATCGCGAGTGTTTGAATATTGAGTTATCAGCTCCGCTTAAAGGTACATATCTGAATCGTACGTGTTCGGATATTGCTCCATCAGTTCCATAAGATTATACAATCCGAATCCGTAACTGGATTCGGATTTTTCTTTATCTACTCCACTGACGGGCCGGAATACGGATTGAGTTTAGATTCGGACAGCCCAACTCCATTTCCTGCAATGCCAATGTATTACCCAGATATTTCCATATTTTCCGCAGTGCTTTTTATTTCAATAGTAAAATGAATACCCGCATCCGCATTCGATGGCTCCAGTATTATAGAACGCTTTTTTCTCACGCATTGCGTAGGCCTTTCCGCCGCATACCGGACAGGTAAAAGAAGTTTTTCCATAACCGCCTGCCGCCTGCAAAGCATTTAAAGAAGCCTGAATAAAATAGTACAGTTCTTCATAATGCCCCGCCTCCTCTTTTAACTTATTATCAGCTCTCACGCTCTCATTGTTCATTCATATTCCTCCATACAATAAATTTGTATTCCAGCTTCCTGATTTAAGCGTCCGTCCTCTCTCCCCATGTGATTCAGAGGGAAGCTCCAAATGGTACTTCCCTTCAGCGCTCTGCAGGACTTTCCTGCAATTTTCACAGAAGCTGTCAGCATGTCCGCGTATTTACAATATATGCAAAAGAGGCCGCACATATGACCAAAAAATTCTTACCGGCTTACATCCCACATGCTCCGCTGCTTATATTCACGATGCAATCCAGACCCAATAAAATAGTGACGGCTAACTTCCATTTTTTCCCTAATGGTTTTCCAATCTTTATATGTTATTATGTATTTGTAACAGAAATGTAATATTTATGTAATACAAGGAGGCAAACCATGAGAAAAATATCAATCTGCACATTGTCCGCAACTGCGGTCATGCTTGCGTCAACTGCAATGCCGGTCACATCCCTGGCAGCCCTTTCTACATATCAGATTCCCTATTCCAACGGAAGTGCGTATATCATTGGCATAGGAGGACAGAATTGTCTGCCCGGCGCCGGAAATCAGAACGGCAGCTGGGGGCAAGCGGGAAACTGGAGCCAGAACGGCAGCTGGGGACAGAATAACGGCTGGGGTGCAGGCCCTGTTTTCCCGGATAATACACTGCCTGAAGCTGCCCCTCCTGACTTTATATTCCCAACTCCGGAATTGCCGGGACCCGAACTGCCGGAGCAGCCGGGAGATATGCTGCCGGAGCTTCCCGATGGTGTGCTGCCGGATGACCCAGGCGCAGTTCCTGACGTCCCAGGGGATATGCTGCCGGACAATCCAGGCGTATCACCTGAAATTCCAGGAGAACAGACTCCCGGAAAGCCGGACCACGGTGAAAGCCAGGACGAATATGGGGAAGCTGTGGCTGAACTGGTAAATGCGGAACGGGCAAAAGCAGGCTTGTCACCTCTCACTGTAGATGCAGGCGTAGGGGAAGCCGCCCAGGTGCGCGCTGAGGAAATCAGGAAAGCATTTTCCCACACCCGCCCGGATGGAAGCAGCTTCAGCACCATCCTGGCCCAAATGGGAATTACTTACAGGGGAGTTGGCGAGAATATTGCCTATGGCCAGAATTCACCTGAGTCAGTAATGGAGAGCTGGATGAACAGCTCCGGACACAGAGCCAATATTCTTAACAAGGATTACACCACCATCGGTGTCGGACATTATCAGGACGCCAACGGAACCGATTATTGGACTCAGATTTTTACCTATTAAAATTGACGGTGAGTGCCGCAACAGACGTAGAATGTTATGAAACCTGATTCTAAGAATTCCAGGTCCATTAGGGCTGAAAAGGGAGAATCCTTCTCTATGTTTGATCCTTTGAACCGCCCCACAGGAAAGCCCTTTGATTCAGATAATAAGGTGAAGCAGGAACCGAATATAACTTTTTGAAAAAATATTGCGACTTGCAAAAACTTCGTTTTGATGTATACCGGCTCTCAGACAGGCAAAATATCTGTTGAAAAACCGTTCAAAGCGCTTGTGCCCTTCTATGCCGTCTGCATTCTGTCTTTGATGCTTATAACATTTATACCTGCAACAAGCCTGCTTCTTCTTAAATTGGGTATATAACTGCCGGCGGCTGAAAGAAGGTTATTTCCACATGGAATTCTTATTTCATTCATAAATTTCTTACAAATAATTCACACAGTCGAAACAGACTGCTCATATTTCATGCATATACTAGATATTGTAAAGAGCTAATGCTAATAACTTTTTTCATAATACTTGGCCGGTGGGAGAACCTCTCACCGGCTACTCCTCTTTAAATAATCTCTTTTCAACCTCCAATAATTCCGCCTCCGTATTGGACTCCACCGAAAGTTGAATCTCCTCAAAAACACCCTGTTCCTGTCCGTGACTGGCACCAATGGCCGCTTTTCCAATTACCATTATCTGGCGCCTAACCTGCCGGCCAGCTTCAGATACCGATATGTTAAAGGAAGCTTTCCAGGGAGACGCTTCCCGAGCATCCGCTTTTCTTTTAAGGAATGTACCAGATAAAATCTGTATTCTCCCCGGACATTACTTCATCGTTCCGAGAAGTCCCTTGAGATTATCCAGTTCTTCGGCCGATAATGTCGTCCCTTTTCCCATCTTCTCATGTTCCGGCGCCCAATCTCTGATATCATATTTTGCAGCGCCGCCGTTCCAGCTGATCAGGTTCAATTCCTTTCTCCATCCCTTTGAATTCTCAGATAAAACTCCTATCTCTTTTATAATCTCATATTTGATGTCCGACATAATCTGCCTCCGTAATTTTATTGTGCATCTAAAGGCGCTTTACCTGCCAATGTCTGTATCCATTGCCCTGATGCTGCTGACAGATATAGCCTAAAACAAGGCGCTGTCAAGGCGGCAGGGCAATCCTTCGGCTGCCTCCCCCAAAAACCGTAATAGAGAGGCTTGATATCTAATAGCGGAACGAATACCCGCACCGGCACTCAATGGTTCCTGTGCTGTAAAGCCCCTCTCTTTTTCGCGTCACATGAGCCTTGCCTCCGCACAGGGGGCAGGTGAAATTATTCTCGCCATAGCCCCCTGTGGTCTGCAGGGCAAGTAACGACTCCCTGACAAAAAATACAGCGCTTCATGCTGTTCCACCTTTTTACCAGTCTCTCTGTTAACTGCCGTACTTCCGTCTCCCATCCGTATCCCTCCAAACAATGTTATCTGATCCCAGAACAAATATATGCGTCCACCCGCCCTATTCAGCTTGCTCCTCAGCGCATACTGCGCAGCAGGCCGATAACCTTTCCCTGAATGCGGACATTATCAAAATACATGGGCTGCATAGTATCATTCTCCGGCTGAAGCCTGTATCTTCCATCCTCCGCATAGAACCGTTTGACTGTGGCGGAATCCTCCACTAAAGCTACCACAATCTCCCCGTTCTCTGCAGTGTCGCAGGTTTCCACAATTACCTTATCCCCGTCGTAAATACCTGCATTAATCATACTGTCCCCGTGTACCCGGAGCATATAGACATCCCTGCCTCCAAACTCATCGGCGGGAAGAGGGTAATATCCGTCTATGTTCTGCTGTGCCAGGATCGGAGTTCCTGCGGCTACATCACCGATAATCGGGGCATGTATAATCTCACAGCAGGAGTCCACAGCGTCAGATTCGGGTTCGGCCGCCTGCTTACTCCCGGTCTTTAATATCTCCAAAGCCCTTGGCTTTGAAGGGTCCCGCCTGAGATATCCCTTTTTCTCCAGGCTGTCCAGATAATGCTGCACAGAAGAGGTTGATTTTAAATTAACCACCTGGCATATCTCTCTTACTGCCGGAGGATATCCCATCTGTTCCTGTCTCTCAATGATGTAGTCCAAAACTGCCTGTTCTTTATGGGTTAAACCGTTCTCGTTCAAGATAATCCTTCTGGGCATGATATACCTCCTGTTCTCTTTCGTATGGCGCTGCTTCCGGCTTCTTTGTAACTTTACATCCGCTCTAAAGAACAAATGTTCTGATTACATGATAACACAAACATCTGTTCGTGTCAATAAAAACAGCAGAACGCTCCGAAGCATTTTTCAACCATGCTCAAAAGCGCTCTGCTCTACAGAATATCATTCACAGGCCTTCCCCATCCCCTGCCAACAGAATACCTGCCTCCGTTAACAACGCCTCCTTTTCATTTGGAACAGCGCAGTCCCTTACCTGTTCCGCCAGCCCCTTCAGGGCTTCGCCTAACCGGCGGCCAGGCAAAAAACCGATCCCCATCAAATCAGAACCGGTAACTGCCAGATCCTCAATTTTGAAGGAGGCCGCCTGCTCAATGACCTCATCCAGCATCACGCTCAGCCGTTCCACCTTAGCAATTCTCTCGGGCATATAATAGGGATTCTGACCGGTTATGTCGCACCTTCGGACTTCCAGAAGCCGCCTCAGCTGTTCCTCCCCAAGCCGGTTCAGCCATGTTTTCATATTCTTATGGTTCTCACGCAAAACTGCATCATGATATTTTACAAGCTCTGTAATTTTCATTCTGGTATCATCCTCAAACCCCAGACGCCCCAAAATGCCGTCTGTCAGTTCCGCGGACACAATCCCATGTCCCGGAAGTGGCCTATGCCCTTCTCATCCTCCGTATAACAGCAGGGCTTCCCGATGTCATGAAAGAACACGGTAAGGCGGACGATCAGGTCTTCATTGGCGGCCTTCAGCGCTTCCAGCGTATGATTCCATACATCGAATACGTGATAGGGATTATTCTGCAAAATCCTATCATCGGTTTCATTTCCGGCAGGATCTCTGTGAATATGGGCTCTGCACTCTGCAACTGGCAGATTAAGCCGTTGATTCCCAACGAAAATATAGTTAAAAGGGCCGGCCTTATTCTTTCTGCAGGACAGTCTCCCAACAGCTCCCGGTTGTTCAGGGCTGCCTGTAATGTGTCATGATCCATTGTAAATCCCAGCCGGCCCCAAGATCCACGGCTTCCAGTATTCTCAGCGCGTCCTGGCGGAAGTATTGGTGCGGATTTCCTGTACATCTGATTCTCCTGCTCCCCATATCCTCCAGTCCCTTAAATGGATCCACCATCCCCGCCCCTATGCTGAAGGCCACAGCATTGACGGTGAACCCCTTAAGCGCCAGGCGAGCCTCAATTCCTCCCCAAACTCCCTGTCATCCTGCTTCTGTCCGTCCGGACGGCTGCCTTTCATCTCAAACAGAACAGCTTCACACCGTTCTCCTTTCGCCGTCAGGTCGCCGATCCATTATTCCCTGCGGCAAAAACCTCTTGGCAGCCGGGAAACAGGGCCCCGGCCTCCTCCGCCCCCGCAGATGTATATATATTCCAAACCAGGGTTTTCTCCCGAGAATACTGTCTCTTACACATTCTCCCGCAATATAAGCCTCAAATCCGCCTGACTCCAAGCCCCGAAGAATACGGGACACCTCCTCCGGCATATCAATCGTAATTGCCACCTTTTACCACCCTCTCATTTACACTGGCTGTAAAATTTCTATTTTTCCAAAGGCCGGGACTCCCTTACCTTTCAATGTACGCCGGGAATCTCTCCTGCGCCTGATTTTGCGGCATGATTTTTTGTCAGCTGTTCACAAATTCTTGATGAAATTTTCATTCTTTCATGGTATCATAATTAAGGCATCTGCAAAGGGGGGATTATAATGGAGCTGCATACATTTTTGGATTTTTGTACCGGTTTTTATTAATAAGCTGTATTTTTTATTCTATTATCCGTACATACATCTACGGACCTGTGTCTGTGGCCGTCACCACTATAATCTCTGTACTTAATTTGTTTTATTATGTTCATTGCTTTTTTCCGGTATATGCCTTTTCCCTCCCGGTGATTTTCTGTGTTATAGCATTCCTGTTTGCCGCCTGGATTATCAATGGCTTTTATATTGTATACAGGCAGATTATAAATCACAGGCCATCGGTTGCCCTCTGTCTTATTATGAACGTTTTTCTCATTCTTACCTGGAACATTCTAATTCTGGTATCACTCTATTGACAGACTTCTCCCATGTGATTTCCCGGCTCTTTCTGCGGCGGCAAAAAAGAGCCGTCCCTCACGGCAGAACTGCTACTCAAAGGGCCGTATATAAAAATTCCCCACCACATCGCTGGAATTTATCACGTTCACGAAGGTATCGGGGTAGGCTTCGTGTATCCGTTTTTTCATTTTCCTCACATCGCTGTCAGACAGCACTGTATAGATCAAATATTTTTGTGGGCCGAGTAGGAGCCAAATCCCTTTAAAATCGTGCTGCTGTGGTTTGTCAGTTCAAGAAGATCCGCCGATACGGCCGCCGGGTTGTCCGTAACGATCAGCAACGTTTTTTTCTTATATTTTTTGTAAAATGTATTGATTACCTGGGTGTTGCAGAATTGAAAAATAATGGAATACAACGCCTTGTCCATTCCAAATATAACGCCTGAGGTCAGGATTATAACCGCGCTGAACAGCAGCATATAATTGAAGGTTGACACCTTATATTTTACCGACAGGGACATGGCGATAAAGTCGGTTCCTCCGCTGCTGGCGTTATTATTCAAAATAAGGCTCATACCCAAGCCGTTCAAAATCCCTCCGAAAACAGAGATCAGAAGGATATCTCCCGTAATGGGAATCACAGGCAGTTCGTCCACCAGGACGGAGACAGTCAGCAGGCTGAGGCATGAAAGAACAGTAAATTTCTTTCCCACAAGCCTGTAAGCGAATACGGCCGGTACAGCATTAAACAGAATATTTAATAGGGTAAAGGAAATTCTTACGTCATAAAAGGTCAGTCCCACCCTCTGTATCAATTTTGCCAGGCCGGAAAACCCTCCTGGCACCAGCTTTCCCTGTTCCACAAAGGTATTCATGTTCACAGCCACAATCAGGCTGCCCAGCATAATACATACAACCGCCGCCCCGTCTCTCCACTTTTTGTTTTTCTCTAACGCTCCAACCGCTTTTTATATAAGTCAGATACAATTTTTTTCTCTCCCATGGTATCTTCCCTTCTGTCAAATCATACTGAATTATATTATAACATAAAAATTCTTTGTTCCATATGCATTTTGCGTCTATTTCACACCGAATCTTCAATTTTCCGCAACAGTTCAGAGGGCGGGAAGGGTGGTGTAAAAGCGGGCGTTAGGCTCGCTTATAAGACCGGTTTCACACCACGTTTCCCGCCGGATGGGCATCCGATGCTTCTTGAACGGTTTTTTCGGGTTTCTTTACTCCGGTTAAATCGTAACTCTCCCCTATCATTCTCTGAATCTCTTTCACAGGCACTGTGCCGTCCAGCACCACCGTATTCCAGTGTTTCTTATTCAGATGGTAGCCCGGCCTCACCCCTTTGAAGGCATTTCTCCAGAACTCAATCCATTCCGGCGCACATTTCAGATTAATGCACACCTCCTCATTCCTGGTGTATATCCAGGCAAACACCTTCTTATTCTCACGATGCCGGATGACCGTCCACCCATGATCCCGAAAAGGATAATCCTCATATACGTGATTATAGGTCAGGCAATAGGCTATCAAATCATCTTTCGTTCTCATCCTGCTTCTCCTTTATCCATTCTTAACATTCTTTACCTGCTCCCCACCTTCACCCGGCTCACCGCCGCGTCCTCCCCCGATCCGGTATTCTTCTCATAAAGTAAGCAGTTCCCGTCTCATCCACATCTGTAAAATAACAGGGACCTGAAACGTAGAGGGAATCATCGCCCTCCTCAGGCGTATTATTATATATATGGGAGGGCTCCACCACAAAATTGCCCCGGGCGTCAATGATGCCCCATTGACCGCCTTTGGCCCGGAACATTTTCACTGCGCCGCCATCCTCATAATAGGGCTCCAGCTCCGCGTCAGCCAGTACGGAGGCATAGCCGTTATGAAAGCTTGGAGAAACCGCCCCATATACGGCCTCTATAACGGCCTCCCCCTCCTCGTCCAGAAATCCCATACGTCCTGTCTCCATATCCCGGAAGCTCATAAATCCCTCCGCGTAATAACCGGCATAATCCTCCGAAGCCCGGATGCCGTCCACTGTCTTAACCGGCTGAAAATCCGTATCATAGTATATCACCTGGTTTGTTTTCTGATTCACAACCATCAGCTTATCCTTTACCTTGGTTATCACATTCATAGTACCATTTTTATCATAGGAAAGAACCGGCTGGTATAATGCCTCCGGCTTTGCCGCATAGATGGTCTGGTCATACTCATATACCAGGTACGGACCGCAGCTGTAGAGGAGATTGTCCCAGCGCCGCACCTCTGCTCTGAAAGAACCGTCCTCCTTCTCGAACCAGCGTCTTTCCTTATTGTAATCCACAGGCTTATTCAGTCCCTCCTCTGTAAACGCAGGTTCCGTATATTCTGTTACCATCCTCCATTGGGGGGAATCTGTAAGTAAATCCTTCACCCGGTTTATGCTGTATCCGTCCTTCGTAAACGACCAGACCGGCTCCGGCTCCTGAGGCAGAGTATTCTTAAGGCTGTCATCTGCCGCCCTTCTCTCTGTCCCATAACCTGAGCTCCCGTTTTCCGTCGCTGCCAAAGCTTTGTTCCTGTGAATGCTCTCATCTGCGATGTTGACGGAGGTGATATTCTGATCCCTTCTGGCGCAACCCGTAACCCCTCCCGCCACACAAACAGCAAAAAGCACTGCCAAACCGGTTCTCACAATTTTTGATATTCCCATGCGCTCCACCTCTCCCCGAATACGCGCCTGTATCCGTTCTGTCTTATTTCTCTATTTGTAACTGTTCAGGACGGCCCATCTTCTTTCCCGGCTAATGGCCGTCCTGAACTATTACCTTCATTTTATCATAGCGGAAAAGGCTATACTTGAAGATTTCATTAATAATTCCTGACAAACCCAATTTGTGGAATTAATATGGGCCTGGGGCCGGAAAGGGAACTTCACGCCCCGGGCATTATAAAAGGAGAAGCCGCTCCGGGCCTGCCTCAACAAGTCCCTTTCCCGGCTTCTCCATCGATTCTTTCCACAGGCAGCGGGCTCCTCCGGCCTGAAACCGCTCCTCAAGTCAATACCATCTCACTCTGGGAAGCTCATTATTGATTCCTTTTGTAGCCAGTATCTGATGGAGGTCAATAACTCCATTGTGAAAGGTTGCCGCACAGGAACAGAGATACAATTCCCACATCCGCACAAACTCCTCATCAAACATGGCCCTTACCTCAGCCTCGTGTTCCTTGAAATTCTTTTCCCAGCACAGCAGCGTCTTATTGTAATGATTTCTCAAATTTTCTACATCCAGTATATGGAAATTATAATCTGCCATCAAGGATATAATCTCCCGCAGGCTGGGAATAACTCCTCCGGGGAAAATGTATTTTTTTATCCAGGGATCTCCTGCATGCTCCTTTCGGCTGCTGATAAAATGCAGCAGAAAGACGCCGCCCGGTTTCAGCACGTTGCACGCACATTTCAGGAATCTGTCATAGTTTTCCCTCCCACATGTTCGATCATACCCACGCTCACCACCCGGTCAAATTCCAGGCCTGATCCCTCTAAATCCCGGTAATCCATCAGCTTCACTGTAACCAGATCCTCCAGTCCTTCTTCCTCTATCCTGGCCCTGAAGCCGTCATACTGTTCCCTGCTCAGTGTAATTCCGGTTCCCCGAACTTTATATTTTTTGGCTGCCCTCAACAGGAGAAATCCCCAGCCGCAGCCCACATCCAGAAGGCTCATTCCCTCTATGAGGGCCAGCTTCTGAAGAATGTAATCGGTCTTATTCACCTGCGCCTCATAGAGGGTATCCTCATCCGTCTTAAAATAACCGCAGGAGTAATTCATAGTTTCATCCAGCCACAGCTTGTAAAAATCATTTCCAATATCATAGTGGGAGGAAACCTCCTGTTTCTGGTTCTTCCTGGAGTTTGACGTGTGAAGAAGCCCCTTCAGCTTCGTCTGGTTCACCGCAAACTTGTCCATCTGGCCCAAAAAATGATCCAGCGCCTCGTACAGATCTCCTTCCACATCCAGCTTACCCTTCATATAAGCCTCCCCCAGCGCCAGAGACGTGCTGTCCGCCAGCTCCTTCACAGGAATCCGCTCCTTAATATTTACGGCAAATACGGGATTGCCATATCCGATTCTGTCCTCATGCCCCTCCCACCTTATCAAAAACGGATAATCGGTAAAACGGTTTAAAAAATGAACCATTGTCTTTTCTTCCAACATATTGGCGCACATCCTCTCCGCCGGGATTTGAATGCTGCATTCACAGCAGCTTCATCTGTTCCGGCATACATTTTTCTACCAGTATTATCCCCTTTTGGCAAATATCTATACACCCTGTTCCATCCGGTCCAAAGGGCAAAAATCCCGGAAAGCCAAAGCCTTCCGGGATTCTCTTTATAATATTATATATTCACTGTCAGGATGAATTAGTCGTTGCCGTATAAAGTAACCAGCTTCTCCAAGTAAGCGTAACGCTCCTTAGCCTCCGCCTCATTACGTGCAAAGAGTTCAGCCGCCCTCTCAGGATTCTTCATAGCCAGGGACATGTAACGTACCTCGCCCTTAAGGAAGTCCTGATAGCCTTCCATCTTGGGAGCCTTGGAATCCAGGGAGAATTTCTTCTCAGCAGCCGGATTGTAGCGGAAGTTATTCCAGTATCCGCACTCTACAGCCAGCTTCTCTTCTGTCTGAGCCTTATCCATCCCCTTCTTGATACCATGGTTGATACATGGAGCATATGCGATAATCAGAGATGGGCCTGGGTAAGCCTCCGCCTCGGCAATTGCCTTAACGGTCTGAGCCATGTCGGCGCCCATACAAATCTGCGCCACATATACATAACCGTAGCTCATAGCAATACCAGCCAGGTCTTTCTTCTTAACGTCCTTGCCGCCGGCAGCGAACTGCGCTACAGCGCCTGTCTTGGTAGCCTTGGATGACTGGCCGCCTGTATTGGAGTAAACCTCCGTATCATATACCATGATGTTGATATCCTTGCCGGATGCCAGAACGTGGTCTACGCCGCCGAAGCCGATATCGTAAGCCCATCCGTCGCCGCCGAATACCCACTGGGACTTCTTAGCCAGGAAATCTTTATTCTTAACAATATCCTTGCAGACAGGGCAGTCAATGCCGTCTAATGCGGCAACCAGCTTGTCCGTAGCGGAGCCGTTGAGTGCGCCGATACCGAAGGTATCAAGATACTCCTTACATGCAGCCTTAATGCTCTCTGATGACTCAGCGCTGGCCATTACTTCCTCTACCTTAGCCTTTAAGCCGTCTCTGATGGCGTTCTGAGCCAGCAGCATACCGTAACCAAACTCAGCATTATCCTCAAACAGGGAGTTATCCCATGCAGGACCGCGGCCCTTGGCGTTAACTGTGTAAGGCGTGGATGGTGAGGAGTTGCCCCAGATAGAGGTACATCCTGTTGCATTGGCGATATACATTCTGTCGCCGAACAGCTGGGTAATCAGCTTGGCGTAAGGAGTCTCGCCGCAGCCTGCGCAAGCGCCTGAGAATTCAAGGAGAGGCTGCTTGAACTGGCTTCCCTTTACTGTATTCTCTTTAAACTTGGCTATTACTTCTTCCTTGATTGGCAGAGTCTGACCGTAATCAAATACTGCAGCCTCGTCCAGATTCTCCTCCAGTCCCTTCATCTCCAGAGCCTTGTTGCCCTTCATGCCCGGGCAGACATTTGCACAGGAACCACATCCGGTACAATCCAACGGAGAGATGGTAATAGCGAACTTCAGGCCCGGCATACCGGTCATATCCTTAAACTTCATATCTGCCGGCGCTTTTGCAGCCTCATCGGCAGTCATTGCCACCGGACGGATTACAGCATGAGGACAAACATAGGAACAGAAGTTACACTGAATACAATTCTCAGGAATCCAGGTAGGAACCTTAACTGCAATGCCGCGCTTCTCATATGCGGAGGAACCGGATGGTGTGGAACCGTCCACATAATCCTTGAATGCAGATACAGGCAGGTTATTGCCTTCCTGAGCATTAACCTTGGACTGGATATTGTTAACAAAGTCAACTACATCCTTTCTTCCGTCGGTTACGACTGCATAATCAAGCCCTTCATCCTCACAGCTTGCCCAGCTTGCAGGAATCTCTACCTTGTGCACGCCCTTGGCGCCTGCATCAATAGCAGCCCAGTTCTTCTGAACCACATCGTCGCCCTTGCGGCCGTAGGTAGCCTTTGCAGCAGCCTTCATCAGCTCATTTGCCTTCTCGGCAGGAATAATTCCTGTCAGCTCAAAGAAAGCAGACTGAAGGATTGTATTGATACGTGTGGGGCCCATGCCCGTCTCGATACCAATCTTAACGCCGTCGATGGTGTAGAAGTTGATGTTGTGATCCGCGATAAACTTCTTAACCTGTCCGGGAAGATGCTTCTCAAGTCCTTCCATATCCCACGGGCAGTTCAGAAGGAAGGTTCCGCCGTCAACCAGTTCCTGAACCATGTTGTACTTGCGTACATAGGCAGGATTGTGGCAGGCAACGAAGTTAGCCTTGCGGATCAGGTAGGTGGATTTGATTGGAGTATGTCCAAAACGCAGGTGGACATGGTAACGCCGCCCGACTTCTTGGAGTCATAATCAAAGTATGCCTGTGCATACATATCTGTATTGTCGCCGATGATCTTGATAGAGTTCTTGTTGGCGCCTACCGTACCGTCGGCTCCCAGACCCCAGAACTTACAGTTGGTTGTTCCCTCAGGAGTGGTAACAAGGGGAGCGCCCAGCTCCAGAGACAGATTGGTAACATCATCAACGATACCGATGGTAAAGGGGCTCTTTGTTGTATTGTCGTAAACAGCAACGATCTGAGCAGGCGTGGTATCCTTGGAGCCCAGGCCGTAGCGTCCCGTTAAAATCTTAACCTGATCAAACTTGGTTCCCCTGAGGGCGGCAACAACATCCAGGTACAGAGGCTCGCCTAAGGAACCCGGCTCTTTTGTTCTGTCCAATACGGAGATAACCTTTACGGAATCAGGAATTGCATCAACTAAAGCCTGTGCGCAGAATGGTCTGTACAGACGGACTTTGACAACGCCCACCTTCTGTCCCTGCTTGGCCATGTAGTCAATGGTTTCCTCGATGGTGTCATTTACAGAACCCATGGAAATGATGATGTGCTCAGCGTCAGCTGCGCCGTAGTAATTGAACAGCTTGTAATCTGTGCCAATCTTAGCGTTAACCTTGTCCATGTATTCCTGAACGATTGCAGGCAAAGCGTCATAATATGGGTTGCATGCCTCTCTGGCCTGGAAGAAGATGTCAGGGTTCTGAGCAGAACCTCTCTGGCATGGATGATTTGGATTCAGGGCGTTCTTGCGGAATGCGTCAACTGCGTCCATGTCAACCATTTCCTTGAGATCCTCGTAATCCCATGTCTCGATCTTCTGAATCTCGTGGGAGGTACGGAATCCGTCAAAGAAATTGATAAAAGGAACCTTGCCCTTGATAGCCGCCATATGGGCAACTACTGTTAAGTCCATGACTTCCTGTACGCTGGACTCGCAGAGCATAGCGCAACCGGTCTGACGACAGGCATAAACATCAGAGTGATCACCGAAAATAGATAATGCATGGCTTGCAAGCGCGCGGCGGATACGTTAAATACGCCTGGCAGCTGCTCACCGGCAACTTTATAAAGGTTTGGAATCATAAGTAACAGACCCTGTGACGCTGTGTAGGTGGTAGTCAGCGCACCTGCCGCCAGAGAACCGTGAACAGCGCCTGCTGCACCTGCCTCAGACTGCATCTCTGTAATCTGTACTTCGCGACCGAAGATGTTGGTTCTTCCGTCTGTTGCCCATTCATCCGTAGCTTCTGCCATAGGTGAAGATGGGGTAATCGGATAGATAGCCGCTACATCAGTAAATGCATATGACGCATGAGCTGCTGCATGGTTACCATCCATGGTTTTCATTTTTCTTGCCATTTTTGATTTCCTCCTACAAATAGTGAATATGTATATGTAATGGTATACATGTAAGCCTGCCGCGGATGTAAATTCCTCGCAGACTGACCTGTCTACTATTATAGCAATTATTTAACAAATTGCAAATGCTTAATTGCAATTACGCCAAAAAATACAATATAAAAAGGGAATATTCTACAAGCTTGGCAAAAAGCAGGAGGATGGGCCCGGCGGCCTATTCTCCTGCTTTTTTAT
>BBZN01000070.1 GCA_001304855.1 Clostridia bacterium UC5.1-1D2
GGAGAACGTTGCTGCGGCGGGCCTGGCTGGGGAGAGCGTTGCGGCGGCGGCAGGCTCCGCGGCAGAGAACCTTGAAGCTGATGTGTATTCAAAAAAAGGCGGCAAAACTGCCGGGAAAAACATTTCACCCCAGGGTTTTACCGGGCAATATACCATGATCGCCGAGGGCTCTGCAGGTGAGGAGAACATTATGTCTGTACGCCCATCCGGCGCTTCCCACGGAAATACAGGCAATTTCAGCAAATATGGTGATAGTTCTAAGAATTCCCCGGAAATCATACGCACAGAGAAGGCCGCCTCAGAACCGGAGCCCGAAGGCAGTTTCTATATTCTGGACGAACAACATTTCCCGGAGGATCACATCCCCGGAAAGGGGCAAAAAAACGCCGCAGTCCCCAAACTCCTGCGTATCATCTTAAACGACGCCCCTCTTACCCTGGAGAAAAAACCGGATGGTACGGCTTATATGCTTATGGATATTCTTGAGCGTTCCGGGCTGGATTTCGAGCATCTGTCCGGCCCTGTTACAATAACAGTAAACGGCAAAAACGCTGCATTTTTGCAAAGACTCTTTGAAGGAGATATCGTGGTAATCCGCAGCGAATAAATAAAAAAATTGTAGAATGAGGAGAATTTATGAGAAAGAAATCTGTAAAACTGATTGTGGCGCTCCTATGCTGCACAATGATGCTATGGGGCTGCAAAAGTGAGAAAGCTGCGGATACGAAAGGAAATTCCCCCTCCGCCAAAACAGAAACCACACAGGCTGAAACAACAGCCGGTGAAACTATTGATACGGAGGAATACACCTCCCAGGACGGCGCATACAGTCTTACACTTCTGCCGGGGATGGAGTCCACCAATATAGGAATGGGCCAGAATATATCCATGATGCTTATCGACGGCACCAAAGCCGGAACTACCCTTCAGTCTATATCCGTGGGAATGGGAAAGACAGTGAGAACTTCTGACGGAACAGAAGTTGCGTCTCTGGAGGATTATGGAGATTACATCGAAGGCCTTATGGGGGGCAACGGATCCATGATAATGTCCTGGGACAGCACAGAGGATGCCGGGCTGGAAGGAATGGTTCGCTCTTTTGTCAAGAAGGGTACCATCAGGCAGGCAGGCGCTTCCACCAAGGCTTATGCCGTGTACGGAGAGACGGAATCCTCCTATTATGGGGTTATGCTCATGGGCAGGGATAAGGATTTGGAGAGCGGTAAGGATATTCTGCTTATAAATGAGCTGAATCTGCCCCGGGCTCAGACCACAAAGAACTTCATCCTGTCCATGACGGCAGTGCTGGATCATGTCAATGGGGCAAATGTACTGGAAACAGTTAAGGGAACAAAGGATTTGGTAGGAGATAGCGCCGGATATGAAGATGCTCTTGAGCAGATGGAAATCTCCGCTCAGCAGGCTCTTGAAAGCAGCTGGGAAATAAGGGATCGGGCTTCTCTGGAGGAGACAAAGGCAGATCTTCTCAGCGGAGGACATAATGAGGAAGCCTCTCTCTTCTGGAAGATTACGGAATCAAAGCCGGTATGGACCGGGACGAGGCAATGACAAAGCTGGAGCAGGAAGGGGCAGATGAAACGGAGAAAATCTATATGATGGCAGCCTACGATGCATGGACGGCTTATGGAGAATCCGCCATCAAAGCCTGGGATTTAAGCCGTGTTCCTACCATCCTTGAGATGGGCTATATGGCCGGATATTGTACCTATGAGGAGGCTCTGGACGGCGCTCTGGAGGCGGCACAGCTGGCCCAGCAGTCCTTTAACTCCTGGGAAGACTTTAACCAGAGTTACCTGTACGGCTACTCTTACTGGAGCGAGGAAGCCCTGGACGATCCCACCAGCAGCGCATATGAACGGAAGAACATTGTAGAGGCTTTTGACGCTCAGGTTAACGGTCCCTTTTCTCTGGACTGGAATATGGACTTGACAAAAGAATGGTAAAATAAGCAGAAAGGGGTGAAGGAACAGCAGATTACCGCTGTTCCTTCACCCCTTTTTACAGGCTTTTCTGTGTCATTCGCCCCTGTAAACCTCCCGCTTTTCACCTGAATAGATGCGAAACATATTTTTACCACTTCTTTTTGCCAGATATAGCGCTATATCCGAATGTTCATAGAGGGTATCATAATCTTCCCCGTATTCCGGACAGATAGCAATTCCAATGCTCAATGTGGTCCGAATGGAGGTTCCGTCTCCAAGGGTTCTGGTGGGGCATACGGTTCTGAGCAGGCGGCGGGCGCACTCTGCCACCGCTTTATGTCCCCGGAGCCCTACCGCAAACACGCAGAACTCGTCCCCTCCGACGCGCCCCACTATGTCCTCAGCCCTGAACACACGGCAGATTCCCCGGGCTACATCCGTAAGCAGCAAATCTCCTGCCTGGTGGCCAAGGGCATCGTTAACCCGCTTAAAATTATCCAGATCAATCATAAACATGGAGCCCACCGCATTGTTTTTGGACAGATATCTGCGAATGTTCTGTTCCATAGCAGAACGGTTATAAATTCCGGTAAGCACATCCAGCTGCGCCGCTTCCAGTAAAACAGCCTCCCTGTCAACCTGTTCATTTACATCTACCAAATCCACATAAGCCAGGAGGGAAGCGTCATTGACCACAATCGTAAGCCTGACTTCAAACCATATCCACGGGTTGTCCTTTTTATATACCAGTTGAACGGATTCCGGCAGATTCACCATTTCCTCAAGACGCGTCCCGGACAGCCGGACGCGGAAGGCTTTGATGCTTCCCCTCATTCCGGCATTTTCATTTCTCCACTCCTCAGAAATCAGCCGCGTCTGTTCCAGCACCGTATCCTGATCCTTGGGATGAACGCAGCACTGTGTAAACTCCCGGAGTATGTGCTGGTAATCGTCAGGAGGATTTCCTCTAAGACAAAGCGCAAAATACTCCAGCCCCTCTACAATCCTGTTCTGCATGATATCGGCCACAAAACTCAGAACTGCCTGCTGCTGCAAGGTAGAACGGTATTTTATCTCCTGCTTAAGCTTAATGTCCAATTTATTCTTCTTCTGCAGAATTGTCTCTGAGCGGCACTGAATCAGCGTGATCATATAGCTGCAGGCTAATAGAAGCAAATCCTTAAGTATCAAATCCACATGCATGGAGAAGCTTACATCGCCGGGCAGATCCGGCCGGAACAATACCGGGGCGGTGACCCAGGAGGAAATAATCATCACTCCGCTGCTGGCAAGCATATAAATCATGAGGATCGTGCTCTCCTCCCTGGAATGCATTAAAGAGAACAGCTCTTTTGCAGGCATAAACGCCCTTAAAAGAAAAAGGATACAGGAAGTAAACAAAAGAGTAAGCGTAAAAATGGTAATACGATTCTCCAAAGATGAAGGCTCCCACAACTCCCAGGACGACTGAAGGTTTATGGCCGCCACCACTATATTATGGACGGCGCTGAAATTTATGAGAAAGGCTGAGAGTATAATCAGGTAAACCCAGGGCCGGTCTTTCGAGACTAACCGCACCTCCAGCATAGTCACCATAGGGACCAGCGCCATCAAAGCGGCGGGAGTGGGAATCGGAACCAACAATTCAATCACAACTCCAAGGGTTCCGTTAAGGCCCCAAAAGCCAATACAATCCATACAGACCCATGGAAATTCTCCAGGAGTTTCTTTACCCAGAAAAAACTGCCCATGGTAAATAAAACAGAACAAATAAACAGCATGATCAAACTGACCTCTACATAGTGGCCTAAAAAGAAACTGGTATCCATCATGGTACACTCTCCCAAAATATAGTACAGCGCAAGCCAGACAGCAGCTTGCCTGTCGCATTATATCACATGGTTATATTATATTATACTTTATTGATATAAGCCAATGAATTTTTATTATTATTAACTTTTTATACCGGATTCCGGCTCTTTCTTTTTCTGTTTTCGTGAAAAAACCAGACGTTCTCACCTTATAGGTTTGGCGGTCCTGCAGCCGGGTTTTTATATGAAAGACGGATTTCCCGGCTTTTTCTCTCTGCTCCCAACGCTTAGAGGCCTATTCATAAGCCTCATAAACAGAGACAAAAACCGCCCCTGTAAAGCCGTTGTAATCGACTCTGCAGGGGCGTATCTGCCTGTTCTTATATGTACCGGCTTCCTCCCGGCCGCCTACACCAGCGTTCCGTTTTCTTTCAGCCACTTTCTCCGCTGCCTGTAATCCGGCAATATGCGTTCTACATGGGCCCAGAACTGCTGGGAATGGTTCATCTCTTTTCTGTGGGCCAGCTCATGGACCACCACATAATCCAGAATCTCAGGAGGCATGAGTATGAGTTTCCAGTGAAAATTCAGATTTCCCTGAGCGCTGCAGCTTCCCCACCGCGTCTTTGCGGAACGGATGGAAATCCGGTTGTAGGACACTCCCATGAGCTTTGCAAAATAAGCGGTCCGCTCTGTAAGCCGTTCCCTGGCCTTCTTTCTGTAAATTTTTTCCAATTCAGGGTTTTCCAGATAATCGGGCTTTGGACGGACTGCAGCCGCTTCCTGCCGCTCCTTCACCATGAACCACTTTTGTACAATCCACTCCTGCCGCTCCTTAATAAACTCCATCACGGCCCTGCCCGGCAGCCCCTTGGGGACACGGGCAAAGACACGGGCGTCACCCTTAATCTCCAGTCCCATGGTCCGCCTTCTGGAGTAAACCACCTCAATGGGAATGGTCCCTTCCTCATCCCCCCGGCGCCAGCTTATCTCCACATTCTGTATCATCCTGCCTTCATTCCACCTTTTCTGCCGCCTTGCTGTGTGTTTAAATCTTCACCGCCCCCTGCGCTAAATCCCATCTGCTTATTCCGGTACTCCGCCAGCCCCTCATGCCCGCTTCTTCCATAGGCATCACTTATCTGCCGCTCCCTGGAGTAAGCCGGAATCAACAAATTAATCCGCCCCATTCATTCCTTCATCCCCCTTCCACCGGAAGGGTATCACGAAGGTTCAAACGCCATGGACTCCTACAGCACGTCTGAGAAATGGGGCCGGAGGCGCTTGAAGGCCCTGAGCCCAATCAAAAGCACCGCCACGGTAAAACACCAGTAATAAACGGTCATTGTCGGCCTCATCCAGAACCAGTCTCCCGTCAGCATACTGTCCCTGTATCCGGCCACAATATAATAAAACGGGTTCAATTTGAGAATCAGTCCGGCCCAGGGAGATTTGTCGGTAAAAATATCCTCCACATACATAATAGGCGCCATCCATATGCCAAACTGAAGGCAGATTCCCACAATATTAGTCATATCCTTAAAGAACACATTTACGGCGCATGTAAGATATCCGAATCCCAACGCCAGCATAGCGGCGGCAAAGGAATAATACAGTACCTGAATCCAGGAGAGGAATACAGGCTGTCTGTATACAAAATACAGTAAAAACATAATCACCATAAAAAATCCATGAACCATCACGCAGGACAGGAGCTTGATAATCGGCAGTATCTCAACCCTGAACACCACCTTTTTCACCAGATAGCTGTATTCCTGGAGACAGCCGGTAATACAGTTAACGGCCTCACTGTAGAAAAACCAGGGGACCAGCCCCGGCACCAGCCATACCACGTAATCCGCGCCCGGGATAGCGGAGTAGTCCTCATACCGTACTCGCCAAATATAAACCAATAGATAAGCACAGTCACCAGCGGCTGCAGAAACATCCACACAACGCCAAAGTAGGATCCCACAAACCGCTTTCTGAAATCAGATTTGGACAAATCCCATATAAGCCTTCTCTTCTCTATAATCTCTTTCATCAGAGACAGTACGTAATTCATAAACGTTATTTCCTTTTCCTGATACGGCTCTGTTTAAAACTTAAAGGTATCCTTCAGGCCGCTCCACTTAGTATCTTTCTCTGAAATAATCAGCTCCATCCCGTCTTCAATGGGCCACTGAACTCCTATCTCCGGATCGCTCCACAGAAGTCCTCCCTCATCTCCCGGATGGTAAAATCGGTGCATTTGTAAGCGAACTCCGCCTCCTCCGACAGCACCAGGAACCCATGGGCAAAGCCTCAGGAATATAAAACTGCTTCTTGTTCTCAGCAGACAGCTCCACACCGAACCATTTCCCATAGGTTTCTGAATCCGACCGCAGATCCACAGCCACATCAAACACGGTTCCCCGTACCGCCCTTACCAGCTTGCCCTGGGGATATTGCTTTTGAAAATGCAGCCCCCTGAGAACCCCCTTAACCGACATGGACTGGTTGTCCTGGACAAAAACCATATCCAGTCCTGCCTCCTTAAAATCGTTCTGATTATAAGTCTCCACAAAATAACCTCTCTCATCCTTGAACACAGTCGGTTCAATCACATAAAGCCCCTTAATATCGCAGGGCGTCACCTTTATCTTACCCATATTTCTCCACTCCTTTATCCTTCAAGCGTATTGTGTATTCTTCACAGACCCCTTTTTGTCCACATCCATCTGGCAATTCTAACACTTTATCCACAATCTGACAAGCCCTTATCAACGCCGTGTGTATGTGTTTGCAAGATCCGGCTTTCGTTGCCAGACACGTTTACAGAACAGACGCTTTTACTTTCACACTTCAGGACAACCGCCTCTGCATTCTTCCCTCTTAAGAAACCCGCAGGCAGACAATGCTGAAAATTCTTATAGCCACATATACATCCAGCCCCATCATCACATACAGCAGAGCGCCGTCATTCCAGTCCGTCCGCACCACGCTGTCGTTTTTCAGCGTGACCAGCAGCGCCAGAAGAAGAGGCAGCAGATACCTTCCCTGGACCCCGTTAATCATGGTGGAACCCTTGGGCGTCCAGGCCAGAAGCATGGAAAACATCAACGCTCCCAGACAGATAAAACCCAGAAACCAGATCCACGCCCTGCCCTTCATACTTATATAAAGAGTCTCTCCAGGTTTTCTAAAGGCAAGCATAAGCAAAATGGCAGTGAGGCCCAATATGACCACATAGGGAGTATTCAGCACTTCGTCCATATTTCCCAGCGCTCCGCCTATCATCTGTATACAGCTGCCCCCCCTGCCACATCAGTGTATTATAGCAGAGCTTCAGCACCAGCAGAGGCTTCTGACCAATTCTCCAAAGGTGTAGCCGGGAGCTTCCGCCCAATTAACATATCCCACATATCCTGCGGAAGAATCCGTGTAAAGCGCTACCGTTCTGCTGTTCACCAGCAACATAGCCACTGCAAATGCACCCAGCACCGCTGCGGCAGATAATGCCCATCTCCCCCAGCCCCCGAATTTTTTCACAGGAATCAGCAGACACAATCCGGCTGCCACGCCGTAGACCATTTTACAGGGTCCCATAACTCCCATAATCACCGCCAGAAGAAGCACATCCTGCCATCTCACCCTTCCGGCCCTGTATGCCAAATCCAGGCAGACAGCGGTAAACCAGGAGCACAGTGCAATCAGCATCACATCGTAGGAAAAAGATGCGGCCAGATGAAGGGTCATAGGCAGCAAAGCCACGCCGAAAAACACCTCTTTTCCAAAAGGCAGCCGCCGGATGGTAAGGCAGCCGATTGCTGTAAAAAACAGCAAATTAAACAGACGGCCCATATACAGGAGCCCCAGTCCACCCAGCCCTAAAACCTGCGCCGCTATTAGTCCCAGCGCCTGGGGCACGTAAGCCAGTGGGGTCGTCCTCACAGGAATCTGATAAGAAACCGCCCTGCCATCCCTTTCGCCGCTTCCAATTCCCCGCCCATGAATCGTGCGGTACGTATTCTCCGTCAACTCCTGACCGAGAATAACCGCCTGCCGCTTTTCTCTATTTCCCTGTGAATCCCCTGCAGCCTGGCCGTCCGGCTTCGGTTCATTTTCGGGAAAGCCCATGATCGCTTCCTGGCCCCTTCCCTCCGTGTCTTGTCCATCTATGGAAAGGCGGTTTTCCTCTTCCCGGTATCCGCTTCCGTCCGGGTTCAGCACGTTCTCCAGATCCTCGATAAAGCGGTCCTGCGCCCGGATGTATACCCGGATCCCATCCTCATGGTTGGGTTTTCCCATCAAACGGTTGGCAAGTTGATAGGAGGTAATATAGTGGCTCACTTCATCCGGCGCCGACAGCGGCGGCAGGACCAGAAGATACATAATTCCAAGCCCCAGAACCGCTCCTGCAAACAGAAATTCCAACCGCCGCGGTTTCCTGAAGAATACGCAGTACCCCAGGCCTCCCAGCACAACAGCTGCCCAAACAACAAGCCCTGCATACCAGCCACAAAGCCATCTGTCCCCTGAAACCCTGACCCCATCCCTCACATCCAAAAAATGCCAGAGGGCTAATATAAGTACGCAGACGCCCATTCCTATCCAAATCCGCATTTGTGCGGAAGCCCTCATTCCAGTCTTGCAGACGGCTTCCTTTTCGCTGGGGGCCTTCCCCACATTCCCGGCAGCCTTCCCAGCCATGTCCCTGGGGGCCTTCTCCACATCTCCGGCAGCCTTCCCAGCCATGTCCCCGGAGGCCTTCTCCACGTTTCCGGCAGACTTTCCCTTCATGGCCCCCGGACGCCCCCGGACTTTTTTCCCCGCTGCCCCGGTTCCCGGCTTCCCCGTTTTTACCTGTCATCCTCAACCCCCTCCGTCTCCTCCAACAGTTTTTGCAGCCGTCCTTCCAACTCCTCCCGTTCCTTCTCTGAGAGAGCGATCATCTGGACCAACTCCTTCTGCTTGCTTTCCAACTGTGAGAGCTGAAGCGTCATACTAAAAACCTTTACCATCAGCAGAAAGATCATGAACAGGAACAGAAAGTTGGGCGTGGAATAAATACCCAGCAGTCTTGCGCAGGCGTCTGCAGCAGCAGGAAACAGGGAAAAGACCACCAGTATCAGGGCCATAATCACCCAGAACATAGCAGCCTCTATCTGCACTTTTGCCTGACGTATCCTGCGCATCATAAATGCCATCGTCATCAGAGAGGCGATAACTAAAATACATCTGAATATAGGTGTCATCATAGTAGCATCCCGCTTTCTTTTTGTTTGCGTTTATTTCCAATACTCCTTATTCATGCTGCACTTTACGGCCATCGCTTTCGGCAGTATCCTGTAACATTTTCCCAGGCGGAAACCCATATACTTAAAACCGCTTTTTACAATAAGTCCGGGCACCAGCCAGGGCCTGCGCTGTTTTACAAGATACCGGGCCGTCTGCTTCACCAGTCGGAAGCCCTCCCCCTCTGCGTGAATTCCCTCAAAGACCTCTGGATGGTCGGCCTGGGACACAGCCAAATCAAAGTTTCTGTGGAACTGGGCCATACAGCCCAGATTATGGGAATGCACCACTCTGGCATCCCCCACATAGGCAACTGCATAATCGTCCTGAAGAACCGCCCTACCCGCAAATATCATATCCTCATTAAAGATGGTTCTGTGAATAAATCCGCCCTGAAACCAGAACTTCTCCCTGTCGTAAGCACAGCAGACATTGGAGGCGAAAAACGTCTTGATCCCAAGCCTGGGCAGATCCGCCTTTGTCTTTATACAGCTTTCCTCCGGGTAGTTAAAAGCCCTGGTATACCGTTCCGCCATAGCGCAGTCCTTATCCGGCAGCTGACGGGCATAGGCCATAATCACAGACTCCCCCAGCGGCCCCCTTTTCTCAAAGGCAGCAGCCAGACGCTCAATTAAAAACTCATCCGCCGGCACCGCATCATCGGTCATAAACACCATGATTTCCGCCCGGCTGTACCTGGCGCCTCTGTTTCTGGTTGCGCCGTGGTCAAACTCCGGCTTTGTAATGTGGTGAACCTCCAGATTATCAATTCCCTCGAACCCCTTATCATTCCAGTAGGCCTTCTCCGTGTTCATCACAATAATCCGCCTTATGGGATAAGTTTGAAGCTCCAGCATTTTCAAAAGCCTGGAAAACTTTTTACCCGGCCTGTAGGTGGGGATTATCACGTCCACCCTCTTAGAATTCTTTCGCTCTGCAGCTCTACTCTTCGCTTCCTCCATTGATGGCATACTCCTTTTTCTCCTGCCTGAAAGCTCCGGCGGTAAATACGCCGAACCCCAGCGCTAATCCTATCATCAGCAGCAGATAACAGCCTGCCGCTCCAGCTATTCCAAATGTTGACACCAGTATACCTGACAGAAGGGCAGCCGCCACGGCTGCTCCCAGATACACTGTGAATATAGCCCTCTGCCTGCGCATAATCACAAGAGCATAGTACATGAGATTTGCCAGAGCATAAAATCCTCCCCCCAACACAATCAAAATAAACGGGCCGTAATGAGGTTCCAGCATTCCAAGATAGGACTCTCCTAAAAGCCCTTCCATCACAGACAGCACAAAGCGTCCCAAAAGGGCCGCAGCCCCTACTGCCAGGACCGTGAGCCCCAGGATAATTCCCCCGATGCGCACTAGCTGTCTCTTAAAACTCTCATAATCATGCTCTCCCCACATAGCCGAAAGCCTGGTTAAATAGGGGCGGATTACAAAGTTTGCTACCATATAAATAACCGAGGTAGGCATAAAAATCAAGTTAAAAATACCCGGAAGCGGCGTCATTCATCCTGGCGTCGATAGCGTACTTGGCTGCCGAAAATACATAAAAAGTCCAGAAATGCCGACACAAAGAGGAATCCTGCGCTGTGAAACAGCCTCCGGTTCTGTTTCTCACCCTGTTCCCAGCTCACGCCCGGCAGCGCATGAATCACATCCAGATTAAAGAGGGCTACTCCCAGAGCCTGGGCCGCCACTGCAGCCACACAGGCCAGAAGCAGATGTTCAAAGGCCGTCAGCACTGTCAGGAACGTGCACATGGACAGAATGGTTCTGAAAAAATTGGACTTGCCTGTGAGATAAAGGCTTCCCTGACGCTGGAATTCCGACTCATATACATCAGCATACCCATCTATTACCTTGTATATGACTAGTAAAATCAGAATCATGGATTTCTCTGCCGTGTACCGCCCAATGCCATGCATAAAAGTCAGGAACACGGCCCCTGACGCCAGCGCCGTCAGGCAGGTAATATTTCTGTGCTCCAGATAATCTCCGAAGGAGTACTCACCTGTGATATCGGTTATCTGAAAGGGCCTGAGCCCAAAATAGACCACAATAAACATCTGCTGCCCCAGGGTAGAAAAACCAAAAGAAAAGATTCCTCCCTGATCCTCGCCTGCCACCCTCAGGACCACAAAAGACAGAATCATGCTGGCAAATGCGTAGACAAAGCTTCCCGCAATATTCCAGACCACGTTCTGTCGCTCTATGTTGCCGCCATTATACAATAAACGTTTCGTTAATTTTTTCATCTTGTCTCCAAACCTGTCATATCCCTGGCATCCAAAGTCCGGCCCCGGACGGACGGTTAGCGCCGCTTCCTGAAATTCTGTATCAGAAGTATGGACATCAGCATTCTGGTCATGTAATGGACGGCTGTAAAGGCTTAAGATAGCTCTCCCCCTCCAGGCGTTCATCGATGGTCACGGGAACCTCCGCCACTTTAGCCCCCTGTTTGATAAGAAAAGACACTGTATCCGGTTCGGGTCCGTAATTCAGGTTCAGGGCAAATTCTTCAATCATCCGTCTGTTGAAAAGCCGCATGCCGGAGGTGGGATCCGTAACCCTGGCCCCTGTGGTAACACGTATGGCAGTCCCTATCATCCGGCTTCCTATCATCCGTATGGACCAGTCCTTTTTCTTTGTGAGAAACCGGGAGCCTATAACAATATCATACCCTTCTTCCATCTTCATCTTCATCGCTTCAATGTATTCCGGTCTGTGCTGTCCGTCCCCGTCAAACTGAATCGCATAGGAATAGCCTTTCTGAAAGGCGTATTTCATTCCTGCCTGAAAGCAGCCCGCCAATCCCAGATTGACAGGCAGATCCAGAAGATTGTAGCCCTTCTCCCTGCAGATCTTTCCGGTGCCGTCTCTGGAGCCGTCATTTACGACCACATAGTCCAGCTGGGGGAAGCCCTCCACCAGCTGGCCCACCACCTTCTCAATATTCTTTTCTTCATTAAACGCCGGGATTACCAGCAGTACCTTTTTCATACGCGCTCCTGCATACTCCTTATAATATGGCAAATCCGCTCCACATCCTCCAGGGCCAAATCCGCATAACAGGGCAAAGTCAGCACACGCTCCGCCATGTAAGCGGCCACCGGCGTGTCCTTGGAGGAAAATCTTCCCTCAAAACATTGAAAGTCATTGGTCAGGGGGTAGAAATACTTTCTTGGATATATGTTGTGCCGCGCCAGTCTGTCATATACCTGATTTCTGTCTGCGGAAAATCCGTCAAAAACAACGGGGAAATATGCGTAATTGGGGGTCAGCCCCTCTTTGTAGGCGGGCAGCTTCAGCCCTTCAGTCCCCTTTAAGCGCTCCTGATAGCGCTCTACCACCTTTCTGCGCTTTTCAATCTCAGCCTCCAGGTGCTTCAGATTACACAGTCCCATAGCCGCCTGAAACTCGTTCATCTTGGCATTGCCGCCCACCCACACCACATGCTCCTGATCCACAATCCCGTAATTTTTCAGGCAGTTAAGCCTGTGCTTCATCCAGTCCTCACGAAAGACCACCGCCCCGCCCTCAATACTGTTAAACACCTTGGTGGCGTGAAAGCTGAATATGCTGGCGTCTCCGAATTCCCCCACGCATTTTCCCTTATACCGCTCTCCAAAGGTGTGGGCCGCGTCATAGATCACCTTAAGGCCATGCTTCCTGGCAATGGCGTCAATTCTGTCCACATCACAGACATTTCCATATACATGAACAGGAATAATGGCGGACGTCTTTTCCGTAATAAGGGACTCAATCTTGTCCACATCCATGGTGTAATCCACTGGATTGATATCACAGAACACAGGCTCAGATTATTCCGCACAATGGCGTGGGTGGTGGAGGCAAAGGTAAAAGGCGTGGTAATCACCTCGCCCGTCAGCTCCAGGGCCTGGATGGCCATCTCCAGGGCCATGTGCCCGTTGACAAAAAGAACCAGCTTGTCCGTACCCATATAATCTGCCAGTTCCTTCTCCAGACGCTTATGAAAATCTCCCATATTCGTCAGCCACGCGCTGTCCCATATGGGTTTAATCATCTCTGTATACTCTTCATAGGAGGGAAGGGACGACCTGGTAACCAGTATCTCCTCCCTTTTATCCTGTTGTCTGCTCATGAATGCATCCTTTCTCTCAACCGGCCGCACACCGGTCCCCTTACCACCGCAATTTACATACGGAAGTCAAAAACCACACCTCCGCCAGAACTGCAGCCAGAAAAACCTTCGCGGCCCAAAGCCCCTGGAATCCGCCCCCAGATACTCCCTGTAATAATAAAGCTTGCTTCTGTGCAGCAGTCTCTGCTTATCCGCTATCTTCCTGTAACGCTTGTCAATGCTGACGGAATGAGCGTGGATATAGCTCTCGTCTGTCACAAGCAGAGTCTCCAGTCCCCGTTTCTTAAGCTTCTGTCCCAGAACCTTCTCCTCACAATAAAGAAACAGGTTCCGGTCAAAAAACGCCTTTATCTCGCCCGGAGTCAGCACTCCAAGCTTCACCATAAAAAAAGAACCCGGCACAGCATCCACCAGACGGCAATTCTCATCCGGGCCCTCCTGCAGCCGGTAAGAGGGCGTGTTCAGAAATGGTTTAAACAGACGTCTTGTAATAAGCCCTGTGTCCAGCAGATCTTTCCAGAGAGGAAGCAGCGTCCAGTAGGAAAACAGCTCCTCCCCCGGGGACTTTTCACTCTGGCAGAGGCCACGGCCCCTTTCTCTGTGGCGTCCAGGGCTTCCTTCAAGCGGATGATGCACCCCTCCGTCACGTGAATGTCCGGGTTTGCAATGATACAGTAATCCGCTTCCAGGCTCTCACAGGCAAAATCTATGCCCTCCTGGTTTCCCGCCCCATAGCCGCCGTTGGACTGGGTTCGCAGCAGATGTACCCTGGGTATGTCTCTCAGGGCCTGCATTCTTTCCCAGGATGCGTCCGTGGAATGGTTGTCAACCACCACAATAGAATCCAGAACCCTGAATTCACGTATTTCCTCCACCAGCGACATCGTTGTGTCGGAGTCATTATAGTTTAATATGATACAGCTGATTTTGTCCATGTTTTTTCCCAATATTGCTCTTCCAACTTTTTCTATCTTACAAACCGCCGTTGCAGCCCGGCTCTCTCACCTGCCGCCTAATGCCCGGCCTTCCCGCCTGCCGACCCACGCCAAGCTCTCTTGCCTGCCGACCCACGCCCGGCTCTCTCACCTGCCGACCCACGCGCCGGAGCCTTTTTTCTGCTGTCAATAAGCCTCATGCCCAGACGGCGGCTGATCCACAGCCGGAATGGCGGACAGAGCCAGGAAAGATGGTTAAATACCCACCACAGCTGCATATACAGCTCTTTTCCGGACTGCTTGGGAGTCCCTCTCCAGGGGGTTTTATCCAGATAATATTCATACAGCCGCCTGAAATGGTTGTGGTTTCCCTTGACCCAGGGCCGCTCGTCCCCCGGATAATGGACGATCACAGGAGCCCTGGCCGCCATGCGGTAAGCCTCCTCCCCCGTCTCCCCGTATGCTGCGCACAGGGATACAAGGGTGGAGTAACGGAAATACCTGTAGTTGGTAAAATAATTGTATTTCACAGGCAGCGTAAAGATTCTGCCTCTCAGGGTCCCGTTGATCGTATCCTGATCACAGGCAAAAAGCCTTCCCTGACGGCTCTTATAAAAAGCCAGCATCTGCCCCAGCACATCTTCCTTCCTCCACCCCTCCAGATCCATGAGAAGGACTCCGGAATTGTAGTACGGATCCCCGGGGCCCATCCCGATGGAATCCTTCATCTCCTTATAAACCGTAGGCTCCATCACCATACCTACAAGATTTGCTCCAAGATCCGTCTCATACAGCGGGCGGATGCTGCCGCAGACTATGGTATCGCAGTCCAGATACAACGCCCGTCCCACCCGTTCCGGCATGACCTCTGGGGCGAAAAGCCTGGCCATGGCGCTGATGTCAAATCCTCTTGTATCGATATCAAAGTGGAAGCGCTCCTTCAAATCCCCCATCTCCAGCACATGAAGCCTGCGGCCGAACTTCTCCGCCACAGAGGCCAATCGTTCCTGATAATCCCGGTTCATACCCACAGACAACACATATATATCCATAAATGGGATATTCCGGTTATTATCCAGAAGGGAATAGAGGGACGCGGCCAGGTGTCCGGCGTACCCGTCATTGGAGGCATATATTATATTGGCAGTTTCTGTATTCCATTCCATATTATGGCACCTATTTCTTACATTCTAAGAACGTTACTTTGTCATTTTCTTTACAATTTTTACAATATAGCTACTAAAAAGTAAATCACATCTGGAAATTTTCCCACAAATATGGTAGAGTTAGGTCGTGTATGGTATCGTATAAACATATCAATTTTAATATTTAGGAGGACTTTACGAATGTGTAAGTTAATGAAACGTACTGTCGCTGCCCTTCTGGCCGGACTCCTTGTTCTGGGACAGGCCGGAGTAAGTATGGCTGCACAGGATGATTCAAATTACGGGCCGGCCTTTGCCAGCCAGGCGTCCGAAGCTGCACCTGCCGGAGAACAGACTGATACAGGGGCAGGCACAGCCCAGACCGATACGCCCGAAACCGGTGCAGTTGACGAATCTCTGTCCGCAGAGGACGCGGCGCAGGGAAGCGCAGAAGCCGCAGCAGCCGAGTCATTTGCTGCCGAGGAGGCCGCACATCAAGCTTCCGTCATAGCTAATACGCCTTATGTACAGATTCAGGCCCTGCGTCCTGACACTACATGGACGGACCCGGTGGTGGGAGACACTCCGGTGGTGGCAGAGTCGGGATTCCGCTCTGTCAGTATTTATTTAAACAATATTATCGGAGATATTCTCTACAGAACCTACACCGGCTCTCACGGCTGGAGCGACTGGGCCATCAACGGCGGACACACCACTGTGTGGGAGGACGGCGCTCTGGTGGAGGCAATTCAGATTCGTTTCGTAGGATTTGTAGGCAACACCTTCGACATCTATTACTGTACTACCCTCAATGACGGCACCGAACTCAGCTGGGCCAGGAACAGCGGCACTGCCGGAACCATGGGAACCGGAAAGTATTTGACAGGCTTCCGCATTTCCCTTTGGGGCAAGGCAACGGAAGGCGCCGCCTATAATATGGAAAAACCGGTTGAAGCTGCGCAGCCTGACGGTATCCAGATTATAGACGGGGCAGTGGCCTACAGCAGCGGAACCGGAGTTCCCTTCACCGGGTGGGGCTGGAACGACAGAGACCGCTACTACTTCGTTGATAACATGCCTGTCAAAGGGTGGCAGTACATAAACGGATACAAGTATTACTTTGACGAAGCCACAGGAAAGCTTCACACCGACCTGGAACCCATTATGGGCAATGCAGGCCCCTTCCTTATCAGCATCAACAAAGAGATGAACTACATGACCATCTTTGCAAAGGACGGAGCCAACGGTTATATTATTCCCTACAAGATGTTCCTGATATCCTCAGGCCCGGACACGCCTATCGGCACATTCCAGACGCCTGCCAAATACAGGTGGCGCGAAATGATACACGGAATCTATACCCAGTATGCAACCCGCATATACGGCAGCTTCCTGATTCACTCCATCCTCTATGACAAGCCGGATCCAATGACTCTGGACCCGCTGACCTATAACTATTTAGGCCAGGCACAGTCTGCAGGATGTGTGCGCCTTCTCTCAGGAGACGCCAAGTGGGTATTTGACAACTGCCCCATAGGGACTACGGTTACTATTTACAATTCTCCCAGCTGGGACTGTTTGACCGGCCTGCCATTGAGCAGCCCATTCCGCTGACTCAGACCTGGGATCCTACTGACCCGCTGTTCACACAGCAGTAAGGAGACGTTCCCTTACGCCTGCCGATATGCTTCCTTCCGGATAGACAGATGCATAAACGATTCTGCCTGTCCCGGAGGAAGCATTTTGGCTATTAAGCCGGAATCTGTCTTGAAAAATCTGGAATGTACATGGAGGCTCCTATGAACACTGATTTTATAAACTTAAAGGAAGAAAACCTCTCCCTTGAACATCTATGCTGTATTATTCGCAGCAAAAAGCTCCATCCAGGCGTTGAGGCAAAGCGTCAATGGCTGGCGGAACGTTTAAAGGAAGGCCATGTCTTCCGAAAGTTAGACGCCAGGGGTACGGTTTTTATTGAGTACGCTCCCCTTGAAACGGCCTGGGTTCCCATAACCGGCGGCAACTACTACTATTTGTATTGTCTCTGGGTTTCCGGCAGTTTCAAGGGAAAAGGATACGGCAAATCACTGATGGAGTATTGTCTGGCCGACGCCAGGGCAAAAGGGAAATCCGGCGTCTGCATGCTGGGAGCCCAAAAACAAAAAGCCTGGCTTTCAGACCAGTCCTTTGCAAAGAAGTTCGGTTTTGAAACAGTTGACACCACCGGCAATGGTTACGATTTGCTTGCTCTCTCTTTTGACGGCACAATACCGAAGTTCCCGGAGAATGTTAAAAACCCG
This sequence comes from Clostridia bacterium UC5.1-1D2, assembly GCA_001304855.1. Taxonomy (GTDB): domain Bacteria; phylum Bacillota; class Clostridia; order Lachnospirales; family Lachnospiraceae; genus Enterocloster. The sequence continues at coordinate 17,547 of BBZN01000070.1, forward strand.
GAAATTGAATCCAAAGATCTTACCGTCTTTTATGACATGCAATGTCCCTTTGTCTATCAAACCGTTGAAACCCTCAGGCGCTTTTGCGTGGAACAGAACGTTCCCGCCTCCTTCCTCCAGGTGGATACCCTGGAAAAAGCCAAGGGCCTGCCCTGTGTTTTCAATAACTGGGGCGTATTTTATAAAGGAAGGTTCGAGACAGTGAATCTGCTAGATGTGTCGCAGTTAAAGAGAATTCTCAAATTAAAATGATTAAATATAGCCCTGCAGGAGAAAAGGGG
>BBZN01000071.1 GCA_001304855.1 Clostridia bacterium UC5.1-1D2
TTTCCGAATATACCTTTATTTCTGCTTTTCTAAGAGGCCCATCCCAAAGTTTTATGCTTCAGGATACTCTTTGCCGAACCATGTGGCGATGATGCCGTAAGGCGTCTTGGGCGTCAGAAGGCTGACTGCCACCATGATGATTGTTGACAGAAGGGTTGCCATAATGCAAGCGTTCATCCCAAAGGAGAGTGGGAGGACGCCTGAGTCGATGAGCAGATACAGGGCGATGCCGCTGATAATTCCCGAGATGGCCCCGTACTCGTTGGCGCCCTTCCAGAACAGGCCTAAGAGAAGGGTGTGGAAGAATGCAACCGTCATGCCTCCGCTGGCGTAGGTGATAAGGGACGCCAGCAGCTGGGGAGGATTGCAGGCGAAAAGGAACACGATAAGGGAAACCACTACAATGCTGCCCACGTTCAGCTTTTTCAGCGTTTCAGGTTTGATGTCGGGCTTAAAAAGATTCTTATACAGGTCGCTGACGAAGGTTCCTGCCAGGGACACAACCATTCCTCCTACGGAGGACTGTACAGCTCCGCAGACGCCGGCCAGAACCAGGCCCGCCGCCCATGGAGGCATAACGGTCACAGCCAGGGTGGGAATACCCAGATCCGGAGTGGCAAGGCTTCCCTCAGGGAACAGGTATTTGATGGCAAAGCACAGTCCGTTGAGGCCCAAAAGCCAGATTGCAACCACTACGGTTCCGACCTTCACTGCGCTGTGAAGGGTTTCCGTGTCTTTGTAGGTCAGAGCCGTCATGGTAACATGGGGCAGGGTGAAGGTGGTGATTCCCCAGAGAAATGCATAGGAGAATACCAGCCCCACTCCCTTTACAGGGGTAAACCACTCGGGGTTTGTCTTAATGAGAGCCTGGATTGTACCGGTATAGCTTAAGCCTGTGCCGTTGATTCCCATGAAGAAAAGTACAATGACGGAAATGGTCATGATAATACCCTGGATTACAATGGCTGTGGCTACGCCTTTGATACCGCCTGTGATGGCTGCAATGATAACCAGAACGGTGAAAATTGCCAGCCCGATGCGGTAATCCTGTCCTGTAAGGATTTGGAAGATACGGCCTCCGCCTGTGATGGTGGAAACTGCAAAGGCTCCCAGGAAGAACAGAACGACGAAGCAGCAGAGGGCTCCCACGACCTTGTTTTTGTTATAGCGGTGCATTAAGAGTTCCACGAAGGTCTGGGAATTGGTGCGCCTGGCCACGATTCCCACCCGCTTTCCGATGAGTCCCAGCACCATAAAGTTAGAGCACATGGACCAGAAACAGCATACCATCCAGATAGCTCCGTATGTATAGGTGAATCCCGGAACGCCCATAAAAACGCCGGCGCCGGCCACGCCGGCGGAAACCATCATGGCTGTCATGAGAACGCCGCCGCTGCGGCCTCCTGTGTAGAACTTACTGATATAATCGCCCTTTCCTTCCTTCATCGCCTTCCGGGAATAGAGGCTGTATCCCAAAAGCAGGATTGTATAGAGCGTAAATACGATAACGATGGTTGAACGGGTGCTGCTTGATATCTCCATAACTTATCCCTCCTGTGCGCTTATTTCCTGCCGCGCGTTTTTATTTTGCCATGTGGTGTGATGTCCATATCCTTATACACAAAGGTGACGACCAGAAGCACTGCGATCACCATGCCTATAAGGATGCAGATCTCCAGAAAAATCCAGAGCGGAAATCCGAATACATACGTATAGTTTGAGACGTCATAACCATTTACCATATAGAGGTTCCAAATCATTAATACCATAAAAACAGCAAAGACTCCCATTGTTATCCAGAACTCCTTAAATGTCTGCGTAAAACGCTCATCCGGTTCAATATCAGAAAATTTGTAATCTCTGCTCTCGGGATCCGTTTTTCCCTTTTCCATATGCTAACCCTCCAAAATTTAATATTATGCTTCAGGATACTTGTCAAGTTCTTCCATAATTGCGGGAATTACCTTGTAGAGATCGCCCACAATGCCGATATCGGCAATGTCAAAGATGGGCGCGTTTTCGTTGGTGTTGATGGCTACGATGAGGCCCGAATTCTGCATTCCCGCCGCATGCTGGATGGCCCCGCTGATGCCGCATGCAAAGTAGATCTTGGGCTTTACCGTAGTTCCGGTCTGCCCCACCTGGTATGCATGGTCGATCCAGCCGGCGTCCACTGCAGCCCTGGAAGATGCGACGGATCCCCCGAACCTGTCAGCCAGCTTCTTTAAAAGCTGGAAGCCCTCAGGTTTGCCAAGCCCCATGCCTCCCGACACGATAACCTCTGCGTCTGTAAGGGACACCGCTTCCCTGACGCTTTTTACCACTTCCAGAACCTTGGTGCGGATGTCTCCCTCCTGGAATTTCACATCCAGCTTTATGAGGGTTCCCCTTCTTCCGGGCTGCCGCTCTGCTTTTTCCATGACGCCGGGGCGTACGGTGGACATCTGGGGCCTGTGGCCGGGGCACACGATGGTTGCCATCAGATTGCCGCCGAAGGCCGGGCGGGTCTGCAGGATTCCCTTTGTCTCAGGATCGATCTCCAGCCTGGTGCAGTCGGCTGTCAGGCCGGTGCTGCATTTTACAGCCAGACAGGGGCCTAAATCACGTCCGATATGGGTGGCTCCCAAGAGGACGATCTCCGGCTTATATGCAAGGATAGCCTCGTAGATGGCTTTTGTGTAGGCGCCGGTGGTGTACTGCTTAAGTTCAGGAGCGTCCCCATAATAAACCTTGTCTGCTCCATACTCAAAAAGCTCCCCGGCCAGATTTTCCACACCGCTGCCGCAGAGTACGGCGCACAATTCACATCCTATAACCGAGGCCAGCTTTTTCCCCTCTCCCAGAAGCTCCACAGCCACCTGCATCAGCTTTCCTTCCCGCTGTTCCGCAAACACCCAAACGCCGTGATATTCGCTCAAATCCGCCGGGCCCGGGGCCTCCTCCGCCCTTTCAATGGCTCCGAAGGGGCAGGCGTCTATGCACTGGCCGCAGCCTGTACAGGCGATTCCGATGACCGCCTTTTTATTTTCCATGGTAATGGCTGTAAAGGGACAGCTCCTGACACATTTCGTACAGCCCTTACATTTCTCCAATATAACTTTAACTGCCACTGTAAACTTCCCTCCTTAAATCAGGTGTTTTTCTGCTAATTTTCCTGTCAGCGCCGCCGCCATCTCCTGTATTGTGCCGGAGAGCATCTCTCCCTTACCCTTCTGAGGCGGGGTGAAGGAGCGGAATACCTGGGTGGGGGAAGCGTTCAGGCCGCAGTCCGAGGGATCCAGATCCACGTCCTTATGGCCCCACACGGTGATTTCTTTTTTATATGCGTCCACAATGGAGCCTACGGACATGTACCTGGGTTCGTTCAGCTCTTTTACGCAGGTGAGGACGCAGGGAGCCGACGCTTCTAAGACCTCGTAGCCGTCCTCCATCTGTCGCTGCACTGTTACCTTGCCGTCGCCTATCCGAATATCCTGTACGTATGTAACAACAGGCACTCCCAGCCTCTGGGCTACCTGAGGGCCCACCTGGGCCGTGTCCCCGTCGATTGCCTGGCGGCCTGCAAAGATGATATCCACATTCCCCACTTTCCTGATTCCTGCCGCCAGGGTGGTGGAGGTGGCGCAGGTGTCCGCCCCGCCGAAGGCGCGGTCGCTTAAAAGGTACGCCTCGTCTGCGCCCATTGCAAGGCATTCCCTCAGCATGTAGGAAGCCTGGGGCGGCCCCATGGTTATCACCGCCACGTTCACGGTCTGGTCCCTGTCCTTGAGCTCCAGGGCCGCCTCCAGGGCGTTGGCGTCGTCGGGATTCAAAATACTGGGTACGCCTTCACGTATCAGGGTCCCCTTCACAGGGTCTATCTTCACCTCGTTTGTATCAGGAACCTGTTTTACACAAACTATTATTTTCATCTTACACACCCCCTACTTCTTAAGCAGCTTTCCGCCGATTACCATCTGCTGTACCTGACTTGTACCCTCGTATATGGTGAAAACCCGGCAGTCGCGGAACATTCTCTCAATCTTATAGTCCTTGATGAAACCGTAGCCCCCGTGTATCTGCACCGCCTTCTGGGCGATTTCATTGCAGACCTCGGCTGCATAGTACTTTGCCATGGAAGCGTTCAGGGTGGCGTCCTGGCGGATATCCATAAGGTAGGCGGCCTTGTAAACCAGCTGCTTTGCAGCCTCCAGCTTGGTTGCCATGTCTGCAATCATAAAACTGATGGCCTGGAAATCTCCGATCCTTCTTCCAAACTGTTTCCTCTCTTTGGCATATTTTACAGCCTCATCCAGACATCCCTGGGCAACTCCGATGGCCTGTGCGGCTACGCCCAGACGGCCTGTGTTCAGGGTCTGCATGGCGATTTTGAAGCTTCCCCCTCCTCGCCCAGCCGATCTTCCTCCGGTACGGCCGCATTGTCCATAATAATATCGGAGGTGGCGCAGCCGATGATTCCCATCTTGTTTTCCGGCTTTCCGCAGGACACGCCCGGCGCGTGCATATCCACCACAAATGCGGAAAGGCCTTTGTTGCACCTGGTCACGTCTGTCTTGGCAAAGATAACCGCGTAATCCGACAGAGGGGCCATGGTGATAAAGCATTTTCTGCCGTTTAATATATAGTGATCTCCTTCCCGCTTTGCGACGGTGGCAACGCTGCCCGCGTCGGAGCCTGCTCCCGGTTCCGTAAGTGCGAAGGCCAGCTTTTTCTCGCCCTTCACAACAGGGGTGAGGTATTTTGCCTTCTGCCGGTCATTCCCTGCCAACAGGAGCGGACCGCCTGAGAGGGAATTGGGGCTGGACACATAGATGCTGGCCACTCCCGACACTCTCGCTATCTCCTCCATCACAAGGACATAGGAGCGGGCGTCCGCCCCCTGGCCTCCCAGCTCTTTTGGAATTTTGATTCCGAAGAAGCCCGCCTTTGCCATTTTATCCAGTATCTCCTGGGGAAACTCTTCGGTTTCCTCCACCTGGCCCAGCACTTCCCTGGTCAGCTCCTTCTCCGCAAAATCACGGGCCAACTTCCGGATCAATTCGTGCTGTTCTGTGAAATATGCTTCTGCCATATCCTAACCATCTCCTTCTGTTTGACTGCTGTCCGCCGCCAGCTCCCTCAAACGCTCCAGGCATATTTTGCCGCTGGAGGTCAGGGGGAATTCCGGCAGAAAACAGACGTATTTGGCGCCTTATAGTCCGCCAGATGTTTCTTTACATGACTGCGGACCTGGGCTGCCGTAAGCTTCATACCGGGCTTTAGAACAATGCACGCCCCTATCTCTTCCTGGAGGACCTGGCTTTTACGCCCACTGCCTTTACCTGGAGCGCCTGGGGCAGACTGGCGATGCACTGTTCGATCTCCGCAGGGGATATATTTTCGCCGCCCCGTATGATCATTTCCTTGACTCTTCCTGTTATATGGAGATATCCTTCTTTATCAATGTAACCCATATCTCCTGTGTGCAGCCATCCGTCACGGTCAATTGCCATGGCCGTATCCTGTCTGCGGTGATAGTAGCCCTGCATTACATGGTAGCCTCTGGTGAGAATTTCCGCCGGTCTGTCCTGGGAGCCGGGAGCGCAGACTTCCACGTCCGGAATCGCCTTTCCCCCGCACCGGGCTTTTTGCTCCAGCCCATCCTCCCATTTTGCCATGGTTATGCAGGAGATGATTCTGTCTGCCCATAGGAAGGCTGAAGCTTCTCCATATGGAGCTCCCTGCAGATTTCCAGGTATTCTTCCGGCGTTATGACAGAGCCGGCGATAATACCGCTTTTCAGGGAATCCAGGCAGTAGTCCTTTTTCCGGGGATTCCTCACCAGGGCCAGAAACATCGTGGGCACTCCGTTTAAAACGGTGCATTTATAGTTCTGTACACGTTCCATAATCTCCATGGACCGGCATTCCCTCAGCAGATGCAATTCCGCCCCTGTATGGATTCCGCACAGGACGCCTGCGGTAATCCCGAAGCAATGAAACAGAGGCACTGCTATGCACATAATGTCGTCCTGGTTCCAGCGCATCTCCAGGGACATGGCCAGCGAGTTGTTTACAAGGCTTCTGTGGGAAAGCAGCACGCCTTTGGGACGGCTGGTGGTTCCCGATGTAAAAAGCATACAGGCCGTGTGGGAGGGCAGGACCTTCCCTGCGGCTTCCCGCAGCAGGTCCAGCTCCTCCTTTTCCGGGCCTTTTTCAAATTGCGCCGGACAGACCGGTTCCAGCAGTAGCTTTTTCTGCAGCTTCGGCAGCCTTTTGAGATCCAGCCGATCCAGCACAGGCTGAAAATGGAGATCGCCCTGGTGGCTGCCGTAGAAGAGATATTCCGCATCGGAGTCCTCCAGGACGTCCGCCAGTTCCTTATCCTTGTAGGAAGCGTTAACCAAAACAGGCACAGCGCCGATTAGTTCCAATGCCAGCCAGCAAAAAAGGTATTGAGGGCTGTTCAGGCTCCAAATGGCTGCGTGAGTCCCCCTGCGGATTCCCAGCTTCAGATACCGCACCGCTAGGGCCCTGGAGATATGCCATACCTGCTCCCAGCTGTAACAGCAGGCGCGGTCGCTGACTCCCTTTTTACCTGGGGTGAGACCTGCTCTCTGCTCCAGGCACCGGCCTATGGTTGTCTCTGCAAGGCTCATCTTACTTGCCGTTAAACGCTGCCGGACGCTTTTCCATAAATGCGGCCACGGCCTCATGGAAATCGTGGGAATTCATCATGTGATCCATAAAGCTGTTCTGCTCAATCATGAATTTCTCGTAAAGCCTTGCATCCAGGTTGCGGTTGAAGTTCTGCTTGAAGATACCTACGGCCCTGTAGCAGGAGGAGGCTATCTCGCGGGCAAATTTGCCGGCCTCCTCCCACACCTCTTCCTTGGGAACCACCTTCATGACGGTTCCGTATTGATACAGCTCCTCGGCAGTTACCGGATTGCCGGTAAAGGCCATCCATTTTGCCTTGTGCATGGGGGCTATGAGGGCTGCGAACACGCCTGCTGCGGGGATTCCCAGCTTCACCTCAGGTATGGCAAATTTTACGCCCGATCCTGCAATGATAAAGTCGCTGGCGGCCGCAATGCACATGCCCGCTCCCATAGCGGCTCCCTGTACTGCGCAGATGACGGGTTTTTTACAGTTCCACACGGAACCGGCCGCCATTCCGCAGCATTCTGCGGAATAGTTGGCCTTGGTTCTGGAATCAAAGGAATCGAAGGCGCTGACGTCATTGCCGCCGCTGAAAATCTTCCCGCTGGCTCTCACAACAACCACAGCCACGTCCTCACGCTCGCCCAGCTCAATCAGGGTATTGGCAAACTCCAGATACATGGAATTTACAAATGCATTGGCAGGTCCCCTGTTTAACGTAACGTATGCGATCTTGTCTTTAACTTCCATTAAAATATCAGACATACTAAAATCCTCCTTTGGTTTAATTGCAACAGTTCCTGCTTTCGATTATGTCCTTCAATCCTCCCCACTCCTCCTGGAAGATAGCCGGATCCATCTTTTTGAGGTCGGGAGAGATAATGGGCTTGAAATCCATGTTGGCAAGAATATCTTTATCCAGATCAATGCCGGGGGCGATTTCCGTCAGCATCAGGCCCTTATCCGTAAGTTTAAATACACAGCGCTCCGTGATGTACATGACCTGCTGTCCTGATTCCACCGCGTAATCCCCGCTGAATGTAACCTGGCCCACCTGGGCCACGAACTTTTTAAACTTTCCTTCATTCACGATGTGGATGGCTCCGTCCTTCACCTCTGTCTGGAGCTTGCCTGCCATGAAGGCGCCGCAGAAGATAACCTTCTTTGTGGGCTGGGTGATATCGATAAATCCTCCCGGTCCGTTAAATTTCGGGCCGAATTTGCTCACGTTCACATTGCCGCGGACGTCTGTCTCCGCCAGACCCAGGAAGGCCGCTCCCAAACCGCCGCCGCAGTACCAGGTAAACTGTACGTCCTCGTCCAGGAAACACTCAGGATTCCAGCAGTTGCCGAAGGCCTTTCCTGTGATGGCCACGCCTCCCACTGTGCCGGATTCGCTGGTGAGGGTCACATATTTTCCGCAGGTTTCCTCATTGACTACGGAGCTATATTCTGGGGAATACCGATGCCCAGATTGATGGTGTCGCCTGCCGTCAGCTCCATTGCCGCCCTCCGGGCGATTATCTTGCTCTCGGTGAGAGGAAGTTTGGGGAATTCTGCCAGATCCGCCTTCACATTTCCCGCCATGGCCGGATTGTAGGCCGAGGCCTCATTTTGCTGGTGGGTATGTATATCTTCGTTTACGACCACATAGTCTATAAAGATGCCCGGCACATGGACAGCTCTTGGATGAAGGGTATTGGCTGCGGCCTTGTACTTGGCCTGTGCGATAACAATGCCTCCGCATTGCTTGACAGCCATGGCTAAGGACAGGGCCTCGCTGTTGATGCTCTCCTCATCAAAGGTCAGGTTTCCGTGGGTGTCCACTGTGGTGCCCCGGATTACGCCCACATTAAAGGTGGGTTTGGGATAGAAGAGATACTCCTCGCCTTCAAACTGAACCACCTTACAGATATCCTCAGTTGAGCGGGCGTTGACCTTGCTTCCCTCCAGCCTGGGATCCGCATAGGTTTTCAGGCCGATTTTTGTCATAAGGCCGGGCCGCCCGATAGCCACCTCATGGTACATGTGAAGGATATTTCCCATAGGCCAGCAGTAAGCTTCGATCTTATTTGCATTGCTCAGTTCCATGATTTTTGGGGAAGCCCCCAGGAAGCCGCCGTTCCATCGCTTCAGCATTCCCTCGTGGGCCCAGCGGTCCCAGCCGTACTCCGTAATGGGGTTGTTTCCCTGATGAGCGCCGTAGAACAGAGTCAGATTGTTAGGCTCTCCTGTTTCCAGAAACCGTTCCTCTGCTGCGCGGATCACATCCTCGCACAAGCCCATAAGAGCCATGCCTGCAGAGGCTACTGTGTCCCCGTTTTTAATGAGAGCTGCCGCCTCTCTGGGCGTAACAAAACCTTTCATCGCAAAACCTCCTTAATTTATTGAATATCCGTCTGTTTGATAAAAATTTATCAGATAAAATTATTATATATAATGGAATTGATAAAATATATTGGTGCAGCGTTGATTTTTTGTGAGTTTTTGTTGACTATTTTCCCAAAAAGTATCATTTTTTTGACAAAATGGCAGTTTTGTGGTATCTTTATGCACAGGAAGGTAACAGTTATGGTGGAAAATTTATTGAATTACGAATGGCAGGCGCTTTCACAGCTTATATACAGAATGAACCGCCGGAAGGATTACGAGGATTTTGCACAGACAATACTTGAACAATTATATACCATCATTCCATTTTCCCACGGACTTGTTTTTAAGGCTTCCCGTGAAAATGGCAGCGTCCGTTTGAGCAGTCCTCTTTCGATTCCCTCCGACACGAAGCACCAGTTTTTTGTGGATAAGTTCATACACGGAAATTACAATCCTCCCTGGGTTTCTTATTTAAACAGCCCATGGAGCAGCGTATTCCGCTACTCCAACATTACCCCTAATAACCAGTGGTCCAATTCTCCCATATATGACGAGATTTTGGAGCCTCAGGAGCTGTATTATGCTATTTACATGACCTTTGTACACCGGGATCAGCCGCTGGGAGCCATTGCTATCTGGCGCAAAAAGCAGGATCAGGACTTCAGTGAAAAGGAACTGTATATGCTGGAGATGCTTAAGATTCATATTGAACTGAAGCTGTACTATGTGCTGAACTATGATGTGGTTCCCAGAAACCAGCATCAGCCCAAACGCAGCGCCCTGGGAGAGTTTTCAGAACAGCACAACCTTACAAAACGTGAATTTGAGATCCTTCAGCTTCTCTATGAAGAGAAAGACAGTATGCAGATCTGCGGCCTTTTATATATAAGCGATTCTACGTTAAGGAAACATATCCACAATATCTATCAGAAGCTGGGTATAAAAAACCGTGTGCAGCTGATTCAGAAAATTAAGACGCTCAAATGAAGCTAAAATATCTATGAACCGAAAGGTATAAATTCCCCCATATTACAGATACTATTTCCAGAAACGGATAGTACAGTAAATGGAGGAATTTTGTTTATGAAAGCTACAGGAATAGTAAGAAGAATTGACGACCTTGGGCGCGTGGTAATTCCGAAGGAAATCCGCCGTACCCTAAGGCTCAGGGAAGGTACGCCTTTAGAGATATTTACCGACAGGGAAGGAGAGATTATTCTTAAAAAATATTCGCCTATGATGGAGCTCACCTCCTTTGCAGTTCAGTATGCGGAGGCCATGGCTCAGTCAACGGGTCTGCTGGTTTGTATTACGGACAGGGATCAGGTGATTGCAGTGGCAGGAGGCGCAAAGAAGGAGCTGCTTCAGCGCAACATCAGCCGCCAGCTGGAACAGTCCATCAACGAGAGGACGGCTGTGCTGGCCGGCAAAGATGAGAAAACCTTTATCCAGCTTGTGGATGAGGAGATTGAGGGAGTTACGGCCCAGGTGATTGCGCCTATTATCTGCGAGGGCGACGCAATCGGAGCCGTAGCTCTCATGAGCCGTGAGGCGAGGGCCAAATTTGGAGATATGGAAATGAAGCTGGCTTCCACTGCCGCCGGGTTTCTGGGCAGGCAGATGGAGGGATAATAAAAAAGGTTGGAACTTGAATTTGCATCAACACTATTTTTAGTGAAAGGTCACCTGCTTAAACGGCATGTGGCCTTTTGCGTTGTAAAGAATGGAATTGTCAGCGGCTTAAGGGAAAGGCCAATTACAATATACAATAAAGGCGGAATAGAAACCTTGTCACAAGTATAGCTTGTTTTACATATTATGGGGTATACGCCTATTGCATTTTTACCAAATTAGGTGCATAATAGAAATGGTTACAAAAAAATGAATAAAATACGACAAAGTTACTAATTTGTTATTTTTCTGTGATAAAAAAATACTTCTTTCAGCGGGAAGGCGGGTCTTTGCCGCTATTTTACCGGAAGGCGGAATTGCAGCCGAACCCCCGGTTGTTTGATGTTTTGATGTAATGTACCCAGGGAACCTTTCCGGCGCCTGCCTTTGGGGCTGATTTTCCGCCGGCCGCACACAACAAAAAATCATCTGGAAAAATCAGGCACAAAGCGATTCCCAGCGTACATTGTACAAAAGGAGGTATGAATGGAAAAAAAGAGAAGGATATCATTACAGGATGTGTTGGGAGCAGTCCTGTGCATTTTATTTATTCCCATCATTATTTTAAACGTCATATTGATTGTAAGTAACTATATGCATCCGGGGGAGATGCCGGAGGCCTTTGGCGTGAAACCGGCAGTGGTCCTGTCCGGCTCTATGGAACCGGAGATTATGACCGGGGATTTGATTTTTTTACATAGGGCAGATACGGCGGACTTAAAAGAAGGCGACGTTATCTGCTATCTGATCTCAGGGAAAGCCGTAACGCACCGGATTATAAAGGTGATTCAGGACAGCGGCGGGCAGGAGCGGTATATTACACGGGGAGACGCCAATAATGTGGAGGACCGGCAGCCTGTAAGTCCGGACCAGGTTCAGGGAATCTGGAAAGGCGGGAGGATTGGCGGCCTCGGCAATCTCTTCATTCATATGCAGACCCCGGGAGATGCTGCTTTTTGTTCTGTGTCCCCTTATGATATTTATTATCTGGGAGCTTTGGCTCAGAAGAAGGGCAGACCGGGCAGAAAAGCTGCGCAATGTTCAACAGAGAGAAAAACTGGAGGCAGAACTGGAAGCCATGAGGCGGCAGCTGGAGGGACAGGCCTCCCCGGGAGGGGAACCGGCAGGTAAATACCGGTCCGATGAATAAGCTATGCGCCAGTCTATGCTTCGGGCACAGCGGGGCAAAAGACTGTTGATAACAACCGGACCTATTGGGGCCGGGAGTGCATAAAGCCACAGGCAGAGGGAACCATGCCTGGATACAGGCTATAGAGGTTTCCGGAAATAGGAAGGAGATGGCAAGCGAGGATGAAAAGAATTATATAACAAGGCTGGGTGCATTGGCGCTGACGTTGACTTTTATAACTACCTGTATGCTGGGAAGTACGTTGGCAAGGTATGTAAGTGAGGCGGCAGGTACGGCTAAGGCCAATATTGCCGCATGGAAGGTGGTTATGAAAAGCGGCTCGGATGAAATAAAAAATGGTACGTTCGACCTTACTCTTGCTGGCACGAAGGTTGAGAATGATTTGGTGAGTTCCGGCGCTGTAGCGCCTGGAGATACCGGCGTATTTGAGATTTCCCTGGACGGCAGCGGATCAGAGGTAGCATACGACTATACAATCAGCATTGATAGTGCAAATCTTACTGAGACTGCCAAGGCAACATTAAGTTTTATACGGATGCTCAGTTTAGCACAGAGTGGAAGGACGTGGAGGCAACCCGTGTAGAGGCCGGCAGCGGGGCAGAGGTAAAGAAAGAGGTGTATTGGCGATGGCTGGGTGACGAAGGCGACACCCAGAATGCCAATGACACAACTGCCGGGATAGCTGCTGCCGCCACCGATGCGGCCGATCTTGAGTTCACGGTGAAAATGACAGCTAAACAGGTAATCAGCGGCAATCCGTAGACATAGTTTCTGTCCGTCTGTGCCGGACAGTTCAGCGTATGTCTGGAAACTGTTTTCCGCCGGCAGGGGGCATACAGTTGGAGGTAAGCAGTTATAAAATATGGCCTGGGGCCTGTTTGAACATCCATTCCCGCCGTCTGTACGCAGCTGGCGGAAGACAATTTTAAAACACGCCCTGGACCGGAGGCATTCAGCCTCCGGCAAATAGCAGGAGGAACCGCCTGCCATTTGCCGGGAGTTGATGCGGCTCTCAAACCATAAAGGAGGCTGAGGCATGACTGAGAGCGGAAAGAGTCAAAAAAATTGCGGCCAAGAGGACAGAAGAGAGCACAAAACTCTGCCTCTTTTTCTGCTTTTTTTAATTCTGGCCTTATGTACATCCTGCGCGGTGGGATACATACTTGGAAAAAGTCGGATCCTGTGCCGGGCGGACAGCTGATTGACACCATACTTCTGACGCCGGAGGCGGAGAAAAAAGAAGTTGCGAGCCTGCATTTGACAGGACGGGTGGTTTACTCTGACGGCGCCCCCGCGGCCGGCCGTTTGATGGAGCTTCGCAGTGAACCTGTGGTTACCAGGACAGATTCCGCCGGAGCCTTTTTGTTTGATAACGTACCTTTGGGGAGGCACCGCCTCTCTGTAATGAATGAGGATGGAACCGTTGCAGCGCAGCGAAATCTGGCGCTGGACCGGAATCCGGCATTGAAGGGCCTCTCCATCGATGTAAGCGAAACCGGCCAATATTTGGTGAAGCTTTCCATGGATGTGAGAATGCTGGAATTTTCTCTTGAACTGGATGAAGAAACTTATTATATCCAGATGGAGAGGATAACCTATGCTACGGCGGACGGAAGAGTCGTGACGCCGTCGGGGGAGGCTTCGGTATCGGAGGGGCCTGTGGTTACCCCTGCCGGAAATGTCTGTATGCCGGATGGAACCATTGTTTTGCCGGGAAGCAGGGCCTCTGACCCTGCGGCAGTAATCCTTCCTGATGATTCCGTCGTCTTTCCCAGTGAAAATCTGGCTGCAGGAGATGCAATGATTACGCCGGAGGGAACGGTGAACCTGGCGGACGGGACGGTTATAAGGCCGGGAGGGCAAATCCAAAGGCCGGACGGCACTGTCAGCGCTCCCGGAGAAAAAGGCGTAATCGTCACTGAGACGGACGTGGTTCCCATAGGCGGAAGGGGCGGACAAAGGCCGCCTGGGCCGCCTCAGGAGGAAACCTCAGCCGGAGGGGGCGATACTGACGCAAATCCAGAAGCTCCGGGCAGCCCTTCCTTAGAAAGACAGCCTTCGTCAGAGGAACATACCCTCCCGGAAACCGGGAATGAAACCGGGCCCAGGGGAACTCAGGCGGAAACGTCCGCGTCAGGCGGAGGGGGACACAGTGGAGGCGGAGGCAGCGGAGGGGGGCAAAACGGTAGTATAAACCATGAGAGCAGTGAGAGCGCCGGAACCACTGGCAGTGATGAGAGCCCCGGAGAGACAGGCGGTACTGAGAGCGCCGGAAGCGCCGAAGATACCGATAAAGGAACGTTGGACGTATTGGGACAGCTGCAGGACAGCGAAGCGTATATTTCCTGGACACAGACAAGGGATATTGATTTATTTTATAACCGGTATGAAGGCAGCGATGGTGATTTAATTGTGCCTGGTTCCCGCGGCTATTATCAATTTCGTTTGAAAAATACAAGACAGGAACCTCTTGCCGTAACTTTGACGCTGACGGAAGGAAGTGATCGCCATCTTCCGCTGGATTTTACCCTGACTCCAAAGGCGGGGACGAAGCTTTGGCAGAGAGGGCAGGCCGTTCATGGAACGCTGAAAGGCTATGAGACAGAGTTGAAATTAAGGACAGAAATAGACGCCGGTTCCGAAACGGATTTTAGACTGGAATGGGAATGGCCGCCAGATGGAAATGACGGGGAAGATACGGTATCGGGTCTTGAAAGCGGGGAATATATTCTCACTTTAACGCTCAATGCCCAGGGAGGACAGTAAGCATTCTATGGAGGAACCCCTTTTATGAGACTGAGACTGTTTGGGAAATGCTTATATTTACTGGCGGCGGCCGGGCTGTCGGGGGTACTATTCATGACTCTGCCGGGGGCTGTATTCCACAGAGAGCGGCCGGAGATATTTGGATGGTCCTTTGCCATTGTCCTTTCCGGAAGCATGGAACCGGCTTTTTCAGCCGGAGATTTAATTATCGTTCACCGGGAGGAGCAATACAGGACAGGAGATATTATCACGTTCACAGAAGAGGGAGAAATGGTTACCCATCGCATTGAAGGGGTGACAGATCAGGGATTTATAACGAAAGGCGACGCTAATAAGGTACCGGATGACGGGGTAGTCTCTGGGGACAGGATACGCGGCTGCGTGACTGCGGTTATACCGGGACTGGGCACTGCCGCCTTATTCCTGCGCAGACCTGAGGGACTGCTGGTTATGGCTCTTTTGTGGGCGGCATTTATATGGGGAGGAGATATGATGCGGTTACTTCGGGGGATGGGAGGAACGGATGAATGAGAAATTATAGTACAAAATCCCGGTTTATTGCCTGTCTTATCTTAATTACATCAGCCAGTTTTGTTTTTCTTTCATTTACCTATGCCCGCTATACAGCCCAGGCGGAGGGGACAGGCACTGCGTCAGTGGCATTATGGGGAGCGGACTCCGCCATTAGGGAAATGGATGTGGATGTGAGCGCACTATCGCCTGGAGGGTCTGAATCCTTTGAATTAATTGTAACAAACACGAAAAACGGGAAAGTCAGCCAGACTGCACAGAATTACTCCATTGCGGTAGAAACAACGGGAAATCTGCCGTTAAAGTTTTCACTGGCGCCAACGGGAGAGGCGCCGGAAGGGAGCCGGTTTGTGGATGTCAGCGGGGGCTTGCATTTTTCTGAGGGGAAAACCGTGGCAGCCGGCGGCGGCTTCCTGCCGCACACCGCCTCTGCCACTCATGCATACACATTAACGGTCAGCTGGCCGCCTGATGATACAGGAGCCGGCTATGCAGACGAAATAGACGTGGTTACGCTGATTGTGAATGCAAAACAGGCTGTGCCTGGGGGAACACAATGAGGAGGCAGTGAATGAAGGAAGATAAAAGAAATAAACGGATGGCCGCTTCCACGTTTTTAATTGCGCTATTGGGGATATTGCTGGTTTTAACGGGGTTTACTGCGGCGCGTTATATAATGGAGAACAGAAAGAGAAATCTTTTGGAAGCGCAGAATTTTTATTTCACCAGCAATTTTTTGGAGGAAGAGTCGGAAAATGCATCGTATTTTATTGATCCTTTAGCCGGTGAATTTTCAGTGGAACTCTATAATTTTGCTGATTCTCTAAGAAAAACTCCTGTTTCAATCGAATATAAGGTAACTGTGGAATCAGGCCAATCCAGTGCGGCCCGTGGTACCATAGGATCCGATGAGGGCGGCGGTACTGCAGTCATCCAAATTATTCCGGACCGGGATTCAACAGACGCCGCAGGCAACCTGAAACCGGTAACCGTTGTGGCGGAATCTGGCAAGCCGTACAAAAAGGTATTAAAAGCTGTTTTTATAAGAGAACTGGGGAACCAGTTTACAGTGGAGGATGCGCCGGGCTACAGGGCGGCTACGCTGACGATGCTCTGCGCCGATTCAAAAAAGGATATAACAATTACCCTTCCGGATGGAGTGATTCCCAGCGCCACGGACGACAGAGTGGAATATTCCGGCAACATATGTACGTTTCATTCACCGGGGGAGGGAGTGTATTCCCTGATTCTTTTGAAATCGGATTCCGGTTCGGTTTTAGAGGGGAAAGAGAACGGTAAATTTGCAAATAGCATTGTGATTGAATCCGGCAGTTCCGGGTAGTTGACCCGGCAGTCTAAACAGTTTGTTTATCCTATCCCAATAAACGAACGGTTTGAATTGCCGGAGGTGAAGGGTTGATAGTATAGTTTGGAGGAATGTGGATGGACATGAGGCACCGGAATCGTACAATAAGAAAGCGGAGATACCATTGGCAGCAGATACTGTCATTCTGGCTTGGGCTCTGTTTGCTAGTGACCAGCCCCAATGTTGGATCTGTATTGACCTACGCCACAGAAAATACATTAAAAGTAATCGATATTGGACAGAATGTAAAGGCTGAATTGAAAAATGGGGTTCTGACGCTAAAGGGATATGGTGATACATATGATTATACGGAGGACACGGCTCCGTTGCAGGAATATGCCGACGAGATAGACGCTCTTGAGATCGAAGATGGAATTACCTACATCGGTTCCTGTCTTTTCTTCGGCCTGAGCGGATTACAGGGGGAACTGATACTGCCTGGCAGCATTATGGGGATCGGAGATTATGCTTTCTCAGGTCACAGTGAGGATAAGGCTCCGCGGTTCAGATTTATACGCAACGAATTCAGCGGCGGCGAAGTGGTGGCATGGGATCATGGAGACGGGGGAGAGGAAGATGCCGCCACCCCCTCTGATGCCCACAAGGAGAAGGCTACCCCGTCCGAAGCTCACAAGCATAAGGAAACCCCGAAAGGAACTCCCTCTGAAAGCCAGAAGAATATAGAGACAGCGTTTTTGGATGTTCAGGAAAAAGGGATCCGGGAACCGGATAGCAGAGACAGACAGGATGCTTTGACTGTGGCCGCCATCACCAGGCATACCGCGCCCCTTTTGCTGAAAGGCGCGGATATGGGCGGGGGAGACGGTGACAGTTCTTCAGCAGGCGGAAGCGGAGATGCAGGAAGCCGGGAAGGCGGAACAGGCGGAAGCGGAGGCGCGGGAAGCCGGGAAAGCGGAACGGGCGGAAGCGGAGGCGCGGGAAGGCAGGAAGGCGGCGCCGGAG
>BBZN01000072.1 GCA_001304855.1 Clostridia bacterium UC5.1-1D2
TTGTCATCAAATAATTCGTACTCACTTCCTTCTATATCTACTTTTAGTAAATTTATTTTTTCTATATTAAAAGAATCTATAATAGATTTCATATCAACAGCTTCAACATCTGCCTCAGACTGACTAACTTCCTGTACTGTAAAACCATATTCAAAACCATTGCTAACTATTTTTAAGAATGTGTTTTTATTCCATATTCCTTTTTGTAAGCAAATTACGTTTCCTTTTCCCTTCATGTTTTCACATAACATATGAAAATTACTTTCAACAGGTTCTACAGCAATAATTTTTTCAATAGCGACGTTGCTCATAATGATTTTGGAAAATAAGCCAGTATTGGCCCCTAAATCAATGCAAACTTTTTCAGTTGTTTTATTGTTAAGATTATCAGTATATTCCGCGTTATTCATTATATCAGGCAAATTTTTAATTACAAAATCATATGAGCCTTCTAACACAATATTTCCAAATACTTCTATATCAGATGTATTTTTTCTGATTTTAAAGTCTACATTGTATTTTTTTGAATGTAGATTTAAAATAGAATTTTGCTGTTTGTTCTGAAAGTGGGAAAAAGTTTTTGACCTATATTCTATGACGGTTTTGATAAATTGTAGTGTTCCTATAGCCCCTATATTACTTATGTAATTCGGAATTTTTAAAATGTAGTATAAATATTTGGTTTTTCCTGGTAAATTATTTTTATTTAACATGGTTTGTTTCCTTTCATAATAAATACCTAATGAACATTAGAATTTTGTTAAGAGATCATTTTTTATTTAGTTTCGCATGGTAACATACATGTACTAATTGTACTGTAATGATAATAGTTGCTGCCAAAAGCAGATTTCTCAAGAATTCACATTACATGTAGTGGAAAGCTTACAGATACGGATGATTACCTGCTGACTTCATGTTATTTATTTTCACCTTATTGATAAGTATATTTTTCTCATACAATCCATGCTTTTTGCTATATCAAATTTTTTAATACATTCTTGATTGTACCTGCCACAGGCTGCTCTGTACGTAGTGTCTGCGGCCATCTTTATTATCGCTTCTTTTATTTCTCTTATGTCAGATGGATTTTTAATGCAATACCCTGTTTTTCCATCTACCACATAATCTTTAATACCATTAATATATGAACATATTAATGGCAAACCTGAAGCCATGGCCTCCAATGGAGCCATGCCAAGCCCTTCTCTTATACTTGGATGTATAAAAATATCTGAAATTTTATATAACTCGGCTACATCTTTTCTCAATCCCAAGAGTATTACTTGACGTTCTATACCCAGTGATTTTCTTAAATTATCATAATACGAGTATAATTCTCCTTTTCCTGCTAACAAATAGTATATATTTTTGTCATTTATTTCTTTTTAGTGCTTTTATGACTACTGCCTGGTTCTTTCTTGAAGATAGTTCACCTACAGACAGAAGAACGATACTATTTTCAGGAAGTCCCAACATTGTTCTCTTTTCAATTCGATCAACATAGCATTCTGAAAACTTTTTTATATCGAGGCCAACTCCAGGTATGTATTCAGTTCGATTAGCATGAAGAACTTTTTTTGAAAGTGAATAATCTTCTCGATTGATTGTTATTAAAATGGTTGTTACCCAACTTAAAAGCCATTCAACAGGAAAGTAAAGAAGCCAATCTTTTTTTGGGCCGCCTTTGAAAAACTGAAATCCATGTGCTGTATAGATGACCGGAATTCTTAATGACCAGCATGATAATCTCGCAATGGCTGCAGCAATTGGAGTATGGCAATGAACAAATGAATAACTATTTTTTTTAATAGAGCATTTAAAGTCCTATAAGCAAAAAATGGGCAGATACATCCGTTGGTACTCGGCTAAATGGTATCTGCCAGTATATCGCACCTAGTTCACTTAATTTATCTAATAATAACTGCGTGCGTTCTTTTGTCCAGACGCTTTCGTCATGAAGATTACAGGCTACGTGTACTTCATATCCTTGCTCCTGAAGAATTTCAATATTTGTTATATTAAATTGTCCTATCATGATGCTACACTTGCAACGATTAAGACCTTTTTCATTGTTAGCTCCAATTTCTTGTATAAAATTAATTTTAAAATTTGATGTTTATATAGACGGCTCCTTAAGCGCTGCAATTATTTTGCTCAGCTGTATTTCCCACGAATGCTTACAGGCTAGTCGCCGTATCTCTTTACTCATGTTGCTGTCAACTGAAAGATTATCATAAAATTTTAAAATAGCAGGTATATCAATAGGGGATTCGTCAGAGGGAACACGGTATTGATATTTGCTATCTTCCCCTTTATTTTCTGCACCTTCATATATAAAGGGGATACCTTTAGCCATATACTCTCTAGTTTTTAAAGCACAACAATCCTTGAAATTAACACGGAAGCCTCCCAAAGCGCCAATGCCGATATCAGCCTCATTGTAAAGATTATCAAGGCTTGTACCAAATTGTTTTCCTCTAAATATAATATATTTCTCTAAACCATATTTTTTAATTAGATTTTCTGTTGAGGGCATGATTGTTCCAATTAAGGTAAGCGTAATTTTCCGGTGTGGCTTTTTTTCATAATAAGCAGCCATACCTTTGATAAATCGATCGTAGCCATGAGCAAGCCACTCGTATGATACTGAGATAAAGCGGACTTCTCCATCTACAGCAGGAATTTTATTTTGCGGACTAATAGCAGATATATCTACGCCATTTTCAATGCAAATAGTTTTAATGCCCCATATATTAATTGACGGATTTACAGCCACAACAGCTATCACATAGTCAACATATTTTTTTGCTTTGCCTTTCCAAATGGAGTCTATAGCATAGATTGGATAGTATGTAAATAAGGATTTATTATAAATAGGATAGGAATGCGCTTCTAATAACACCTTTTTACTAGATTTGCGTGCATTTTTTAGGAGATTAATAAAATTAAAATCAAAATATAAATATCTTATATAGCAAATATCAAAATAATCATCTTCCTGTAATCCTAGAAACTCAGCGGCAACACATTTTAGAAGCTGGTTTCGGTTCAAGCGATTGAGCAATGGGTATTTGCTAATATACGGTTTTAATGTTAAAATATTTCCAGATTTATCAAATACAGCGGCTCCTCTATCAGTATAGCCCGTATAATACATCACATCATATCCTAATAGTTCCCAACTTCGGATTTGGGAAAATACTTTTTTTGTTATCCCGCTAGTTTTATCCTCCGGGAAAATATTGCTGAACAAAAACAGTCGTTTCTTCATATGGTTTTACTCTGTTTTACTTTCTATAGTTTTTAATTCATGTCCAGTTTGACAACCAGAACTCCATTTATCCATTGTATGGATTCGGGAGCAGGATAACTTTTCATGTATTTATATTCGTCAGAGAGCTTTATTTCACGTATTTGCTGAGAAGTAGGCCGTTTAAAAGACAAATGAATATAATCTTTCATTATAACTTCAATTCTGTCCTTGCGATGCAATAAATTCTCTGTCATAACGCCAGTCATATTTTCTGTTTCTTCAAAACCATTTACTAATACGCTGGTTAAAACCGGATTTGATGGATTCGTATTCTCTGTTATCCACACCAACGAATCCGCAGAATAACCGGGAATTTCTTCAATTCTCATAGCCATACGTGTAAGAATGGCAGTTATATTGCTATAAGCTATTTGCATTCTGTAATAAGCAATGTTACAAAGTAAATAATTTTGAAGAATTACGACAACACAGCAGATAATGCTTGCCGCATATTTGAACTTTTTTAAGTTTTTAACATCCACGACTGTGTCAGCCAGCTTGCAGAAACCGATATACCATAAAACTCTGGCATATTTAATCAGGATATGAAAATCCATCGCTTCTGCAGCAATAAAATATATGCTTTCTATTGCTGCAGGCAGCAGGACAACACAAGCCAAATATATAGCCAGGTTTATTCTAAAGTTGCATTTTTGACATCGTTGAGACCATGCCTTTTTAATAAAGCTTGCACCATAGATTCCAGAAATAAACAGCATAAGAAGATGAACTAAAATGAGCCATTTTCTTGTACCATTAAAAAGTCTGTCAAATATAAATTCAGTCAATCCTACTTTGTATGTATTAACTAATCCAATAAGATAGGGCAGCATACCGTTTTTGACCTATCTTATCCATATTTTGATAGGCGGAAATTCCGATATGGTTAAAATACAAAGATAACTTCAGGCAGATCCAATAGAATACAAAGCTGGCTATAATAACGGCAATATAAATTGCCCCTTCCCGAATCAGCAGTCTTCCATCAGTATCGTATTTTATCGAATCTACCGAATCTGACAGCATACATAGAATCAGCAGACCAAAAGCAAAACAAATATATGCCTGATATACACCTAAAGACAGTGTAAAACAGGCTATAGCAAGTCCATAGTTTAAAAACTTTCTGTTTTGGACTCTTAAAAGAAATACACCCATGGCAGAAAGCATGATTGCTGCGAAATAGGTGTCTGCCAAGAACATATATGAAAAGTTGCTGGCAGCAATAGGGAATGTAACCAGAATAAATCCGACAGCTATCTTCCATAAACTGTGTTTGATGCTTAATATAGAACATAATAGCAGAGCAGTTATAGACATATAGATTAAAGAAAATATGCCGATTACAGCAGGCATACTATAAGCTCCGCTCAAGCCGCCCAGAAATCCGGTAAACCATCTGCCAACGTGTAAAAAGCTGACAGATGCTTTTCCAACACGGAATACATCATCCCCATTGTAAAATTTATTGGATAACATATAAAAATGGGTTATAAAGCCTGCCAAAAATATAGTAAGGAATAATTTTAAACGATTGCGCTGATTCATAAGTCCTTCCCTTCAAAGAATAGAAATCTAGTTTAAAGTACTTCAATATTGTCGCGTTTCACAATATTTTTCATTACATTCCTCGTATCAAAAATTAAGTTGGCATTTTCTTGTATCATGCAATAGTCTATGTTGGTATGGGCCGTAGTGATGATAACTAAGTCGTAGGAGGCGGTGATTTGTGGCGTTATTTCTGTTAGTCCTTCCATCACAACTTCACCATTGATATATTCCGGTACATAGGGGTCATAAAAATTGACAAGCGCTTTTTCACGTATTAAAGCCTGAATTACTTTTATGGCTGGACTTTCCCTGTAATCCGCGACATCTTCCTTATAAGAAATACCCAGAATCAATACTTTGGAGCCATTTAATGACTTTCCAAAGGAATTTAATAGTTTAGAGGCCCTTTCAATACAGTATTCAGGCATCCTGTCGTTTATCATCATGGAGTTTTCTATCATTGTTGTATGAAAGCCATATTCCCGGGCTTTCCAAGACAGATAGCATGGATCCAGTGGAATACAATGCCCTCCCAGGCCAGGACCTGGATAAAAGGCATGGAATCCATAAGGCTTTGTTTTTGCGGCATCTATTACTTCCCAAATGCTGATACCCATTTCGTTACAAAGCATAGCCATTTCATTTATCAGTCCAATATTAACATTACGGTAGGTGTTTTCTAAGATTTTCTCCATTTCAGCAACGGCAGGAGATGAGACCTCAAAAATTTCGCTGTCTAAAACTTCACGATACATCTCTGCTATTATGAAGTTTGCGTCTTTCCCGATCCCTCCAACTACTTTTGGCGTGTTATGTGTTTTATAAGTTTTATTACCAGGGTCGACTCTTTCTGGTGAAAATCCAAGATAAAAATCTGTTTCGCATTTTAAGCCGGATTTTTCTTCCAGGATAGATTTGACAAGGTCTTCGGTTGTTCCCGGATAGGTTGTAGATTCGAGCACAACTACGGTGTTCTTTTCCAGATACTGTGAAATCACTTCGACTGAGGAACGTATATAGCTTATATCGGGTTGCTGATGCTTATCTAACGGGGTAGGGACACAGATAATAATAAAATTACACGATTTCAGGCAGCTAAAATCTGTGGTGGCATACAGGAATTTTTTGTCGACTACCTCAGCCAGTGTTTCATTTTGAACATCCTGAATATAATTAATTCCCGCGTTTATTAACGATACCTTTTCTTTATTGATATCAAAACCGAGTGTTTTAAATTGGTTTTTTGCAATTTCTACTGCCAAAGGCAGGCCTACATAACCTAAGCCCACCACCCCTACACAGATATCCCTGTTTTTAATCTTTTGCAACAATATTTCTTTCATTTTAAGCCAACTCCTTTTCGCAATAATATCGCTCTTTTTATCTGTACCAGCTTTCCAATAAGCTCTTTTTTCACTGTGGTTTTAAATGATTCAGCTGTGAGGCGTTTAGACAGACTTAGAATTTCTTCGCTCTCGAATTGCTGAAAAATATATTACGCTCCTTGGGAATAGCGGCAGACTGCAACAATGCTGTATTGTATCCTTCTGAAAAAATATCTTTTTTAATTAATTTGACCCGGCATTTTTTTTGAATAGAATTAAAAATTTTCTGCCCTTTGCTGCTTGAAATCAGAATCAGAGAAGTTCCTTTATCATCGAACATATCAGGAGCTATTTTTGTAATTCCCCAAAAATCTGCTAAGGTAATATCGCTGTGCCTCTCTCTTCCTTTAAATTTGCAATCATAACAGCTGGGACGTAATATAATATCTTTCAAATATAACCTCATGTATGCATCTTTATCATGGGGCTTTTTATATTTCCCCCCATTCTGGAACGTTATTTTAGTTTGATAGTTGTACCAGCCCTTTTCTTTTGTTTCTAAATTCTAATTTTTCGATTTGGGCATTATACTGTTTCTTTAGGGCTTCTATGTATCTTACATACACTTCCGGGGATGGCACGCCGTGACAGATTATATCCTGACAAATCAATTCATCATAATTTCGGCCTAAATATTGTTGTAATCCTCCTATCTGGCATGGAGTTCCGGAGAAATAGACAGGTATCTTACGCAATAATGCTTGCTTAACGTCTCTGAAAATATGATTCAAATCACTTTGAACATATTTTGAACCCTGCAATTTATATAAATCTTCAGGTCGCTCACATTTTATATGTGTTACTCTAAAGTCCGGTGAAAAAGCGGCTCCAAATACAACACCGCCATTGTTTAATACAACGTTTGCTAGTAAATAAAACACACCTCCAGAGGAACTGTTTTCTCTTATCAAGTTATTAGAATTTATGGCAGCGTAGATAATGGGATGTCTTTTAAGAACCGGTTTATTTATAATGGGACAAACATGCTCGCATAAATTGCAATACACACATTTTTCTTTATCTATTTTGGGATAGGTAAAGCCTTCACGGTCTTTAGTCATATTTATGCATTTCTGTGGACATACATTAACGCATGCCGTACATCCGGTACAGTCTTTTTTACTGATGTTCACTTGAGTAATTTACCTTCCTTTAATTTTGCTATAATTGTGGTGAATGGTCTTCTAATCAGATTCTTTTCATAGCCATTCATTCCCAAAAACCACGCTGTTGCAGTATATATAATTACAAATCCCATTCCCGATATTAGGAAAATAAAAATATTGTACAGATTACAGAGACGTTGTACAAGATAGCCATAAACAGTGGGGATAATCAGAATTGGAATTATTCCTAATATTTGTTTCCAGAATAGTATTATATCGATTCCTATTTTTTGTAGTAGTATATGTTTATGATAATGCCGTTTCCTAAAATCAAAGATATTGCGGTTCCTACTGCACACCCTACACCTCCCAGTATTCTGCACAATGGAATACTGATACAAACATTGAGTACTGCTATAAAAAGATATAGCAGAGAACGAAAGCGATGCTTGTTTTTTGCTTTTTGTATTTCTATTCCTGTATTCTGGATCAGAGGGACAGTTAATGATATTAATAATATTATTAGTATATAATATGCCTCTATATATTCTCCGCCTGCCCAAAAAACAAGAAATGGTTTTCCCCAAAAAGAAAATCCTATGAATACCATTGCTAATAATAGAAATTGAATTCTTCCTATTTTTACGAATAGTACAGTAAGTTCATGGTCGTTATTTGCAGTTGCGAGATAATGTATTCTGGGAGTAAATACAGAGGTAATGGAGGTAGATAATGTTTTATAATATAGAGTGATTTGCCCGGCTACACTATAGACAGCTACTGATGAGGTGCCTTTTAAAATTCCTAACAGGAAAGTATCTACATTCCAATTTATCTGATCTACAATCATATTTATAAAAATAAACGATGAAAAAACGGTAATTTCATATAATAATGCTTTGTCTAAGTTTTGGAAGGAAAACTTCATATCTAAATTTTTTAGACAAAAGATTATGTTGATGACATTTACCGCACACCCTAAGAATACTGTAACCAACACTAAACCGATCGATTTAAAACCAAGGAGAAGAACGGGTAAAACTATTAAAGGGTTTATTATCGTTTTAAGCAGCAGTAATGTTTTCTGAAAGATAAACTGTTCATTGGCCATAATGTATGAGCTAAATACGCTGGAAAAGAGTGAAAAGACCAGGTTTAAGAGCAGAAGACTCATTAGTATTTTTACAGTCAGAATTTCGTTTTTGATAATGAAATTTTAAAAATTCCATTAATACTATGCACTAAGACCGTTCCCAATATTATTGTTAAAATAGCAATAGTTGAGTATACACAGATAAAAAGACCGTTTAAATTTTCTATATGCTTTGTATCGTTTTCTGCTTTATATCTTGAATAAAATCTGATATAGGAACTACTGAAGCCAAACTCTAATATACCCAAATAACCTATGGTAGAATTGGCCAGATTGAACAATCCATATTCACTTTGTCCGAGTAAACGGATCATTATCGGGGTATATGTTAAGGATATTAAAAGGCCTAAAAGGATTGTGATATATGATAATACGATTCCGGTTTTAAGTTGATTTCTTTTCATTGTTCTTCCTGATTATTGCTTCAAAAAGGTCTTTAGCTGTCCAAGTTTGTGCTATATATTGCGGCATTATGCGTTCCAAATGATTTTTTAATTGTGCTTCGTTTTTAATCATATCCTTAAATAGGTCTAAAAGAATATGTGAACTTTGTAGATTGCGCGTGTCTACAACATAATTTTTTTCACTATTCCAAATATCATTTGCTATTCCGAGAGCTTTAACAGAGTACCCCATGACTAATGTAGGAACACAACTGGAGTAAGCAGCAATTGTAGCATGAGTTCTTGCGCCGATAAAGAGTCTCAGCTTTGAAATTGTATATTTCATTTCTTCACAATTCATATATTCGTCTATAATATAGACTCTGTTTTTACAACTATATTTTTCATATAATGGTTTCATAATATCTAAATCATTGTTCCTGGTTTTTTCTACATGTGGAAGAAAGATAATATTCATATCAGTTTCATTTAAAACCCAGTTAACTAAATTTTCAAAGTTTTTCATTACCAATTTCTTGTTTGAAGAATATTGAATGATATGAGGACTTATATTAATTCCAACAGCATTGTCAACATGACACCATTTTTTAATCTGGGGTATTTGGGGCTGAAGCACAAATGCAGGATCTGGACAATAGTAAATATTTTTTAATTCGTAGCGTTTTAAAGCCTTGAAAGTAATATTTTCGCGAATGGTAATTAGATCATATTTTTTAAGATCTTTCAAGAGTTTATTATCTATTCGCTCCTGTTCTATTGAACATCCCCATAATACTGATAGCCCGCCATCTTTTTTTACCTTTTTATTATGGCGGGACAATAGATTAAGGCCGCCATCATAACAATAGTTATCGCCACCTATAGAAAATGCAGCAGCACCTTTGTAATTGATACGACGAAATGGATAGTTCATAATATAAAAATTCAAAAATTGGGTTCTAAAAACAATACTAAAGAGCTTTACTGCTATATCTACAAAACCTCGTCTCTTAACAGTTAGCCTACCGGGAATAATAGGACACAATTTATTTAAGCCAGCTTTGAGATCTTCTTGAACATTATAGCTTTGGAGAACAATGTTCTGTTGATTCATGATACGCAGGGTACTTCTGACAATTGCTTCGCAACCTTTATTACCGCTGCCTCCATGAGCATATAGATAGATCTTCATTTTTATCTAATATCTCCTCATAAATTTTTTTTAATTGATTATAAATACTCTGTTCATTGTATTTATTTATAATTTCTTCTCTAATCTTATAGGAATTATAAAATCCTTGGTTAATTTTTAGATATATTTGTTCCATTGCAGTGTAGAGCTTGTCCCCATTTGCATCGTCGATCAGAATTCCATTACATGTATTAACAAAATCTTCGGGGCCTCCACACCGTGTTGCAATTACAGGCAGGCCACAAGCTAAGGCTTCCACATAAACCATGCCAAATGTTTCATGTTCTGATGGCAGGACAAAACAATGGCATTGGTTATACAGATTTACAAGTTCTGAGTGGGGTATCATCCCAGAAAAAATCACTTTTTCCGCGATTCCTAATTTTATAGCTTGAGAATTCAACCTTTTTTTTTCACTTCCCGTACCTGCAATTATTAATTGTATATTGCTGAATTTTTGTGACATCTTCCCAAAGGCTTCTAATAACCGGCCTATTCCTTTTGATGGAATGAGACGACCAATGGTCAAAAAAGTGAATTTATTGTATTTAGTAAGCATTTTATTAATATAGAATCGTTCCGCTCTAATTATATTAGGTATAATGCATACATCTTTTTCAATACCACATTGGATGATGGAACGTTTCAGACATTTACTGACGGCTATAACAATATCCGCATTGTAATAACATTTAAGACTTCCTTTTACTATCTTGGGTACTTGTGTGTGTATCAATGAGGAGTGCTCTGTTATAGCATAGGGAATGCTGTATTTATTCTTTAAAGCCAAAGCGATAGCGCCACTTCCTACTGCAAAATGAGCATGGATTATATCAGGAGAAAAGCCGTCTGCACTTATTTTTTTAAATATAAAGTTTCCCAAAAGTGCAGATAGATAATTTAAAACCGCAATAGGCATAGGAGCTCTTGTAAAAAGTGGAACGGCAAGACGATAGACCTTTAAGCCGTCAAATTCGTCAACATAGTATCCGAGTTTTCTTTTCCATTTTATAGAGCGTAAATCAACGTCCATCACAACTACAGCATGACCATTTTTCTGCAGGAGCTTGCATTGTTCATGGACAAAACAATATGCACTTGGATAATAAGAACTTGGATAAGAATTATTGATAACTAATATATTCATACTGAACCTTTCTTAAATGAAGCTATTATGAATATGTATGGAATTAATACAAATAATACAACGGAAATACTTGTTATATCTGTTACATTAATGGTTGAAATAATAATATATACTATGCATATATATAAATAGTTTTTTTCCACTCCGGTCTAAGGTTCTATAGACGTGACACATATTATATATAAAAGTTAAAATATAGGCTCCTCCGCCAATTATACCGAAGCAAGCTAGTTTATCCAAAAATGTGGAATGCCCACCGTATAAAATCATTCTATATAAGTTTGAATTACCTACACCTAATAAAGGATGATTTATAAATGTTTTTAGAGATTGAAGATAAAGTGATATTCTGCCCATTACACTTCCGTTTTCTTTAATTCCGTTTCCATGTAATAAGTTGGCAAGCTCAATTAAACGCTTTTCAGTATAGCTGTTGTTTATAAATTGGCTTCCCCATAAAAGATATTTTCCAACACCCCAAAATAAGAAAGGTAAAAGTATTATCAATCCCAGTACGACAACAAAACGTATCCTTTTAGGGTAACATTTATAAAATATAATAAGAGCTGTGAAAAAAATGGCTAAAAGTAAAGCCATTGTGTATCCTGCCTTAAATATAAGTAAACATGTGAAAATTTCAACTAGGAATATAAAAAAAGTAAATATATTATTTTTTGTAGAGTAAATATAACAGCTGTAAATGCCATGCTTAATATTACAGATGAATAAATATGAGCATATCCTGCAGTCAATGTTGGGATATAATTGCTTTCTATAACAGGATTTGAGCTTGCCAGCAATCTAGATAATTGAGGCTCTGATTTTAACTCACATATTGTAACCACGGCTATGAGTAAAATATAGAATAGACTAACGTAAACTGTTAGTTTAATTTCTACATCTTCCTTTAAATAATAATAGTACATAGCAAAAAGCCATAGAATAGGGAGATAAAAACTATGTAGTAATAAATAGACTATTTCCAAGAATACAGTAGGAAGTAATTATTAAAGGATAACATAAATTAATCCAGACTATTTTAGTATTTATGGCTTTCACAAAAGCTACACGATTGGTTAAAAGAGCGCTAACACCCCAGGTGCAGGTAACAGCTGTAATTAGCAGTTGCTTAGTCTCAGGAGAAATTAATAAAGCTACCAGTAGAACACTACAGATTTGTCTTATCAATTTTAGTATTTTTTTTCCTCTAGTCATTGTCTTACCTTTTGTTGTATTTTTGAAAAAATGTATCTGAGACGAATATTATTTATGCCTATGAACAGGTATATTAATATTTACCATCTTTTTATTACCCTGGCTTGATTTCCCACAACCGTACATTTTCCTGGTAAATCACGAATTACAACAGCTCCTGCACCAACTATGGTGTCAGAGCTAATGGTTATTCCTTGTATGATTTGACAGCCGGTTCCCAGTTCGGATTGGCCTCCAATAGTTATGTTGCCGGCTATATTAGCTTCCGGATAAACAGTGATTAGATTCTTAAAAACAGTATCATGGCCAACTGTACATCCAGGATTAATTATATTGAAGGTTTGGAACGCTATATTAACTGTGGGTACACAGCCTGCACATATAATATTTCCCTTCCCCATTTTCAAGTCATCTGATGTTATAGCTGATGGATCTATTAAGTTTGACTTCCTAAAACAGCAATCTTTTTGTTCATATTTCCACCATTCATTAGTATTTTGCATCAAACAGATTCCTCAATAAAAATCCCATGTTTTACGCATGGTTTAAATGCGGGTTCAACAAGCTGGCAGGTATCCCTACATAAGTTCCCTCTTTTGTTATGTCTTTTACCACAACCGCCCCGGCTCCAATTACCGCCCCGGCTTTTAGCGATAGCCCATTCCTTATAATTGCTCCCATTCCCACCCATACGTTCTTTCCCACGCTCACGTCTCCACCCAGGCTTCCGCCTACCGCGATGTGGCTGAAATCCCCCACGCGATTGTGATGCTCTATAATTACGCCTGTGTTTACAATCACTCCGTTTCCGATTTGGCTTCCGGTGTTAATCACCGCTTTCGCCATTACCACGGTTCCATAGCCAATTTCATGCCATCTCCATGCTCATTGCGTCTATAACCGCTTTCGCTTCCGCTATTTTTTTATTTCGTACCTGCCGCTCACCGCCTGCGGATTGTTATATAAGCCATCCCTGTTGTTAAAATATATGCAGCGCATCCCCAGATTCCGGGGCGCGGTAAAGTCCTTGCTCGCGTTGTCGCCCACGTACACCATTTCCGAAAACTCGACGCCCAGCATTTCTTTCATAATGCGGTAGGGATATCACTTGGCTTGCGAAAACACGTTCCGCCTATTTCATCTGTAATGACGATCTCATCCACCATTTCTTCCAAATTCAGCGCTTTTATTTTGGCGCGTTGGCCCTCTGGCCGACCATCCGTAATAATTCCCAGGCGATATCCCTCGTTTCTCAGTCTCCTTAGCAAATCTTCTACACCGGGATACAACTGTATATCCGGTCTTTGAAGTCGATATATGTCCAGACATTGCTCTTTTAATGCTTCGGAATAGCAATTTCTTATTGCAAGAGCTCGGTCAATTGCCTGTTCTCCATTTAAAAAGATACTCCATAATTCTTCCTCCGCTCCTTTAAGTTCCGGAATCTTCCTGCTTATCTCTTTGAATCCACTTTTTACATACTCCTTTTCAGAATACAGGGTATCATCCAAATCAAATACAATGGCTTTAATATCAATTTTGACGGGAGCCATGGGAATAGCGATACTTTGATGGAATCGGCAGTATAAGGTTCCTTCCTCCATTTGATCGGATTGGTAACAAATTGAATCACCTGACAGTATCCGAAGCAGAGCTTCCGCTGAATCTGCTCCGCCTTTCATACTTAAAGGCGCTCCACCTCCGAATCTGGGATTTATTTCAATGAAGTAATCCGTTCCGGTTCGTGCCGCTCTTATGAGTTGTACTGTAAGAGGACCAATGGGATGGAACTTATCAACCAGCAAGCGACATTCCGTGTTTATTACCGTATCTTTTATAATTCGGCTTTTAATCACTTCCCCACTTCTCACTTCGATTCGTTCCCTGGGGGTGATATAAATCGGCCTGCCCTCAAAATCGCAGAATATGTCAACCGTATATTCCGTTCCTTCTATAAATGGCTGGATTATATAGTCAAAAATTCGGCTTGCGTAAAACTCCAATTCTCCCACGGTCTCAATTTTGAACGCGTTGACGCTGGAACTGCCATTCATCGGTTTTATGAAGCAGGGAAAACCTCCGTTATATTTTTCCAGTCATCCGTCGTAGCCGGGCTCTTCAAGGCGCATCCTTCAAAAAAAGCGCGAGTGAGCCTCTTGTCCCGGCAAAGCGCTATTTTATCCGGGTCGCTGATCAGCACCCGCGTTCCATTCCGCTCAAATTTCCCCTTCTCCCGCGCTAGCAGCAGCAAATCCGTGTCAATTGTCGGAATAACCAGATCAATTTTTTCCCTCCTGCACATTTGGAGAAGCTGAGGAATGTAGGCAGAGTCCGATATACGGCACACGGTTTCTTTCAAATCGCAATAAAATAATGCGGGGGCGTCTCCCGCGCTGTCCACTCCGTAAATCGCAAGATCCACGTTTAACCGCGCCGCCGCCGATCGAAACGCCTGAATTAGTTCAACCCGCCTTCCAACGCTTGTAAAAAGCAGCCTCACCCTATCTTTCTCACTCATTTATCTTCTCCCCGCTTCCTGTAAAAGGCTCCATTGTGGAACCGCTTCCTGAGGTTATTCCTTCGCGTTTCAGCACTTTGAAGACAGTCTTGGAAATGATTCCCAAGTCGCCCTTGAACGACACGCGCTCCACGTACCTGATATCCCACATAAACCGTTCTTCCCAGCTGATCCCATTCCTGCCGTTCACCTGCGCGAGCCCCGTCAGTCCCGGCCTCACGTCGTGGCGGCGCCTTTGCTCTTCGGTATAAAGATCCATGTATTCCGGCAGCAATGGCCGAGGACCCACAAAGCTCATGTCCCCCTTTAGGATGTTCAGCAGCTCCGGCAGTTCGTCCAGCGACGTGCTCCTCAGCCTCCTTCCGAACTCTGTCATTCGCCTCTCATCCGGCAAGAGCCTTCCTTCTAAGTCTTTTTCTTCCGTCATTGTCCGGAATTTGTACATTTTAAAAAGTTGCCCTCCCTTTCCCGGACGCTTTTGGCTAAAGAACACTGGACTCCCCAGCTTTTTCTCACCATCAGCATAGTCACAACCATTACTGGAGACAGCAACAGCAGCGCCGCCACCGCGCATACTGCATCCAGTATTCGCTTTATGTATCTGGCATACATCTGCATCACCTTTCTGCTAAAACATTTCCTGAATGATTTCCTCTATCCGTTCCATATCATCTTCCGTATTCTTAATATCGCTGGGCAGGCACAGCCCCCGGTTAAAAATATCTTCCCCTACAGAAACTCCATTCCGGCTTTCAACCTGGATAAAATCGCACTCTCTATACAGTGGCTGCAGATTCATGGGCTTCCAAATAGGACGGCTTTCTATATTTTCACTTTCCAGCTTCTCCATCACGTCCTCAGGCCTTATACAGCTTCCTTTCTCCAGCGTGATGCACGACAGCCAGTTATTTGCCTCTCCCCCAGGATTCAGCGGATTCATCCGTATTTCTTCTATTTTTTCAAATGCCTTACAGTAACTATTATAGATTTTCTGCTTCTTTCTTTTATATTCTTCCAGACTCTGAAGCTGACCTCGTCCGATTCCTGCCACAATATTACTCATTCGGTAGTTGTACCCCACTTCCTTATGCTCATAGTGACGCATTGGTTCGCGGGACTGGGTAGACCAAAAACGGGCTTTTTTTATCCCTTCTTCATCATTTGATACCAGCATTCCTCCACCTGAGGTTGTTATAATCTTGTTTCCGTTAAAAGAAAAAACTCCATACTTTCCATATATGCCAGTCTGTTTTCCTCTATAAACAGATCCAAGGGATTCCGCAGCGTCTTCAATCATCACCGCTCCGTATTCATCACAAATCCGGCTGATTTCGTCCAGCTTAGCCGGGGTTCCGTATAGATTCGCCACAATGACCGCTTTAGCCTGTGGATACTTCTGAAAGGCCTCATGTAACGCTTCTGGAGACATGTTCCAAGTATCCGGTTCCGCATCAATAAATACCGGCTTCGCTTTTTCATAGAGAATTGGATTGCAGGTAGCGGCAAAGGTGAGGGAAGAGGAAAATACAATATCCCCAGGAGTCACCCCTGCCAGTTTGACAGCTAGATGCAAGGCAGCGGTTCCTGCGCATAGAGCAGCAGCATAGTTAATTCCGACGTAGGCCGCCAGTTCTTTTTCAAATTCATCCACATTTTTACCTAAAGGTGCGATCCAATTCTCTCGAAAGGCCTCCTCTATATAGCCTATCTCTTTCCCATTTAACGTTGGAGAAGATAGATATATTCGTTTTGTTCCTGTCATTTTTTAGTTCCTCTTTACTTTTTTGTTCGCGCATCACTTCATATGATTTATGAATTGATAAGTACGAACAATTTTCCTGACTTCGTTCCGAATTATCCCTTCATCTAAATCCAAGTTGCAATTTCATTCAGCCGTTGTAGCTGCTCTTCAAATTGCCTGTCATCAAACTCAATAGGCCTCCCAATATGTATCATCTTATTCGGCGTATCCTGCAGCCCTTCCTCACTCATCAATATCTCCTCATACAGCTTTTCACCAGGCCTCAATCCAGTGAACTCTATCCCT
>BBZN01000073.1 GCA_001304855.1 Clostridia bacterium UC5.1-1D2
CTTCAAAGAATTTTGCCCCTTCATCAGAACGTGTTCAAACAGTCTTTTCTGCCATGGGCAGTTAACCCAAATCTTCCTGACAATACGCGGCCTACATGCTGCTGTCCAGGGTAAACCAGAATTCCCACCCCCCTTCAACATTTTTAACGCCGCAGGTTTTATTGTGGGAGTCCATAATAGCCTTCACAATCGACAAACCGATGCCGCTTCCTCCGTAGGATCTGGTCCTGGCTTTATCCACCTTGTAAAATTTGGTCCAGAGATTCCCCAGATCCTCTTCCGGAATAGGTTGTCCTGTATTGAATACCGTCACCTTTACCTCCCCTTCCACCTGCTCCAGACGAATCTCGATTCTTCTCTCTCCTTCCAGATGATTCATAGCGTTGTTCAGATAGTTGGTGATCACTTCTTCTATTTTAAATTCATCGGCCCAGACCCACACCGGTTCTTTTTGAAGGAATACTGCCTCAGCCTCCTTTTGCTGCAGCAAATACCTGCAGATGTAAGAATTCCCTGAATCAGGCCCGTGATATTAAACGCTTCCATGACCGGCATATCGTTGCCAAACTCCAGTGCAGTAAGGTTTAACAGCTGTTTTACCATTGTATTCATTTTATTGGCCTCATCCATGATAACCTCGCAGTAGTAGTCTCTGCTGTCCGCGTCCTCAGCCATACCTTCGGTGAGCCCTTCCGCATACCCCTGGATCAGCGCAATGGGCGTTTTCAGCTCATGGGAAACATTGGCAATAAAATCCTTTCTGGTTTCATCAATACGTATCTTTTCTTCTATGTCTCTCTGAAGCTCATTGTTGGCGGTTTTCAGCTCCCCGATTGTGTCCTTCAGCTTATCCGACAAGGTATTCATGCTCCGCCCCAGGACGCCTATCTCGTCTTCCGCCTTTCCCTCATATTTTGCCTCAAAATCCAGATGGGACATTTTTTCAGACAAGGCTGACAGAGCCAGTATGGGCGATGTTATCTTCCGTGTGGTTGCGTACATAAGCAGGCTTCCTATAATCAGCACCACAATCCCCACATAAGTGAGGAACATATTGGACAGCCGGACGCTGTCCCTGATACCGGCAAGAGGGATGGACAGAATGAACATCGTGCTGTTGTCGGAAAAAAGCCCCAGCTCTCCAGATTTAGAGCATTGCTTCTGGGATCGTAAGTCTTTTCTATGGTATAGTTTTCGTGCTGGGCTACCGTCTCGCTGCCGTTTTTATTCTGCCCCAGAATGTAGCGCTGGACTTTTAAAGCCAGCCATTCGCTCTCTCTGCCTGCTGAAAGAAAGGCTTTGCCTGTGCTGCTGTCAATCATAACGATGGCTGCATTGTTTTTTCGCCCAATTCCCTGATTTTGTAAAGCATTAGCATAGCTTCACTGAGCTCTTCGGAGTTCTCCGTCGATTCCTCCACTTCAGTTTCCGGTATTTTAAGCTCTCCATTTCTCTGCCAGCTCTTTCTTCCCCAGTCCATGGCTGCATCCTGTTTCCGCTGTGCTTCCACTGCCGCTTCCAGCAAATCCACGATTCTCCCGCCCTGCCCCATCTGTTCCATGACGGCTGCATCCACCAGGTCATAAGCGCTTTCCATGACCTTCACCTTCTGATTAATATAGAAGGGCTCCAGGCACCAGGTGTTGACTGCCAGAACCGCAAGAAGCACCAGGGTCATCAGTCCGATGAATATCAGTGTGAATCGATATCGGATAGAATATTTCATTCATTCACCTCAAATTTGTATCCCATACCCCATATGGTTTTAATCAGTTCGCCCTTTTCCCCCATCTTACTGCGCAGCTTCTTTACATGGGTATCAATGGTCCGGGCGTCTCCAAAATAATCATAGTTCCATACATTGTTCAGTATCTTTTCTCTGGACAATGCGATTCCCTGATTTTCCACAAAGTAGCTCAAAAGCTCAAATTCCTTATAGCTCAGTTCCACTTCCTTCCCATCGATCGTCACCTGATGGGCCGCCTTATCAATGCAAATCCCCCAACGCTTAAACTCTCTCCTGAGGACAGGTTGGTCCTGCGCAGGATTGCGTCCACTCTGGCAACCAGAATCTTTGGACTGAAGGGTTTGGAAATATACTCGTCCACTCCCAGAGAAAATCCCTGAAGTTCGTCTCTCTCTTCGCTTCTGGCCGTGAGCATTATCACAGGGACCTGGGAATATTTCCGAATGGTTTTCAATACCTCCCAGCCATCCATCTTGGGCATCATCACATCCAGAAGCACAAGGGAAATATCCTTCTGTGCAAAGAAAAGATCCACCGCTTCCTCCCCGTCACCGGCCTCTATAACAGCAAATCCTTTGTTTGTAAGAAAATCCTTTACTAATTTTCTCATTCTGGCTTCGTCGTCAACTACTAATATCTTTAATGTATCCATGAAACTGCCTCCTCAATCTGATACTGTTTCTGTTCTGTTTTGTATTATTAATTGGCTTTATTTTAGCAAAAAAGCAGGAAGATTTCCATCATTTCACACAAGTTTCACAGCTTGGACTTCATAAATACATGAAACAGGCAAAGCGTCCTCCAAATGGAACTCCCGGACTGCCCCGCGGTTGTTTAGACGTCCATCCGCCTTTGGGCTCACATGTGTCTTTTGGGAATATTTTTTTGTTCACAGGAGCCAAATCCCGCAGTTCAAAAAAACCGGCGCTCAAAAGCGCCGGCCCTCCCATCTGTTCATTTATAAAGTTTCTCTTAATCTTCGTCCAGCTCGTCTTCACCCACAAGCTCATCAAACTCCTGTGCATCCAAGAGTTCATCAAAGGCATCTGCCACCAGCTCGTACTCGTCGTCATCCTCGATATTATCCAGAGACGGCTCTCCGTCAGCTGTCTCGGTATAACGGTACAGGAAAACTTCTCCCTCCTCGGAATCGGCGCCCTCTACCGGAAGAAGTGCAATATAATCCCGCTCTCCTGCCTGGAAAATAGTCAGGACCACGCATTCCATCTCCGTATCATCGTCCAGAGTAAGGGTTACCGTCATCTCCTGCTCTTCTTCGTTCAAATTCTTCTCGTCTGCCATAGTGTGATTCCTCTCTCAATAGATTGATTCAGATTGTTGTTTCTGCATTTACACTGTAGCAGACTAACAGAAAAAAAGCAAGGACATTTGGCGGTCAGTATTCAATCCCCTCCCTGGCAGATACGCCCTTGGTATATGGGTGCTTGTGCATCTTCATCTCAGTGATATAATCCGCCTGGGAACACAGGGCTTTGGATGGATTTCTGCCGGTGAGAATCACTTCCAGTGTGTCCGGCCGTTTTTCAGAGCCGCCAGAAGGTCTTCTTCCTCCACAAACCCCAGATCCACGGCTCCTATAATCTCGTCCAGCACAAGCATATCGCATCCTGAGCCTGCCTGTATTTCTGAAGCGCCGGCCTCCCAGGTATCCTCATCCTCCCCCAGGGCCATCCTCCACGCTATCTTGAAATTTTCCGTATAATACAATCCGGCCGCCTTCCTGGACTCAGGGGACATCTGCCAGGAGAAGCCAAAGTTCTGGTCGCTGGGCAGAACGGTAATCCGGGGTATGGCCTCAAGGCTTATAAGCTCCCCTGAATCGTCGTTTAAAACCTGGCAATGATAACCCGTTTTCCCCGGCCTGCAGCGCGGACAGCCGCTCCCACAGCCGCCGTAGTCTTTCCTTTTCCATCCCCACAGTATATATGGACAAGTCCGCTCATTCCCTTACCTCCTCTACGAATCGTGAAACTTCCTGCTTTTTGTGGTAACGTTCTTTACATAGTAGAGATGAAGCCGCTCTTTTGCCCTTGTCATCGCTACATAGAACATTCTTCTCTCCTCCTCCACATCAGGATCCAGCACTGCCCTGTGATGAGGCGAAATCCCCTCGTTGGCATCCAGGATATAGACCACCTGGTACTCCAGGCCCTTGGCGCTGTGCATGGTCATAAGGCTTACCCCCGTCCCGGTTTCATCCCTGCTGCGGGACCGGCGCAGAAGCTGCTCCTTATACGCTTCCATATGGGCGAACCACTCCTCACTTGTTTTAAACCCGGAAGCGCTCTCCTGAAGCTGATCCAGCGCCTCCATCAGTTCCTCCGGCTTCATACGCCTGTCCTGGGCGTACTCCCGGATATAGCCGTCATAGTCCACGGCCTTGCGTATATAGTTTACCGCGGCCCCAGGGGCCATATTCCTGATCATCATCAAATCATATTCCAGCTGCTCAATTCGGTCCAGCATCCAGTTTTTATCCTGATAAAAGATTTTACCGCTTCCCAGCTGACGTTCTGATGCTCCAGGGCGTCCCGGCTGATGTAGCGTTTGGGGCGGTTAATGATGGTGAGAATATTTGCCCGGCTCAGATCCCCGGAAGCGGCTTTTATGTAAGCCAGAACATTTCTTGCAATCCAGTGGTCATAGAGGTTGGGCAGGGCGTCCCGCATACGGAACGGTATGTTGTACTCCATCAGCTTCTCCACCAAAAGCCTGGGGCCAAGGTTGGTACGGTAGAGCACAGCCATATTTTCATAGGGTACTCCCATGTCGTAATAATCGCGAAGCTCCGATGCGATGGCAAGATTTTCCTCAGAGGGACTGGGCCATTCCCTGATAATCACATCCCTCCCGTCTCCTCTGGCCGCCCGGATCTTCTTGGGAAATCTGGTACGGTTATGACTGATAACCCGGCCTGCAGCCTCCACTATCTGGCGGCTGGAACGGTAATTGGTATCTAAAAGCAGGGTTTTCGCATCCGGATAATCCCGCTCAAATCCCAGCATAATCTCCGGCTTAGCCCCGCGAAAGCGATAGATAGACTGATCGTCATCCCCTACAATGAAAAGATTGTTTCTGGGGCGGGCCAGCATTTTCACAATCTCATACTGAATCCTGTTGATGTCCTGAAACTCATCTATAAGTATGTACCGGTATTTGTTCTGCCATGCGGCCAGAATATCTTCCCTTTCCTTTAAAAGCTCGTAGCACATGACCAGCATATCGTCAAAATCCAGAAGCCCGCTCTTCCTCAGCCTCTCCTCATATCCATGATACAGCTTTTTGAACACAGCTTCAGAGCAGTTCTTTGCATAGTAATAATCAAGGTTTAAGAGTTCTCCCTTTACCATGCTGATCTCACTTAGTACGGCGCTTATAAATTCTCCTTCGTCCTCCACCTCCAGATCGCAGCCCTCCAGCGCTTCTTTCACAAAATGGATCCGCTGTTCCTCCTTCACGATATTGGCTGCCTGGTAGCGGTATGCCAGTTTCAGCATCAGAAAAAAGACAGAATGGAAGGTTCCAAAGGAAACCCTGCCCGCTCCTGCCTGAGTCATCTGTTCATACCGCTCCTTCATCTCTCTGGCTGCCGCTCTGGTAAAGGTGATTACCAGAATACAGGACGGATCCACGCCGGACTTCTCCGTAAGATAGCGGACCCGGTTGGTTATGACTGTCGTCTTCCCAGAACCGGGTCCGGCCAGTACCAGCATGGGGCCTTCCCCATGCCGGATCGCTTTTTTCTGTGTTTCGTTAAATGCCATAAAGTCTTATCCTTAAGCCTGGAGCAGCCGGATTCCCTTGCGGATTCTAGCCAGAGATTCCTCTTTGCCCAGCACTTCCATAATCTCCGTTGCCCCTGCAGGCGTCATCTGCCTGCCCGATACTGCGGTACGGACCGGCCACATTACAAATCCTGTCTTTACGCCCGTCTCCTCCACGTACTTTGAAAGCGCTCCGTAGAGTGCGTCATTTGAAAAATCTTCCTGGGCTTCCAGCACAGGGAGCAGGTCTGTCAGCACCTTCACGGACGTCTCCCGGTTTGTCTTCATCTTTTTGTGTGTATACATAGAACTATCATACTCAGGCAATTCCTCAAAGAAGTCTATGTGGCCTGCAATGTCGGGAAACACCTCAATCCTTGTTTTCACCATGGAGGCAATCTTTCTGAGATCCAGCGGCTTCTTAATCACCTCTTTGATGTAAGGCTCCGCCATTTCATAGAACGTTTCAAAGTCCATGGCCTTCATGTATTCGCCGTTCATCCATTTTAACTTGGTCATGTCAAATACAGCCGGGGATTTGCTCATACGGCGGTAATTAAATTCCCGGATCATTTCCTCCAGAGTGAATATCTCCCGGTTATCCTCAGGAGACCAGCCAAGAAGGGCCACGTAGTTTACCACAGCCTCAGAGATAAAGCCCTGCTCCAGCAAATCCTCAAAGGAAGAATGCCCGCTTCTCTTGCTCAGCTTGTGGTGCTCCTCATCTGTAATAAGAGGACAGTGGACGTATACGGGAACCTCCCAGCCAAACGCCTGGTAGAGCCGGTTGTATTTTGGCGAGGATGACAGGTACTCGTTGCCCCGGACAACATGCGTGATCCCCATAAGATGATCGTCCACCACATTGGCAAAATTGTAGGTTGGATATCCGTCGGACTTGATGAGAACCATGTCGTCCAGCTCGGAGTTATCCACAGTGATGTCTCCGTAATCTCGTCCTTAAACGTAGTTGTCCCTGTAGCGGGGTTGTTCTGACGGATGACGTAAGGCACGCCTGCCGCAAGGTTCGCTTCTACTTCTTCCTTTGAAAGGCCGAGGCAGTGCTTGTCATAAGCCATGATTTCCTCGCCGTTTACCGAAGTCTTGAGGGAAGCCAGGCGTTCCGGTGTACAAAAACAGTAGTAGGCCTCGCCTTTTTCCACCAGCTTTTTAGCATACTCCAGGTAAATTCCGGACGCCTGGCGCTGGCTCTGTACATAGGGGCCGCAGCCGCCGTCTTTATCGGGGCCTTCATCGTGAATCAGCCTGTATCCCTGAGGGTCCGGTAGATAATCTCCACAGCGCCCTCCACATAGCGTTCCTGATCCGTGTCCTCTATACGGAGGAGAAAATCCCCCCTTCATGCTTTGCAATCAAATAGGCATACAATGCTGTTCTCAAATTTCCCACATGCATCCTTCCCGTGGGACTGGGCGCGTACCTTGTCCTGACTTTGCTCATTTTTCTTATCTCCTATCATTTCGGACGGCCTGTGCCGCCGCTGTTTTTTAACAGCTCACAGTGAACATTATATAACGTAGGCCAAAAAAGACAATGCCCGATTTTGTCAGGCATTGTCCTGTAATCTCAGATGAGATTTACTTAAATACTGCGTTGCTGACGCTCTCAGAAAACGTATTTAAATCCTGAGGCATCCAGGCAAGCTTTTCCTTGCCGCTTACTTCAATCTTAACTCTCTGGCACTTAATGGTAAGTTCCGACATTTCATCCACCGGCTCCAGATCGCCCAGCTTCATAATATACTCCTTCATGACTTCCTGCATCATTGCCTCATACTGCTGGACAGCTTCCTCATCTCCGCTCAGAACCTTCATCATAGTCTCCTGATCCATACCGGCCTGCTTGTCATTTACAATCTCTACCATAATGTTCTGCATGTCGGTCATAGAGTATGACTTCACTTTCAGGAGCACCGTTACCTCGTCCTTGCTTTCGTCTGTTATCTCAGTAGTATAGTCCAGCTTGTCAAACAGTCCCTGGAATATAGCGGTCATTTCCTGTGCCTCTTCATCGCTGACTTCAATGCCTGCGGAGGTAAAGGCGGTCTTAAGTTCAGAAACAATGTCTTCCTCTGCGGAACCCTCTATCAAAGCAGTCTTTACATCGTCCTCAGAAGCAAATCCCATGAGATCCTTCATCGGGGCGGCATTGCTCTTTACAAAAAGCTCATAGAGAGCTCCCACGCTTTGGTCCGCCGGGGCCAGCTTGGACTGGCATCCAGTCAGAGCCACAGAGCATACTGCAAGCAAGCCTGCAGCGATAGCAATTGCTTTTCTTTTCATTCTCTTCATCTACTTATCTCCTCTTAATACTTTATTTCTTAATCTGCCTTTACAGCCAGGTCGCTTGGCCGCATCGTCAGGTTAATTCTTCCCATCTTGTCAACTTCCGTCACCTTTACAGTAACCTCGTCTCCAATGTTGACAACATCTTCCACCTTGCCCACACGTTTGTCGGCCAGTTTGGAGATGTGAACCATGCCATCCTTGTTGGGAGCCAGTTCCACAAATGCGCCAAAGTTCATGATGCGGACTACCCTGCCGTTAAACACCATGCCGGCCTCGATATCTGTAACGATACCCGTGACAATCGCCATGGCCTTGTCGATCATAGCCTCATCTGTACCGCAGATGCTTACGGAACCGTCGTCTGTAATATCAATCTTAACGCCGGTTTCTTCAATAATTTTATTGATAACCTTACCCTGTTTGCCCACTACATCCCCAATCTTCTGCGGATCGATAGACAGCTGCTTAATCTTAGGCGCATAAGGCTCAGGTGCTTTCTCGGCTCAGAAATAACAGGCATCATAACCTTTTCAAGAATGTGCATTCTGGCTTCTTTGGTCTTTGCAATGGCCTCCTCAATAATCGGGCGTGTAAGGCCGTGAATCTTTATATCCATCTGGATAGCGGTAATACCGTTCTTTGTACCGCCTACCTTAAAGTCCATATCTCCGAAGAAATCTTCCAGGCCCTGGATATCGGTCAACACTAAATAATCGTCATCTGTGTCCCCTGTTACCAGTCCGCAGGAAATGCCTGCAACCATATTCTTAATAGGCACGCCAGCCGCCATCAGCGACAGGTGGATGCGCAGATACTCGCCTGTGAGGTGGAACCGTTGGACTCCATCGTCTCCGATACGGTACGGATTGCATAGGGGAACTCCTCCACGCTTGGAAGCACAGGAATAAGGGCCCTCTCTGCCAGCGCTCCATGTCCGATCTCACGGCGTCCCGGTCCTCTGCTGGGCTTTGTCTCGCCAACGGAGAAGGACGGGAAATTGTAGTGGTGCATATAGCGCTTGCTGGTCTCGTTTTCATCCAGGCCGTCAATTCTCTGGGACTCTGAAAGCGGAGCCAGCGTGCAGGCATTGAGGATCTGGGTCTGTCCGCGGGTAAACATTCCGGAACCGTGTACTCTTGGGAGAAGGTCAATCTCAGCCGCCAGATGACGGATCTCTGTGATTGCACGGCCGTCAGGACGCTTGTGGTCTTTTAAAATCATCTTGCGGACGGTTTTCTTCTCATACTGGTAGATAGCCTCGTCCAGCACATTCAGCCATTCCTCATTCTCTGCAAAGGCCTCCTCAAGGCGGGCCGTAATCTCAGCAATATTGCCTTCACGGGTCTGCTTGTCGTCTGTAAAGACCGCCTCCTCCATCTCAGCAGGCGGAACGATCTCCTTGATAGCGGAAAACAGCTGGTCAGGAATTGCACAGCTCTCGTAGGTGTGCTTCTCCTTGCCGCACTCAGCTACGATGGTGTCAATAAACTTGATAATCTCCTGATTCACTTCGTGGGCCTTAAAATGGCCTCGATCATCTTCTGCTCGGGAACCTCATTTGCCCCCGCCTCAATCATGATGACCTTTTCCCTGGTGGACGCTACAGTCAGAGCCATATCTGAAACCTGCTTCTGGGCTGCTGTAGGGTTTATAACAAACTGGCCGTCAACCAGACCAACCTGGGTGGTTGCACAGGGACCGTCAAATGGGATATCCGAAATACTGGTTGCAATGGCAGCCCCAGCATTGCCGTAAGCTCAGGGCTGCAGTCCGGGTCAACAGACATAACGATATTGTCCAGGGTTACGTCATTGCGGTAATCCTTTGGGAACAGAGGGCGCATGGGACGGTCGATCACACGGCAGGTGAGAACTGCATTCTCCGACGCCTTGCCTTCTCTCTTGTTGAATCCGCCCGGAATCTTTCCTACGGAATATAACTTCTCCCCGTACTCTACGCTCAGAGGGAAGAAATCAATCCCCTCCCTTGGTTTTGTGGATGCGGTTGCCGTAGCCAGAACAACGGTATCTCCATAGTGCATAAATGCTGCGCCGTTTGCCTGAGCGGCCACTCTGCCTATCTCAACGGTCAGCTTGCGACCTGCCAGGTCCATACTGAAACTTTTAAACATTTTGGTGTCTCCTTTACTTTAGATAATGTGATTTGGCATTGGACAGAAGACGCCGAAACTACTGATCTGCCTGCTGGAATAATGAATCAGGCTCTCCTGCAGGCACATCAGCGGTCTCGGAGCAATTCCTCTGTCCGCCTTTGGTTACTTATTTTTGA
The DNA here is from genome assembly GCA_001304855.1 of Clostridia bacterium UC5.1-1D2. GTDB lineage: Bacteria > Bacillota > Clostridia > Lachnospirales > Lachnospiraceae > Enterocloster. The sequence continues at coordinate 10,131 of BBZN01000073.1, forward strand.
AAGCAAATATAGGGTGGAGCTGTTCCTCCACCCTAATCTTCAGAATTACTTTCTGATACCAAGCTTTTCGATTAATGCACGATATCCTTCCAGATCCGTCTTCTTTAAGTAGTCAAGAAGTCCTCTTCTCTGTCCAACCATCATCAGAAGTCCTCTTCTGGAGTGATGATCCTTTGGATTCTGCTTTAAGTGCTCTGTCAGTTCCGTGATTCTCTCTGTAAGAATCGCGATCTGAACCTCCGGTGAACCTGTGTCTCCAGGCTTGCGGCCGTATTCAGCGATAATCTGTGCTTTCTTTTCCTTTGAAATCATGGTGTTTCCTCCTTATTATTCATTGAACTCACCGTAAACCAGGCTGCCGGCTGGAGTCACCAGGTAACCGGGCATCGGCGTTTATTCATACCGACTCAGTATAACATAGTCTGTTCGGTCTGTAAACATTTTTTTGTCCTTCTTCTATTAATTTTATCCAATTTATAACCCTTCAGACATCTGGAAAAGCAGTGCCAAAACGGGCGTTAAGCAGGCTTATAAGACTGATTTTCCGCCACTTTTCACATCGGATGGACATCCGATGCTTCTTGTCCGGTTTTTTTCAGTCAGGAAGATGGGCCGTCACAACCGCGGCAAATTTTGCCCAGTCTAATCTCAGGGTGATTTTTAAAATAATCGGCGGCAAAGGTTTTGTCCAGTTCAATCCTTGCCTTAAGCTCCTCCAGAGAGCCGAATTTCTGTTCCGGGCGGTCAAAGGCCAGAAGCTGAACCTCAATGGTCTTACCATAGATATCCTGATCCAGGTCGAAAATATAGGTTTCCACGCCGATGGGATACTCTCCCTCCACAGTGGGTTTGCAGCCGATGTTTGTGACTCCCCTGTAGTAGGAACCGTCCACGCATACCCTGGAGACATAGACTCCGTTTTTCGGCAGACGCTTGATGGGCGGCGGCAGCAGGTTGGCTGTGGGAAATCCCAGAATACTGGCGCCGATGTGGTTGCCGTGAACCACCTCGCCGTGAATGGCATAGGGCTCCCCCAAAAGGCATTGGCCTTTTCCACATTGCCTTTTTCCAGTTCCTCCCGGATATAGGTGCTGCTGATATCTCTTGCTTCATCCTTTTCCTTCTCGATGACACAGAGGCTGTAGCCGCATTCTTTTGCCATTTTTCCCAGAAGCGCGGCGCTGCCTGCGCCTTTGTATCCAAAGCTGCAGTCCGGGCCCACCACAATAACCTTTGCCTTCATGCTGCCTGCCAGAATATTCCTCACAAATCCTCAGGAGCCATATGCCTGGTATCCTCTGTAAAAGGATATTCCACCAGATAGTCAATGCCCATCTTTTCTATATTGGCCCGCCGTTCCATATTGGTGGTGATGACAGTCAGGCTCTGTCCGTTTACAACACCGGCCGGAGCGCTTCCGAATGTAAATATGGCCGTTGCATACCCCAGTTTTTCCTTGAACTCCTTCATGGTTCTCAAAAGCTTCTGGTGGCCCCTGTGCCTTCCATCAAATTTTCCCAATGTAACTATCGTGGATTCTTCTATCTGAAACTCTGTGGTGTCTGTTATATACCTCATCCTGCTATTTCCTCGTTTTCTTCCAGGGACCTGCTGCTCTTCTGCGTATTCCGGCCAGCTATACCGGGATGGAAAGGCGGCAGATGGCGGAAATAGATTTCCAAATACGCATCAGGAAGCAGGAAACATTTTCCACGGCTTCCACCAGCGCTTGTCCTTCCCGTACTGGTAAACCCCTGCGAATTGTCCCTGACTGTTGTACATTCTGAATTTCTGGCCTTCCTCGGGCCATTCTTCTGTCTGAATCATTTCAAAATTGAGCTGCGCTTTAAAAAGCGGGTTGCCGTTGCGAAGAAGAGCGTCCGCCTCCTCCTTTACAGCCAGGGCCGGGTAGGACCACAAGGCCTCCTCCACAGGAAGAATATATGCTTCCAGCTTATTTTCATCCCTCACGGCTTCTATCTCATCCAGCGTAAGGCTGTCCTTTATGTCAAAGCGGTCCACCCGGGTGCGTATGAGATGCTCCATGGTTCCTCCACAGCCCAGACGCCCGCCTATATCATGGCAAAGAGTGCGTATGTAGGTGCCTTTGGAACAGGTCACGGTCATCCACACTCTGGGGAGTTCCATTCTGGTGACGGAAATATCCAGGATCTGCACCGTCCTGGCCTGGCGCTCCACTTCCTTCCCCGCCCTGGCCAGATCACAAAGCTTTTTGCCGTCTACTTTAAGGGCGGAGTACATGGGCGGTATCTGGTCATATTCCCCCAGAAAACCTGTAACGGCTTTTTCCACTGCCTCCGGTTCCAGTTCCAGGACGGCTTCCCCGGACTCGGCAAGAATCCGGCCGGTGGTGTCCTGAGTGTCCGTAACCTGCCCCAGAAGCATGACGGCCTCATAGGTCTTGGTCTTGTCCGTAAGCATATCACAGAGTTTAGTTCCCATCCCCAGGCATACAGGAAGAACTCCCTCCGCTGCCGGATCCAGAGTCCCCGTGTGACCGATTTTTTTCTGTCTTAAAATTCCTCTGAGCCGGGCTACCACATCGTGGGAGGTATAGCCCGGCTCTTTATATACATTTATAATTCCATGATACATTCCGTTATATCCTTTACGTTTCTGGAGCAGCCTCCGGTTTCAGCTGTCTGGCGATCTCATCCGAGAGATTGTTAATCACATCGTGAATGCTTCCGTTCATGGAACAGCCCGCAGCCCTGACGTGGCCTCCGCCGCCGAAATATGCGGCGATCCTGCTTACATCCACCACTTTTTGGGAACGCATGCTTACCTTAAACTCCTGAGCGCCTGTCTGGTAAATAAAAATGGCTACCTCCACGCCCTCCGTAAGGCGCAGCTGGTCGATAATGCCGTCCAGATCTTTGCTGTCCACGCCGTAGAATTCCATCTCATTCCGGCGGATGGCGCTGAAAATACAGCGGCCCTCAAAAAAAGTGATGCTTTCCAGGAGGGCTCTCCCCAGAATCTGGTTCTGTATATATGTTTTTTTGTAGAAGCTGTTGTCAATAATCCCGCCGAAATCAATGCCCTTTTCCATCAGCTTTCCTGCGATTTCCATGGTTTTTCTTGAAGTGCAGGAGTATTTGAAAACGCCTGTGTCGTGTACAATACCCGTATACAGGCATTCAGCCACCGATTTGTCAATCTTCTCCTCCTCCAGCTGTCCGAAAAGGACTTCACAGGTGGAGCTGGCATTCTCCTCAACCTGGTTAACCAGGGCAAAGCGGGTGTTGGTGATATGGTGATCCAGGCAGAGGCTCTTTTTGCCCGCTCCAGATAGCAGGAAAATTTCCCAGCCGTTCCAGATCGCCGCAATCCAGGCAGACGCAGAGATCGTAAGTCTCTTCGTCTGTCTCGTGGCGGATCGTTTCAAAGCCCTTCAGATACACAAACTTATCTGCGGCCTCCTCCAGATATACGGAAGCCTTCATATTCGGATAATTCAGTTGGAGATAATTGTAAAGTCCCAGTGTTGAGCCCAGACAGTCCCCGTCCGGGCGGATATGTCCCAGAATGGCAACGGAACCTGCGCTGTCTAACATCTGCCGCAAAATTGTCATTCGATCTCCTCCTCTTCGCCTTCCGTCTCATGGTCACCGCGGCTGTGAAGATCCTTCGTAACCTGATCAATCAGCTTTGACATGGTGACGCCGTACTCGATGGACTGATCCAGAATAAACTTAAGCTCAGGTGTATTGCGCAGGTTGATTCTTCTCGCCAGTTCCCGGCGCACATAGCCCTCCGCGCTCTTCAATCCCTGTATCGTGGCTTTTCCGGCCTCCTCGTCGCCCAGGACGCTGATATATGCCTTGCAGTACTTAAGATCGGGGGTAACCTCCACCGACACCACAGATGTCATAGGGTGGATTCTCGGGTCCTTGATGCCCAGACGGATGATCTCGCTTAATTCCCTCTGAACTTCCATGTTAACTCTGGTATTCTTTATGCTGTTTTACGCATGAAACTCCTCTCTCACCTCAGGAGCCTATCTTGGCACCTCCACCATGGTGTATGCCTCAATCTCGTCGTCCTCCTGGAGGTCATTAAACTTCTCAAACACAAGACCGCACTCATAGCCTGCGGCTACTTCCTTCACATCGTCCTTAAATCTCTTTAAGGACGCCAGCGGCCCCTCATAAATCTGCTCTCCGCCTCTGTTGATCCGGCAGCTGCAGCCTCTTGTAAACTTGCCGTCCAGCACATAGGAACCTGCAATGGTGCCTATGCCGGAAGCCTTGAAGGTCTGCCGTATTACTGCATGACCGATTACCTTCTCCTCAAATACAGGATCCAGCATACCCTTCATGCTGCCTCCACATCTTCGATGGCCTGATAAATAACTTTGTAAAGGCGGATATCCACTTTCTCCCTCTCTGCAACAGACTTAGCCATTACATCAGGACGGATATTAAATCCGATAATAATTGCATTGGAGGCAGAGGCCAGGGAGACGTCGGACTCATTGATGGCGCCTACGCCGCCGTGGATTACCTTGACCATAACCTCCTCATTGGAAAGTTTGGTCAGGCTCTGCTTAACGGCCTCCACAGATCCCTGCACGTCAGCCTTGATGATAAGAGGCAGCTCTTTGACATTGCCGGCTTTAATCTGGCTGAACAGGTCATCCAGAGACAGCTTCGCCTTGGTATCCTCGATGAGCTTGGTCTTGCCCTCTGAGATAAAGGTTTCCGCAAAGCTTCTTGCTTCCTTTTCATTTTCAGTTGCCACAAACACTTCGCCTGCGTTGGGCACATCGTTAAGGCCCAGAATTTCCACAGGAGTAGAAGGACCTGCCTCTTTTACACGGCGGCCCCGGTCGTCCATCATGGCGCGGATCTTGCCGAAACACGCTCCTGCGGCAATTGTCTCGCCCACGCGCAGGGTTCCTTTCTGCACCAGAACCGTTGCAACCGGGCCCTTGCCCTTATCCAGCTCCGCCTCGATCACAAGGCCTCTTCCTTACGGTTGGGGTTGGCTTTCAACTCCAGCACGTCGGCTGTCAGAAGCACCATCTCCAGAAGTTCTGTTATACCGGCCTTGGTATGGGCGGAAACAGGGACAAAGATCGTGCTGCCGCCCCAATCCTCGGGAATCAGCTCATATTCGGACAGCTCCTGCTTAACTTTATCAACATTAGCGCTTGGCTTATCAATCTTGTTGATGGCAACGATAATCTCTACATTAGCCGCCTTTGCATGGTTAATCGCCTCCACGGTCTGCGGCATAACGCCGTCATCTGCCGCTACTACCAGGATAGCGATATCCGTAGACTGGGCTCCCCTCATACGCATGGCTGTAAACGCCTCATGTCCGGGCGTATCCAGGAAGGTGATTTTTCTGTCATTTATCTCAATTACGGACGCACCGATATGCTGCGTGATGCCTCCGGCCTCTCTTGCCGTTACATTGCTCTCGCGAATCGCGTCGAGAAGAGAGGTTTTACCATGGTCTACGTGTCCCATAACACATACTACCGGAGGTCTTGCAGCCATATCAGCCTCATCCTCCTCCTCTTCCTTAAGCAGTTCCGCAATCACATCTACTTTTATTTCCCTCTCGCAGAGAACCTCGAACTCCATGGCAATCTCTTCCGCCTGCTCGTAGTCGATTTCCTGGTTCAGGGTTACAATCTGTCCTTTTAAGAACAGTTTCTTTACAATAACGGAAGGCTGGAGTTTCATCTTCTCAGCCAGTTCCTTGATGGTCAGCACATCCGGAAGGGTGATGGTCTTAACTTCATCCACCTTTGCATCTTCCTTCTTTGGCTGAGGCATAATAAATGCTCCCTTGCCCGTCTTCGGTACTTTCTTGCCGTCCTCTATCCGATCTCTCTTGTCAAAACGGTCGTTTCTGTGAGCATTCTTGTTCTGACGGTTGCTGCCCGGCTTTGACTGGATAGCAGAATCAAGGGACGGTTTTGAATCGCGGGCGCCGGGCCGGCGGTTGTCGCGCACGTTGCCCCTGGCGTCTCTGTCTTTATCCTCGCCTCCGCGGCCTGCATAACCGCCCTGAGGTCTCTGGCCATAACCCGCCCTGGGGTCTCTGGCCGTAACCACCCTGAGGTCTCTGACCGTCCCGGTTCCCCTGATAGCCTCCCGGCCTCTGGCCGTCCCGGTTCCCCTGGTAACCTCCCTGGGGCCTCTGGCCG
>BBZN01000074.1 GCA_001304855.1 Clostridia bacterium UC5.1-1D2
GTGCCAAGTATCAGGGTGTCCCCAATAATAAACTGCGGATCTTTCGTTTCTTTGCAGACTAGGCAGCCATATGTGGTCGCGATATAGACGACACGTTCCAGTTTCGCCCGGGTATACCGGATTTCGGTCCGGATCTCCTCGTGACCGAGCAGCACTAGTTGGCTCTGACACACCGGACAGTGCTTTTGTTCTTCGGTCAGGGTATCCACCTCCATACGGCAGACTGGAAAATTGATAAATATTTCGTCATAACCCTCTTTGGGCTTACGTTTCCTCTTGCCAGTATTCAGTTCAATGAGTTCCGGTACTGATTCTTCCCAGGATACAGGATCGGAAAACAGGTTCAGCTGCCCGGGATGCTCATTTGGTTTCTCGCTGTAGCTGCCAAAAAGTTTCTGCTTGAAATACTCGGGCTGTGCCTGCAGATTTGCAATGCTCCGATCCTTTTCGTCATCCCTGGCATTGCGTTCTTCCACCATCCTCTGAAGCAACAGAAGTAGATCGTTCTGGGTACGGATGGTCGTATTCAGTTGTGAGATGGTATCCTTCATTTCTTTGAACTGGATATCCTTAGCGTTGGATGCCATCCACTTCCACGTATACAATAAAGGACGTATTGTTAAGCAGGACATGTATATCGCCATAGGGATTGACATGTATAGAACCCGGTTGTAGTAGAGATGTTTTCATGGCCAAGCATCTGCTGGGATAGTGGAACATCCTTCCTTGTATAAGTTCATCGCTCCGGTCTTTCTTAGCATGTGGAAATGGACATCTTCCAGCATCCTGACGCCTTCATTTCAGCATTTTTCTGTATAGCTTTTCAGTACCTTCTGGATACAGTCATCAGATAATCCATGCTTCAAACAGTGTGGGACCGTATAAAACAGTGGGACCGCCAGATCAGGCTGAATATTCCGCCCACAGCGTGATACCAATCAGCGCATTGATACTGCCTGTCCACGGCAGCAGTACCGATTCGCTGACAACTTAATTCATAGCAATCGTACCAACAATCCATGACAATGATACCATTTTCCGATATTTTATGAGTAGAACCATCAGGTTCAAAACTAAGATAAAGGAGGCCATCATGCCCACTGGAGTACGAAAACCCAAGCAAAAAGCTTCTGTAGAAGGGCCAATGGGTAATATCGCGACAGCGATCATTGCAAAGCTTAGGAATGAAGAGTTCCATTCGTTTGGTGCATTAAAATCCGCAGTATGCCAGGCCCTGGAAGCTTTTAATGAAACCCCACTCTAAAAGAGAGACGGCAGCCAATATCTGGCGTAATTAGAGAAAAAACCTTACCTTCATGACCTGCTGGCGCTGCCATACGAGATAAGTGAATGGAAACATGGGGTAAAGGTTTATCCTGACTGCCATATCGTGTTCCGAAAGAACCATTATTCCTGCCTATTCCACCATCGCAGCAGAGAGGACATTCATGGTTTTGAGGCATCGAAAGGCTTTATTTCAGATGTTACGGATAAAATCATGCCGCAGATTGAAGACTGGAAGAACCGCCCGCTTTCCGAGGTATATCCGGTACTCTACATCGATGCCATCCATTACTCAGCTCGTGATAATGGGGTAAGCCGCAAGCTTGCGGCTTATGTGATTCTTGGCATCAATCCGGATGGACGAAAAGAAGTCCTGACCATCGAGGTTGGAGAAAACGAAAGCTCTAAATACTGGCTGTCTGTACTAAATGGCTTAAAGAACCGGGGAGTGAAAGACATCTTGATTCTCTGCGCAGATGGACTCAGCGGCATCCAGGAGGCAATCGCCACAGCGTATCCAAAGACCGAATATCAACGCTGCATCGTGCATCAGGTGCGTAACACCATGAAATATGTGTCGGACAAAGACAGGAAGCCCTGCTGTGCGGATCTTAAAACAATCTATCAGGCGCCAACGCAAGAAAAAGCCTGGACGCCCTGGAGCGGGTCACGGAAAAATGGGGCGAAAAATATACTAATTCCATGAGGAGCTGGAACCAGAACTGGGATGCCATTTCCCCGATCTTCAAATTTTCCACAGCGGTCAGAAGGGTCATTTATACGACCAACGCGAAAGAGAGCCTGAATGCCACTTATCGTAAGCTGAACCGTCAGAGAAGCGAGTTTCCAAGCGATACTGCACTGCCAAAATCCTTGTACCAGTCTAGGTTTGAAGCTACAAAAAATGGACCATGCCAATCAGGAATTGGGGGCAGGTATATGGAGAACTGAGCATCATGTATGAGGGCCGTCTACCGGAATAAGCCAATCTATCTTATTCTTCACAGGCGGAACATCCGCCTGCTCTTGACATGCAACGGTAGCTGCTGTTATATATAAAGCAAGGGCTGAAAGTCCAAAAAGGAACTTTCAGCCCAGTGATTATCATAGAAGATCAGCATTTACAAACTTTTTTTCACACACACGTTTACAACTTTGTCGGCACTATCGAGCTTGCGGCACTGGCCGATATTTCCGCATAGTGGGCCGTAGCTGGACACCCAAAAATCTACTTCCCTACCAAACGTGGGTTTTGCTCCAAGAGGTAAATGAATTCCCGGCTTCCTTATCCCTGTAGCCAGTACGGTGAAACCAAATCGGCTTCAGGATATATCCATCAGTCCCTTTGATTCATTGCGCTGTTCAATGTTCCATTTTTCCGTGTCAGGCTTTCCTTGATCTCATCAACTATTTTTTCATATAATTTTGCAACCAACCTGCCCCCTATCCCCAGCATCCGGTCATGGGACTCTTTTTCCCCTTTCAGCATGGTCGCTGTTAGATTTTCAGTTTCCCCGCTGTCATTTTCGATAAAATGTAGTATACTGTTATACATAGAAAGCGCTTTCCTTTGTTGTGGTCATATTTTGCAAATTCAATCATACCACAAAGCGGTGCTTTCTTTTTTGTTTTATTAGTTTTCATAATTTACCATCAACTAATTACCCGAAAGTAATGTTACGCTAATCTTTGGGATACTCCCTGAACACTGTTCATGATTTCGATTACAATCTCCTCCATATCCATCCAACTCTCTTGTTTTACTGTACCGTAAGTAACATTCAATGTCTTGATCTAGTTTTCCATAATGGTAATTAGATTATTTTTAAAAATCCAGCGAAAATTTGATAGATTTACGCCTTCTTTGTTAAATAATATTCTTTATACCATTTTACAAAATGTCCCAAGCCAGTTTCTAAAGATGTACTAGGCTTAAAGTTAAAATCCTGAACTAAGTTATCAATATCTGCATAAGTCTGGTAAACATCCCCTGGCTGCATAGGTAAGAATTCACGTGTAACTGGCTGTAAGATTATCCCTTCCTTCAACAAACATTTTTCTAAAGTATTTACAAAATATATTAACGATTCTGGCTTATTATTTCCAATATTATATATTTTGTAGGGTACACCATCTTTATTCGGGAGCTTATTAAGTATATTTACAATACCTGTAATAATATCCTCAATATATGTAAAATCTCGGTACATATCGCCACTATTGTAAAGTTGGATGTGCTCTCCTCTAACCATTTTATCAGTAAACTTAAAATAAGCCATATCTGGTCTTCCCATTGGTCCATATACAGTAAAAAAACGGAGTCCTGTGGTTGGAATAAAATAAAGGTTAGAATATACATGGGCCATTAGTTCATCGCTTCTTTTGGTAGCCGCATATAGGGAAACAGGTTTATCAACTTTATCGTTTACCGTGTATGGAACTTTTTTATTAAGACCATATACAGATGAGGAAGAAGCATATACTAAATGTTGGACAGGATATTTACCCTTAACATAACTATTACGACATGCTTCGAGTATATTAAAAAACCCTATTATATTTGAGTCTATATAAGATTGGGGATTAGTAATGGAATAACGTACACCAGCTTGTGCACCTAAATTTACTACAATATCTGGACTATACTGCTCAAAAAGAGCCATGATATTATTTTTATCTATTAAATCAATCTTTAGGAACGTGAACTTATCAAAATTTTTGAGAGATGTTAAACGCTCTAATTTCAAATTTACATCGTAATAGTCATTTAGATTATCTATTGCAATTACTTCATTTCCCATTTCCAATAACCGTTTCCCCAAGTGGTATCCAATGAAACCTGCCCCTCCGGTTATCAATATCCTTTTTTACATCCAAGCAGATTCTGCATGATGATATTCTCCTTTACCGTCCAATTGAATGATACTCAACCCTAGCGTTTTTCATATCATTTAATTCATAAATATTTCTTCCATCATATACTAAAGGGGTTTGCATCAGGTCATAGTATTGTGTAGGGCGAATTTCTCTAATTTCTTTCCACTCAGTAAAAATAAAGCATATATTTGCATCCTTTAAAGCCTTTTCGGGTGTATCTGTATAATAAATACTACCATTTTTAACTCTGCCTTCAGGATAGCATTTTTTAAAGTTTGCTGTGCCTACGGGATCATAAGCAAATATATTTCCTCCCGCTTCTAGCAATAAGTTAACATTATCTAATGCCGGTGCTTCTCTAAGGTCATCTGTTCCTGGTTTAAAGGTCAAGCCTAAAACGGCTATTTTTAAACAGCTAAAGGAGATCATGCGATTAGTGGCTTTCCAGAATAATTTTGTTTTTTGTTCTAAGTTAACTTTAACAGCTGCCTCAATCGTTCTTAAATTGTAGCCATTTTTTGTGCGAGATAAATTAAGGCTTTCGTGTCTTTCGGAAAACAAGAGCCACCATATCCGATTCCTGCATTTAAGAACAAGTTACCAATCCGGGAATCATAAGCCATTCCTTTTGCAACATCTTCAATATTAGCTCCAACTAATTCACAGAGGTTTGCTATCTCGTTTATGTATGAAATTTTTAGAGCCAGGAAATCATTAGAAGCATATTTAATCATTTCAGCCGAACGGCGGTTAACAGATACAATCGGTAAATTAAAATTTTTATAAATTTCTTTAAGCCTCTCTTCAGCCCATTGGCTTTCCGTTCCAATAACAATACGCGCTGCATTAAGTGTGTCGTATACAGCAGTTCCTTGAGCTAAAAATTCGGGGTTTGAAGCAACCTCAAATTTTACATTATGAACTAAAAAGTCTTTAATGAATTGTTCTACTTTATCATTAGTGCCAATAGGAACTGTAGACTTTACTACTATCAGGCAATCATTCTCAATACATTCAGCAATCTGTCGGGCTACAGTGGCTATATAAGACAGATTGGCAGAGCCATCCGGCTTTTCAGGGGTACCAACCCCAATAAATATGGCGTCTGAATCACGGTATGCATTATAATAGTCCGTAGTATATTGAAGCCGTCCCGCATTATAATTTTTTTTCATTAATTCTTCTAAATGTTCCTCGTAAATAGGTGAAATTCCATTTTTCATTAATTTTATTTTTATTTTCATCAATGTCTACACAGGTTACATAATGCCCTTTTTCTGCAAAGCATACGCCAGCAACTAATCCAACATATCCCGTTCCAGCTACAGATATCTTCATAAAGCTAATCAATCCTTTCAAATTTATTACTAATTAAAAATATACCGTTTAGCGGGAGCTCACATCAATCGTTAAATAGTATATATTGGTCTTAAAATTTCTCCATAAATATCTGTTTTTAAATTTTTTGAGTAGTATTAAAATAATGCTTGATATTTTTCCTGTATTCTTGATTATTGACACACTTTAATAGATAGACTAACGTTCTAATATAATACATTAATTTGCATTGAATCCTATTACAATTAAGATATTGTTTAAGATAGTAATACTCGCTATTCACTAAACAAGCATATGAAAAAGAACTCATTCCACCTGTAGAAGCTCCATGAGCATGTATAACTTTGGTGTCAGGTAATATAAATATATCAAATTCTGAGTGTTCCAGAATGCTTCCGATAATGTATTCTTCTTCATATAAAAATGTATTTTCATCTAAAGGAAACAGAAATTCACAACATGAACGATTCATTAAAAAGCAACATCCTGAGACGCCGAAAACTTTTAGGGATAGCTCAATTCAAATTCTAAAATAAATTTTTTTTAAAATTTCGTAGACACAAATTTATTAGTGGAACCTTTAATAACATGTTCTTTATTTTGCCTTCAAAATCTAATTTAACGAGCATATAAAATGGATTGAGCCTATTGTCTTTATCATATATTTGGGGACCCACTATTCCACATTTAGAATGAAGGTTAATAAAATCCAACATCTTTTCTATAGTGTCATCAACAAATAAAATGTCACTATTACAAATCATAATAAAATCGCACTTATCTTCTAATGCTTGTTTTATGCCAATATTATTGCCAGCTGAATATCCACAATTTTCTTTGGCTTCTAAATAATGAACATTTTTATTAATCTCTATAAAATCTGTGAATTCATATGTTTTTTTATTGAAGATGCATTATCAACTATATAAATAATTAGTTCAGATTTTGAGTAGTAATGTATTAAAGATTCAGCACACTTGATGGTTTCGCTCCACGTATTATAGTTTAAAATTACACATCCCAGAACAGTGTTCATTCTAAAATATTCTCCCATTTTTTCAAAATGTCTTTACATGAAAAATCACCATTATTGGATCTGTCAAAAGCATTTTTGCTCATTTCTTCTAAAACTCCTCTATGTGAATGTAAGTAGATTATTTTATCTACTATAAAGTTTACAATTTCATTTTGAATATGAGGCGAATATATAGTTTCTTTTCTATGAGAATTTACGTAGCTATCCATTAGATTATGATTATCCCATAATGTCAGTTTTGTACTGATTAAATAACCATTTGTATTTTCTTGTATCATTTCAGGTATCGCGTATACATCAGTACCTATATAGACACAACCGTATTTCATTGATTCAAGTGTTACTAATGAAAAACTATCCATTCTTGTTGGATTTAGTATAATGTGACTTTTTTCATATTCTTTTTTCATATCTTCTTTAGACTGATTAAAATCTTTTAAGATAGCCGAAATATTTTTTATTTCTTTTAATTATAAGCTGCTCTAACGCATCTAAAGGAGTTATTATTGTAAGAACTATTGAATCGCCAATTAGTTTATTTAATCTTTCAAAAGCTTCCAATATTTCCAGCCCTCCTTTTACAGAGAACTCAGACGCGATAAATAGGCAGTAAATCCTTTCTTTATATGTTTTATTTAATATGCCATCATTTATCATGGGATAGACCTGATAAACTTTGGTGCTTATTGGCATATCATAAATTTTTTCCAAAGTTTCTTTACAAACTTTAGATAAGCATACAATTGCTTTCAGCTTACCATCATTAAAATAATGACATAGCCTTTTTTTCGATATGAAATGGTTCATGCGATCGACGCTATAATTTACTAAAGCATATGGATTTTCTAAATAGATAATATAAGGAAGATCACTCTTTAAAAATCTGTTGTAACTAAAATATCCAGATATATTATTATTTCCTTTTGAAACTTTTAATACTTGAAATACACCCAAGTAATCCCAGATTCTGAGGCGTATCATTTTAGACAAAATCTTATGCAGGACTGATGGTTTCTCATAAATTTTTATATCATCAAATATAAAAGATATAGTTGAACTGTTTTCGGTTATGGTATTATAAAGTTCACTTAAGAACCCTCGCGAGCTGGTTACTACTTTATAATATATATTGTTCACAAGTTGTACCCCCTTACTATTAAATATTACTCTTCACTTCCTTATTATTTTATAAATTTTCCTTACTATATTGCTAGGCAAAACATATAACAGCATCTGAGTAGAGAATACAAATATACAATCTGCTATAGAGGAATAGCGCATTCTTTTAAATTTTTTAACTGTATTGAGATAATTTTTTTATGCTATTCCAATTTTTGCGCCTTTTAATTGTATCGTTGGTAGTTCTAAATAAAAGTAAGCTTTCTCCAATGTTTTGTGCTTTACAACCTTTTATCATCATTCTTCCAAATAGGTCATAATCTTGTCCAAATCTCATATCGGAATATCCTCCGACTTCCAAAACACTTTTCTTTAAATACATTACGCTCGGATGGTTAAATGGATTACGTCTTTTACAATATTCATAAATCTCCGAATGCTCACAGGGGACTTTTCGTGTAGAAATAATACTTTTTTCATCATCTACAAATTCATCTACCCAGCTACCCACTAAACTTAATTCAGGATTATTGTAAAATAGGTTGAGCTGTTTTTCGCATCTATTTGGCAAAGAAATGTCATCCGTATCCATTCTCGCAATCATACTATATTTACAATTCTTCAGCCCTAAATTGAGAGCTTTTCCCAAACCAACATTTTCACTACTTTCTATAATCTTTATAATCTCTGGATACAAGTTTTTAAACTCATTTAAAGTTTGGTCCAACTCTTCTGTTAATTTACCGTCTTTAACAATTATAATTTCTGATGGAGCTATGGTTTGTTTTAACATACTTTCAAGTGATTTAGACAAAAATATGCTATTTTCCTTTTTATAGACAGACATCAAAACACTGTATCTTAAGTTTAGTAAAGCGGTGTTAACCATTCTGAATAGACCTCTTTCATTCCATAAACGATATTAAAATATTCATCACGCAGTTTTTTTGTTAGTAATCCAGGCTCATCTGTTATCTTATATCCATCGACGCTAAAAATAGCAGTAAGCTCCATTGCTGATCCGCAAAGAAATGCCTCATCACATGTATATAATTCTGTTCTTTCTATATCTCTTTCTATTACTTCCAGATTCATATCTTTTGCGATTTTAATTACCGTATCTCTTGTTATAGATTCAAGTATAGATGAAGATACAGAAGGAGTAATTACTTTCTTGCCTAGAATTAAAAAAGACAGGAGCCAGGACCCTCAGCAATTTTTCCTGTGTATTCATTAATATAGCACAGTCATAGCCATTATCTAGCGCCTCTAACTGGGCCATTCTGCTATTTATATAATTAGCGCCACACTTAATTCTAGGGGATAAGGTTTCATCACTTATTCTTCTCCAGCTGGAAACACAGCAATTAAGACCCGTTTGATTGTATTCTTTACTAGCCAACCCTTTTGGAATAGGTGCAACAAACATTCCAACTGGTCCTCTTGAAGACCAGGAGCCAAAGCCATCTATAAATACAGTTTGACGAACAGCTATATTTTCCTTATAATCATTAGCCCTTACTACATCTATGACTGCTTGTGTCATCTCCTTAATAGTATATCGATCATTTATTTTTAGCATTTTTATAGAATTTTTTGAGTCTTTTTGTAATGATCCTTTAAGCGAAAAGCATATAATTGTTTTTGCTCATCATTCCAATAGCAACGTATACCTTCAAATACATTTGCTCCAAATTGTGAAGTGGGAGAAAGTATATTAATTTTGGCATCTGTCAAATGAACAATTTTTCCATTTAACCAAATGTACCGTTCTTCTATTGATGTATTCATTTTTCCTCCTCTAGGCTTTATGTGTTTAGTTATTCTAAATATTCATGTGCTTTTCTAATTATATCCAACTCGGTTAGTCTGGCAGAATCCTGATCACTCAAATCATCCGATAATTTTTCTTCATATATATTTTTACTAGTAAATACTTTTAAAATTGTTTTATAAATAATCCACAAATCTAAAAAATTCCCCACTTAACAAACTTATCTATGTACTCGTTATCCAGCTCAACCTTCTTTTCCCATGATATATTATTCCGCCCGGAAACTTGTGCTAAACCTGTTATACCAGGAATTGCTTGGAATCGTTTTCTATATTTCTTGTTCAAAGAATTAAAATCTCCCAGTTCATATGTTACACATGGCCTTGGTCCTACTAAACTCATATCACCTTTTAACACATTAACAAGCTGGGGGAGTTCATCAAGACTAGTATTACGAATGATTTGTCCTACCCGAGTTATACGTGGATCTCCCTTATAATTAAAAATACCAGCGCCTGATTGTTCTGCGTCTTGAGTCATGCTTCGAAATTTGTACATTGTAAATATTCTTCCATTTAAACCTCTACGATTCTGTTTAAAAAAGACTGTTCCTTTACTGTCTAATTTAATTATCACAGGCAGAATCAGAAAAATAGGGGAAAGCACGATTAATGCAACTAAAAGAAAAAAAATATCAAACACTCGTTTACATAACATAGATATTTTATACATAGTCAGACTCCCACTAATTTAATTAAAATCATATGTGTGAAATAAATCCTCAAAATTCTCTTGGCGTTTAATTAGGCTAATCTCGCTGTATGAGATAGTTCAACAATTGCAAAATTAGGAAGAATAAACGGTGGCTTTAATACGACAGAATAAGAACCTGCATTTCCAAATATTACGTAATCTCCTTCAGCTAAATCCCCATTATAATTTTTATATATATAATCGGATTCGATACAAGTATACCCTCCGAAGTCAATACTTTGATATTGATTCACTTTGTTAATGTCTTCATGTACTATGGTAATAGGTGGATTTTTTTGTTTAATGTAGGATTTATATTATATATACTCGCTAATACCGTTGCTATATCTTTAGACTGTACTTTTTTTATGCTTATTACTCTAGAAACTAACTTCATACAATCACCTACAAGAGCACTACCTGGTTCAATAAACATTGTAGGTTGTTTCTCTAAGGGGAGTTCCCCATATTGTTTTTGATATAGAGGGCAAACTACTTCTGCATACTCTCTATATGATGGTATATAAGTATCAAATTGCACTTTTAGCTGTGGGTCCATCTTTCCGTATATTCCGCCCCCTTGACAAATATATTCTGGAATACCATCATAATATTGTTGAACCGTCTCCAACATTTTTTTTGTTCTGATTGGCCACGTTTTTATATCCCGCGTTGCGAAATGACTATGCATTCCCTTCAGTCTTAAGTTAGGGGTTTCACTAATGAGCGTCAAAGCCTTAGAAAAATCTTTATCCTCCACATCAAAACCGAATCTTGAGATAACTCCATCACCAATATTAAAGTTACACCGGATACCAATTGAAAATTGCCGTTCAGGGTAGTCAGCTATTATATTCTTAATCAAGTTTAGTTCTTGTATAGAATCAATATTTATTGTTATTCCTTTTAATAATAAAAAACCTAATTTTTCTGGGTTTTTATAAGGACCATTAAAAATAATATGCTGCGAAGGAATTTCTAGTTTTTTTGCGATTTCATACTCCATTTCAGATACAATTTCAGCATACCCGCCTAATTCATTTACAATTTTACATAAACGGGGAATGTAATTTGTTTTATACGAGTATGCTATATTAGTTTTTAGGTATATCTTTTGAAATTCTTCTCTAAGTTCAATAAAGTTATTTCTGAATTGTTCTGTATCCAGAAGATAGAAAGCATCACCGTATTGTTCACTTATTTTTTTTAATATATTTAAATTTAAATTTATCATAATATAATCCCACTATTCTTTACTTACTTATATTTTTAACTCTGTTTAGAACTTTTAATAATATTTTTTTATTTTATAATAATAAAATATGCCGATATCAGCATGAGATTCAAAAAATTCAGCACATGGTTGTTGATATAATGAATAATCAAAACATAAATATATATAAAGATATATGTTTGTAAATTTAAATCCAAAATTATTTTAATTTCTTTTTAACGATCATATATCTGTGTACAGTTAATACAATATAACATATTAAAGTTGAAAAGGCAGATGCATATAACCCCCAATTTTCTACCAAAACCAAATGTATTGTAACGTTTAATACAGCTGCAACAACAGTTGTCATTCCATTATATTTTGACAGCTGCAGGCCTACAAAAATCCCACCGAAAAACTGCGAGATTGTAGCAAAAATAACAGCAGTTATTAGAATTGGAACATATTGATAGGCTTCCATATATTTGGGATCAAGCAAATACCGGAAAATTATAAAATCAGATGCTATAATAACCTCGCAAACCGTAATTAATATTATCACAAGTTGCTTGAATACTTTATTATAGTATTCTTCATTATCTTCGTCGGATATAGTGTCAACTGCATTCTCCTGCCAGGATAATTGAAATACAGAAAATAGCATCGTACATAAAGATGGAACCTTATGAGCTATGGCAAATATTCCGTTATAATATACACCTAAAAAGACAGTAATTATAGTTCTGTCAGATGCATTGACAACCCACCACGAAACAGCATTTGGTATCATTGGCAATGAATATCTTAATGTCTTCTTCACACTTCTAAATTTAATTGATTTTATTGATACAAAATCTTTTAATTGTGAGGACCAAAATAAAAATGTAAATGTACATATATTTCCCAGTGCATAACCATATAACATTCCTTGACTGCCTAATTCATAGACATATACTAAAATAAATACTGAAGCAAGTGTAACGATAGCTGAAATCACACCGGATAAAGCATATTTTTCTAGTTTCCTTGTTCCACGTAAATATGAGAGTACAAATTCTTTTGCTATATCAGAAATTAGAAGGAACAAAAAGGGAAGAAAAAAAGGTAATCGAAATTCAATAAATAAAGCTGCTAATAAAGGGATTCCAATAGCAGCCATTACAAAATAAATTACCATGCAACTTGATACTATACTTTTTTTTTTCTAATTCATTATTTGCACTTAGTAAAAAACGAAATAGCCCTTCTCCTGCTGATAGACTAAAAAAAGGTAATAAAAGCGTTTCATAGGTGACTAATATATCAAACGTACCATATTCATTGGTAGAAAGCCAAGAACTAAATAGTAGAATAATTATAAAGGTCATACCTTTAGACAGGAGGGTTCCTATCTCTAATATAACGGTATTTCTAATTAAACGCTTGTTTCTCTCCATCTAAATCCTCTTTGAGTTCTTCGATAATATTCATTATTTCTTTCAGATTTCTTTTTTACTAAAGTTTTCAATCGATTCGTGTTTGATAACAATAAGTTTTTATCAATATGTTTACTTCTGAGATAAGAATTATATATATCATTTAATTTTATACATTTATTTTGTTGTTCAATATCCCAGGTTTGTAAAAACGCATTTACTTTAATATTTGAATCAGGAATTCCACAGTGTGGAATCGAATATGACATTGCTGTAATGTTACCGTGTAAGCTTGAACTAACAAAGTACATAGAATGGCTAATAGTATACATAATATCGTAAATTGTCATGTGTTTTTCTAATATGCAATCTTCAGGATAAACTTTTTTTTATTGCGCTTAATGCAAGATAGTCATCATGGCCAAAAGCCCATCCAATGGGAGTTAAAACAACTTTAATTCCATGTTTGATAAACTTATCCAGTTCATTTAAAATATATTTTTTATTTTTTATATACTTTCGCAAACTTATCTGAAATCCTATATAATTTCCAATACCATCAAGCCTGTTTTTAATTTTTATATTTACTAATTGATCTAAAGTGTCAGAATCAAAAATATCAGAAATAAGTAATGCTGAATCAGGCGCTAAAGCATACTTGTTATTAAGATTGTTCCAAGTATTAACATCTCTTACGGATATATAATTATGATTATTGTTAAGACTCTGTTTAATATAATCCGCTTGTTCACAAGTGTCAATTACGCATCCTCCAACGGAATTATATATAATTTTCCCTATATTTGGGAAATAATCTTTCTTTATAATATAGGGATAGTCCGTCCTTACATTAAATTTTTTATATGCGCTCATAGCTAAAAGCCGTTTACTGACAAAACGATTGCAAACTTCTTTGAATAACATTTCAACTAAATTATTAGAACTATCAATATATAATCCTATTATGTTTGCATCCAACACTTCTCCACCAGAAATAATCACATCAAATTGAACACTTTCTTCTGATAAATCCGATAAGCGTTTTGTTTTGACTCCTCCAATTTTTGTTAAATCACTTTTATTCAATGATATATATTCAATCGCATGGGTATTGAATATATCTGGCCTATACGTAGATATATAATATTTTATGACAACAGGAAAAAGAATATCTCCATAATTATATCTATCAAAGGCACCAATAATATATAGTTTCTTCATCTTAACCTCTATATTTTAAAATTACTAAATTCTGTATTTGATACATATTGCAAAGAATAATCCCATAGTTATACAGCACCATATGATAGCAGATTTAAAAAACCAGTCAAAAACGATAGACCTAAAACCACACTCATTACAGAAATTATGATTTGATAACTAATATCATATTTTTTTACTAATTTACAATAATAAAATGAAAATATAAATCCTAACATAAATATCACAAATAATGCGCCCAAATATCCAAAATCATATTTTAATGTACCTATATAAGTTGCAACATTTGAAGGCTCAGGAGTCAGATATGTGCCTAAAGAATATGGCTCTCTGTAAGAAGGTATTATGCCTAATTTATACATATACTTTCTGAAAATTCTAAATGTATGTTCTCCCCATATCCCTTGATTTCCGGTTTTTATAAATTCATTTAAAACCGCTATTGGAGACGCAAGATAAAATATAATATTTCTTAAAGCTTCTTGCAGTTTTGTAACAATATTTCCTGATGACGACGTGCGCATTATAGTTACATATAAAACAGTTAAAACAGAAATGGCTATGGCTGCAATTGGTTTCTTTTTTTTGTTATATATAATTTTTCAATCGAATTTAAATAGCTTTTATCTGAGTGATTAAACATAAATGGTGCTGTAAAAAGAATAATATTTATAATTAATGTTCCTCTGGAACCAGAACACAATTGATAAAGCAGTGAAGTTAAGATAGGCCATAATAACCACTTTTTAAACCCATTTTTGTACGAATATATACCCGCCAGCATAATACTTATATAAGTAAATACTTCAAAGACAACAAATGAAGCAGTAATACCGGTTCCGTGTATTTGACTTTGATAGATTTGCTTAATATACTTATAGAAATAAAATCCGTATTTATGAATTGTTGCAATTAGCCTTTGATATAATTCAATAGAACTACAAAAAGTTAAAAAAATTATAAATCCGGTCATTTTTTCTTTTTTGTTTTTTTGAAGTTGTCAAATTATATGATTTAATAATTATTGCTTGGGATACTGCTTTTCCTAAGATACATCCAAAACTATAAAAACATAAGGATAATATAATATAAATCCAAGTAGTAAGCGATAATGGATAAAAATATATACCTCCAAATTGATAAAGGCCAGCACAGACGCTCCAAATAAAACAGTAAAAACTAAGTGGATTTATAAAATAGTGATATAATTTAAAACTAATGTAAAAGAATATGATAGAAAATAACATAAACAATTGAAACATATAAGCTGTTTTGTCTCCTTTTTGACAAATTACAATTGTAATTTTTAATCAATATTTTTAGATATTTCGTTTACCGCTTGAATAATCTGTGTTGTATTTTGAGAAAAGTACTCTAAATGTTTTATAATTTCATTTTCATAATTTCGTATATCATCCACACCTTTAATAAAATACTGTTTTAGCTGCTCTAAATTTACATACTGATTAGAATTGCAAAAACTTCTGGATAAGATCGTACAGGTAGAGCCTAAACGATAATGCTCTTTTAATATTTTTTCTGCGGGTATCTTCCCCTGTCCAATGGCAGCTATGCCTCCAAATCCATATGGAATATTATGATATTTAAATATATTGCATAAATATTCTACAGTTCCATCAGAAAGCAACTCAAACATAAACTTTTTATGATACCCAAGACTCAGATCATTTAGGCCTATTAAAACTTCATCAATGCCAGGAATTTGCAGAATTTTATGTACATTAGCTACAGACTCAGGAGTTTCAAACAGCAAAAAAACTTTTGTGCGGTAATTCACATAAGATATAAAGGTTTGAACTTCATTAACAGTTTTAAAATAGGGTAGCATTATCATATCTGCGCCCGCTTTAATGATGTCCTCAATCTCTTTCTTAGAACTGGTATATTCAGCGGTCGCATTATGTATAGGATTGCATCTTACAACAACTTGTGCCTTATTTAAGTTATGTTTTATAGCATAGATATCACTAATTGAATGGTGTGATTGAACTGTATCCATACCACTTTGACGTACTGATTTTCCGATATATTCCATATCAATAATTATTCTGTCTACAGTAGCAATCTCAGCAATCTTTGCTATATCCACGTCATTTGTTATAAACATAAGCTTTAAAGGCATATTTTATTCTCCTTCCAAAGTAGACATTGTAATTTCTGTAATGATTTTTCTGATTACTTTATATAACATAGTTTAAAATGTCTTTGGCTGGTAAGTGGGCACTACTTTTTTAACTTCATCCCTCACCCCATCTATATCCAGG
>BBZN01000075.1 GCA_001304855.1 Clostridia bacterium UC5.1-1D2
TGATGCGCTTCCCTCCCCGGTGGGAGCGGCGGTTCCGTCCTTGCCCGATGCGCTTCCCTCCCCGGTGGGAGCGTCTGCCGTATCTTTGCTTCCCCCGTCATTGCCGCCCGGATTCTGAGTTTTTCCATTTATCCCCAGAAAGTCATCGCTCCAATAAAACTCCTCATCGTCCTCAATCTCATCCTCATCCGGATCCTCGTCATAATAGAGGCTGTTTGCGCGAAGGCTGGAACTTCTGGCAGATCGAAGATTCAGCAGAAATAAATCTTCATTCTGCTGAAGCTGGAAATCCAGCAACAACAGTTCCTCCATAGCCGCCTGTATCTCCGGCAGATTCTCACTGATGCTCTCTGAACTGCTCTTTATATTTCTCAGCCTGTTATACAGCTTCTGAAGGGGATCCTGCATTTCGCCCAGGGTATTGACAATGTCATTCATGCTCCTGTGCACTACCTCTGCAGAATCCTTGGCAGTCTGAAGGTAGGGCACCATGGCGTCCATCTGTGCAGACATAGCCGTGAGGGCGGCCAAAGCCTGGTCGTTGCCTTCCAGAATGCTGTCCTTGCTGGAACTCCACTTCTGTCTTGCGCTCTCAGCAGAATCCATGCCTGCCTGAACCTGGTTCACACCTTCCCGCATGCCTTCCACAGACAATGCCATCTGCTCCATGCTGTCATAAAGCTGGTCGCCCGCATCCTTCCAGGTATCCTTTGCCTCCTTTATATCCTTTATATGTTCCAAATCCTCCATTGTGCCGGGAACCATGGACAGAATCACGCCTATGGTTTCAAAGCTGTCTGTTCCGATGCGGACGGTAAAGTCCCCTTCCTCCCCCGGCAATGCGGAAAATACTACGGCGGTTGTTTCACCCAGGTTCTGGGTCTGGGAGCCTTCCGCTTCCACACTGTAGCATTTTGACATATCTACAGGAACGGCGGCCATCAGAAGCATATTATCTCTGTAATAGGCCCCGGCCTTGTCATTGGGCAGAGCTTTGATATTGATTTCCACCACGCCGGAGGCCCCAGCCAGTTTGTCAGCATCTGTGGGAACTCCGTTCAGCTTATAGGACACGTCAAAATTCCAGGGCAGAACCACCTGATCCACATCCATGGTGCACTGATAGTAGAAGCGCCCTGTATACGGCTCCGGCATGGTCCATTTTACCGCTCCCTCCTCCAGAACAGGCACTGCTTCATTGGTCATATTTTTTACATCCAGATAGCGCCCGTAATCGGTATACTGGGTTCTTCCGTTAAAGCTGCAGCTTTTTACCACATTTACTTTTGTGGCGGCTCCGTAGAAGTCCAGATTCACATACATGGTTTCATCCACATCCACAGCCGCCTCTGCTCCGTATGCTTCCGGCTTGCGCCTGTGCCCGGGCAGAGCATAAGGACTGCCAGGCCTCCTGCAATTATGCGTTTCCATTTATGTGTCCATCTATATTTCATCACTGCTCACCTCCGCTGGTTCGTTGTTTCCATTTGTAGATTTAATGCCGGACATTTTCTTTGCAATTGTCCCCAGGCCGGCTTTCAGCAGAGCCTTATGCCTGTCTCTCCTGGCTTTTATATGCTTTTGCATACG
Source organism: Clostridia bacterium UC5.1-1D2 (assembly GCA_001304855.1). Classification (GTDB taxonomy): domain Bacteria; phylum Bacillota; class Clostridia; order Lachnospirales; family Lachnospiraceae; genus Enterocloster. The sequence continues at coordinate 1,591 of BBZN01000075.1, forward strand.
GTCCCATTCATTGCTGGTAATAATACGGTCAAAGAGGACCAGAAGGGCCGGCAGCACCGTAAGAACAAGAAGCACGCTGAGAAGGGCGCCTCTGCCGATCAGATGGCCCAGATCTCCGATTGCCGCTGTGGTGGATATAAAATGAATGATATATCCTGCCAGAATGATGATGGTGCCCGAAGTAAAAATAGACGGGCAGGACAGCATCAACGCCTGAATGCAGGCCTCCTTCCTTGGGAGACTCTTTCGGCTTGAAACATAATTGTTAGTCAAAAGAATGGAATAATCAACCGTAGCGCCCAGCTGTATGCTGCTGACAATAATGTACCCCATAAACACCATCGTCTCTCCCGCAAGGTAAGGAATGGCCATATTGAGGAAGATTGCCGCCTCGATGGGTATCATAACGATAACAGGTATGATGAAGGAGCGGAAGCTGAACATTACAACCAGAAACACGCCTGCCAGAGACAGCATATTTACGCGGGAATTATCCGCCGTTATCGTCGTTTTGATATCCTGGGTGGAAGGGGTTTCTCCCACCAGATAGGAATTTCCCGGGTAAAATTTTTATAATCCCTTCTATCTCATCTGCACATTGGAAAGCCTGGCTGCTCTCAGTCTTTGTTCTTATGTAAATCAGCATTCTGCAGTATCCTTCCGTGTGAAGCTGGCTGGTAACCGAGTAGGGAAGAAACTCTTCCGGTATTCCCTGGGGAAGGGTGTCCGGCAGGGAAGTGACGCTCTTGACATAAGGCAGAGCATCGATCTCCTCAGACATTGCCTTCTCTGTCACAGGGGAGGTGTTGGGGTACAGGGCTAACAGCATATTGCTCCTGCCGAATTTCTCCACAATCGCCTCGTCGTCCGCATAGACCTGGGTTCCCTCGCTGGCTCCCACTGCGCTGTTTCCAAAGAGGAAATCGTTCATCCCCTGAGCTACATAGGCAGGAGGCGCCAGCAAAACCATAATAATCAGGGATGCGTAGCGCATCCGGTAAACCCATTGGCTGAACCCCCTGAAACTTGGAAGAAAGGGACGGTGGTGGGTTTTTGTGTTCCATTTTTCAAATTTCAGGATCATGGCAGGCATGAAAAAGAGAACGGAAATCAGGCTGAATATAATACCTTTTGCCAGCACCAGGCCCATATCAAAGCCTATGGTAAAGTTCATGAACACCAAGGCCAGAAAGCCCACCACCGTAGTCAGGCTGCTGGCAAAGATGGAGTTGATAGCTGCGTCAATGGCTCCCACCATGGCCTCCTCCTCGGAAAGCCCCTTCTGCTTTTCTCTGGAAAATGCATCCAGCAAAAAAATAGAATAGTCCATGGAAGTAGCCAGCTGCAGCACCATAGCCACATTGTTGGTCAAAAAAGAGACTGTACCTATAAAAATATTGGTGCCGCGGTTTAAAAGTATGGCCACGCCCATGACAAGAAGGAAGAGAAAGGGCTCCGACCAGGCATTCGTGGTAATGCACAGCACCACAAATATCATGATAACCGCAACCGTGAGAATCAGATTCATCTCACTTTCCACATTTTCCGTCAGGGATTTGTTCTGTACAGCCATGCCCACATAGTACCCTTTGTCTCCGGTTACAGCCTTCATTTCATCAATCGCCCGGGAGGTCTTCTGTGAGGTGTCCCCCTCGTCAAAGGTGACGTCCATCACGGCGCAGCGTCCTTATAGTAATCCTCAATATCATCCATATTGATAAAGTCCTCGCCGGAATATATGTTTACTGTGCTGTCACACCAAAGCACCTGATCCACGCCGTCTATGGCCTCCAGCTTATCCTTATACTGCTTCGCTTCATACAGGGTCACGTCCTTTAACATCACCCTGCCCGTACCCGGATATCCGAATTCCCTTTCCATCAAATCCAGGCCGATACAGGACTGGGCCGTCTCCGGCAGATATTCCGTCAAATCATAATTCACATTGACAAAGAGCATTGCAATCAGCGAAAATACACATCCTGCAACAAACGCGCTCTCGATCCATCTCTTCTTATGTATGATAAACCTGGCCAAACGGCAGGAGACATTCTCCCGTCCTTTTGCCTCCTGCATTTTTACCCTGTCCTTTTTACTCTTTAACAAACCTGAGAGTTTCTGTCCCATGTCTCATGCTCCTTATCCGGCCGCTTCTTTATTTAGTGCGCCGCAAAATTGCCTGCGCTCCTATACTGCTTTTTCTCCCATGCGTTTCTTAAAATCCAAATGTTTTCTAACGCATGAGAATCACCATAAAATAATGGGTCCCATCCAGTTCCCTGTGGGCCATACCCAGTTGGCGGTAATACTCCAGCGTGTAGGCCCGGCTGCTCTTGGAACCGGATTTTCTGTCGGTCATCTCAATGATCTTATCAAATGCCTCCACTGGTCTTGGCACCCTCTGACGTAGAGTTCAACCAGAGTCCTGTTGCGGTAAAGAGAACCTGCAGCTTTGAGATATTCCTTTAAGGTTCCCTCCCAGGTATGGCCTCCGCCGTATAGCCGTGTTCTGAGGCAGCGTCCAGACGGCGGCCTGCGGCTTTGTTCAATTCCATATTCATGGTAAATCCGGCATAACGGTCATATTGGCGGTGCATATCGCCATCATATTCATCCTCACGGTCCGGATGCACGTCAAAATACCGGTCTTTTTTCTCCTCGTTCAGCAAATCCAGGAGTTCCTGGGCTGCGTCATCATAACAGCCGGCCTCATAAGCGCCTCCTCCTGTATCAGGCGCCCAGGAGGCAGAAGCCAAAGCTCCATTAACCGAAAACTGATAACATCCGTTATCCAGCATCAATTCACCCAGATTCATAGCTCCGTCCAGATGAAAATAATACCAGTCTCCTTCTATTTCCTTCCACCCGGTTACCATGAATCCATCCTCATCTATGTAGTAGGTTCTTCCGCTGTCTGTAAGCCACCCATGGTGGATGGAACCGTCATTCTCCTGCCAGTACCACCTGCCGCTGCTCTCATTCCACCCCGGCTGGGGAACTGCCGGAACCGCCTCTTCGCTCTGCTCCGCCGCCCAGACAGCCATAGCCCCCGGCCCAACCGATCCTCCTGCCGCAGCTATAACTGCAGCAGCTATAAATATAACGTTCCTTTTAATCATCGCTATATCTCCTAATCATCTGAATTCTTTTAATCATCTTATATATATTTATGCAACATGTTTTTATTAATTGACAACTGTTGATTTATTGACTATAATGGATTATACTAAGATATGGCAAAAGATACAATAATTAATTTTACTGTAAATGATTAGTAATCAACATTTTATAACTTTTTGTTCATTAATCTATTGATAAAAAATTGCAAATTTTTACAAACCCAGGGAGCCCGATGCTCCCTATATGGTATTTGCCCAAGGACGTATTTAAAAATTGATTTCCCTATGGTTTGCAGGACGCACATTCCATGAGATTGCTCCCTAAGGGAGGGCCCCGGCCGGATTTGCGCAGCCTGAGTCCGGGGCAGATATAGGGCCATATGGGGCGTCAAGATGCGGAAATGAATGTCCCCACAGGCCCCGGGATTCAAATACGGTCTGGAGCTATAGACCAAATATGGAGGAGGAACATCAGATGAGCGCAGAGGCAGTAGACCGCAGAGTACGGAAAACAAGAAAACAGCTTAGAGAATGTCTTGTATCCTTATTGAAGGAAAAAAAGGTTCAGGAGATAACGGTCCGGGAGTTAACGGATATGGCGGATTTAAACCGGGGAACCTTCTATCTTCATTATAAGGATGTCTATGATCTGCTGGAAAAGACGGAGGAAGAGCTTCAGGAGGATTTCTACCAGCTTTTTCAGAAGCATGATGCTGCCGATCTGCGTCAGCGCCCGGCTGTCCTCTTTATGGAGATCTATAACCTGGTCTATGACAACGCTGATTTAATTGAAATCCTACTGGGGGAGAATGGGGATTTGAACTTTGTAAACCATTTAAAAACCTTGATTCAGGAAAAATGCATCCACAACTGGATGGAGGTATTCCGTACGGACAATCCCATTGTTTTCGACGCCTTTTGTTCCTTCATTGTATCCGGCTGTGTGGGACTGGTGCAGTATTGGCTTCAGTCCGGTTTAAAGGAAACGCCCCAGGAGATGGCTAAGCTGACCGAGGTATTTATAACAAAAGGGATTAATGTACTGGAAGGGGAGGCCTCTCTGTGATAAAATGTTCAGGAAAGGCTGTGCCGCTCCACGGAAACTGCGGCAGATACAAACGCGGCAAAAAACAGGAAAGACAGAGGTACATGAATGGAATCCCAAAACACTAAAAACGAATGCAGCAGCAGAGCGGCAGTCCGCATAAAAAAAGGCCAGGGCCGGTCCTTAAAGGCAGGGGGAGCCTGGATTTATGACAATGAGATTGATACCGTAACCGGTGCATTTTCAAACGGGGACCTGGTTTCGGTGGAAGATTTTGACGGTTATCCTCTGGGGACGGGCTTTATCAACACCGGCTCAAAGCTGACTGTGCGGATGATGTCCAGAAAAAAGATTCGGTGATAGACCAGGCGTTTATTGAGAGGAGGGTGCGCAAAGCCTGGGAGTACAGAAAAGCGGTGGTGGATACCTCCAGCTGCCGCATTATTTTCGGAGAGGCGGATTTCCTTCCCGGCATCGTCATCGACAAGTTCTCCGACGTGCTGGTGGTGGAATCCCTGGCTCTCGGAATCGACCGGTTTAAGCCGGTGATTGTGGAAAAATTAAAGCAGGTGCTGGCTGAGGACGGTATCTCCGTCCGGGGCGTGTATGAGCGCAGCGATGCAAAGGTTCGCCTTAAAGAAGGAATGGAGCTCCGCAAAGGTTTTATAGGAGAGCCCTTCGACACCAAGGTGGAGATCCTGGAGAACGGAGTGCGTTACATCGTGGATGTGGAGGACGGACAGAAAACAGGATTTTCCTGGATCAGAAATACAACCGGCTGGCCGTCCAGAATCTGTGCAGGCGCATCCGGCCGGAGCGGGTCCTGGACTGCTTCACCCACACAGGCTCCTTTGCCTTAAACGCCGGGCTGGCCGGTTCCAAAGAGGTCCTGGGTGTGGACGCTTCCCAGCCGGCTGTGGATCAGGCGGCAAAAAACGCCGTCTTAAACGGACTCCAGGACCGGGTGCATTTTCAGTGCGCCGATGTCTTTGACCTCCTCCCAAAGCTGGAACAGGAGGGCGGGAAATTCGACCTGGTTATTCTGGATCCTCCCGCATTTACCAAATCCCGGAATTCCGTTAAAAATGCAGTAAAAGGGTACAGGGAGATAAATCTTCGGGGCATGAAGCTGGTGAAGAACGGAGGCTATCTTGCCACCTGCTCCTGTTCCCACTTTATGGATCCGGAGCTGTTCACCAAAACCATCCGGGAAGCGGCCGCCAATGTACACAGGCGGCTGCGCCAGGCAGAGTACAGGACGCAGGCCAGCGACCATCCCATTCTCTGGGCCGCCGACGAAAGCTATTATCTTAAATTCTATATTTTTCAGGTGTGCGAGGAAGAATAAGGTTACAAAAATCCAAGGAGGAACGGACAACCGTTCCTCCTACGTAATCGTGTATCATTCTATGGTTTTTACCGAAAACAGCCCACAGGATGGACCCTATTGAGATTACCAGAGCTGCCGTGGGAAGGAGGGAGGCCGCACCCGGCGGAAAGAGCTGGTACAGAAAATACCGGAAAAATGCGGAAGGAAAGGCAGTCTCCCCTTCTATAAGCATTGAGCCCACCAGCTCCCTCCTCAGCATATGCCCATAGGTCAGCCCATCCCCGTCTGCAGCCTCCACCCGGATTTTCACCGCCTGCTTTCCCAGGGTCTGTCCTAAATGCCTGGGGTTCATAGGATATATGATAAAATATCCCACTGCCGCCCCTGTGGCCAGCGCCGCGCTCACCACCTGCCATCTCAGAGGCATGGAGATAAACGCTTCAATGGTAAACGCCTTCTGCTGCGTGATTATGCTGGTAATAATCATAGGCAGCACCGATATAAAAATAGAACCTGCTATGTAGTCGATGATATAGCGTAAAGCCTTTTCTGTACTGTTTCATATAGTTTTTCCTAATAACCCATAGGCTTCTGTCAAAACCTTTTTACCGTCCATCCTTCCAAAATCAACATTGGATACCACCATAACCGGGACTCCTGAAGGTTTACATATATCTTCTATCCGTTTCTGGTAATATTTAATCTGGGGCCCAAGGAGGACCACGTCCAGGCCGGGCGCTCTGTCTGCCACTTCGGACTGGGGATATGCATCGATCTCGCAATCTAAATTCTTCTCTTTGGCAAACTCCTGCATTCTCTTAACGAGCACCGACGTGCTCATTCCCGCAAAACAAAAGATTCCTACCTTTACCATTACGACTCTCCTTTCCCCTGCCCCTCAAAGCAGGTCCATTTTTCTTCCAGGCTGTCCACGCGCTGCTTTAATGGGATTACCACCTGGCAGAGCTCTATAACCTGCTCCGCCAAAAGTTTGATCACCTCTGCATTCATCAGCTGGTCCTCGGCGTGCATGAGAATCATGTCAATGGGGATCTCCTCTCCCCCGCCATCTTCATAATCAGCTCCGCGTGAACTCTGTGGCTGTCCCTGTAGCAGCTCTCCCCCTTTTTCAGCAGCTCCCTGGCATCCCCGATATTTCCTTTTTTTGCCTCAGACACTGCCTCCAGGTAGAACGCATTTGCGGAGCCTACGTCAGCTATCATCTGAAAGCTGATCTCTTCAATCTGCTTCATTTACAATCCCTTCCTCCTTCGCACATTTCTTATCCCAGACCCGAAAGAAGGGCCAGTATATCAGTCCGGCTATGACAAATACCAGAATCTGAAGTAAAGCCACCTTTACATCCCCTGTAATCAAAAATCCTCCAAAGGGAGCAGGTGTTGTAAAGGGTACTGCAACGCCGGTGGGTCTTCCCACTATATTGAGAGCCATAGCCGTATAGCTGATAAGAATGGATATCATAGGCGTTATGAAAAACGGTATGGCCATAATGGGATTCATAACAATGGGGAGCCCGTAAATAATAGGTTCATTTACGTTAAAAATACTGGGTATAATTGCCAGTTTTCCCAGCTCCTTCAGCTGCTTGGATTTGGATTTCCAAAGCATCATAATACAGAGGGGAAGGGTAATGCCTGAACCGCTGAGGAACACAAAATGATCCAGATATTCTGTGGTAACAATATAGGGAAGGGCTTCTCCGGCCTGATAAGCCGCCAGGTTCACATACTTGGCCGCGTCCCAGATTGGCTGCATCACAGACTGCACGATCAGGGTTCCGTGGATACCGAATATCCAGAAAAAAGTGTTGAAAAATCCGGCTGTTATCATAGTTCCAATGAGGGAAGTCCCCACTCCCAAAAGAGGAATCTGCAGCACATTCAGGATAAACTCATTGATGCTTCCGTAGGGTGTCAATGCAAACAACGCCCGGATTACAACGAATATAACTACCACGATTCCGGCGGGAATCAGAGCGGTAAAGGATCTGGATATGGATACCGGGACCGATTCCGGCATCTTGATAATCATTTTTTTCCGTATGACAAACGTATATATTTCCGTTGATGCGATGGCTGTAATCATACCTGTAAACAGGCTCTGTGCGCCGAAATCATTGGGGTCGTAGCCTCCACCTTCCTGCTGAATCAGCAGAAGGAAAAAGGCTGTTATTGCAATCATACCCGCAGGCAGGGGCTCCACCTCATTGCTCTTGGCAAGGGAGTAGGCTATGCCAAAGGTAGTAAATATGGCCACAATTCCCATGGTTGAGGGATAGATTACATCCCAGTTCCACCAGTTCCAGGACTCTCCAAAAACAGATGCCATAAAATTCTGGAACGCCTGTACAGGGAAATCCCCTATAATAATTGCAATTGAACCGATAATCATAACCGGCATGGCTAACACAAGGCCGTCCCTGATAGCCAGAAGTATTTTATTGTTGGAAATTACATTCACTACAGGCATCGCCCTTCGCTCAATAAAATCCATGAATTTTTTATTCATGCTCATAGCGCCTCCTTCTCCTGTGAATTACCGTTATTCACCTCAAAACCCCTATAAAAAGTCCGGCCATAATTCTCCGTTGGCCTTCTTAAACTCCTGTATAATCCCCTTAGCCCGGTCCGTATCACAGATAATCCGATTCACTGCAAAAGCCTGCAGAAGCTTCTGAGCGCTCTTTTCCATCACCGCGTCTACCAACAGTTTTTCACATGCATACTGGTTCTCCAGCAGCCCTTTTTCAAAGGCAGGCACAGGACCGATGTGGAGAGGCTCAATTCCCTCTTTTCCGATTCTGCAGGCCGCCTCCAGCATCATTCCAGGATCCAGATTGGGCACAATGCCGTCGTTCTTCACCATAACCAGGCATACGTCATTTCGGTTGTTGATGATGGAGATAGCCAGCTCCATCAGGTAAGCTGCATGAACGTCGTTGTAAGCGATGGTGGAGGAAGCGGCTTCAGCCATCTGTCCGGCCTCCATATGGATGTGAGAGGACAGATCGTATTCCGTACCTTTCATTCTCCCCAGCTTACTGATCGCGCGGCAATATTTTTCCACCCGGTCTGCCGTCCGGCCATTACCTCGTCATATCGTGTAAACTCCTCATTGTAATGTTTGTAGCAGGCGTCCGGATAGAGATAGTATAGGCAGTAGGTGCTTGGAAGAGAGTAGGGATAATCCTCCAGCATTTTCAAATGCTCCTGGAAGGTGCCTCCCCAGTGCTTGTCGCCCTGGTACATGGCCTTTATCGTCTCCTTCACGTAAGGCATCTTGTTTTTACAGATGTCCAGAATTTCAGGAAGCAAATCCTTCCCCGTCTCCTTGTCTATAAGCCCGGTAAACCATCCGTAATGGTTCAGTCCGTAATACCTGGGTTCCACCTCCCACCTCTTTTTATTAACCAGGGGAAGATACGTGTCCATAATCTGTGTGGGCATATCGCAGATATTTACGAGACGCCGGTCCTCAGGAATATGCGTCCTGTGGCTTCCGCCACAATGGCTGCCGGATTGGAATAATTGATAATCCAGGCCTTTGGCGCATAGGCGCGGATGTCTTTGATCAGCTGTATCATCTGGATTACACTTCGGATGCCGTACGCAAGCCCCCCTGCCCCCGCAGGTTTCCTGTCCGATACAGTGATATTTATAAGGTATCTTTTCATCATAGCTGCGCATTTCCAATCCGCCTGCGCGGATCTGCACAAATGCAAAATCGATGTCGGAGAAAGCCTCCTCCTTGCAGGTTGTATAAAAAAATTCCACACCTTCATAATACTCTTTAAACAGCACCTTGCCGTATTCCCCGATTGGTTCCTGGCGCTCCCCGTCAATGTCGTAAAGAATAATTTTTCTCAGGGGAAAATCCTTTTGGGCCACACACAGCAGCTCCATAAGGTCAGGTGTGTAGGTGCTTCCCCCTCCGCAAATTACAACTGAATACCGTTTCATTTCATCCCTCTCCTTTACTCTTAGCTCTCGTTTTACGTTTCTTACATACCTTTATTATAAAAAGAGGGAGGAGGATTACGAACCGGGTTTTACCGCTGAGAAGCGGTAATTTCTTCGGTAAAGGGAAAAAGAGAAAAAAGTGTATAAAAAGGCAGGGCCTGGACTTTTAAGTCTGAGCCCTGCCGTGTCCTTTGGCCTGGAACATGTTTTACAATTACTTTGCGCCAATTGTACGTCACATAGTTTAAGAAATTTGTCCATGAAGATCATTTATCAGGATAAAAAAGCGTCCATGAACCGGTTAAACTCTACATGACAGATAATCTGCTTCATCTTTCCGGTATCATTCAGTGATTTGGCCAGGGCATCATAAAACAAGGTAAGATTCAAGCTTCTGGAAGCCAGAGAAAAGAGGAATACCACCCTCACCTTGTTCTCTCCCCACAGAACGTCATTGCTCAATGTGGCCACTGCGATTCCGTTTTGCAGGCCGCCATCTCCACAGGATGGGGGATTGCCACATAGTTTCCAAAGGAGGTGGAGGCAATGGCCTCACGCTCCAGAACATAATCCACATAATTGCCGTCACAGTAGCCCTGTTTTTCCAGCTGACTGCAAAGAAAGCGGATAACCTCCTCCCTTTTTGTAAACTGCAGAAGCGGGAAAACAGCCGGTTATCAAACTGGTATAAAAGTCCCAGCCTGGCCTCCAGCTTGCCCAGCTCCTGGCTGGCCAAAAGCTGCTTGATGGTTTCCAGCTCCTGGCTGTTCAGCAGACTGGATATCTGGAATACAGGACAGGAGAAGGCCTGGCTGATAGGTACGGTGGTAACAATGAGATCCGGCTTCTGCGCTTTTAATGCATCCATTTGGAAAAGGGAGTAGGTCCCTGTTATCTCAATGGAGTTGTTAAAATACCGTCTAAGCATATCCCCGATAAAACGGCTGATGGCGGCTCCGTCCGGGTTGATGATGGCTATCTGTTTCTTCTGGGCGCTCTGGCTGTCCATGTTGGTCACAATGTGCAGGCTGATATAACCGATTTCGTCCTCGTACATCTGGATTCCAAACTGCTCCTGAATCCGCATGCCCAGATATACGCTGATATCATATATTAAGGGATAGGTATCCTTGATATCCCGATGAGCGGATTCTCGATAAACCGGCGGGTTCTGGCCCTGTGATGAAGTTCCACCAGGTGAGGAAGAAGGTTCTGGATAAACGTCTCATTTTCTCTGAGATCGATGTTGTACTTGTTGTAAATGTCGGTGAGGACATCCGCCAGAAAGTGTTCATATTCCTCCTCCCGGTCCTTCCCGGCAGTCTGCATATCTACCCCGTTCTCCAGCAAAGACTGGAGGAAGGTGCGCTCAGATTCGGGAAGGGGAATGTGGAATTCTTCTTCCATTTTATTGCAGAGCCGGAGGCTTAACTCCCTGCTCTTATCTGTAACTGTCTCACAGAAAATCCCCATAATTTCATAACCTTTGGATACCCGCTCCAGGGCCGTCCCCCAGTAAAGAATCAGGGATATAATTTCCGAATCCTTCATGGTTATCTGCTCGTTAGACAGGAAGTTCAGGACTATCTGTTTCACGCCGGTTATATCGCAGTTGTTGAATTCTCCGGATATAAAGTTAAAATCAAACTGGTACTCTTTCAGCTCCTTTAGAAGGTAGAATACGAACATGGCCCGTATGGTTTCTTCATTACCCTCCATACACAGCAGGCTGCTTTTTCTTCTTATCTCAGTGTGGCGGAAACGCTTTTTCAGACACTGGTTGAGCGTCAGGATGTCCCTCTCCAATGTAGACTCTGAGATGTAGAAAAGATCTGCAAGTTCGTAGTAATCAGGCTCAGGGTGGGATAGAAAATAAAGAAGAATTGCCTGCTGCCTCAGCTGGCCGGTTTCTGCCAGAATGAAAGAAGGAGCAGTGGATTCCCGCTTTTCCAGCCTATAGCCTTTGCCTTTGTGGGATAGGATAACAGGCTCTTTGCCGGACCCGTTTAGCTGGGAAATGTCGTTTCGGATGGTTTTTCACTGACCTGAAGCTTTTTGGCCAGCTTCCCGGCTGTGAGATACTCTTGATTGCTTAACAGACTGAGTATGTCCTTTTGGCGTTTTGTCACCTGCATGCCCATATTCCCCCCTGTCTTTTCATGTACGCTCGGAATCTCTTTGTGCCTGATTTTGCCAGATGATTTTTTGTCAGCTGTGTAGAAATTTATGAGGCGTACGCGGCGCGTACGTTGCTTAAATTTGTGTGCGGCCGGCGGAAAATCAGCCCCAAAGGCAGGTGCAGGGGAGATTCCCAGCGTACATTTTCGGATATGCCGGATTTATTCCCTTCACCGCTTCTCGTTATGAACTGCCCTTCCCCGGCGCTCACCGCCTCCATCAACTGCATACCATGGTATCCTCCGGTCATATGCACACGGTCCGGCGCGTATAATGTCTGTCGACATTATACCACACCCACCTGCCCCATACAACCAAGAGGGGGCTTATACAAAAAAATACTGCTGTAGCGCAGATAATCTTCCATCTGTTTTACAGCAGCAATTTATATTTATTCAGAAGGGTTTCGGGTCTCCACGAATTTTGCCCGGTTCATCAGAGGGTGCTGGAGTTTAATTGCGCCTTTATTTGGACACTCCATAACGCAGCTTCCGCAGTAATAACACTCCCCCGGATATAGAATTACAGGCGGTTTTCCCTTTACCGGATTAGGGATCAGTATGTCTACCTGACAGACATCCGCGCACCGGTTGCAGCCCACACAGAGCTCTTCATCATATACTAACGGTTCCGCACTGCAGGGCACTATGGAAGCCGTAAGTTTATTCATTTCCTCCACTAGATTCACCCCTTTCCGCCACCATTTACATAATCCTGATTGTGTTCCAGATATCCATTTTCCACATCGCCATAATAATCGTGGGGAACGTCTCCCCTGATAATTGTTCCTTTTTCCTGGCGTATTGTGATAAAGTGATTGTCATCCTCAGGGTCGCACAGGGGGTAATCGCTTCTCATAAAATTCAGAGGTTTGGAGCTGGATTTTCGCAGCAGACATGCATTTAGTATCAGCTTAGATACCTCCAGAATATCCAGCACCTCATGGGTTCGCATCAGATCATGGGGATTTCTGCAGGTCAGCTGGGGGACTATCTCCTCGTCATAGCTGTTCAGGAGATCCAGCCCTTCCCTGAGCAGATCATCGCATTTAAGTCCGCCGCAATAGTTCTGCATTGCCTTGGAGACAGCCATGTTCAGTTCCTTCCACTGCATTCCTTCTTTTCGGTACATAGGCGCATACAGACGGCTGCACTCCTTTTCCACTTCCGCCGTATCCGGCTGGCACAAATCCACTGTGTCCGCATAGTCACTGGCTTTCCGCCCTGCGTAATAGCCTGTGGCCGCCGCAAATCCGCAGCAGTCTGAGGCATAAAGTTGATCCCCCGCCGCATAGATCCCGTCTATATTCGTTTTTAAATCCCAGTCGTGGAACACGCCTCCCGGAGCTCCGAAAAGCTGCCTCTCCTGATCCAGGAAGCTGGCGGACTGCCAACCGGTTCCGTAGCTTTGAAGCATATGTCTGGCAGGATCAAATCCCCGCTCAGTGTAATTCTCCAAAACAGGGATCTTGGTCTTTCCTTCTTCCCCTACCATCAAACCCCAGATTACCTTCCTCTCCATCTCAGGCATTCGGCTCAGGTCGGCGTAGAAGGGAAGTTGATAGCCCCGTTTCATCAGTTGGTCAAAGGGCATAGTCTCAGGCCCTCTCCAGGCATATTTTGCCTCGTCGATAACCCCTCCCTTGAGGAAAAATTTCTGTCCGGGCGCCGGCTGGTAGCGCTGGGACACTGTCTTTAATTCCCTTCCGTCTCTGTCCAGATAGGGAATCTCCACCCCACGGGCATCCACCATTGTGGCCGCATACCAGGTATTGTGGTTGTTGCCGGCCCCATAGGGCGGAAAGCTGCGGCCTGCGGCTGAAAATTCACCTCTTACCGACTTCTCCATCATCGTAAATTCCAATCCGGCGCGGTAGCCCATGGCATGGCCGCTTCCTATGCTCTGGGGCGGCCTAAACTCGCAAAGGCCTACCAGATCGGAATTGAACAGCCATATCCTGGCCGGTCTTGACATGGTTAGAATTGTGGACTTTGAGCGGAATATAGAGATCTTACCAGTGCGTACGTTCATACCCACGGCGCCTATCCCCCGCTTTTTGCCCCCTTCTTCCTTTGTAAGCAGAGCGGTGGCCTCCGTCCTCTCAACCAGCCGCACCTTCAGTCTTTTCAGTTCCTTATACAAGGCGGGCTTAAAGGTTGAACCCCAGACTCTCAGGAAAAATTTATTCTTATAGTCGTAGGCAAACAAAAGTCCTGTATTCTCATCCCTGAACTCCGCTCCTTTAAACTCCCCCTCTGTATCCCGGACTTTTCCTCCGAAGGATTCCATATCCAGCACCCGGTCCCAGCCCTCCCTGCATTCTATATAATGGGCAATACCGTTGCTGTAATGGTCCTGTTCCTCTATAAATGCCTCTGTAATTTCCTTTGGCGAAACCTGGGAACAGGGATTGGTACATGCCACTTCCCAATGGTCAAAACCGCTTCCTGCGGAACCGCTGCGGACAATGGCCCCCTTCTCCACAAGGGTCACCGTCTTGCCCTTCCGGGCAGCCGAAATGGCCGCATAGCAGCCTGCCAGACCGCCTCCCAGCACTAAAACCTCGGAATCAATTACCTCTCTCACGCCAAATTCATTGCTATAAGGCCAGTCAAACTGATTCATTCTATGTACCTCCATTTTTTCCATTCACTGCTCAGGTTCTGCCCCACCCGCCACAGCTGCCATCCTTCAACATTCTGTCCGGCGTCGGTATACCCCTCTTTTTTGCCGGAAGCTGACCGCCACAGCTGCTGCAGCAGAAGCCGGATATTCAAAAATCTATGAGGATCCATATTTACAGACTTCTGAATGGGACCGGAATGGCATGGTATACCGGGCGTCCCCCGGAGCGCGCAGCGCCGGGGGAAATCACCCAATGGTGTTAAACATCAAAATCC
>BBZN01000076.1 GCA_001304855.1 Clostridia bacterium UC5.1-1D2
TGATACTATTCCTTTATGATTTTCTCTACATCTTTCAGGATGTCTTCATACCTGCCAGTCAGTTTTTGGGCCCTAATCATTCTGTTTTTGGCGTCATCCACATGGGTCTTACAGGTCCCTATCAACTCTTTCATCCTGCTTAGCGCTTCCTTGTCTTCAGTGTATGCAGCATAGCAGGGGTTCCGCATCTCGTCATACCGGGTTTTCCGTTCTGACAGCCACGTGCTGTAGATCGCGTATTCCTCCGCGGCTTCTACCGCCCTTGCTTTCTCCGCTAGTATCTGGTCCTGCAGATACTTTCTGATTTTTGGCAGGTATTCTTCGGACGCGGGCCGGCTCTGGCTAAGCTGTTTCAGCATCCGACGGATCTGCCGCATCCCCGCGTCCCGGAAGAAGAGACCAGCGTCAATCATCATTTTCCCATTAGGGATGCAATACTCTATCTCCATCCTTAATCCTCCTTATCCTTGCCTTAAGGCTTTCCATCACCCAGTCCTGCACATCTTCCTTACGCTGCAGCGCCTGCATCACATCCTCATCACGTGTCCCGCTGCATACCAGATGGTGGATGATGACCTTCTCCTGTTGGCCCTGGCGGTGCAGCCTCTTGTTGGCTTGGGTGTATAACTCGTAGTTCCACGTAAGGCCGAACCAAATGACATGGTTCCCGCCCTGCTGTAGATTCAAGCCGTAAGCGCTGCTGGCCGGATGAGTCAGAAGAACGTCTATCTTTCGGGCATTCCAGTCATCCTCGTCCTGCGGCGTCCTAAGCTCCCTTATCCGTAAACCGGTCCGCTTAAGCGCCTCCTGCAGCCGTGTCCGGTCATGCTGATAATTGTAAAATACCAGCGCCGGTTTCCCCTGAAGGGACTCTATCAGTTCCATAAACGCCTCTACCTTGCAGCCGTGGACCTCATGGACCCGGCGGTCCTCGTCATAGACGGCCCCGTTGGCCAGCTGCAGAAGCTTATTGCTGAGCGCCGCCGCACTGGTGGCGCTTATCTGCCCATCCTCCTCAGGCAGCTCCATGACCATCTGGCGTTCCAGTTCAAAGTACGCTTTTCTGGATTTGGTATCCAGCTCCACCGGTATCTCATGGTATATGACATCCGGAAGCTGCAGGTAATCCTCAGCCTTCATGCTGATACAGATATCGGATATCCGCTCCAGGATACCCTCCTCGCTTCCCGCTTGGCCTCATAGCTGTACACCATCCGTCCGCGCCGCGTTTATCCGGCTGGAAATACCGTTCCCGGAAATGTGTATACCGTTTCCCCAGACGTTCCCCGCCATCCAGAAGGAATATCTGGGCCCACAGGTCATCCAGGCCGTTAGGGGATGGGGTGCCTGTCAGCTCCACCAGCCGCTCTATACGCCCGCCTACGCTGGCCAGCGCCTTGAAGCGTTTAGCGCTGTGGCTTTTGAAACTGCTGGACTCATCCACCACCACCATGTCGAACGGCCAGGCATTCCGGTAATAATCAACCAGCCACACCACGTTCTCACGGTTGATGATGTACAGGTCGGCCGGCGTGTTAAGCGCCTTCACTCTTTTTGCCTGACTCCCCAGTACAGGGGAGACCCGCAGCATCCGGGTGTGGTCCCACTTGGCCGCCTCTCTTGACCAGGTCCCTTCTGCCACCTTCTTAGGGGCTATCACCAGCACCCGGCGTACCTGGAAACGGTTGTACTTAAGTTCCTTGATGGCCGTCAGCGTGGTGACCGTCTTGCCTAATCCCATATCTAAAAACAGGCCCAGTTTTTTGATTTGGATAATCCGATCAATGCAGTGCTGCTGGTATGCGTGCGGATTAAATATCATATGGCATCGCCTCTCTTTCCCGCTCAGATGGGCTATGATTTATATCTGCAGTCCAACGTCTTGCTTACTTCCTCGTATCCGGTCAGCTGGAAGAACTCACTCACTCCGTCTATCCCTTTAACCACATACACGGCCTGTCCTAACTCCCGAAGGCGTCTAATTTGTACCTTCTGCAGGGCGCTCAACCTCCCGCTCTCAGCTTTTAACTCCACGAACACCGGTGGTCTGTTCGGGAATACCACTATCCGGTCCGGCACCCCATCGTTGCCGGGGCTTACCCACTTATAGGCCCGACCGCCCAGTTTCCTTACCTCCGCCACCAGGACCTTCTCAATATCCTTTTCCAGCATCTGCAATTCCTCCTGTCTACAAACTTCCCTCGCGCGTGTATGTGTATATACATATAGGTGCGTTAGGCGTTATATGTGTGTATCTATTCTATCTATTTTTATACTTATATAGATAATTGGTAGTCATAGTAGTTAGATACTAGAAAACCTTGTATTTCCAAGGCTTTTCTTGCCTACGTTGCCCGGCTACTATATGGACTACCGGCTACTTTCCGCGTGTCTACCAACTACTTTCTGACTATTTTTAAACTACTATACTAAGTAGGCGCGCGCTCAAACCCTTTTGGTTTCCATAGGGCCCAAATCTTCTGGGGGTTTTTATCCTTTTCCATCCTTTGGTGCTTAGCAGGATATTGTTGATCTCAGTGCTGTCACTACGCTTCATGTACCGCTTTTCGCCTCCGTAACATTCCTCCCAAATTTCTACCGCACACACTTTATTTCTCTTAACAAGCTCCACACTCTCGTCATGCTGGAGGAATCCACTTAAAAACTGCCTCCGCTGTCCAATCGCCATCTGGTCCCAGTTTGAGGGTATTGGCTTCTCCAGGAAGTCCTGTATGATTCCTTCTTTCCCAGACAGCTCCCTATGGCTCTCCTGCTGCTCCATGGCCATTGCCTCTATCTCTTTAGGCAGATACAGCTGCTCCCCCATAGCCCAATACATGTATGCCTCGGCCCATATCTGGTCCACTTCCCCGGGCATATCATTCCAGATGGATTTCTGCGCTGGATGCAGCCCCACATCCACCGGCCAGAAACGGCGGTTACCGGTTGCGTCCTTCAGAAACTCATTGTCGTTGCTGGTCCCGAAGAACACACAACGCCTTGGGTGTTTCTCTGTCTGTCTGCCATAGGCGCCCGGTAGATGTCGTAACACTTGCTTAGAAACTGTTTGATGGCAGATGTCTCCTGTTTCGTAAAGGCAGTAAGCTCGCCCACCTCATTAATCCAGGTTCCCTGTATCAGCTCCGCCGCGTCCTTGCCCTCAAATGAGGTCAGGCTGTCTGAAAACCACGCCTTCCCCAGAATCGCAAGGAACGTGCTCTTACCGATGCCCTGGGGCCCGGTGATGATTGGCATGTTATCATACTTCACGCCGCCCACGATTGCTCTTGCCACAGCCGCGCAGAGCGACTTACGCATGACAGCCCTTGTGTAGAGGGTATCCTCGGCTCCCAGATAGACAGACAGCAGTGTGTCCACCCGTTTTACACCGTCCCATGTAAGGCTCTGCAAGTACTGCTTTACCTCATTAATCTTATTCTGTTCGCCCACGATTGCCAGGGCGTCCGTCATGTTGTTCCGGGCCGTAATGCATAGTATGTCTCCATATACCAGTAGAATCCTGAAATGTCCGTATCTGTCCACAACCGTTTCTCCGTCTCCTTGTTCCACGGCACCGCGCCTAAGATCAGTCCCCCTGCCTGCAAATTCATCCTTGACTATCCTGCCTTTCAGAAGGGGGTCATTCTGCAGCGCCAGGATGATATTGTTCACGGTCTTTTTATAATTCCCGTTCCCGTCCACCGCCAGCTGTCTCATCCATGCAAGATCATCCGCGCCCTGGCTTTCGTTTCCCGCGGATGCGAACGCTGACATTGCTTCGTCATGCTTTTCCCTTGCCACCCGGTCCGCCACGGCTTATCTGACACTGCCAGACGGCTCATGGCCACAAAAGACGGCAGTTTGTTGACCGGCGTCCCTTCTTTGGCGTCATTATCCATATCCCCGAACTTATGCAGGCGGACTAGATCGAATGCGTTAACCAGCAGCCGGCAGCAGGGATCATGTGAGTGGTATGAATACAGGAACAGGTCCCCATCGTACACCAGCGCGCCGCCTGTTGTCTCACCTCCTGTGTACGTGTACCGGCCTGACAGGTCTGTCTCTTCGTACATCCCCGGAATGAACTTCTCCATGGCCTGGGTAATGCTGTACGTCCGGCAGAACGCCCCAATCACTCCCTTTTTGGCAGTCGGGTTCTCCTGCTTTGCAAGCCTGCGCCTTTCAATGGCTTCGGTTCCCGGAACCTGCGGCCACTGGGTAACGTCTTTCCAGTCCCCGTACATCCCCAGAATCCCGTCAAGGCTCACGAATTGATTGTCATATATCTCATATACGTACTGGCTGTCACTGCTGCAGCTGGGCCAGTACATCAGTCTTTCAGCGTCAAATGTAGTTGGATCACAAAACTCAATCCCGATCAGGACGCCAGCTTTCTGGCGGCCGGTTCATACTCGTCCGCAGTGGCCGTCCGGTCCACAGGTACGATTACACGCAGCCTCGGGGCGTACCCGCTGTGCTTTCTGGTGCTGTACACAACGGCGGCGCACCCGAGCCCCCCTACGCGCTTCAGGACGTCCTCTGTGCCACCTGCGGGGATATTGTCCATGTCCAGGGTAATCAGGTCCCTGCCTTCCACACATGCAGCCTTCCTGCGGTCTCCCTGAAAGGTACCGCCTACGAAGCCGCCCACGTCCTTAAGGTCATCCTGACGGGCTTTGGGCAGGGCAAGGTACTGTTCCAGTGTTTCTGTGCCCCGTATGGGAGCAGCCAGCCGGTCCACAAACTCAGACCACATGATGGCGCTTCTTGGCCATGCCATTGACTTCCGGCTTCCTGCAGTGCTGATATTCAGCGTTCTGTTATTCTGCACCCTGTTCCCTCCCTAGTCCTTCATATAATAGTCATTTTCAAACCCGGCCCCTTTGAGCACCAGTCCCGGCGCCCACGGTATCGGTTCGGCCATCAGGCCGCATATCTCGTCCACAGTCGTCTCCATGGGCGCGTCAATGATAACCTCGTCATGTACGTGGAACACCACCTGCAGGCCTCTGGCTGCGATCCGTTCCAGGGTTACCGCCAGACAGTCCCGGGCTATTGCCTGTACGATATTCTCGGTCATCTTACCGCCATAAGTGCTCGTAACTTCCCACTTGCGTGTCTGCTGCCCCATTGTGTGATAGTGGATGGCCATTTTACCAAACTGATTTTCTTTTAAGAATGGTTTGGGGTAGAATAGTTTCCGCCCACTCGGGAGCTGGACTGTGAGGAAGGACTGGCCATATAGCAGGTCTCCTTCCAGCGAAAACACAAGCCCGTTGATCCCCTGCGGCTGGGCTGTCTGCATGGCAGCCAGCGCCGCGCTCTCTACGGCATGCCACAGGCCGCATATCTGCCTGTTTGCCTGCCTCCATCTCTGTACAATGTCCGGAAGCTCATCCTCTGCCAGCCCCATGTTCAGCGCGCCCATAGCGATCAGCGCATTGACGCCGCCCTGATATCCCAGTGCAAGAGTGGCCACTTTTCCCTTCTGGCGCAGGGAGTACTCCGGATTCCCTTTTACGATCCGCTCCTCCGGCATACCGAACATCTGGGCCGCCGTGGCCTCATAAATCTTGCCATGGGTCGCGAACACCCGGTTCACCCATTGTTCTCCTGCCAGCCAGGCAATCACCCTGGCCTCGATGGCTGAGAAATCAGCCACCACAAACTTATTCCCTTCCGATGGGATGAACGCCGTCCGGATTAGCTGGGAGAGCGTATCCGGTACGTTCCCGTACAGCAGACGGATGCCTGCAAAATTCTTATCCTTCACAAGCTTTCTTGCATAGCCCAGTGTCTTAATGTAGTTTCTTGGGAGATTCTGCAGCTGCACCAGCCGGCCCGCGTATCTCCCTGTCCGGTTCGCCCCGTAATACTGTGTCAGCCCCGGACCCTGTCGCCTTCTCCTCTTGCCATGTCCATAGCCGCATACTTCTTAATGGAGGTTTTCCCCAGCTGCTGGCGTATCTCCAGCATACGGCAGACATCCCCGGGCAGACCGGCCCTGTCTTTCAGCAATTCCTCCACGTTGGCCTTCTGGAGGTCATGCAGGAGATCGGGGGCATCCGGATGTTCTTTTGAGCGTTCATTAAGCCACGGCAAAAGCTGCTGCTGGCTGTTTGGGTTCGGCAGGCCTGTAAGCCCCACGGCCTCCTGCGTCAGCTTCTGTGAGCTGATTTCATTAATGTACAGTGCGCCCTCAATCAGCCCCGTGTCTACCCTGACGCCATACGCATTCATGAGGACGTCCATCTGCACAGGCGTTCCTCTTGCGCCGGCATAGGAAACAAGTCCAGACGTTTCAGCAGCTCATGCTCTGTGGCTACGTCCTGTTTGCAGTATTCCTTGAACAGAGCCCATTTGTCTGCATCATGCCACGGCTGGTTCCATGTCCGTCCCCCATTGGCCCTGGTTGGCTTGCAGGTACGCAGAAATACCGTATCAGCGACTTGCCGACCGTAGCTTACGCTTGTCCTGCGGCAGCCCGACCGCCATTCCCGCGGCATCCAGGCCGGCAGGATATCCGCAGTACAGCCCGTGTGCCATGGTGCAGCGCCACTGGTCAATGGGCGTTTCGTATCCTGCCCGGTTCAGGCAGTGCCACTCGAAGGCGGCATTGTAGGCATGTTTGATGACATCGGGAGCGCATAGGGCATCCATCAGCCAGCAGGGCAGTCCCTCCCCATTGGCCAGGTCCCTGATTTCACCTCATCGTCATTCCATTGGTAAGCAAACAGGAGAATCCGGAAGTCCGGTGATTGGGCGTATTTATAGGCCCCTGCTTTTTTAATGTCCACGCTGCTGCGCGTTTCGATATCAATGCTAAGATGATGCCGCATTCAATTGCCTCCTGTCAGATTGAGGGGCTGCCGCAGCCCCTTCTGTAAACGTTAATAAGGCATTCCGGTAATTGGGTTGACCGCTGCCGGCTGCGCGATTCCCCATGGCGCCGCCTGCGGCTGTGGCGCATAACCTGCAGCCCCGGGTGTTGCCGGCATGGCGGCCCCATACTGCGGTGTGGCCGCCTGTGGGGCGGGTGTACCGAATGCCTGCGCTGCACTTGGCGCCCTGCCTCCCAGGGACTCCCCGTCCCTCAGCTTCTGTACCGGCCCCAGGCCGCAGCCGATCCCTTTCTTGCCGCCAAAGGCATAAGGATAGAAAGAAACATTCACGCGTCCATACATACCGCTGTATACCTCGGACTGGTTGATGATTGGGTTCCCCATCTTGTCCACTATCTCGGGTGGGTAGTCCGCCTTGGCGCTCGCTGTGAACACCCAATGTCCCTTGCACTCAGGTCCGAAAGCCATGCCATCCGATGGTCGCACCCCATCCCCATCATAGACCGGTACCGGAACGACTGGCGGGCACTGCCCATTCCACTTCTCGCTGATACCCCGCTGCTTCGCAGCCTCGATAGCCGCGTTAATCCTTCCCATGGTGCCCGTGTCTGTCTTCGGCACCAGCACAGTCACCTGGTACTTCTCCTCCTGCCCTGGCTGATAAGCGTAGGGCTTGAACAGGTGTACATAAGACAGCCTTGCTTCCCCGGTTGTTACGTTTGTTAATTCATTCATAATTAATTCTCCTCCTTGAACGCCTCCGCGGCGGTTACTTTGTTTGTGATCGCTTCTCTTTTATCGGATTCCTCCGCCAATGCGGGTTTCCCTGGTTTCATGATGACCAATTCACCTACCAGTTCCTGAAAATCCTTTTTCCCTACTACCTTCTCGACCTGGGCCAGCGAAAGCGGCTTGCGCTCCCACAGGATGGTATCGGATATGCCATTCTCCGTAAGCTTGGCAAATGCCTGATCCATATCTGTCCAGTCCCTGGAGCCGCGTCCCTCCACAGCCTTCCATCCTGGCACTTCCTTCCCGGCCAGGCAGTCCGCCAGGGCAACGTCCTGGGCATCGCTTAACCATTTGGCAACGTCCCTGCCCTTCAGCAGGTACTGGCCCAGTTCTTCGTTAGACAGAAGCTTAGGGTCTGTACCCACCAGAAAGGCCAGCTCCACGTTCTTCTTAGCCCGGGCCTCGCAGCGTCCTCTGGCCCGGCAGTACCGGCAGGTCTTAGGCGCTGGTGTGAACTCACCCTCGCCCTTGATGGCAAGGTCCGCCCGTTCCTTGACGAACCGGCCGAACTGCAGCAGTTCATCCAGGGTGCATTCCCATTCGGATATGCCGTCTGAAAGTCTTGGCTGTACAATGGACAGTCTTACTGCCTCCACCGTGTACAGCAGTCGGTACGCCTCATATGCGCCTAACGCATAGATCAGCATCTGCGGATTCCATTCCGCGTTTACACGGCCGTCTGGGCTCTTTCCATATTTAAAGTCGATCACATGGAGGACATTACCGCCGATCAGGATACAGTCCGCTGTCCCACCGGCCCTATCTTCGTCCGGTAGATGAGGTATGTATGTGTCCAGATCCACATGTTTCTCAATTGCTACGTAGGGGCTTGACTTGAATTTCATGGCAGCGGACTTGATATAGTCAAGGTAATCATCCGTGTAGCCCATCATCTTATCGTCCCACAGTTCCTGTTCTTTCAGCTTTTTGATCGCTGCTGTCAGTTTCCGTTTCCCAAACTCAACCGAGTAGAAATAGTTTCTGGCCTTAAGCTCCGCCAGCTCATGGGCCAGCGTCCCCTCTGCGGCGGATGTGCCTGCCGTATCCGGGAACTGCCTTCCAGAAGGGCGCTGGGAGTGCAGGCCATCCACTGATGGGCATTGGACGGGCTTAACAGCGAATGCTTTCTTTCCGCGTGTCCAGTCATTAAATTTGTGCCCCCAATCCTCTAAGCGTGGTCGCGAATGCCCCGAACTGCTCCGGGGGCAAAGCTGGAAGGGCCTCAACCTTAAAATCCCTAAGCAGCTGTATCAGCTCCGGCTGCTTTCCGGAGTCCATCAGCGGGGTGGCTGCCCTCGTTAAGTCATCCAGGGTGTAGACCGGCGCTGTTGTTGGCACCGGCGCTGTGGAGCAGGTGCAGCGTAAACCGGTTGTGCTGGCGCAGGAGCAGCTGGCTGCTGGGGTGGTACCGGCTGCTGGACCGGAGCTGTTGGCGCTGTCGGTACCGGCTGCTGCACTGGCGCCGTCTGTACTGGCGCTGTTGGTACCAGCTGCTGGGCTGGCGCCGTCTGTACTGGAGCAGGCTTGCCGGCAATCTTTTTCACAAAATCCATTACTTCCTCTAAACTCTCAAATGTTAATGTCACTGTTTAAATCCTCCTTGATTTTTGATGGGCCATCCTTTACAATAAAGATAGTTAGTGTTTTTAGTTACCTGGACTTCGGACGGCTCCACCCGTCCGGGGTCCTTTTTCTGTATGACCGGCACCGGTACATCCTGCTCCGCTCCGGGCATCTGTTCCTGTAACGGCAGCTCCGGCACATATCCTCTTTCATAGGCCGACACCTCCTCATGCCACATTTGCCAGAAGCCATCCCTGATAAGCAAACGCGGCCACCAGCATCAGCACAATAATGCACAGCGCCGTCATAAGCTTGTCCTGCATCCGTTCCCACTGCAGGGCTGGATTGTACTTGTCTAGATCCGTTTGCCGTTTCATTGCGGTTGTTCCTCCTTATTAAGTTTGTTTTCCTTCCATAGGTTCTGCCGTAGGATAATTCATAATAAACCGCTCCAGATCGCTTCCCCCTTATCTTCTTTTGACCCAGAAGCAGATATGGCAGTCTTTTGGAATTAATTAATTCGTATACTTTGCTTGGATTAACCTTGAGGATGCTTGCAGCCTCTTTGACTGTATATAGCGGTTTGTAAGGCTCTACCACTTTCTCACCTTCCTTTCTTACTTGTCTTTTTTCTCCCCCTGTCCTAAAATCAACTTAATACCTCTGTGTCCGCGCTTAACAATTATTTAGTATCTCAGTCAAAATTGTATCCAGATTCGTGTTCAGCTGTTGCAACAGATTCAAATGCTGTTCGTGAAGAAAATGAATCTGATTCCGCAACTGCTGGTGAATCTGAAAATCTTGATATGCCCCAACAGCCTGATTGATTGACAAAACCGCTATTGCTATCCAAACCATAGTGATATGCGGTTTCTTTTCTCCGCTCATTCTGTTCTCACCTCGCTTTCTTCATTGCTTGTCTTATCCTTTCATTCATGATAAGATGTCTAAAAAGAAAGGATGTGGTAACTTGCTTGGTACAATAGCTAACATAGTTAGCATCATGGGGTTTTTCCTTACTATAATTTTGCTTATCCGTTCTGAATCATTGCGTAATAAAATACTCATGCAAAAATTAGATTATGGTTCACAACAAAAACAAATATGTGACCGTCTTACCCGTTTGTCTGAAACAATCCAGAACGGAAACAATATTTCGCTTAAGAGCATCCGTGATTTACGCCAGGAGCTGTATCAATATCTTTTAACTTTTAACCATATATTGAAATGGCGGGACAAGCGCATTCTGAAACAAACCATCTCTTTATTTGATAAGGATTTTTCACCCACTATAAAAAAGAAAATGCTAAAAAATTTAGATTATCTAATAGCAAGATTTCACAAACGGGAGGAATAAGTCATGGAAAAAATAAACTCATTAGTTTTATAAAGGCTTTAACGCAAAAAACTATCAGTCATTCCCAAAATTGGCGTTTTGCAAGCAGTGACCATATTCTACAATCCATATCCGGTATTGACGAAAATTACTCTTATACCACAGAAACCAAACAGGGTATTATATATATCGCATCTGACGGATATAATGCCAGTTCATATACGCTTTTAATAAAACCAAAAGCAGGCCCTTTGTATGATTCATCCGAATTGATATCTTGGAACAATAATGAACTAAGAAAAGAATATGACCTTGCCCTTAAAGACCTATATCAGGCTGTTTACTCCTCTCTCCCAAATCCAGATTCGTTCATAGATGATTTCTTAAACCAATAATCATCGGTTGGATTATGTTCATCAGGCTCCTTTTCAAAAATAGCAAGGAGCCTTTCCACCTGCTTTTCCAGTATTATTACCCGGGTATTCAAACGTAAAAATTTCTTTTTTGATATCCACACCTCTCTCACCTCCTATCCGCTTGCAATTTACAGTAGATATTTTTCCCATCTTTCCATAGCTCCCGAAGTCCCGCCCAATTCCCGCCCTACTGTACAAATTGGCTTGTGAGTGGTTACGGGAAGTTATGAGGGCTTATGTAGGTTATGCAGGGCGGTCAACGGGCGGTTTGCGGGGTTGCTCGGCTGTCATACAGTCGCGCGTGTGCCGCATGGCTTTAGCCATCATCAACAGCAAATCTTGACTGCCTACTGGAAGTCCTATTGCGTTGTCAATGAGTTCGTCTAAAACCTTTACCTGCTGAACAGTGGTGTTTTGCATTGCCAATGTCAATTCCTCCTTTCGTTTTGCTTTATGAGTGAATTATAACACGTGTATTTTTCATTGTCAATGAATTTCTAAAAATTATTTTTGCATTTGATAGCGCATTTTCTCATTGACAATGAATTTTAAATGAGTTATACTGGCTTTGAGGTGGTGAAATGAATACTTTAGGCGAGAGACTTAATTATGCTCGAAAAAAAGTGGCTTCACACAAGATTCCCTCGCTGAGTCTATCGGCGTGTCCCGTGGCGTAATATTCAATCTTGAAAAAAACAAAACTGAACCACAGGCTATAGTCATCAATGCCATATGCCAAACTCTAAAAGTCAATAAGGATTGGCTGATAAATGGTGATGGTGAAATGGAAGATACCAGTGAAGCCTCGCAAAGTGCTAAAATTTTGGCCGAACTCTACGAAGTCGCTAAGGGCCTTTCAGAAGAAGAACAGCTTTACTTGTTGGACACTGTAAAGGCATTGAAACAGCGATTGAGTAGGGAGCCAAAATAGCCCCATTCAATAGTGGCAAGCAGGCACAACGGTACACACCCTTGTGCTATTGCTTGTTGGGGTACACGCCCCAAGCCCCTATGAACGCCCCATACTGGGGCGGCTACGCTCCTTATAGGAGCTAAAACAACAGCGGCCTATCCGTGGCCGTACTGCCGACGTTTAGACCGCCCGGAATGGAGTATATATCCCGCTTGTGGCGGCTTGAACGTGGGCAGACGATACTTTATACCTGACCCCCTGAAAATGGCCTCCTAACGTCCCGTGTGTGTACCAATTTACCAGCTGGAAAAGAAAGCGCCGTGGTGCCCAACTTTACAAAACCACCTTATGAGACGCCATGACACAAAAAATGCTGGATATGAAAAAAGCCTTATGTCATGCGGGTTTGCGGGGAATCTTGCGAGAAGCTATGTAACCATTTTCTAGGAAGATAGAGGTAGAATACTACTTATTAATGTGCTTTTTGCCTTGTTTTCCTATCCTTAATATCAGTAGTATCTTTTTGCACGTTAGAAATCAGACCGCACATCAGACCGAATACCTTATTTTGACCAGCCGCATCTAACATCGGAGCCATAATAAGGATGTTTTTAAGGTATCATCCGTTAGCTGAATAGAATTGACATCTTGCATTTTTATCACCTCCTAATATGTAAGTGTAGGGTTTCAGTACCCAACAGCCAGTTGAGACTCACTTTTTATTTGCTTGTCAAGGACATTATACGTCATTTATTTGTCCTTGTCAATCATATTTTTATTCTTTTTGTCCTTTACAAGCATTTTCGTTTGTGTTATAATCTTCTTATGCAAGAGAGAGGAGAATATAAATGAATATATATGAGCGGATAAGATTCCTCCGTAAAGAGATTTTGCAGAAAACGCAAGAAGAATTTGCGGAATCCATAAAAATATCCAGGTCAAATCTAGGTAATATTGAAACTGGAAAAGTTGCAGTAACCAACAGGGTAATAACTGATATCTGTAATTCATTTAATGTAAATGAAATTTGGCTTCGTACCGGTGAGGGTGGAGACGATAATATGTTTACCAAAATTTCAGAAAGTGATCGATTTTCTCTTAATTTAGGAAAACTTGGAGCGACTGAAAATGAGTTTATTAGGAATGGCGTGAACTTATTAGCTGAAACAGACCCAGAGAAATTAAAAATTTTGGAAAAATTTCATGAAAACGTGGCTAGGTATCAAATAAAAAGAGACACCTCAACGGGTGCCTCTATGCAGAGCAAGGATAAAAAGATAAATTTTTCTAAGTACGTAATTGTTATTGATTTCCTTGACCTCTTCAGCAATAGCATTCCAATATTCTTCATTGCTCATAATATGTACCACCCTTTCCCTTTTTGTCTCTACCCACATGGTAGAGTTGATTGAAACCATGTAGCCGTTTTATCGACTATGTTATATTATTTGAACGTTATATTTTCATTAATTGCCCGCCTGTTTTACATTTGTCCGGTATAACGGACAAATATTGACAAGTGTCGATTATGTATCCCCGTTTAGGGGATTATACGGATTGAAAATAGGTCTGCTGGTGTGACGTCCAATGCAAGGGAAAGGATGCATATAGTCCGTAACGTGGGATTGGCTCTTCCATTTTCAATCTGGTTGATTTGGGTTTTGCTTATCCCTGATAGTTCCGCAAGACTACGGTCCGTAAGACCGGCCCTGTCCCGGAATTCATACAGGTGATACTCTATTTTAAAATTAGGAATCATAGGTGTATACCTCCATACGGATAGTATCCGTAGTAGCAGAGGAGGTTATACACAAACTTATGTTCGATTTTTATTATATCAGAACGCATGTTCTTTTTCAAGTTCCAAGTCATAGAAATATCATTTCGCAAGGAGGAGCATATATGAAATTTGAGATGCGTAAATTAGCCCAATGAAATCACTGAGGGCCAGAACCACTAGGCGCGCAAAAAAGGGCAGTTAAAAAGCCCCAGGAGCTGCAAACTCCCGAAGCTTTTCACATAGATTTCTCTTACCGGATTGCTCCAGAAGATATGTTACCTTAAGCAAGTAAATTATACCATTCTAGGAGCGTCCTGGCAAGGGGCGTATTTTTTAAACCTATTTTAAGGAGGGATGATATGGGACAACTAAGAACAAGAAAACGCGGCTCCACCTGGGAATGGTCCTTTGAAGGGGCGAAAATCAATGGTAAACGCAGTCCGATCAGCAAAGGAGGATACCGTACTAAGGCCGATGCAATTGCAGCCGGCACCCAAGCCAAAGCAGAATACGACAATGCCGGACGAACCTTTAAGCCGGTCGACATAAGTGTGTCGGATTACCTGGACTATTGGTATAATAATTATGTGGTAACGAATCTTGCATATAATACCCAAGTTGACTATGCCCAAAAATACGCGTCCACCTCAAACCAGCATTCGGAAAATACCGACTGGTATCGCTGGAAACAGACGCTATACAGCAATTCGTAGACGGCATGAAACGCCAAGGATATTCCCGCAGCATGATCAAAAACACCCTCTCCTGCTTATCTGGGGCGTTAAATTATGCGGTACAGCCATGCAAATACATCAAATATAACCCTTGTGATTATGCCAAGGTGCCCAAAATCGCAGTGCCGCCAGAGACTAAAGCGCATACAGATTATATCTGCGTCAAGGAGGACTTTGCAGCCATCATTGAGCGCTTTAGCCCGGACAGTAATTTTTACATACCACTCATGACCGGATACCATTGTGGCACGCGCCTGGGGGAGGCCTACGGCATTGACTTGCTACACGACGTAGATTTCGAGCACCATACCATAACCATCCAGCACCAGCTTGCCAACGAGGGCGGAAAGTGGTATTACCGGCCACCAAAGTATAATTCAGTTCGGACTATAAAAATACTCCCAGAGTACGAAAAAATTCTGAAAACAGAAATCCATAACCGTAAAAAGAGCATGCTCCGGTATGGGCAGTATTTTATAAAGACGTATCAAATGAATGATGGCTTGATCTTTCAGGCACCCGCCAACGTCAAAATTATTGGCAAGGAAATAATGCCAATCAGTGCCAGGGAAAACGGCGATCTACTTACCCCTTACTCCTTCAGGTACTGCGCAAAAGTTATACATGAGGAACTTGGAAATCCATTATTCCACAGCCACTGCCTGCGTCACACTCACGGCACCATTCTGGCAGAAAACGGCGCCCAGCCAAAAACCGTCATGGAGCGTCTGGGCCACAAGGACATCCAAACCACCATGAACCGGTATGTATTCAACACGGAGAAAATGCAGAACGATGCTATGGCTATCCTAACAAACGCCATTTCTTAACTGCTGTGCCTACCGCTCAAAAAAGCGTAGGCAAATGGTAGGCACAGCAATGATTATGGCATTAAATCGCCCCGTTAGGCCTTGATTTTACGTGATAGTTTTACCACCGTCTCCACGTGCCCAC
>BBZN01000077.1 GCA_001304855.1 Clostridia bacterium UC5.1-1D2
GGGGGGGGGATGGAGGAGTATCATATCGCAATCTGTGATGATGAGAGCGCCGACAGGGAAAGGCTGAAGGAATTGATCCAAAGGAGCCCTCTCTGTCCGCAGCTGCTTATATTTCACGAATATTCAGGAGGAGAGGCGCTGATTGAGAATTATGAAAAATTTGACGCCGTTATTCTGGATATCAGTATGGATGCCATGGATGGAAGAGAGACGGCCAGGGCAGTGCGGAGGATGGATGATTGGGTGCTTCTGGCCTTTTATACGGGCCTGGAGGAGTATGCCAGCCGTCTGATTCCGGTCCACCCCTTTGTGTATTTGAACAAGCAGGACGGTGAGGAGGCGCTTTCCGGGGGGTTGAATCTTCTGTTGGAGGAGATGATAAGAAGATATCAGTTTCCCAGGCTGCCTGTGATGGGCGACGGACGCCTTCTCCTTTTGCCGCCCTCAGATATACTCTACATAACCATCCGCGGAAAGGGCAGTGAGCTTTGGCTTACGGAAAAAGCCTGCCGCAAGCTTAATCTGAAAGAGCAGTTTGTGAAAAGCAGCATACGTCTGCCTGACTATTACGAGGAATTAAAAAAGTATGGATTTATCTATGCTCACAGAAGCTACATAGTCAATGCAGAGCACCTTATTATGCGGAACCCCGGTTCCATCGTTCTGGAGGGGGGATGTGAACTGAATGTTGCAAGGAGCAGGCAGAAGGAGTTTGACAGGGAGCTGAGCCGTTTTCTGGGAATCCGCTATAAAAGAGGGGAGAGACAATGACGGAGGCAGCCTATTATCTGATTAAGTACCTGGAAAGCCTTATTATGCCTGTTATATTATATAGCTTTCTTGGCTCCATGTTCCTGGTACGGCCGGGCAGAAGATGGATAAAGCTGGGAAAGCTTTTATTATGCATGCTGTCTGTGTTATATATTAACAGCTTTAACGATCCTGCCCTGAACCTCTGCGGCGTGACTCTGGTTTTGACTCTGGGGGCTGCCTGGATGTTCCGGCTGTCATTCTGGCAGGCTCCGCTCTATGTAAGCTTTTTCGTCATTCTGATGGTGAATGTGGAGATGGTAACGGCATATCTGCGCACAGCCCTGGGGATGGGCCGGATCAGGCCTTTCCGGGGGTGGTATTCCTGCGGATAATGGAGCTTCTTCTGAAGCTTTTTTTGATACAGCTGGTCAAAAAGCAGGTCAGGGGAGTGGACGCTGAGAGAGAACATGGATATATGGGATTTCTCTCCCTGTTCTCCGCTGCGGTTTTTATCCTTCTCATGAGCGGAGTGTATCCTGAGGCGGAAGCCGGACGGCAGAATATTTTTATGATTTTTTCCGGCATTTTTTTTATTTTTAGCCAATATGGCAGGCTTCTCTGTGGAGGAGAAAATGATGAAGGCTGCCAGGGACCAGCAGAACAGCCGCCTGATGGCTCAGAAGGCGGAACTGGAGGAATTTCATTACAAACGGATGGAGGAGCTGACCAGAGAGTATGGGGAATACATACATGAGCTGGAGCATACCCTGAGGACCATCCGGCAGCTTAGGGAAAATGACAGGGAGTCTGCAGCCGTCAGCCTGGCTGCATCGGCCGTCAGCCTGGAGCGGCATTTTGAGCGCAAGCTCTACCTCTCCGATCCCATAGTCAACGCCATTCTTACAGAGAAGGAGCAGACGGGCAGAGCTAAGGGCCTTCTCTATACAGTACAGGTATCTCCGGGCCTTAACCTGGATTTTATAGAGGACATCGACAAGATCTCCATGTTCGGCAACCTTTTGGACAATGGTACAGAGGCGGCGGTGCAGACGGAAAACGGATTTGTAAAGGTAAGCCTCCACA
Source organism: Clostridia bacterium UC5.1-1D2 (assembly GCA_001304855.1). Lineage (GTDB taxonomy): Bacteria > Bacillota > Clostridia > Lachnospirales > Lachnospiraceae > Enterocloster. The sequence continues at coordinate 1,837 of BBZN01000077.1, forward strand.
TGGGCAATAAGGCCCTGTTTGTGTTTAAGGTAGAAAACAGCTGCACAGGTCTTTTCAGGGAGCAGAGGGGAAGCTACCTGACTACAAAGCCGGACAAAAAGAGCCATGGCTTCGGAGTCAGAAAGGTCAGGGAACTGGCTCTGAAATATAACGGAATTCTGGAACTGCAGCAGGGGGAGGGGGTATTTACGGCGACTCTGATTCTGTCCACTGTACAAAAAACGGATAATTAAGGTTTATTTTTGGACGGGATGTCTCTTTCCTGTTATATGTGGTAAGATGTAGTTACCAGTTAATACCACATTATATTAAAGAAGCAGGAGGCGGCAAATATGAAAAAGGACCAGAGGAAAGGGCGCGCCATCAGGCGTACTGCGGTGTGTACAGCAGCCCTCACCATGGCACTGCAGCTGTGTTTTTCATTCACATCCCTGGCCTATTACGGTTATGGGAGAGGTTATGACAGTGACTATCCATACCAGGACGATCCGGATTATGGGAGCTACTATTATTGGGATGATAGCGGGCGCAAAGTAACCAATGTAACCAGGACTTATGACGATGGAACCACGTATACGGCACAGTACAAGTATGATGCTTTGGGGCATTTGGTTTATTCAAATGTGAAAAAGCCGGACGGCAGCAAGCATACAAAAAACAAAGTCTACAACGGGGGAGCTGCCTGTTTCTGAGAGCGTCTATGAGTACGACGGCGTTTCAAAGACGGAGATGACCGATGCCATTGAATACGGAGCTGAGGGGTATCCTGCTCACGAGGTTCAGACTGCCAGATATAAGGACGGAACCAGCGAGTCAGAGGAGACATGGTTTCTCTCATACGATATGCCTCTGAAGATTGTTGCAACCGACAAGTCGGGGGTCGTTACCCAGACGGACTATACCTACAATGAGGACGGCAGGATGCTAACGGCTGTGTCTGCGGGCACCGACGGAAGTTTCTATCAGGAAGAGCGGCAGTATGACGAACAAGGATATACCTCCTACTATAAAATCAGCGAGTATGACGCCTACGACCTCACTGCCGGCACAGAGGAGATGCGCTATGAAGGGGAAGGGGATTCCAGAAACCAGTATACGTCAAATACGGTGGCTTATGCAGACGGCACTGTATATAAGAGTGAGACATGGCGCAGGGAGCTGGATAACCGCATTGTAAAGCGGGTGCTCACGGATGTTGACGGCGCTCAGACGACGGAGAATTACGCTTACGATCCGGAGGGCAACGAGACGCTTTACACAAAGACCGATGGAAGCAAAACCGTGGAGAAGCGGGAGACTACCCGCACCAGCTACGGGAGCAGGACTGTGGAGACGGACAGCAGGGATATACCTCCGTCTCATCCGAGGACTATGATCCGAAAACAGGCAAAACCACCAGCGAAAGCAGAATGAACGGACCTGAGGGATATTACACCTACAGAAAAGTAATCCGCAATGAGGATTACAGTACAGAGTATGCGGTATATCAGACAAAGTACGGTGACGGCACAGAAAGCTATTATGAGTTAAGCTACAATTCCGACGGAAGTATAATCAAGACGGAGCGTTTTGAGGACGGTACGGCTAAGGTGACGACCTACGATTCCGAGGGAAATACCGTCGGCTGCAAAGAGACATTGGCCGACGGCGCCTATTCCGAAACCACCTGGCAGAACCGGGAGGACGGACGGACGGCTAACGAGGTGAAGCGGTACAGCGACGGATCTGAGGACAGAATCGATTATGAGTACGATGAGTCCGGTAAGCTTGTAAGGGAGACGGAAACCAGGAGAAACGGTGTGAGCGCTGTGCGGGAATACCAGTATAGCCCTGCGGACGGCTACATTTCCGCGTTGAACGTAACCTTCAGCAATGGCTATTACATGGCCAGCACGCTTCAGAATATCAGCGACGACGTGGAACAGACGGTTATGGCCTACTCTGTGGGAGACGTGGCCCAAGTTGTGATTGTATATTACGACAACGGCCAGATTGTGGGCAAGACTACCTACAGGGACGGAAGGACGGAGGACTTCGCTCTGGATCTTTACAGCTATGACAGTTATCTGGACGATAATTACGGCAAGCTGGGGGAGGTTCAGAAATACTATGACAGCTTCATGGAGCAGGCATGGAATGCGCCGGTCCTGGAGACAGGACAGCCGGAGACAGCGCCGGCTGCGGACAGCGAGGCGGCTTTGCAGAGCAGCTGACAGAGTTTAATAAAGCATATAAAAATCAGGGAGGAATTCAGAACCGAATTCCATCCCTGATTTTATTGGGCCGCCTGCTATACGTCCAGATATCTCCGAAGCTCCCGCATCATCCCGGGAATATCCAGCGGTTTTGCCAAATGGCAATTCATTCCCGCCTCCTTTGCCGCCCTTATATCTTCTGAAAATGCATCTGCGGTCATGGCAAAAATCGGGACAGAAGCGGAATCAGGCCGATCCAGGCTGCGGATCTTTCTGGAAGCGTCGTAGCCGTTCATCACCGGCATCTGAATATCCATCAATATTAAATCGTAATACCCGGGCTCGGAGGATTCAAAACGCTTCAGACAAATCTCTCCGTTCACCGCAATATCTACTTTGGCACCGCGGCTTGTGAGAAGTTCGCTGGCAATTTCCTGATTGAGCGCATTGTCCTCTGCCAGAAGAATCCGTTTTCCGGAAAGGTCCACGTCTGTCTCCTCCCCCCTGGAAGGAGACGTTTCGTTAAATACATACTGGCGGATACAGCGATAAAGCGTAGATTTGAAAATCGGCTTTTGGATGAAACCGTTGACGCCTGCCTCTGTGGCCTGGTGTTCGATAGCGGACCAGTCATAAGCCGAGACGATAATCACCGGCAGCCGGCAGCCGGTCTGCAGCCGTATGGCCTGGGCTGCTTCCACACCGTTTACATCGGGCATTTTCCAATCCAGGAGGACGAGGCGGTAGTCCTGTCCAATGGAATGCGCGGCCATGGCTTTTTCGACAGCAGCGTTTCCGCTGTGGACAATCTCTGCATGGGCCCCCAATTCACTGAGGAATTTTTCGGCGGAACTGCAGGTAACCGGATCGTCGTCAGCTACCAGGACGGAAATAGGCGGCAGCTTTTGGAAAGGCGCAGACATGTCCTCAGCTAAAAGCAGATCCAGTTCTACTGTAAAAACAGACCCTTTTTCCGGTTGGCTCTCGACTTTAATCGCGCCTTCCATCATGTTCACAATCATCTTGGTGATGGCCATGCCAAGCCGCTCCCCTCTATCTGGTTCGTCCTGTTATTCTGTTCCCTGGTAAAGGAGTCAAAAATGTGTTCTATGAATTCAGGTTTCATCCCGATCCCTGTGTCTGCCACGCGGAAGGTAAAGTGAGCGCAATGTTCCCTGCAGGAAGGGGACTCGCTCACATCGACGCTGATTTGTCCGCCCTCAGGCGTGAATTTAACTGCATTGGAGAGCAGATTCAGCAGAATCTGATTAAGGCGCAGGGAGTCAAAGGAGAGGCTCTCATGTTCAATTCCGTGGAGCCGGATATTGAATGACTGGTTTTTGGCGGCTATGGTGGGCTGAATAATTTTAACCAGGTTGGACAACAGCGCTTCCAGGGAGGCTGTGTCGTTATTGAGGGACATTTTGCCGCTTTCTATTTTGGACATATCCAGAATATCGTTGATCAGGCCTACAAGAAGCTGTCCGGAGAGATTTATGTTTTTCAGGTAATCACGGACTTTGTCAGGCTCGCCTATATGTTCGGAAGCCAGTCTTGTCATGCCCAGAATCGCATTCATAGGCGTTCGGATATCGTGGGACATGTTGGAGAGAAAACGGCTCTTTGCAAGGTTGGCGCTCTCTGCCGCTTTTCTGGCGGCTTCTTCCGCCAGCAGAACCTGACGTGTGGAATTGCGGTATACCAGGAAAAATGCACCCAGCACCAGGGCGCATACAAAAACGAGAATCAAAAATGCCTGGGAATTCTGCATAATATCATTGGCCTGCTCCATGATAACCTGATTGGGGACAATCGAAACAACGTACCATCCGGGGGCGTTTTCCATAGGCACATAACAGAATACATAATCTTCTTTCTGATATTGGAAACGTGCCACGCCTTTTTGCCTTCTTCCAATGAGGATCGAAAGGAGGCCACTTCCCGGGCGTCATTGCCCTGCAGGTCGATGATGTCAAAGAGATTTTTAAAGGTCCGGTTGCTGTTGGGATGCTGAGAACGGATCAGAATATCCCCTTTTTGATTTACCACATAGGAAAAACCGGTATAATTATAGAATGAGAGGGAAAAGCGTTCATTCAGCTCAGAGAGGGGCTGTGTTTTCTGCACCAGTCCCCGGGCGCCGTCAGGCCATGTAAAACTCTCAAAATAACCCAGAGTCCACACCCCGGTCACATCCCCCAGGAAGGGTTCGCGGATTCCCTGTCCGCCGTTGGCAAGGGTATGGTTAAGCTGTTCCCATTCCGGTTCCGCCCCGGTTTCGGTCCCGTCAGTGTAGACAGCGCCCTCGTCCAGATTCACACAGATATAGGAGGACAGCGCATCATCGGACAGCTTCATCGTGGCAAGAAGGGCGCCGGAGTCCCGGGAGTCCTTCTTGGAAAGTTCAACAGCCAGCCAATGGAGCATTTCGGTGTCTTTCTCTATGTAGGTATCCAGAGCGTGACGCCCCTGGGTGGTGACTTCTAAAATATCAGTTACGGATTTATCCCACAGGGAACGCTGCACGCCCGTGAAATAATTGAAACCGCCTGATAAAATGAGTATAAGGGATAAAACCAACAGAATGATGGTCATCCCTGTCTGCTTTTTTTTCATAGACTTTACCTCTGTTCCATATCTGACCACTTTCTGAGCAGCAATTCCATTTTTGAGACAGCGGCGGCGGAACCGCCGCCCTCCAGCATTCCCAAGATACATTGGCGGGATATATCCCAGATTGGAAACTTTAAGTTATCATCGGAACCGATCACACTGCGTCCGTTGGTGAGATAGGGACCCAGAGACTGAATTGCGTCCTCCTCTGCCAGACGGTTTTCTTTTAGAGGACTGAAGGAGCTCTGGCTTTCCACAAATTCCCACATTACATCGTTGCCCGTGAGATATTCCACAAATTTTCTTGCCTCCTCCTGATGGGGGCTGTCTGCATTGATGCTGACACGGGTGTCTATATTGATGACCAGGACATTTCCGTCCTCCATGACAGGATAGGGGTGAACCTCAAATTCCAGATTGGGATTTAGCTCTCTCAGCCGTGTTACCGCCCAGGCTCCGGTCAGCATAAAAGGCTGTTCTCCTTTGGAGAATTGTACCAGATCATCCTTGGTTTTGGCCGTATTGAGGGCCAGCTCCCTGTCCACCCAGTTGCGTGACAGAATTTGTTCCACCAGCTCAAAACCGGGGCGGAGCATTTCTGACAGTGCAGCGGGATCTTCACTTAAGCGCGCCAGTTCACCGGCAGGATCCTTCTGCTGGTACAGAGGCAGCATTGACTTGCCAGAACAATTGTTTTAAGGGAAATATCATTGTTGGCAATCACCGGTGTGATTCCCTGGGAGACAAAATAATCACAGACAGCTTCCAGCTCGGCAAGATTTTCAGGAACCTTCTGTCCGTGTTCTTTCAATAGATCCATGTTGCAGTAGAGCCCAAAGGCTGAAATGCTTGTGGGCAGGTAATGGACAGCGCCGTCTGCAGTCATCTGGCTTTTGGCCAGATCGCTGAAGTTATCCAGTGTGGGCAGACCGGAGAGATCCGCCAGCTTTCCCTGGCGTCCTAATTCCAGCACGCGCTCATGATCCACCATAAAAATATCGTCGCTGTTGCCGGTTGCGATTCTTTTTTGCAGCACGTCAAAATAGTCGGGACTTTTCACACTGTCGTAGGAGATGGATATATCGGGATGCTTGTCCATAAAACCGTGAAGGGCGTCCTCGATTGCTATTACGTTGAGCGCTTCATACTTGTAACCGAAGAAAGTGAGAGTAACTTCAGGCTGGGAGCTTCTCTGTTCACCGCTATATATGATGTTTTCCCCCTGCTTTCGTGAGCATCCGCCCAACATGCCTGCAGACAGAAGAAAAACAAGAAAAAATCCAATAAAACCCCTCGACTTTACCATACCCATGCTCCATCCTGACTTTTAGTTTTGACCGTTCTATTGTATCATGGAGGGGTGCGCAATACAAGAATAATTAATGGATAAGTATTCTGACCGTCCAAAATCAATTGACTTCTTTCTTCTGCCGATATAGAATCAAATCAGTTTATAATACCGAATTAATTTGGGGAGGTAAAATAAAATGGAGTTCATTACGTTGGGGCTTTTTCTGGCAGGGCTTGGATTTTGTATTTTTTCGGGAATTCAGGTTCTGTATGCCCTGGTATTCGGACTGGTCTGTTTCTCGGGGTACTGTCTCATCAGGGGGTATTCTGTGAGGGAGACGTTGGCTATGCTTCTGGAGGGAATGGGGAAGGTGTCAAATATATTGATTATCTTCATTCTTATCGGTTCCCTTACGGCTCTGTGGCGCATATGCGGAACTATACCGTTTATTCTATATCATGCCATGGGATTTATTAATCCTCGTTTTTTGTGTTGTGTACCTTTCTTCTGTGCTCCATGATGTCCTTTCTCACCGGAACCTCCTTCGGGACGGCAAGTACAATGGGGTTATCTGCATGCTCATTTCAGACGCGGCAGGCTTAAACCCGCTGCTCACAGGGGGCGCCGTTCTGTCAGGAAGCTTTTTCGGGGACCGGTGCTCCCCCATGTCCTCCAGCGCCCAGCTGGTGTGCGCGCTGACCAGGACGGATATTTATGTAAACCTAAAGAGCATGTGCAGAACCTGTGTGGTGCCTTTGGTTTTAAGCTGCGTTTTATATGTGGTCCTGTCCGGTTCCCTGGACGGAACGGCGGTGGATACAAATCTTGCGGCGCTGTTTAAGGACAATTTTTCTCTTCACTGGGCGACTTTTTTGCCGGCCCTTATAATATTGATACTGGCAGTGTGCCGCGTGGATGTAAAATATGCAATGGGGGTCAGCATTGCCGGAGCGGTTGTAATTGCCATGGTATTCCAGGGAACAGGATTTGAAGAGCTTCTGGCCTGCATGTGGAGCGGATACCGGGCAGAGGAGGGGAGCCGTCTGGCAGTTCTGATGAATGGCGGAGGCATTATGTCTATGGTGGAGGTGGGAATCATCGTCCTTATATCCTCCTCCTATGCAGGTATCTTTTCCTCCACACCGCTGCTGTCAGGGGTGAAATCAGCGCTGATGCGCACTTCAAAGACGTTCACGCCCTTCGGCACTGTGGTTGTCACATCCCTGCTGTCCTGTGCAGTCAGCTGCAATCAGAGCCTGGCAACAATCCTGACCTGCCAGATGTGCGATAAGCTTTATACAAAGAGAGAGGATTTGGCTCTGGCCATGGAAAATACGGTCATCGTCCTGGCTGCGCTGATTCCCTGGGGGATTGCAGGAGCGGTGCCAATAGCCACCATCGGCGCGCCCATGGAATGTATGCTGTATGCATTTTACCTGTACCTGCTGCCTGTGTGGAATCTGGTTGCTGCCTTTAAAAACGAGGGTCCCAAACCGCCGGCTGTGGGAGTATGCTCTTGAAGGAGAATATAAAATGGAATTCATGTACCAAAAAGCGTCTATGGAAGATCTGGCTTTGCTGATATCGTCCCGGATGGAGGTGCTGCGGGTTGCCAATGAACTGGATGAAAACACGGATATGTCCCGGGTGGAAGCCCAGTCCTATGACTATTTCAGGGCCGCCTTCAGGGATAATGCCTTTGAGGCCTATCTGGTATTTGACGGTGACCGGCTGGCCGGGACCGGGGGAGTGAGCTTTTTCAGGGTAATGCCTACCTATCATAATCCCAGCGGTGGAAGGCCTATATTATGAATATGTATACAAAACCTGAGTACAGAAGGCGGGGAATTGCCTGCCGTACCCTGGATCTGCTGGTTAAAGCAGCCAGAGAGAGGGGGATTTATCATATTACACTGGAGGCGACCAAAATGGGGCGGCCTCTCTACGAGAAATACGGGTTTGTGGCCATGAAGGATGAGATGGAACTGCCCGGATAACCAGTATTGACAACGTCCCTCCATGCGTTTATAGTTGAATTGGTCGAATAAGATAGGAAAGGAGCAGTTTTGAAGATGGAATTTCAAAAAGTAATTGAAACCAGGAGAAGTATCAGGTCTTACGACAAGGACAGAAAGGTGGACAGGGCAACTGTGGAGTCTATTATAAACGCTTCCATTCTGGCGCCGTCCTGGAAAAACAGCCAGACTGCAAGATACTACTGTATCATGACGGAGGAATTGCTGGATACCTTTAAGAAAGAGTGCCTGCCGGAGTTTAACGCCCGGAGCGTGGCCAATGCGCCTGTACTCATCGTATCCACATTTGTTACTAAGAGATCCGGATTTGAGCGGGATGGGAGCCCGTCCAATGAGCTGGGAGACGGCTGGGGAATTTATGACCTGGGCCTGCATGACGAGATTCTGATGCTGAAGGCCGCTGATATGGGACTGGATACGCTGGTTCTGGGAATCCGCAACGTTGACCGGATCCGCGAGATGCTGGGAATCGATGAGGGAGAGCAGATTGTGTCTGTGATTGCTCTGGCTACCGGACTGCAGATGCGGCTATGCCGAAGAGAAAAGCGCTGGAGGATGTGGCAAAGTTTTTCTAGGAGGGCTCCTTTGGAGAAAAAAATAATTTCTAAGAAGGGAGAAAACAGAGAGCCTCTGGCTGCAGGGCTGGAGCACAATTTACTATTTCATGAGATAGAAAAAGAGGACATAGAATTGATTTTGAAATGTTCCCAGGCAAGGCGCGTATGTTACGAAAAGGGCCGGGTCATTTATCAAAAGGGAGATGAACAGCGATACCTCTATGTTCTCATTAAAGGGTGTGTAAATATTGTGCAGAATACCAGCGCAGGCAGAAAGAATATTCTTTACAGGATCGAATCCGGAAGTGTATTTGGCGAAAATTATATGGCCTATGACCAACAAAAATTTCAATATGATGCAGAGGCATGTACGGCAGTGGAGATGCTGGTAATTCCCTGGGCTTTTTTTCATTGTTTTTGTGATGAGACCTGCCGGTACCACAAAAAACTGGTGGGCAATTTGATGAATATATTGTTGAAAAAAGAGTCGCAATCTATGGAAAAGCTGAGCATTGTAGCCACCACTTCCCTTAAGGAGCGGATGGCGAGGTGGCTCCTATTGGAGGCCGGCAACAGGGAATTTATACATATGGGAGTCAGCAGACAGTTTTTAGCTGATTTTCTGGGAGCTGCAAGACCTTCTGTGTCAAGAACTCTTTCCTGGATGCAGGAACAGGGGTTGATAGAAATAAAAAAGAAAAAGATTTTCTGATAGACAGGGATGGAATAGAAAGTCTTCTTTGAACGAATAGGCTGAACCTGTTTCTTCTAAAAAAATAAAGTGGATAAAAAAGGTAAAAGAATTATAAAAGATGTAACAATTGTTACATCTTTTTTGGTTTATTTGGTAATATGATGGTATGTTAATGAGACGGAGCAAAAATAACCGTCATATTGTTGCAGGAATTCGGTAAAAATATAAAATAATTGTCTGAATGACAAAGGATGGAGGAGGTTTATTATGCAATTCAGGACATCAAAAGAACATGAAGAATTACGTGCTGAGATCCGGGCGTGGGCAGAGCGGGAAATCAAACCCCTGGCGTTTATGCTGGATAAGGAAAACAAATTTCCGGCAGAGCAGATCGCCGAGTTTGGAAAGATGGGGTTCCTTGGAATACCTTATCCCGTGGAGTACGGCGGAATGGGAAAGGATATTATTAGCTACGCCATTGGCGTGGAGGAGCTTTCCCGGGTGGACGGCGGCACAGGCGTTACGCTGTCAGCCCATGTGTCTCTGGGCGCTTACCCAATCTTTGCTTACGGCAATGAGGAACAGAAGCAGAAGTATCTGACTCCCCTGGCAAAGGGCGAGAAACTGGGCGCTTTCGGCCTGACTGAACCAAATGCAGGTTCGGATGCAGGCGGTACGGAGACTACCGCAGTGCTGGATGGAGATTGCTATGTGTTAAACGGAGAGAAAATCTTCATCACAAATGGAGGAGAGGCGGAGATATACGTTGTATTTGCCGTGACCACTCCCGGAATCGGAACCAGAGGCATCAGCGCATTTATCGTAGAGAAGGGAATGCCCGGATTTGAGTTTGGCGATCACTATGATAAGCTTGGTATCCGTTCTTCCGCTACGGCGCAGCTGCTTTTCAACAACGTAAGAGTTCCCAAGGAAAACCTCCTTGGAAAAGAAGGACAGGGCTTTAAGATTGCCATGTCCACCCTTGACGGTGGCCGTATCGGTATTGCGGCACAGGCCCTGGGAATTGCACAGGGAGCCTATGAGGCCGCAGTAGAGTACGCAAAAGAGAGAGAGCAGTTCGGCGGAGCATTGCACAGCTCCAGGCTATCCAGTTTAAGATTGCAGAGATGGCGACGAAAATCCGCGCAGCCCGTTTTATGGTATACAGCGCGGCGGAATTAAAGGAACACCATGAACCCTACGGCATGGAGGCTGCAATGGCTAAGAAGTATGCGTCCGACATTTGCCTTGAGGTTGTAAATGAAGCGCTTCAGATATTCGGCGGAAGCGGATTCCTGAAAGGCATGGATGTAGAGCGGGCTTACAGGGACGCTAAGATCTGTACAATTTACGAGGGAACCAATGAGATTCAGAATGTGGTAATTGCATCCCATATCCTTGGAAGAGCCGCCAGAGCCACTGTGAAAACAGAGAAGAAGAAAAAGAACCCCATTACCGGAAACCGCAAAAAGATCATATTTCAGGAAGGCGGGGTCGAGGATAAGGTGCAGCAACTGGCGGAAGCTCTGCGTCAGGATGGTCATGATTTCAGCGTTGGTATTGACATGGATACACCGATTATGCAGGCGGAGAGAGTCGTAAGCGCAGGGCGCGGCATCGGCAGCAAGGAAAACATGCAGTTGATCCGGGATTTGGCAGCAGCGGCCGGAGCGGCAGTAGGTTCTTCCAGGCCGGTTGCAGAGCAGCTTCAGTATGTTCCTCTCAATCGCTATGTGGGCATGAGCGGACAGAAGTTCACAGGGAATCTGTACATAGCCTGCGGCATATCCGGCGCAGGACAGCATTTAAAGGGAATCAAGGACGCAACCACCATTGTTGCAATCAACAGCAATGCAAATGCTCCTATCTTTAAGAATGCCGATTACGGCATTGTGGGCGACGTGAACGAAGTGCTTCCGTTACTGGCGGCGGCCCTGGATACGGGAGAACCGAAGAAACCGGCTCCTCCAATGGTGAAAATGAAGAAAACCAACGCAGAAGTGCCTACTCCGGCGCCGGTTGGAAGATATGTCTGCATGGGCTGCGGTTATGAGTATATTCCGGAGAATGGAGACGACGAGAACGACATTGCACCTGGAACCAAATTCAGAGAGCTTCCTGAGGAGTGGATTTGTCCTGAATGTGGAGAGGAAAAACAGAATTTCATTCCGTCATCGGAATCATAAAAGGAGGAGGAATAGCAGATGAGCAGCGTTAGAAAGGTTACAGAAGATTTGTATTGGGTAGGAGTTAATGACAAACGGCTCCATTTATTTGAAAATATTCATCCGATTCCAGATGGGGTTTCCTATAATTCATATTTGCTGATGGATAAAAAACGTGTGTTGTTTGATACCGTTGACTGGTCCGGATGCAGAGAATTTTTGAAGAACGTGGAAGAGGTACTGGACGGTAAGGATCTGGACTATCTTGTTATAAACCATATGGAGCCTGATCATGCAGCTTCCATGGAGGAGGTTCTGCTCCGTTATCCGAATTGTAAGGTAATCAGCAACGAGAGAGCCTTTATGCTGATGCACCAGTTTGGTTTTCATGTTGAGGACAGGCGGGAAGAAGTCAAGGAAGGGGATACCTTCAGCTTTGGCAAACATAAAGTAACCTTTGTGGCTGCGCCTATGGTACACTGGCCTGAGGCAATGGTAACATTTGACACCACAGACGGGATTCTGTTTTCGGCAGATGCCTTTGGTTCCTTTAAGTCTCTGGACGGAAAACTCTTTGCAGACGAGGTTAACTTTGACAGGGACTGGATCGACGAGGCCAGAAGATACTTCACAAATATCGTTGGAAAATACGGTCCCTTTGTACAGTTCTTACTGGGCAAGGCGGCTACGGTGCCCATCAAGATGTTCTGCCCGCTTCACGGTCCCGTATGGCGTACAGACCTTGGATATTACATTGACAAACATGATAAATGGAGCAAATATATTCCTGAGGAAAAAGGCGTAATGATCGTGTATGCCTCTATGTACGGCAATACGGAGGCGGCGGCGCAGACATTGGCATCCACTCTGTGTGACAAGGGCATGACCAATGTCAAGGTTTATGATATTTCAAAAACCCATGTGTCCTACCTGGTTGCCGACGCGTTTAAGTACAGCCACATTGTGCTGGCATCCGTTACCTATAACCTCGAGATATATCCGCCGATGTATGAATTCCTGCACCATTTGAAGACTTTGAATTTCCAGAAGAGAGTATTCGGAATCATCGAAAATGGTTCCTGGGCTATTAAATCTGGAACTCTGATGAGGGATTATATTGAGACAGAACTTAAGGAGTGTCTTGTTCTGAATGCTCAGGTAAGCGTGAATTCAGCGCCGGATGAAACCAATGAGCCGGAGTTCCAGTCTTTGGCAGACTCATTGATAGAATCGATACAGAAGCAGTAAGGGAGAGGCGTCCTTGAATTTTAGAGGACGCCTTTTATGGAACCTGGAAGTTTACATAACTTGGAAATCTGGCAATTGGGGGGACTGGGGAGTTTAAACGCCTGGGTGAAATTAGTGACTGGGGGAGTTTAAGCGGTTGAGGAAAATTGATGACTGGAGGAGTTGGGTGATTGAAGGGATTACGCAACAGGGAATTGTATAACTGAGAAGTCTGAAGATTTGTTACAGGAAGGAGGAAC
>BBZN01000078.1 GCA_001304855.1 Clostridia bacterium UC5.1-1D2
CGCCGCAGCCGCCCAGACCGTTGCCCCTGCCACCGAGGCCGCTGCAGCCACCCAGACCAGCGCCCCCAGGCTCCAGGCCCTCCTGGCTCAGAGATATGATAAAGGTGCTTCTGCTTAATGAAATGTTTAACCGGCGGTGTGCAAGGGGACTTTGCAGGTAAGGTTTATGCCGGAGCGTGTCTGAACATTCATTCCCGCCATCTGTACGCCCCGTCATGCTCTGGCATATTTGGCCCCAATTCAGTCAGCGCCGCCTGCTGCGCCTCCTTTATCGGGGCCAAATTCAGTTAACGCACTCCGCTGCGCCGCGTTCATATGGAGCAAATTTCTGCCGGTAGGGTGTTCAGCGGAATGCAAGTTAGAATCAATGTAAGGTTCATGTATCTGAACAGGGAGTTTTATAAAATTTAGAAAAGATTAAGTTGTAGTTTTTCTGGTTATTATATAAAATAAAAAGTAGCAAAAATAACCTCTAAAGGAACTTAAATACACATATGAAGAAAACATTACAGAAAGCAGGAATTCTATTCCTGATATTTATAGCAGCTATAGTTGTTTACTTCCTCAGTGCAAGAAATGCAATGGAGAAAGAGACAACGGTTTATACTTCCATGGAAGAACCTACTTTGCCTGTTATCCATACAGAGCTCAGCGGAATGCAGATTAACGGCCTTCACGGCTATATGCAGGATATGGGGAATCAGGCAGCCCGGGGAAGCATTTCCGTACTGCCTGAAAACCGCGAATTAAATATAAGTATCTCGGAATATGGTAATACCATCACAGGAATCAATTACGAAATTCGCAATCTGTCCATGGACCGCCTCATTGAGCGGACAGAGGTGGAAGGCTGGAACAGTTCAGACGGCATTACCACGGCAACCCTTCCGATTCAGAATCTTTTGACGAAAAATGAGATATATCTTTTAACGCTTACGCTAAAAACAGGAGAAAAGGAAATATTTTACTATACCAGAATTACATGGCCCGACAATGCGTATGCGGCTGATATGGTGAGACTGGCAGATGAATTTTCCAGGAAAACCATGGACTATAACCAGGCCAGAGATCTGACCTCCTACCTGGAGACTAACAGTACCGAGGACAACAGTTCTCTAGGCCATGTAACAATCAAAGCCAGCTTTAATCATTTGACCTGGGACGGCCTTCCTGTGGAAATGCAGGGGGAGCCGGAGATTACACTTCAGGAATTTGACGGCATTATGGGGCGTGTCCAGGTGAGATATAAAGTCCTTATAAGCCTGGAAGACGGGACGCAGACCCTGGTCAACACGGAAGATAACTTTTCAATGAAATGGAACGAAAAGCGGATCTATATGATGAATTATGAGCGCAATGCCGATGAGATATTTACAGGTGGCGCAGAATCTTACTCAGGTAAGAGGATTCTCCTGGGAATAAGCGGAGACGGCCGGACTCATACAATGAAAAGCCCTCAGTCCAGATATCTGGCTTTTCAAATTAACGGTGACCTGTGGCGCTATGACCAGACGGACAAAGAGATGGTCCGTGTATTTACATTTGACAGCAGCCAGGACGATGGTGTGAGAAGCAGCTATCATAAACATGATGTAAAAATCATGTCTGTGGACGACGAGGGAACGGTGGATTTTCTGGTATATGGATACATGAATCGCGGGCAGTATGAGGGGCGTACCGGGGTGGTATATTACCGTTATAAATCAGAGGAAAATACAGTTCAGGAGCAGTTCTTCATCCCTGCAGCGGCGTCATTTGAACAGATCCGCCAGGATATAAACCGCCTGTCCTACCTGGCCTCCAATGACATGATGTACCTGATGCTCCGGGGAAATGTATATGGGATTGAGCTTACCAGCAATGAATTTATTATCATTGCCCAGGGACTGACAGAGGGAAGCTTTGCAGTGAGCGACGACGGCAGCAGATTTGCCTGGCAGGAAGGAAGCAATCTCTATGAATCAGAGAAGGCCCATGTTATGGACTTTAATACGGCGGCCAAGCAGGAGATTGTGGGATCTGTTGACAACTATGTGAGAGTCCTGGGGTTTGTTGGAAATGATCTCATCTATGGACTCAGCAATTCCAAAGATGCATGGGTGTCAAACGGACGTATGAAGGGAAGGCCCATGTATGCAATGTATATTGTCGATAACCAAATGCAGGTGGAGAATGAATACAAAAAAGAGGGTATCTATATCTCCGAGGTCACCGCAAAAGACGGGAGAATCCACCTGAAACGCCTTGTAAAGCTGGGTGAGAACCAATATATGTACCAGGATGAGGACACCATCGTCTCCAACCAGAAGATAGATACGGACCCTATGAAGGGAATTGGCTGGTATGCCTCAGAAGATAAGGGAAAGGTATATTTATCCAGGCTGACGGGGAGATACAGGGGGAGAGCGTAAAGATATCGGCGCCCAAAGCATTTTCTTATGAGAATACAAGCGTACTGGATGTGGGAAGCGCCCAGACCTCCCAGCCGGATACAGGCATGGTATTTTACGCCTACGGCGGAGGGCGCTATATCGGAGCAAGCAGAAGCTTTGTTGCAGCTGTGGAGATGGCCTATGACCAGATGGGATATGTGACAGACAATAACCAGCACATTGTGTGGGACAGAATTGACAGGAAAAATGCCAGAACCATCAGGACCCCTGTAGATGAAGCCAGAAAGATTACAAAATATCTGGATTCCTTCGGCGGCAGCAAAGAGTATGATGATGGAGTGATATTAATTGACGGCGGAGGATGTACCTTAAACCAGGTGCTTTACTACATCGGAAAAGGATTTCCTGTTATCGCCTATGTGGAGCCGGAAAAATATATACTTCTCACAGGGTATGACCAGTACAATGTGTCGCTCTATGACCCGGAAACCCAGGAGTCATGGAAAATGGGACTGAATGACGCAGGAGAATATTTCCGCATGCTCCAGAATGATTTTATTTGCGCACTGTCTGTTGAATAGGTAAAATAGTTACCAATATATCCGGTTAGTTCCGAAATAAATGTTAATAGTTACTAAGAAACGGGAAATCAGCCAAAGGGTTTCCCGTTTCGCTTTACAAATCCCCCGGATGTTGGTATAATCGAGTGAGATGTAAATAAATTATGAACAAATGTTTAAGGTTTTTTTAGGACGAGTACTCCTGAATAAACGCTGATAAGTTGTCCAGGTTAAATCCGTGGCGGCTGCTGTTTGTTCATATAAGTATCAGAGGTGTGGAATGGAACAATATATAATCAAGGGCGGTAACCCGCTGGTGGGGGATGTGACCATAAGCGGAGCCAAGAATGCCGCACTGGGTATCCTGGCTGCTTCTATTATGACAGATGATGACGTGGTAATTGATAATTTACCGGACGTAAGAGATATTAATGTACTGTTGGAGGCTATTGAGGAGATCGGTGCAAGCGTTGAGCGGATTGACCGACACACTGTAAAGATCAATGCAAGTAATATCAAGGAGGTATCTGTGGATGATGAATATATCCGAAGGATACGGGCCTCCTATTATTTTATAGGCGCTCTTTTAGGCAAATATAAGAGCGCGCAGGTGCCCCTTCCGGGCGGCTGTAATATCGGAAGCAGACCCATCGACCAGCATATCAAAGGGTTCAGGGCTCTGGGAGCAGAGGTTTCCATTGAGCGGGGCGCCGTGATTGCCCACGCCATTGACCTGGTGTCCAGCCATATCTATCTGGATGTGGTATCAGTGGGGGCAACCATCAATATTATGATGGCAGCCGCCCTGGCCGAAGGACAGACCATCATTGAAAATGCTGCAAAGGAGCCCCATATCGTAGATGTGGCAAACTTTTTAAATAGTATGGGAGCCAATATAAAGGGAGCCGGTACAGATACCATCCGCATTAAAGGCGTCACAAGGCTCCATGGTACGGAGTATTCCATTATTCCTGATCAGATAGAGGCGGGAACCTTTATGTGTGCCGCAGCAGCCACAAGAGGGGATGTAATGGTTAAGAATGTAATTCCCAAGCATCTGGAGGCAATCTCAGCAAAGCTGATGGAGATCGGATGCGAGGTGGTTGAATTTGACGACGCGGTACGTGTGGTAGGTAAGCCTGTCCAGAGGCACACAGATATAAAAACCCTCCCTTACCCGGGATTTCCTACGGATATGCAGCCTCAGATGGCCGTTACCCTGGCTCTGGCCAACGGAACCAGTATGGTAACAGAAGTATTTTGAGAACCGTTTTAAATATGTGGATGAGCTGGCCCGTATGGGAACCAATATTAAAGTTGAGGGAAATGTGGCAGTAATTGACGGGGTTAAACTCCTTACAGGGGCCCAGGTTAACGCACCGGATCTCCGCGCCGGGGCAGCCCTTGTGATTGCAGGTATGGCTGCGGAGGGCTATACGATTGTAGATGAAATCGGTTATATCCAGAGAGGCTACGAGAACTTTGAGGAGAAGCTTCAGGGACTGGGAGCCATGATAGAGAAAGTAGATTCTGAGCGGGATGTCCAGAAGTTTAAGCTGAAGGTAGGATGAGGCAAGGCATAACGCCGGGAATATAATAGAATTGTAAAAGACAGGATCAAAGCAGGGAACATATATCGGCAGCGGTATACGTTCCCTGCTTTTTGATGCTGCGAAAGACTGCGTCTGCCATTTCTGTCAGTATGAGACGGGATCACGCCGGGCGGCGGTGACTTGGAATGAAGGGGAAGAAGGAGAGGCAGCTCCAAGTTCCAGGGAGAAAATTTCCGTCATGGAGCCTGCATCCGCCTGCAATAGCCCTTGATGATCTCAATATAGTCCCTGGCATGCTGAGGCAGATACCGCTCTTTCTGATAAGCTGCAATCGTTACAGCTGCAACAGGCAGCTTACCTACAGACAGGCAGAGGGACGGATGAGAGCTGCCGGCAGCTACCATATGATAATAGCTTTCCGGAGCGAAGGCAACGCCCATCCCCTCCACGGCAAGCTTGATGGACATTTCGCTGTTGCGCGTGTGGAGCAGGACGGGTGGATTAATCTCATAATCCTTAAACAGTTTGAGGGCAATACCGCCTGTATTCTGATCCGGATAGAGGAGAATAAAGTTTTCTTCACAAAAGAGCCCCAGATCGATCCAGGGATGTTTAAAACCCGGCCGGGAAACGGCTTTTTCTGCCAATGGATGGTCTGCCGCCAGAATTAATACAATTTCTTCTCTGCGAAGTACTTCATAGTCCAATAATTTTGGGAATTCGTGGACATTATAAAAGGTGAGGTCAATGGAATGATCCTTTAAGCTGGTTTCTGCAATAAAATTGACGGCTTCCATCACATTGATGGTCACATAGGGATAGCTGCTGTGGAATTCCATAAGGGTAGGCTGAATGAGGGTACTGCCCATCATAATAGGAACTGCAATGTTGAGCCGCCCATGTTCTCTGTGGGTAATATCATCGTATTCCCGTTCCCATTCCAGGCCAAAGGAGGCTATCTGCCTTGCATAGTGAATATATCTTTCTCCCAGATAGGTGGGGATATAGCAGTTATCCTTTCTGTAAAAGAGAGGATGTCCCAGATTGCTTTCCAGGTTTTTCAGATATTTGCTGAGGGAGGGCTGGGAGATGAACAAGGCTTCGGCTGCCTTAACCATACTTTTGTGCTCTGCAATAGCCAGAATATAACGTGCCTCCTTTAACTCCATGAAAAACTCCTTTCATTTCCTAATAATTGTAAAAACAAGAGCCAAAATAACCTAACTGCATAAAAAATATAGATTTTATGTATTTGACGTATATTATATTACTTTTTATAATAAACGTAAAGCTCAAGATAAGTAACTTTAATAAATATTTTAATATCCGAGCATGGAGAGTGAAAATATGAAAAAGAGAAGTGCTGTCATCATGCTGGCGCCCGGTTTGGTAATATTGCTGGTGTGCCTGGCCGTCCCCCTGTTAAGGGTGCTGGCGCCGAGTATTTTTAGCGGAGATTATCCATTCAGTTTTTACGCAGAATTTTTCCGGGACGAATATTACAGGAAAATATTCATGCGGACGGTAAGAATTGCGGTTATTACAACTGTATTCTGCATGGCAGGAGGAATTCCAACAGCCTACTTTATCAGCCGCTGCAATAAAAAGTACAGGGGGCTTCTGCTGGCGGCGTCTATTTTCCCCATGATGACGAATTCCGTTATCCGCAGCTTTGCGTGGATAAATATACTTGGAAGCAACGGAATTGTGAATAAGTTTCTTCTGGCCCTGAATCTTGTGGATAAACCTGCCAAACTGCTGTATACGGATTTTGCCATTATTATAGGCTCTGTGTACCTGTTTCTCCCTCTGATGATTGTGACGGTTACAGGTGTGATGGAGAACATAGACGACGATATGATGGAGGCGGCCCAGAGTCTGGGAGCTTCCAGAATGGAAAGTTTATGAAGGTCATTTTCCCCATGAGCCTTCCCGGAATCATTGTGGGAGGCATTCTGGTGTTTACGGGAACGCTCACGGCGTACACTACGCCCCAGCTTTTGGGAGGAAACTCCAACATGGTGATGGCCACCTTGATATATCAGAGAGCCATGTCCGTGGGGGACTGGAACGGAGCCGCCGTTATCGCTTTCATTATGATAGTGCTGACGCTGGTTGTGATCAAAGGCTTCAACGCGCTGGCTGCAAGACTGGACAGGAGGGGAGAGAACTATGCGTAAGAATAAACTGCTCACTGCATATGCAGTTCTCATATTTGCTTTTTTGATGATTCCGCTGGTAATCATTACAGTAACTGCCTTCGGCGGGGGCAGCGCCATCACATTTCCCATAGAGTCTGTTTCCATGAAGTGGTTTGCCAATGTATTCGCCTTAAAATCTTTTCGCAGGTCATTTTTAACCAGCCTTGAGGTAGCGCTGCTTGCAACCTTGATCGCACTGGTTGTGGGAATTCCTGCGGCCTACGCCCTGGCCCGCTCTCATGTGAAGGGGAAGCAGATGTTAAAATCCATATTTCTGTCTCCCACTATTGTGCCCGGAATCGTAATCGGTTTTATTTTATATCAATTTTTGATTCTCACCCTCAGAATTCCTGTGTTTGTAAGCCTGCTGGCGGGGCATTTTATGGTTACCCTGCCTATGTAATCCGGGTGGTGGGATCCGCTATGGAGCAGTTCGATTTTTCGGTGGAGGAGGCGGCCTGGAGTCTGGGATGTCCTAAGGGTGCCGCGTTTTTCAAGGTGGTCCTTCCCAATGTGACCTCAGGCATCTCCTCAGCCTTTATGCTGGCATTTATCAATTCCTTTAACAATATACCTGTGTCTATGTTCCTGTCAGGGCCGGGTGTCAGCACCTTCCCGTCCACGCTGATGAACTACATTGAATATAATTATGATCCTACGGTGTCTGCCGTATCCGTTCTTCTCATGGCGCTACGGTGATAATTATGGTAATTGTGGACAGGACTTTGGGCATCGCCGCGCTGGCGAAGTAGCCGCTGCAAATACGTCGCATCTAAGGTTCTGAGAGGCAGGCCTTAAGGGTCATAAGGAGGAGGATAATAGCAATGGCATTTATGACACTGAATCAGATTGATGTTAGTTATGATAAGAAAAAGCAAATATTAAAAGGGCTGAACCTGGAGGTTGAGAAAGGTGAGCTGGTGTCCCTGCTGGGACCAAGCGGCTGCGGAAAATCCACCACCCTCCGCGTGGTAGCAGGGTTTATCGAACCTCAGGAAGGCTCCTTCACCCTGGACGGAGACGATATGACAAAGGTTCCGGTTCACAGACGGAATTTCGGACTGGTGTTTCAAAGCTATGCGCTGTTCCCCCATCTGAGCGTCTATGACAATGTAGCTTTCGGCCTTCGTACCAGAAAGCTTGACAAAGGCGAGATCGACAAAAGGGTCCGGTCTATACTGGAAGTCTGCGGATTAACTGAATTTGCCCCCAGGTTCCCAAAGCAGATGTCCGGGGGACAGAGACAGAGGGTGGCCCTGGCCCGGGCATTGGTAATTGAGCCGAAGCTGCTGCTGCTGGATGAGCCCCTTTCCAATCTGGATGCAAAGCTGAGAATCAGCATGAGGGTGGAGATCAAGCGTCTTCAGAAAAAACTTGGAATCACAACCTTGTTCGTCACCCATGACCAGGAGGAATGTTTCTCCATCTCAGACAAGGTGGCTGTTATGAACAACGGAGTGATCGAACAGTATGACACCCCTGAGAATATATACCGTAAACCTTCCACAGAGTTTGTGGCCCGGTTTATCGGATTTGAGAATTTCCTTGAAATGAACCGTCAGGGAGATCATACCTACGGGGTGGCGGACAAAAGCGTCTTTACCATCGATATGGACTGGGGAGGGGAGGCCTTCGCAGGGACCATTCGTCCTGAGGACATACGCCTGGCAGACGGCGGGGAATCTGAAAATGTTCTCACAGGAACCGTGGGAGTGAGAACCTTCTTAGGAAAGAGCTACCAGTATGAAGTGAACACAGCTGCAGGGGTTCTCAGAGTAAATATGGATACGTCCAACGTATTTGGGGAAGGTGAGAGAATCCGTCTCTATCTTCCAAAAGAGAAGCTGGTCCTGGTCCGCAAATCAAAGTTTTAATATATAAATATAAAACACTCCCGAAGAGGGAAGAAAGAGGAGAACATTATGAAAAAGAAACTGGCAATCCTGCTCTGCGCAGCAATGACAATGACCACACTCACAGCCTGCGGAGGCAAAGGGGCAGAAGGAGAAGCAAAGGAGGGGCAGAGGGAAAGCAGAAGCTGGTTCTTTCCACCTACGGACTCAGCGAGGATATATCGGCGGAGGAGGTATACGCGCCTTTTGAGCAGGAATTTAACTGTGAGATCGTTACGGAGACAGGGGGAACCAATGATCGGTACACAAAACTGGCCGCCGACAGCGAATCAACCATCGACGTAATCGAACTGTCTCAGGCCATGACGGCCAAGGGGATTGAAGAAGGGCTGTTTGAGGACATAGACTTAAGCAAAATTGAGAACGCCAAGGACATGATAGGAGCGGCAAAGACCATGGCAGAGGCAGGACAGGGCGTGGCCTATACCATCAACAGCATCGGCATTATGTACAACCCCGCCGCCGTTGATTTTGAGATCAAAAGCTTTGACGATCTGTGGGATTCCAGACTTGAAGGAATGGTTTCAATTCCTGAGATTACCACCACCTTTGGACCTGCCATGGTTTATATGGCAAGCGACCATGGGGGAGTGGACATCAAAACGGACAGCGGAGAGGCTGCTTTCAAGGCTCTTACGGAGTTAAAGCCCAACCTGGTTAAGACCTACACCAAGTCCTCCGATTTGATCAATATGTTTACTTCCGGCGAGGTGGCGGTTGCAATCGTAGGAGACTTTGGGGTTCCCACCATTCAGGCAGCCAACCCGGATCTGGTTTACACCACACCTGATATCACTTACGCTAACTTCAACACCATCAGCATTACCAAAAACTGTAAAAACAAAGACCTGGCCTACGCCTATCTGAATTACCGTTTAAGCTCTGAGCTTCAGTCAAAAACGGGCAAGGCCCTCAACGAAGCGCCCACCAACAATAAGGTGGAATTTACGGAGGAGGAATCCAAGAATATGACTTACGGCGAGAAAGCAGAAAACGCCAAAGTACTGGATTACTCTTTCGTGAATCCGCTTTTAAACGACTGGATCGACCAGTGGAACCGCATTATCAACAATTAGCCCCAGGCCCTTGATTGGACAGCCGGCTAAAAGGGCCTGGAGGCTGAGACGGGAAGAGAAACGGGGAAGGGTTCAGACCAGGCCCATGGGAGGAGAAAGCAGCATGAAGGTTGACTATATAATTAAAAACGCCTGGGTATTCATGACCTACAGGCAGTGCTTTGAAAAACGGGATGTGGCTGTTGCAGGGGAGACGATTTTTGCAGTTTCCCCTGCAATTTCGTATCCCGGTGTCAGGACCATAGACGGAACCGGAACATATATGATTCCCGGTCTTATTGACATCCATATGCACATAGAGAGTTCCATGACCTACCCTGGGGAATTTTCACGTGTGACCCTTCCCTACGGCGTAACTACGGTAGTGGCCGACGCCCATGAGATAGCAAATGTCTTTGGTATGGAGGGGATCCGGTGGTTCATGGATCAGCCTTCGATTCAGGATATCTTTTATGCCATTCCTTCCAGCGTACCTGCCACCAACGAAAACCTGGAGACATCGGGAGGGGCTATCCGCGAGGAGGAGGTCAGAACGCTGGCCGGGGATGAGCGGGTGCTCTGTCTGGGAGAGGTAATGAACTTTAAAGATCTTACCGGGGAGGAGGATACGCTTATAAAGAGGCTGATCCGTATCTGTAAAGGCCGCGGATCCGGCAGAATGCGTATCGAAGGCCATTGTCCCAAGCTCACGGGGGAGGACTTATGCCGTTTTATCTATGAGGGTGTGGACGCAGACCATACCCAGCAGACGCCGGAGTCCGTTCTGGAGAAAACAGATTTGGGGATGTTCCTGGAACTCCAGTTAAAATCACTTACCTCCCAGGTGGTGGATACCGTGTGCAGATATAACCTTTTTGAAAATGTGGCGTTGATAACTGATGATACGATGCCCGATAAGCTTCTCAACGGGCAGCTTAACCTGATTGTGCAGCATGCGGTTAGGATGGGAATGCCGGTGGAAAAGGCTGTGTACTGCGCTACCTTCACTCCTGCAAGAAGAATGCATCTGGACGACAGAGGGATTATCGGGCCCGGAAAGATTGCTGATTTTGTGCTTCTGGACGATCTGGAGAGCTTCCGTCCGCGGGCGGTATATAAAAAGGGAAAGTGCGTCTGGGGATCTCCGGGCTGCGGACATGAAATACCTTCATACATCCATGGAAGCGAAAGCGGGAACATTACCTTCCCACCGGAATTTTTCCATTCTGTAAAATGCAGAAAAGCGGCTGCAGAAGATTTTATTCTGAAAACAGACAGGGACTGCACCGGGGTTAAAGTGAATGTGATGAAGATTCAGACCTTCGGAACCGCCACTGTTAAAGTAGTGAGGGAGCTAAAGGTGAAGGACGGTATTCTGTGCTGGAAGGAAGCGGGATTGTCCCTGGCTGTTATCTTTGAGCGGTACGGAAAGAATGGGAACGTATCCTATGGACTTGTGGAGGGAGCCTTCAGGCTGCCGGGCGCGGCTGCCACTACATGGTCCCATGACAGCCACAATCTCTTAGTGCTGGGAACTTCGGAAGCCGACATGGCCGCAGCCCAGAACCGTATCCTGGAGATTCAGGGAGGATATGTGGCTGCAGCAGGAGGCAAAGTCCTGGCAGAGGCCCGTCTGCCCGTGGGAGGCATTCTTTATGACGGTTCGGTGGAGACGCTGGCCGAAGATTTAGGCAGGGTGCGGAAGGTTATGAAAGATCTCGGATATGAGAACAACAATGAAATCATGTCCATGTCCACCCTGGCGCTTCCTGTATCGCCTGAACTGAAAATAACAGATTACGGGCTTCTGGATGTGAAAACTCAGGAGAAGGCGCCGCTGATAGAGGAGTATTTGTCTATATGAGAAGAATTTTTATAAACGGAATTGTTGTGACCATGAACAAGAACCGGGATGTATATGAGAATGGTTACGTTGTAACAGAGGGAACAAAAATACTGGAGACTGGGCCCATGGAGAAGCTGGATTTAAAAAAGCAGGAGGCGTCCTGCAGCCCTGAGAATCCAGAGGGAATGGGAGCCGGGGATGAAATACGCCTGACAGACGCCCGCAGGGCTATTGTCATGCCGGGTTTTGTCAATACCCACTGTCATATGGGCATGATACCCTTCAGAGGTCTTGGAGATGATTGTGAGGACCGTCTGAGAAGGTTTCTTCTTCCTATGGAATCCAGGGCCATGGACAGGGAGCTGGCTGCGGCTTCCAGCAGATATGCTCTGTGAGATGCTGCTCAGCGGAACCACCACTGTGATGGATATGTATTATTTTGAAGATGCGGTGGCGGAGGTAATGGATGAGATGGGAGTTCGCGGAATTGCAGGTGAGACAGTGATGGAGGACGCCACCTGCGACGCTGCCTCCCCTGAGGCGGCCATTAGCCTGGGAACCGCTCTTATAGAGCGCTACAGAAACCATCCCAGAATCAGAGGCTGTCTTGCACCTCACGGAACCACCACCTGCAGCAGCGGTACTTACAGAGGATTTATGAGCTGGACTGCAAAAACAGGGCTCTTTTTACACTTCACACTGCAGAGATGGACTATGAGATAAAGTATTTAAAGGAAACCTTCAAGTGCACTCCTGTGGAATATCTGGACAAGCTGGGTCTTTTGGGAGAAAATTCCCTGTTGGCCCACAGTATACAGGTTACATCCTGGGACACGCAGATTCTGAAAATCAGAGGATCCGGGGTGGCTCACTGTATTGGCTCCAATACCAAGGCGGCCAAGGGCGTTGCCCCGGTGAGCCGGATGAGAGAGCTGGTATAACAGTAGGCCTGGGTACGGATGGCCCTGCCAGCGGAAACACCCTGGATATGTTCACCCAGATGAAATTCTGCGCTAATTTTCATAAAAATGAAACCAGGGACAGGAGCGCTTTTCCTGCCCAGGAGATTGTCGCAATGGCTACCACAGAGGGGGCAAAGGCCCTGGGACTGGGCTCTGTTACCGGTTCTCTGGAGCCGGGGAAAGAGGCCGATATAATACTGGTGGAGACAGACTCTCCCAATATGTTTCCTGTCTATGATCCTTACGCAGCCCTGGTTTACAGCGCCCAGAGCTTTAACGTCAGGGACGTATATGTGGGCGGCACATGTCTGGTGAGGGATAAGAAAATGGCCCATGGAGATTTCAGACAGATTAGAGAGGCCCTGGATGAGAAAATGGAGCGGACTGATTTCAGGAAGATGAATAATATGCTGGGTTTTCATTAGATGATATTTTTATTCATGAAAAAGTATTGACATGATTGTACAAATAGATTACTATATGGAAGGTAACATTATTTACAATTAAAAAGTTCGTATTTATCCCTTATTCAGAGTGATGGAGGTACAAAGGACCTGTGAAGTCACGGCAACCCCGGTTGAGTATATCTGCTTGATATGCGAAAGGGCCGGAAGGTGCCAGCCTGAGCGAGGAGTATGCCGGTATTTTTAAAAGGCATACTTGGTCGAGCAATAAGAGGATTTGAAGATTAAACGATATTTTCAAGTCCGCAATTGCTGCGGACTTCTTTTTTGTAAAGGTGATATGTTGCAGCAACCGTATCAACGCTGATTTATCGAAAAGGAGAGAAAATTTTAATGGAGAGAAGACTTTTTACATCCGAATCTGTAACAGAAGGCCATCCTGATAAAATGTGTGACGCCATTTCCGACGCCATACTGGACGCATTAATGGAAAAGGATCCAATGAGCCGTGTGGCCTGCGAGACGGCGACTACCACAGGACTGGTTCTGGTAATGGGAGAGATTACAACCAAGGCTTATGTGGATATTCAGAAGCTGGTGCGTGAGACAATTCGGGAAATTGGTTATGACCGCGCCAAATACGGCTTTGACTGTGATACCTGCGGTGTGATTGTGGCCATTGACGAGCAGTCCACCGATATTGCCATGGGCGTGGACAAGGCTCTGGAGGCAAAAGAAAATAAGATGTCCGACGAGGAGATAGAAGCCATTGGGGCAGGAGATCAGGGAATGATGTTCGGCTTCGCAACCAATGAGACTGAGGAGTACATGCCATATGCAATTGCTCTGGCCCACAAGCTGGCCAGACGCCTGACCGAGGTGCGCAAAGACGGCACTTTAAAATATCTTCGTCCCGACGGAAAAACCCAGGTAACCGTTGAGTACGATGAAAATGACAAGCCTGTCCGCCTGGATGCAGTTGTATTATCCACTCAGCATGATGAGAATGTGTCGCAGGAGCAGATTCATGCGGATGTTAAAAAGTATATTTTTGATGAAATCCTTCCCAAGGATTTGGTTGATGAAAACACTAAATTCTTTATCAACCCCACAGGCCGTTTTGTAATCGGCGGACCTCACGGAGACAGCGGGCTTACCGGGCGGAAAATTATCGTGGACACCTATGGGGGCTATGCCCGTCACGGCGGCGGCGCATTCTCCGGCAAGGACTGCACCAAAGTAGACCGGAGCGCCGCCTATGCCGCAAGGTATGTGGCTAAAAATATTGTGGCTGCAGGTCTTGCGGACAAGTGCGAGATTCAGCTGTCCTATGCCATCGGCGTGGCCCATCCTACCTCCATTATGGTGGATACCTACGGCACAGGAAAGGTGAGCAATGAGAAATTGGTGGACATTATCCGCACTCATTTTGATCTCCGCCCTGCAGGTATTATTAAGATGTTGGATCTGCGCCGTCCGATTTATAAGCAGACGGCAGCTTACGGACATTTTGGCCGTAATGATCTGGATCTGCCTGGGAGCGCCTTGATAAGGTGGACTTATTAAAAAGCTGTATTAATAATTAAATAACAATTGACTGCTTGTGCCCTGCCGCCTTTCAGGCGGTGGGGCAAAGTCGCAAGGGGGATATGTATGTATTGTAGAAAATGCGGAACCAATAATAAAGAGGGCGCAAAGTTTTGCTCCAAATGCGGAGAACCTATGAGACAGCCGTCGAAGGCGGTTCAGATGTCCCAGCCGGGAGAGTCGTCGAAGGCGGTTCAGTCGTCGCAGTCGGGCCAGCCATGGAAGCCGGGCCAGCCGTCGGAGCCAGGAGAGCCGTCGAAGCCGGTTCATCGGTCCCAGCCGGGAGAGCCGCCGCAGCCGG
>BBZN01000079.1 GCA_001304855.1 Clostridia bacterium UC5.1-1D2
GTGGGCATGTGGAAAGTATTGTCCTGTTGCAAAAGAGTGTTAAATGATGATTAGATGAGATGGGATAGTTGCCGTGTGGTGAGGCGTGAAGGCTTTTAGCTTTTGCGCCTTTTCTTTATTGATGAGAAGAGGTTGGTGTTGTGAAAAAAATATATTATATACCTGTGGAAAAGGAGAATACGGAACCACTGCGTGTGGCAGCATATTGCCGCGTCAGCACTAAGAAAGAGACGCAGTTAGCCAGTTTGGCTCATCAAATTATGGCATATACAGAACAAATATCAGATCATCCAGGTTGGGTATTTTCAGGGGTGTTCTGGGATTGTGGAAGAAGTGGGTTAAGGAAAAAGGGTCGTAATGGATTGAAACATATGTTAGAAAGTGCTGCGGAGGGAAAAATCGATTACATAATCACTAAATCAGCAAAACGAGTATCCAGGAATACGGTAGAACTATTGCAGATTATGAGATATTTGAAAGAAAGGGGTATTCAAATGTATTTTGAAATTGAAAATGTGAATTCGTTTGATCCGGATGCAGAAGCGGCAATAACCTTATCCAGAAGGAATGGGACAAGAAGAAAGCAGAAACTTGAGTGAGAATATTCTGTGGGGATTAAAAGAAAATATGAGGAAGGATTATTTGGCAGTTACAAACATTTTATGGGGTATCGGTGTGTGGAAGGGGAATTGGTAATTGTTCCGGAGCAAGCCATAATAGTACGATTGATTTTTGAGTTATATTTAAAGGGTTACACGTTTTCGCAGATAAAAAAACACTTGGAGGAAAGTGGTATAAAAACGGTAACAGGCAAAAAGGTATGGAGTGCAAATGTAATCCAGCAGATGCTAAAGAATGAGAAATATAAGGGGGACATGATGCTTCAGAAAACATTTACGGAGGATTATCTGAATGGTATACGAAAGAAAAATGTAGGACAGCGTACCAGATATTATGTAAAGCGAAGCCATCCGGCCATCATTTCTCCGGAGATATTTGAGAAGGTGCAGGAGGAAATGCTTAATAGAGTCAGACTGCTCAGAACAGCTGACGGCAATCAGATTAGCAGTGGTAACCGATACAGCAGCAAATATTTGCTTAGTAATTTATTGGTATGTGGGGATTGCGGGGGTGGATTCAGGCGTAGAACGGAACGCGGAAAGATTGTATGGAGATGTGGGACAAGGATGGAAAAAGGAAAGGCGGAGTGTAAAAATTCACCTACCTTCAACGATCAATATGTAAGAGATATGTTGGGAAAAGTCGTGTGTAATGGGGAATATGATGAAAATGTCGTAAAAGACAGAGTGAAGAGAATAGATGTCTATAAGAAGCAGTTGATAATTTGTTATGCTGAAAAAGAGAAATATCAGATATGTGAGTTTGAATAATAGATAAATGAGATTGTTATGTTACAGAAGGATAAATAAACGGACATGAAGAAATCTTTCAGATGGTAATGGTGAGGGGAGTATGGTAAAATATAGTGAAACGGATGTGGAAACTATTTTAAAGAATAATATAATCATTGAATTCTTATTAGTGATCTTTGGCGGGGGAAGGGAAAGTGGAAAAGTCAAATATATTAATGTATACGACAGAGGATGGAGTCACCAAAGTTGAAGTTACATTTGATAATGATACTGTTTGGTTATCGTTAGATCAAATAGCAGATCTATTTCAAAGAAATAAATCTACGATATCCAGGCATATAAAAATATTTTTAGAAGGTGAGTTAAGCCGAAATTCAGTTGTTGCAAATTTTGCAACAACTGGTTCCGACGGAAAAAGATATCATGTGGATTTTTATAATCTTGACGTTATTATTTCTGTTGGCTATCGCGTAAAATCTTTACGAGGAACACAATTTAGGATTTGGGCAACAAATATTCTGAAAGAATATATGAAAAAAGGATTTGCACTGGATGATGAACGATTAAAGAATCTTGGTGGGGGAAATTATTTTGATGAGTTGCTGGCGCGTATCCGGGATATAAGGTCTTCAGAAAAGGTGTTTTGGAGAAAAGTGCTGGAAATTTATGCGACTAGTATTGACTATAATCCGAAGGCGGAGAGCTCCTTGCAGTTTTTTAAACAGGTTCAGAACAAGATGCATTGGGCAGCACATAAGCATACAGCGGCAGAGGTGATTTACCAAAGGGCAGATGCGGATAAAGATAATATGGGGCTGACTACATGGAGTGGTAACCATATAAAACGATCGGATGTAGAAGTGGCAAAAAATTATCTTGATGAAAAAGAGCTGGATGCACTCAATAAAATTGTTATGGCCTATTTGGATATTGCGGAGGTACATGCTTTAAATCAGGAACCAATGTATATGAAAGACTGGCTGGAGACGATTGATGATTATCTTAGGATGACTAGACGTGATATATTAACAACAAAGGGGAAAGTAACACATCAGCAGGCATTAGAGAAAGCACATTTAGAGTATGAGAAATATAAAAGAAATCAGGAATATATATTGTCTCCTGTGGAATGTCATTTTTTAGAGAGTATTGGGGAATTAGATAAGTTGGACGGGAAAAATAATTAGTAGGATTCTGACGAATAGTTTCCACTAAGAAGGAAACTATATCTTTTCGCCATTATTATAGTCTGCTCACCACATGTGGAGACAGTAGTAATGCTTTCCCACAAAAAACCTGACAGCGTAATCAACGTAAAAGCCGAGTTTGGCGAGGGTGAGGGCAAAGTTCCGCTTGATAATATCGCTAAGAGAGCTGCAGCGTACAAGCCGAAAGAGTGAGTTGCTTACAAAATGATCAAGGAGTGCATAGAAGCAAAGTATGACTTCAAAGTACATACAGCGTACTTCGCAGAGATAAAACGAGATTTAGGCTTGCCGATGTATGATGCCCCTGATGCGGCGGAAGAATTGAAACAGCCGAGGAAACATCTGACAGCGGAGAAAGTAGAAGCTATCAAAGATGTTTTGAAGCATTTTGAGGTCATCTGAAATTATGAGCGTATCATTAGAAATAGTGGTACGCTTATTTTTGCGCCAAAATCAAGGAGGGAAAAAGGTGAAACGAGCAAAAGCCGCCCCAGTGGGGCGGAACAGGAGGATGATCACATTCAGGAATTTTGGGACACCATGGTGCATGAAGGGAACATCCCAATACGGGATAAGGATAAATGCAGAGAAAAAGTAAAGGGATTAAAAATGGAACCATATTATTGTTTGGGATGATATGGTTTTCCTTGCCGGTTAAAAAGCTATGGAAAAAAATCCTCATTGACAAATCAATCAGTTTGCCGTATTATATAACAGTGATATATAACAGCGATATATTAAGGGGCTATACGGAGATGAACAGATGAGTGAAGCAGAACAGACAACCTTAAACCGAATTTTTTCAGCCGCCATCAAGAATTTCTTGCGAAAGGCTTTAAGTCCGCTTCTCTGCGGAACATTGTCAAAACAGCTGGTGTGACAACCGGTGCGTTTTATGGCTACTATAAAAGCAAGGAAGAATTATTTGAAGCACTGGTAGTAGAACATTACAACTTTTTATTGGACCGCTTTTGCAAGGCACAAAAAGAATTTACAGAAATCCCGCCGGAGGAGCAGCCAGACAACCTTACATCTACTTCTGGTGAATGTATGTATGAAATGCTTATGTATACCTATGAACACCTGAAGGAGTTTAAGCTCATTCTCTGCTGTTCAGAGGGGACTCGTTTTTCAAGACTGATAGATGAAATGGTGGAGATAGAAACAAAAGGGACACATGATTATTTAGAAGTGCTTGAAAGCTGGGCAGACCGTCACCGCACATTGATGAACGGTTGGAGCATATCTTGATTACAGGAATGTTTTAACACTTTTTTGAGTTGATTATACACGAAATGCCACTTGAAGAGGCGAAACATTATCTGAAAGAAATGAGAGCTTTTTATACTGCCGGATGGATGAAAATTATGGGGCAATAAGCAAAGACAAACTTATTCATAATTTAAATAGAATGGAGAGCGCGCGCTTTCCATTCTATTTGACATCGTGGTTAGTTAATACTAACTACGTGAAATGCAATGGACTAAAACAAGGATATTCGAGGAAGGAAAATCCCTCTCATATCATAAAATTTTTATAAGGAGGTTTTTGATGAAAAACAGTCTAACTTATCCCGATTGATGGGTTATGCCGAAGGGCATAAGATACTCACCTATCTTTCATGGATACTGTCTGTCATGAGCGCGCTGTTGGCTCTTGTGCCATTTTGGTATATATGGCGCATTGTTCACGACATACTGGAAGCTGCCCCGGACTTCTCACAGGCGGGGAATGTCACAAGATACGGCTGGTCCGCCGTATTGTTTGCGGTTATCTCTGTTGTTGTCTACATAGCCGCTTTACTGTGTTCCCACTTAAGCGCATTCCGGGTTGCCGCTAATATCCGAAAAGAGCTTATGAGGCACATCACAGCCCTGCCGCTTGGGGTAACAGAAAAGTATGGAAGCGGAAAGCTCCGGCGAATTGTAAACAGCTCCAGCGCCGCTACGGAAACGTATCTTGCACACAGGCTGCCCGACAAAGCGGGGGCGGTTGCAACGCCCATTGGACTACTGTTTTTACTGCTTGCGTTCGATTGGCGGTTAGGGCTTCTAAGCCTTGTTCCGTCGCGCTTGGCTTTCTGATCATGATGAAAATGACCGGAAAAGACATGGCACAGAGAATGGAACAGTATCAAAATGCGCTTTCCGATATGTCAAATGAAGCGGTTGAATATGTAAGGGGCATACCCGTTGTAAAGACGTTTGGGCAGACAATTTTCTCTTTCAAACGCTTCAAGGACTCGATTGACAATTACGAAAAATGGGTAATCTCCTACACAAAGGGGCTGCGTGTGCCTATGATGTTCTATACAACGGCAATCAACGGCGTATTTGCTTTTCTGATTGCAGGGGGTATTCTCTTTACAAGGGGCGGCGTAACAAATGAATTGCTGCTAAATCTTATTTTCTATATTGTGATTACGCCTGTTATCGGTACGACGCTTACAAAAATCATGTTTATGAGCGAGGATGCAATGATTGTAAACGACGCAATCAGCAGAATTGATGAAGTGCTGAACGAAAAACCGCTGTCCGAAAGTCAGGTAAATCATGTGCCAAAGGACAACGGGGTTACCCTGGAACACGTTAGCTACAGCTACAAGCTGAATGTCTCCGGGGGAGACAGAGAAGGCGGCCCGGGCCGCGACGATGGGAAGCTGGCCCTTCATGATGTGTCATTGCGGGTCGAACCGGGTCAGACAGCCGCGCTGGTAGGCGCATCCGGCGGCGGCAAAACAACCCTCGCGAATCTCGTTACAAGATTTTTTGACCCGCAAAAAGGCCGTGTCCTGATTGGAAATATCGACATACGCGACATTCCAAAGGAAACATTGATGAATAAGGTATCCTTTGTATTTCAAAACAGCCGTCTGCTCAAAGCGTCCATATTGGAAAACGTGCGTATGGCAAAGCCGGAAGCGTCACGTGAAGAAATTATCCATGCTTTGAGGGCCGCACAGTGCTCAGATATTATCGAAAAACTGCCGAATGGCATCGATACGGTTGTCGGCACAAACGGCGTGTACCTGTCCGGCGGAGAACAGCAGCGAATCGCCATTGCCCGCGCCATTTTGAAAAACGCGCCTATCTTAATCCTTGATGAAGCCACCGCATTTGCCGACCCAGACAATGAGGTGCGCATACAACAGGCTTTATCTGTTTCTTTCAAAAGGGAAAACAGTGATTATGATTGCACACAGGCTGTCGTCCATTACAGACGCGGACTGCATTTACGTGCTGCAGGACGGGGAGATTGTCGAAAGCGGCACACATAGCGGACTGGTAAAGAAGAACGGCATATTTACGCGCATGTGGAAGAATTATTCCGAAGCAGCGGAATGGAAGATTTTGAATGATAATAAGGGATTGGAGGGAACCGCATGATTCAGACATTACAAAGACGTTTTGCGTTATCAAGGCAAGGGGCTGTCGATTTGGTAAAGGGCTGTATCGCTTGTGTTTTGCAGAATATATCCTTTATGCTCCCCGTTGGGCTTCTCTATAATTTTGTTATTGATACCATGAACGGGGGCGTAAATGGAAGCCGCATTGCCTTCTATGGAGTTGGCGCGTTGGCTTGCCTTGCGCTGATATTCATTGTAACTTGGTTTCAATACAATGCCACCTATTTGGCGACTTATGTGGAAAGCGGTGTAAGGCGTATTTCCTTGGCGGAACAGCTTCGTAAAATCCCGCTGTCCTTTTTCGGCAAAAAAGACCTTGCTGATTTGACAAATTCCATTATGGGCGATTGTGCAACACTGGAAACAGCATTTTCCCATTATGTACCCGCTTTGGCAGGTTCCCTTATTTCAACAACGTTGATTGCCATTTGTCTTTTTATTTACGATTGGCGCATGGCGCTTGCGGCGGTCTGGGTTTTACCGGTGGCGTTTACAATCACATTCTTTTCAGCCCGCATACAGGAATATTTCAACTGCAAATCCGTAGCGGCCAATGTCGCTCTGGAAAGCGGCGTGCAGGAGTGCATCGAAAGTTTGCAGGACTTGAAGTCGAATAATGCGGAGGAAAGTTATCTAAAAGGACTGAACAAAAAGATAGATTATGTGGAAAAACGGCACATTATAACAGAGCTTGGGACTGCACTTTTTGTTGTTTCCTCTACGCTGATTTTAAAGTTTGGGATTGCTACGGTTGCGCTTGCAGGCTCTGCGCTGCTTATTCGCGGGGAGATTGATATTCCGCTGTTCTTTATGTTTTTACTGGTAGCTTCAAGGCTGTATGCCCCGCTTGAAGGTGCATTACAGAATCTTGCTGCGGTGATCTCCACCAAAACGAACATAAACCGGATGAACGAAATCCTGGACCACCCTATTCAGACAGGAAGCGACAGAGTAACAAATAAGGGTTATGATATTGTGTTTGACCATGTAGGATTTGCTTATAATACCGGGGAAACCGTATTAAAAGATGTGTCCTTTACGGCAAAGCAAGGGGAAGTTACCGCCTTAGTGGGCCCGTCCGGCGGCGGCAAAACTACGGTGTCACGTCTTGCCGCGCGGTTTTGGGATATAGGCAAGGGTAAAATTACGGTGGGCGGTATGGATATATCAAAAATAGAGCCGGAAACATTGTTGTCGCTGTACTCTATTGTGTTTCAGGATGTGACGCTGTTTAACAATACAATCATGGAGAATATCCGAATCGGCAGAAAGGACGCCACCGATGAAGAAGTGATTGCAGCGGCAAGACTGGCAAATTGCGATGAATTTGCGGCAAAGCTCCCGGACGGCTACCACAGTATGATTGGGGAAAACGGTTGTGAACTATCCGGCGGTGAACGGCAGCGTATTTCCATCGCCCGCGCGTTCCTCAAAAATTCCCCTGTCATTTTACTGGATGAGGCGACTGCAAGCCTTGACGTGGAAAACGAAACGCTGATACAGGCTGCTTTGTCAAGGCTCATAAAGGATAAGACCGTACTTGTTATTGCCCACCGTATGCGCACTGTAAGTGGTGCAGACAAAGTAGTTGTGCTTTCAAACGGTTCCGTTGCTGAACAGGGAACGCCAGAGAAACTGATGAGTACAGGAAAAATCTACCCCCATATGGTAAAGCTGCAAATGATGAGCAGAGATTGGGGTATTTAGAAGGCGAAATACATACGACTGGAGCCTGAGCCGTTCCCATCCGACGTTCAGTCTATCGCCGGACAGGAACGGAAAAAGTTTTCACTTCTTCTATTTCTTTCTCATTCGCCAGAAATGCTCATTACAAAATGTGTATATTTTTTGACGAAAAGCCAGAGGTTAGTGCAAACTAACTATTTGGCGGAAAAGGCGGCGCATAGAAAAATTCATATCTGGTTATAAGACATGGAAGGTGGAGTGTGAAAGGGAGGTAATATACTCTGTATCGGAGGATATGGCATCGGAAAACAGATGTTTTTATGCCATTACATTTGAGCGGAATAGAGAGACGGATTCTTCGTCAGCTTCTGTTGCCTGTGCAAATACCGGAGGGAAGGAGACTGAGGAGGGAAGGTTTTGGCAGAGGCAGCGTGAAAAGGACGGCAGTCTGAAATGGCCGGAACGTTAAGTGTACACTTATAAAGATCAGTTTAAAATTCAGACTTGGAGGGCAGAGAAATGGAAAGAAGGCTTGAAGCAGTACAGGAAACGATGATGATCCCATTGGCAATTAAAGCAAAAGAAACGCTTCGTTCAAATGCAAGGATAAAAGATGACAAGGCTGTGGAGATAATTAGAAGGCTGAAAGTAAATGCGGACAAATATGATAAATTTATGAGTCATGAGGGTGTCGTAGCTCGTACAATTATGTTTGACGGCGCATTAACAGATTATTTAAAGAAAAATCCGGATGCGGTATGTGTGAATCTGGGGAGTGGACTGGACGCACGTTTTTATCGGGTAGACAATGGAAGAATTTTGTGGTGTGATATTGATCTTCCCGAAGCAATGGAAGTAAGAAAACAATTTTTTAAAGAAGAGGAACGTGTGAAGCAAATTGCCGGTTCTATTCTGGAACCTCAGTGGACCGGAGTGATACCAAAGGGGCGTCCCATTGTTTTTCTGATTGAAGGCGTCCTTATGTATTTTACAGAGGAACAAGTAAAACAGCTTTTATTTATATTGTCTTCGGCATTTGATGAATTCACCCTGCTGGCAGAATTAAATCCGACTATAATGATTAACCAGGAGAAGCTTCATGATACAGTAAAACATACAGGCGCTGTTTTCCGCTGGGGTCTGGATCACGGAAAGGATTTGGAAACAATGTGTCCCGGTCTTGTAATGATTCAGGAAAACAGTTTTAATGATGTGATGAAAAATGGACATTCCGGGGCTGGCTGCTTGGAACTCTGCCAAAGTTGAGAGAGTTTAACGATCGTCTTGCCATCTATCACTATCGTAAGCCCGGACGCTCATGAAAGTTTAGATGATAGATTGAAGAAAAAAGGATTATCATTGACTCAGACGGTTCCTGGAACAGGAATATTGCCTTGTAATGATGGATATCGCTTTGTCGATGATGGTAATAAATAAATAATTTTTAAATGTACCGAGGAGACTCTAAGCTTCTCGGTATTTTTGTCGAAAGCGCCGAAGCTTTCCCCAGCTCTCTCTGAAAACTCCCTACATATCCCCTTCTCTATTTTATAATTTTTTTAAACTGAGATTGTTGATAAATTAACATACATCGGACCTGACAGCCTGTTAAAAAGATCGTTCTGAGACTCTTCCTCCTATGGCCAGAATGCGTTTTTTATGGTGCAGCGGAAGGGCTGCTTACCAGTGTGATCCTGCTGATTGCAGACACGCTCTGGGGAACAGCGTCATATCATGAGTATGTTTAAACTGATCCAGGACTTGCTGGCTCCGTCTCCGATGAAGGGGATATGGAAGCGTTTGACGAACCAAAGGAAGCCCTGCCAGCGGCAGGCGGGAGGCCGGGACACAAATCCATGTTTAAACGCCGGACAAAAACAATCAGTGTTTTCCGGCGGTGAGTACGACGGCGGCGGAGTCATTGCACATTAACCTCATTGTCATTACATTTCTTTTCAAAAATCCATGCAATAGTTTTGACTGTTTTTATTTCTCTTTCAGATGATAAGATAAAGTCATCAAAAGGAAATACAAAACAGGAGGGAGTGATAGGATGATCTGGAATGAGTTAGACAGCAGGCTGGTAGCCATGGAGCTGGAGGCCGGAACAATGGAAGATGTCATGGAAATGATGGGCGGCAGGTTCATCCGGTTGGGCTACTGCAAGGACAGCTACATCCAGGCGCTTAAGGACAGGGAAGTGGAATTTCCCACAGGCATTGATATTGACGGGGTGGGGGTGGCGATGCCGCACACGGATATCAGCCATGTAAACAAGTCGGGAATCGGTATTGCTGCACTTAAGGAGCCGGTGACATTTATCCATATGGCTACGGATGATGTGCAGGTTCCGGTTAAACTGGTTTTCATGCTGGCGGTAGATGATCCAAACCGCCATTTGGAGGAGATTCAGGATATTCTGGCAATCATTCAGGACAAACAGACGCTGGAGAAAATTTTGACAGCAAAAAATGCAGAAGAAGTGATTGAAATTATAAAAGAGAAGGAGAACGGAAAATGAAAAAGAAAAGTAATCGTTGCATGCGGCGGGGCAGTGGCAACTTCAACAATTGCGGCAAATAAGGTAGTGGAACTGGGAAAGAAAAATGGCATTGACGTTGAAATCTGCCAGGTGCGCATTTCAGAGATTGAATCCAATCTAAGCGGTGCGAGTCTTATTGTTACCACTTCAAAAGTAAAACGCGACTATGGAGTTCCCTTAATTACCGGAATGCCGTTCATTTCCGGAATCGGTGTGGAAAAGACGGAAAAGGCAATCCTTGAGGTTCTTCAGGCGGAGTAAACATAAGTAGGAGGAAATTATGGGGATTTTTGGAGATGTGATTCAGTATATCATTGATATGGGGGCTTCCGTCATGCTTCCCATTGTCATTGCGGTTTTAAGCGTTCTGGTAGGAGTAAGACTGGGAAAGGCGATTCGTTCCGGTCTGATGATAGGCGTTGGTTTTGTAGGTTTGTCTTTGATTGTAGATATGATGAATGCCCAGTTAGGACCCGCGGCAAAGGCAATGTCGGAAAATTTTGGTCTGACCCTGAGTGTTGTGGATATCGGATGGCCGGGCGCCTCCCCCATGACGTGGGCATCCAATATTGCAACAGTGGCAATTCCGGTTGCCATAGGGGTAAACCTGATTATGCTTTTTCTGAAGCTTACGAGGACGGTAAACATTGATATTTGGAATATCTGGCATATGACATTTACCGGAGCCATTGCTTATACCGTAACAGGGAACTTTGCTATTGGTATTCTGGGTGTGGTGATACATGCGGCAATCGCATATAAGCTGGGTGACTTATGGGCGCCTATGATGACCGATTATTTTGAACTGGATGGAATTACGGTTCCTCATGGAACGGCGGCCTATCTTGGGCCGGTAGCCTGTGTATTTGAGTATGTTCTGGACAAAATTCCGGGAATCAACAAGATAGATATTTCGGCGGATACTCTTCAGGAGAAGGTAGGTGTTCTGGGAGAGCCGATTGTGATCGGCGGACTATTGGGAACCATCGTAGGTTTCCTGGCGGGATACACACCTCAGGAAGCGCTGCCTCTGGGCATTAAAATGTCGGCGGTTATGGTGCTGATGCCAAAAGTAGTAAAATGTATTATGGATGGACTTCTTTCGTTGTCGGAGCGGGCCAAACAGATTTTGTCAGAAAAATTTGGGAATTCCGATTTTTACATAGGACTTGATCCGGCCATCCTTTTAGGAGACGCCAGGTAGTAACAACAGGACTGCTCTTTATCCCGCTGACCATTCTGATTGCAGTAATTGTTCCTGGCAATAATGTCCTTCCCTTTGGGGATCTGGCAACAATCGGATTCTTTATTGCCATTGCATGCGCTGTGCATAAGGGGAATATTTTCCGGACGCTGATTTCAGGCAGCGCCATCATGTATATGACAATCTGGATTGCCAATGAGACAATTCCCTGGGTGACGGCGTTGGGACAGAGCACAGGGATGGCCGGGGAGGCTGGCCAGCTTGCAGCCCTGGATCAGGCGGATGCCCCATCACTTATGTGTTCACACAGATGTTTGAACGCAGCAATCTGACCGGAACGATTGTGATTGCCGCCATCTATATTTTCTGCATGGTATTTACAGTCAGACTGTCAAAGCAGAGGGCAAAGGCATTGGAAACAGAATAAGAGTAACAGATAAGAAGGGGATAGGAATCTGCTTCTTATCTGTATTGATTGAATGCAATGGGCCGCTGGCGCAGCCTGCAGGCGATTGTTTGCTGTAAAGAGTCCTTTTGATATTGCAGCTGCTGTAAAGTCACTTTTGTAAAACGGCAGGAAGGGGAAGGCACTATGAATAAGAGAACAAAGGATATCGTAGGGGAGCTATTGAAAGCGGATAAGACAGTCACGATATCCGATCTGGCGGTCCGCTTCAAAGTATCGGAACGCACCATACGCAATGATTTAAACAGTATCAATGACTGGCTGGGAAAAATAATCTCAGCCTGATTACACTGGGCAGCAGCGGGCGCATCCAGTACAAACCGGAGATTGAAGAAGTGCAGAAGTTTGTATTGGAAAATGATTTTTATTCCTATAAGCTGTCTAAGGAGGAACGTAAAATGCTGACAGCGGCAATTCTTTTATCCTCATCAGAGTACACTACTCTGGCGGGAATTGCAGACATGCTGTTTGTCAGCCGTGTTACAGTTATCAATGATTTGGATGATGTAAAGGCGTATATAGCCAGGGAAAACCTTCAGGTGATATCACATTCCAACAAGGGGCTGCGGGTAGAGGGGGCAGAGAGCAGGAAGCGGAGGATGCTTCTTTTGATGAACCGTTCCCAGCGGGAATTTGAGCAGCTGGATTTTGCGGGAAGTACATTCAAACGGCTGTTGGGGATTGACAGCGAGGAGCAGGTTATCATCCAAAAAATCATTAATGAGCAGGAGCATGCCAATAAGAGTTTTCTGACGGACGATTCCTTTTTGGAACTTTCCCTGTACCTGGGAATCCTGCTGAAACGTGTACGCCAGGGTGAATTTGTAGAAGGGCAGAAAGCCCTTCATAATTCCAGATACCCCATGGCTTCAGGAATCCTGAAATATATGGCGCAATACTGCCAGATTGCAGTCACGGAAGCGGAGGTTCTGTATTTGAGCAATCTGCTTACAGGGCTTCGCTATCTGAAAAAGGATGATTTCAACAGTGATATCTTAAAAACCCAGTTGATTACCAGGCAGTTTATTGAGGCCGTTTCCGGTTCGCTGGAGCTGGATTTCAATAATGACTATGTGTTTTATGAGAATCTTTCCAACCATCTCCAGTCTATCTTTGAATCATCCGATATTCCGTTTAAGGAAAGCCCGGTATTACAGGAGATTCTGGATAAGAACAGACAGATAGAAAACGCGGTGGAAAAGAATAAGGGAATCATAGAAAAGTATGTCAGACGGCCCCTGTCTGGTGCGGAACTTACCTATATTGCGGTGCATATCTGCGCTGCCATTGAACGGAAGAAGAATAAAGAGGTGGCATTCCATGTAATTGTGGTCTGCCATGGGGGAATTGGAACCTCGCAGCTGCTATTGGAACGGTTGAAAAAACATTTTAATTTTCAAATTGTTGATGTCATGTCGGCACATGAGGTGAAACGGATTCGGAAAAGTCAGGCGGATATGGTGATATCCACGGTGCGCCTGCCGGAGTGTGAGCTGGATTCCGTGGTTGTGACGCCATCCCTCGATGATGCAGATTATCTCCGGGTAGGCCATCTGATTGATGAACTGAGAAGCCGAAAAAATTTACCGCCCAGAATCGAGAAAACAAAAATCACGGCAAGAGGGTTGTTAAATCACATAAAACCGGTACTCAGCCAATATGAAATCTCTGATGCGGAAAGCCTGTGGGCCGATATACAGGAGAAAGTAATGGGGTATTTTGGCGATGAAGAAGAACAGGGAAATCTGTTTGCCCCTATGCTGCACCATCTGCTTCGCCCAGGGTGGATTGAGCTGGATGTGGAATGCGGCGACTGGAGGGAAGCGGTAAGAAAATCAGCGGAAAAACTGCTGAAGGAAGGTTATATTGAAGAATGCTATATGGATGCCATGATTCACAATATTGAGGAAAATGGTCCATATGTGGTGATTTCACCGGGCTTTGCACTGCCCCATGACGCGGTAGACGCGGGAACCAGGAAGGTTGGGATGAACCTGATCCGCTTGAAGGAACCGATTTTATTCGGTGATGAAGAGGCGGAGCCGGTACGATTTGTATGCTGTCTCAGCGCGGTGGACCATGACCGGCATCTAAAGGCATTTTTCCATCTGGTGAACCTGCTGCAAAATCCTGCGTTTAAGCATATGTTGGAAAATAGTATGTCCGCGGAGCAAATGGCGGCAGAAATACGGAAATTTGAGTACGATCTTGAATGATGAAAAGGAGCAGGTTATGCCTGCTTTTTTCATTTCATAGGAAAGTGTGTTCTATGAAATAAAAAACGCTCCGCGAGGACAGCGTGCCCCGCTTTATCGGGTATCGCACTGCGGCGGTAAGGAATCATATTGCTTGCGCGCCCCGCCGCAGACGGAGAATCCCGCGGGCGGGATTCTTTCTTGT
>BBZN01000080.1 GCA_001304855.1 Clostridia bacterium UC5.1-1D2
CTTATTTACAAGTTTTCAGGAGCGCGCGGCTAAGGCGGCAGGCGGCCTGTTTCACCGTCCCCCTCCTTATATCCTTACAGATCCTCCACGTCCACAAAGGTCTTTCCGTCTCTCCAGATCCGCTCCAGGTCATAGAACAGGCGGTCCTCCCGGCAGAAGATGTGGACGATCACATCCTTATAATCCATAAGAATCCAGTTTGCATTCTGGTATCCTTCAATTTGCTTTTTCTCGCAGCCCGCTTTCTCCAGAACTTCCTCCACATTGTCAGCCATTGCCTGAACCTGATTGGGATTGCTTCCGTCTGCGATAATAAAATAATCTGCCAGTACGGACACTGCCTGGATATCAATAATTTTGATATCCTCCCCTTTTTTGTCGCTGAGGGCCTGATAGGCCAGCTTTACCATTTCCTTTGAATCCATTCTCGTCTCCTTTCAGCTGTTAATAATCTTCTTAAAATATTCATATGCTTCCACTGTCATAGGTCTATGATTCCGCCCTTTTTTTTCAAATAATCCAGAGTGCCTGATAAAATTATATACATAGTTTGATCCAGACTGACATATGCCATTCTCCGCACCTGGGGAAGGTCCGATGCCTTGTAACGTCTCGGTTCAATATAATCCGCTATATAAAGTATCTTATCCAAAGTTGTCATCTCAGGCCGGCCTGTGGTGTGGCAGCCGATGGCATCCAGAATCTCCCTGTCCATAATATGATACTTTTTTCAGCCAGCCAGGCGCCGTACTTGGCATGGATCACAGGAAGAGTCTCCAATTCTGATTCCGACAGCTCAATTCCATGCTTGTTGCATTTTTTCAGAATCACCTCATCGGGATACCGCTTTCCGCAGTCGTGCATCAATCCTGCCAGTTCCGCCCTGTCCATGTCATAGCCGTGGCACATGGCCAGATTCAGGCAGGTGAAGGACACGCTCAGGGAATGCTCATAGCGCATGGGATCCAGCTTGGATTTTAATTTGCTCCGAAACATCATAATCTGACTGCACTGATTTTCCATAGAATCTGTCTCCTTTGCCTCTTGGGCAGATTTACCCTTTTTGCCGATAAAGCCCCCGGGCATCGATATAATCTGCAACTGCATCCGGCACATACTTGCGGATGGAGCGGCCCTGGGCAACTGCTGCTCTTATCTCTTCGGAAGATATATCCATCTCAGGAATATGAAGCGGGTAAATTCTGGCCTTATACCGTTCCGTCAGATAGCAGATTTGCTCCTCAAAGGAACGGTGCCACATACCGTAGGCGCGTCCTGCAGCCAGTATCACCGCCTGTTTCATCACGAGCTGGGGCCTGTACCATTGCTCTATCTGATACAGGGAATCCGCCCCGATAATAAAATAAAAATTCATGTTCCTGTAAGCTTCCCGCAACAGCGTCAGCGTCTGGGCCGTGTAGGTATTTCCCTTCCGATTCATTTCAAAATCTGAATACTGAAAATAGGGAGTATCTGCAATTGCCAGCTTTACCATATCCCGGCGCATCTCTCCCTCGGTAACCTTATGGTCTTTCTTGTGGGGCGGAATGCCGGAAGGCATAAACCAAATGCTCTCCAGCCCGAATTCCTGATAAGCGCTGTTTCCGATTCTCAAATGTCCGTTGTGAATCGGATCAAATGTCCCGCCCAGAATTCCTATTTTTTTCATAGAAATCCCTCTCTCAACGAAATTGTTAACATAATATTTTTTATGTCAACTTAAACAAACGGTTCTGATAACGGATACTCTATTTCTCCGGCAGAACAATCTTACGCTTTGTCTCATCCTTCACAGGACGGTACAACACGATCTTTCTTCCGATTACCTGAACCACCTGGGAATGGGTCCGCTCCGCCAGACATCCGCGATGGAACGCCCGTCGTCGAGACAATTTTTAATACGGTAATCTTTATCAGTTCCCTGGCCTCCAGCGCCTCATCCACAGCCTGCGTGATCTCAGGCGTAAGACTTGACTTGCCAATCTGGAATACAGGAACAATATTCATAGCCAGGCCCTTTAAATAGGCTCTCTGCTTACTTGTCATATGAACTCCTTCTATGTCCGATCTATACCAAGGTTTTTCAGGAACCGCACCGGAAGTCTGCCGTACTCCGGCTGTCCGGTGCCGCCTGAACCCCCTGTCTACTTGTAATAATCAAATTCCAATCCATACATGCGCACTGTATCGCCCTCCTGGATTCCTGCTTTCTCCAGATCGCCGAGGATGCCTGTGGATTTGAGAAATTTCTGGAAGAAATCAAAGCCCTTCTCCGAATCCAGGTTGGTGTATCCCAGCATCTTTTCAATTCTGGGGCCTTCCACCACATAGACGCCGTCCGCCGTCTGCTCCACGGTATAGGGAAGCTTCTGTCGCCCTGGTATTCAATTTCAAATTCCTTTTCAAATATAACCGGAGCGTCGTCCACTGTTTTCAGAAGATCATTTACATGGTAGAGAAGCTCCTTTACCCCCTTCCTGCTCACCGCAGAGATGGGGAATACTTTAATGCCCTGAGGCTCAAATTCCCGGCGCAGCTTTTCAACAACACCGGCGGAATCCTCCTGGTCAAACACAGCGTCCATCTTGTTAGCCGCTATTACCTGGGGCCTTGTGAGAAGCTCAGGATTGTAGGCCTCCAGCTCCCTGTTGATGGTCCGTATATCCTCCAATGGATCCCGTC
Organism: Clostridia bacterium UC5.1-1D2; assembly: GCA_001304855.1. Lineage (GTDB taxonomy): Bacteria > Bacillota > Clostridia > Lachnospirales > Lachnospiraceae > Enterocloster. The sequence goes on from BBZN01000080.1 coordinate 2,683, forward strand.
CCTCCACGGAAGCCCCGTCCACCACGTGGACCAGCACCTTGGTTCTCTCAATATGCTTTAAAAAGGCATGTCCCAGTCCAACTCCCTCGGACGCTCCCTCGATGAGTCCCGGAATATCTGCCATCACAAAGCCTTCTCCCTCTCCCAGATCCACAACTCCCAGATGGGGATTCAGCGTAGTAAAATGGTAGTTGGCAATCTCCGGCTTTGCGTTGCTCACAACGGACAGCAAGGTGGATTTTCCTACATTCGGGAATCCCACCAGTCCCACGTCTGCAATCACCTTCAGCTCCAGCTGCACCCACAGCTCCTGGCCCGGCTGGCCTGGCTGCGCATACTTTGGCACCTGCATGGTGGAGGTTGCAAAATGCATATTGCCAAGACCGCCCCTGCCGCCTTTAAGAATCACTTCCCGCTGGTTATCGCCCGACATATCGGCAATAACCTTGCCGGTTTCAAAATCCTTAATCACGGTTCCCTCCGGCACCTTTACAATCAAATCATCTGCGTCGGCGCCGTGGCAGCGTTTTTTGCCGCCCTGTTCTCCGTCTTTTGCAACATACTTGCGGATATGGCGGAAATCCACCAGGGTATTCTTTCCCTTATCCACCTGAAAAATCACGTTTCCGCCCCGTCCGCCGTCTCCGCCGTCCGGTCCTCCGTTGGCAACGTAAAGCTCCCGTCTGAAGGAAACGTGGCCGTCTCCGCCCTTTCCGGACTTAATAAATACTTTTGCACTATCGGCAAACATACATCGCACCTCCTGTGGTGTGTTGTGCAAACATCCGGCCGCTGCCGGCAGGTTTACACCCTGCTGCGAAAAAGAGCTCCATACGGTAAGTATGGAGCCCCTCAGAATTATTCGTTGATTGCCCTTGGGTATACAGAAACCTGCTTTCTGTCTCTGCCCTTTCTTTCAAACTTAACAACTCCGTCTACTAAAGCAAATAAGGTATCGTCATTTCCCCTGCCTACGTTGTTGCCAGGATGAATATGGGTTCCGCGCTGTCTGTACAGGATGTTGCCAGCCAGTACGAACTGTCCGTCAGCCCTCTTGGCGCCAAGTCTCTTGGACTCGGAATCTCTACCGTTCTTGGTAGAACCAACACCTTTCTTATGAGCGAATAACTGAAGGTTCATCTTTACCATGTCTTACACCTCCTTAAACCTGATATTAATATATGATTTCCCGTAATCCTTCTCAATATTCTGCAGTCCCAGAATAAGAGAGTTCATAAGGAGCTGTGATTCAGGACTTATATCTGAAGTAAAGCGGAATTCAAACTGGACGTTCTTCTCCCCGGCCTTCCCCTCAAATTCATCTTCCGTAAATGCCTCAACAGAATTAAAAAAGTTAAGCGCCAATGCAGAAACCGCCGCACAGATGATGTCCTCACCTTCCTCAGCATAATCTGCATGTCCTTCCATAAGGATGCCTCTGTAGAGGACATTGCCTGAATCTATGGAATGTTTTAATACGGTTGTCTTAATCATACCATCTACAATCAGGCGTTGATCTTGTCAATCTTAACCTGTGTATAGAGCTGTCTGTGGCCGTTCTTTTTGTGATAGCCTGTCTTTCTCTTATACTTGTAAACGATAACTTTCTTACCTTTTCCTTCCTTCTCAACTGTTGCTGTAACAGTTGCACCGGAAACGGTTGGGCATCCAATCTGCAGCTCGCCGTTGTTCACAGCTAAAACCTGGTCGAATGTTACGGTTTCGCCTGCGCCTGCGCCCAGTCTCTCTACCTTAATGACATCGCCTTCTGCTACCTTGTACTGCTTTCCGCCTGTTGCAATAATCGCGTACATATAAAGGCACCTCCTATAATCATTACTCGCCAACTCCGGTGACCTGCCAGCTTTTTCCATAGAAAAATGGGCAGACTCTTACAACCTCGTTGTGCGGCATACCAGTGTATAATAACATTTCTGTTTAAAAAGTCAACCGGATTTTTTGAACTTAGGGCTGTTTTCCGGCTGTTTTTTCCGCTTCGGCAGGCGGAGGAGTTTTAAAATTGCCTTCTGCCTCTGTGCCTTGCCGCCGGCGGCCCTTTGTTCCAAATAAAGGGCGGAACGAAGGCGGAACTGTCTCCTGCTAAAAGAGGGTCCTTTTAATCTTCACACGGCAGATCCACCAGCGTATAGTCGTGGTTTACAGCTGGAAGGATTTTCTCTGTCAGGTCTTTGGTTTTGAACCTCAGGCTGGAGGTGTTGATGCAGGGATGGCAGGCAAAATACTCACGCTCCAGAATATCCCTGTCAATCAGCAGCCTCACCTTGCGCTCCCTGTCGTTCATCAGTCCCAGTACGGACACGGAACCGGGAGTCAGATCCAGAAGGGATTCCATGAATTCCGGTTCTCCAAAGGAGAGGCGCGCACTGCCTATCTGTCTGGACAGAAGAGCTGTGCGGAATTTTTTATTTCCTGGCATGAGGAGAAGGTAAAAATCGGTTTTCTGCGCGTTGCGCAGGAACAGGTTCTTGCAGATCTCCGTCTCCAGCAGGCGGTCCACTTCCCGGCATGCCTCTACGGTGGGGAGGGCGTCGTGATCGGCCCGAACATACGAGATCCCCAGTCCGTCAAGTAAATCATAGGCTCTGAGCTCCTTGTCAAGCCGCCCTGCCTCCACGACCGGGCGGCCCTGGTACAAGGTATAATCCATGCGGCAGTTCTGTTCCCTCTCATTTATATTTGTCATCATCCATCTCTCCCATACGTTTATTTTTTGTTTTGTAAAAAATGTCTCCGCCTCCCGGAGAAATTTCTGAGGCCATTCTTCTGCTATTGAATTTTAAATCCTATTCAGGTATAATGTCCACGCAGGTAATCGGAAGCGCCGGAAACTGCGCTTTCGGACAGGCTATTAACCATCCATGGAGGCTATCAATCATCATGAACGTACGAACCATTAACCGCAGCGCCCTTCAAATCCTCCGGTGCTGCTACGGATACGCAGTCAGCGGTACGGCAGTTCTTGCCGTAGGCGCTATTCTTCCCTCATTAATCAGCGAAGCGTCCCTCAGCTACGGGGCGGCAGGAGGCTGATCTCCCTGATGGCTGTGGGAAATCTTCTGGCAAGCCTTATATTTCCCCTCACCGTCCTGAAAGCAGGCAGGAGGGCCGCCGTCACATTTTTTGCCTCCACAGTGCCTCTATGCTATCTCTGCCTTTCGTTTCTGCCGCCCTGTGGGTGATGTATCTGCTGATGCTCATTCTGGGCATTGCCAGAGGTTCCGTCACGATCCTCAACAACATGGTGGTGGACGAGGTCAGCGGCCATTCTGCGAAAATGCTCAGCTATCTACATTGCAGTTTTGCCGTGGGGGCTTTTCTCTCCCCCATAATCACGACGGCCGCCATCTCCATGGGCTATGGCTGGAGGGCTGTGGTTTATCTGATTATTTTCCTGTGCGCCACCTCAGCTCTCTCCTACGGAACCGGCTCCTACGACACCCGGGAGAAGGAAGCCCGGGACTGCCCTTCCCCCAAGGAGCAGGCCGCTCCCAGGCTGAGCCCGGTGTCGGAAGAGGAGGCTGTGTCGGTAATCAGGGGCTCTATGATTGACTTCTATTCCGTTGCCCTTCTGCTGTTCTTTTATCTGGGGTTGGAAAACTGCGTCAACGGCTGGTTTGTCACCTATCTCCAAAGCACAGGAATCATGAGCGCTTCTTTCGCCACAACCATGGTGTCCGTCACCTGGCTGGTGATTATGGCCGGACGGCTTGTCTGCGCCCGGCTGGCCCGGAGCGTATCAAAAACCGCCCTGATGCTGGGAGCCGTGGCGGGAACCACCGCCAGTTTCCTTCTCCTCATATCCTCCCGCTCCCTGCCCTTTATCACAGCAGCCCTGGCAGGCGTCGGTTTTTTATGTCGGGCATCTATCCTACTGCGGTAGCCCATGCAGGCCCTCTCTTCTCCGGTTCTGCCGTGGGAATGTCCATACTGACCGCCATTGCTTCCGTAGGGGGTATCGTCACCCCTCAGATTGTGGGAAGCGCCGCCGACCGGGTGGGCATGACGGCAGCTATCTGTATTCTGATGGTTAATGCCGTGATGATGTGCATCTTTGCAGGCTTCAATTACAAAAGGGCTCACGTCAAAAGGAGGCCCTCATAGCGTGAAGGGCTGGTCAGCGCTGTTTCCACGTTCCGGGAGACAGAAGCACCAGCACAGGGAACAGCTCCAGCCTTCCTGCCAGCATATCAAATATAAGCACCGACTTTGACAAGTAGGACATGGAAGAATAGTTGGATACCGGTCCCACCACGGACATGCCTGGTCCGATGTTGTTCAGGTTTGCAGCCACAGCGGAAAATGAGGTCATAAAATCAAAATTATCCAGGCTCACAATCAGCAGCGATATTCCGAATATGAGAAAATACACAATTATATAAGCATTCAGGGACCGCAGAACATTGTGATCCAGGGATTTCCCCTCATATTTAAGAACCTTCACACTGCGGGGATGAATCACCGCAGCCATCTCTTTTTTCACTTCCTTAAAGGCAATCATCACCCGTGACACCTTCATGCCGCCGCCGGTGCTGCCTGCACAAGCGCCGATGAACATAATCAAAAGCAGAATGCACTTGGAAAATTCCGGCCATTGATTGTAATCGATGGTAGCATATCCCGTGGTGGTGATGATGGAGGAAACCTGGAAAGCTGCCTGATGAAAAGCCATAAACAGGCTGGGAAAGAGGGAGCGGATATTGATGGTAATCAGCAGTATGGCGATCGCTACAATCCCCAGGTATCCTCTCAGCTCCTCGCACCGGAAGGCGTCCTTCGGCTTGCGTATGAGCAGCAGGTAGTATACATTAAAGTTTATGCCAAAAAGCAGCATAAATACAGTAATAACCCCCTGCTGGTAAACCGTGTATCCGGCCTGCCCGAAATTACGGCAGGCAAAACCTCCCGTACCTGCAGCCCCAAAGCTCATACAAATGCTGTCAAAGAAAGGCATGCCTCCGGCTAACAGAAGAATCATCATAACGATGGTCATGCAAAAATATATGGAGTACAGCAGCTTGGCCGTAATGCGGATTTTGGGCACCAGCTTTCCCACGGAAGGTCCCGGGCTCTCCGCACGCATAATATGCATATTATAGTCCCCCGCCATGGGAAGAATTGCAAGAATAAAAACAAGAATGCCCATGCCCCCAATCCAGTGTGAAAAGCTCCTCCACATGAGGGTGGCTTTGGACATATCCTCCACCTGGGGTATGATACTTGCTCCTGTAGTTGTAAAACCTGACACGATTTCAAACATTGCGTCAATAATGTGGGGAATCTCCCCGCTTATGACAAAGGGCATACAGCCGAAAAAGCTGAGAATTAACCACCCCAAAGACACGGTTACAAATCCTTCCCTGGCAAAAAACATCTTTGTCCTGGGCTTTTTTCTGGTGCAAAGGAAACCCAGCAATCCGCAGACTGCAGCCACCCCCAGATAAATGCAGCCGATTGATTCCTTATAAACAGCAGCTGTCAGCACAGGCAGCAGCATAAACAGGGCCTCTATATTCATAATCCAGCCCAGTATATAGATAATGATTTTGATATTCATACCCTGCCCGCCTTTACTTTAAGATATCCTTCAAATCGTTCAGCCTGTGTGGGTGGTCACAATAATTACCGTATCCCCAGCCTCCAGGGTATCCCTTCCTCTGGGGGTTATAATTTTCCCGTTTCGGTTGATGCAGGCCACCAGGAGATTGCTTTTTAACTGCATCTGCTCCAGCGGAATACCTAAAAGAGGGGCGTCCGCCTTCACCCTGAACTCCAGGGCCTCCGCCTTGTCGGCAACAATTTTGTAGAGGGTTTCCACATTGCTTCCCATGGAATTCTGCATGGCCCGTACATATTGAAGGATAATATCTGCCGTAAGCATTTTCGGATATATCACGCTGCCAGATTCAGAGAATTGATTACATTTTCAAATGCAATTTTATTAACCTTTGTGATCAACTTGGCATTGGACTGGCTTGCCGCATAGAGGGAAAGCATAATATTCTCCTCGTCAAATCCTGTCAGGGAGGCAAATGCTTCCGTCTGCCGGATTCCCTCCTCCAAAAGGAGCTGCTGATCCGCTCCGTCGCCGTGGATAATCATCGCATTCGGCAGGAGTTCGCTCAGTTCTCTGCACCGATCCGCGTTCCGCTCTATGATGGTAATCTTAATCTTTGTATCAGAGAGAAGCTTTGTCAGATAATAGGTCAGCTTGCCGCCGCCCACGAACATAGCCGTATTCACCGTGTTGTTTTCAATTCCGGCTTTGTGAAAAAACTCCGCAGAGTCTGCATGAGGCGCAATAAAGGAGATTTTATCTCCCGCTCTCATCTCAAAATTGCCGTCAGGGATCACAACATCCTCCCCCCGCTCTACGGCGCAGATAAGGACATTGCTCTTAAGCTTGTTAACCACATCCATTACCTTCATCTGATCCAGAATGGACTCCCTGGGAATAAGAAACTTCAGCAATTCAATCCTGCCCTTTGCAAAGCTCAATCTTAATAGCATTTGGAAAACGCAAAAGTCTTGCAATCTCCCGGGCCGCAGCCAGTTCCGGATTAATGGCCAGGGACAGGTTCAGCTCCTCCCGTATATAATTAATCTCTGCGGAATACTCAGGATTGCGGATACGGGCAATGGTGTGGCAGTTACCTGCTTTCTTGGCAATGAGGCAGCAGAGCATATTCAGTTCGTCCGAATTGGTGGTGGCTATCAGCAGATCCGCATCCTTGATCCCTGCATCCATCTGCACCTGATAAATAGCCCCATTGCCTGTGACACACATAACATCAATACTGTCCGACACAGACTGCAGGGCGTCGCTGTCGCTGTCAATGAGAGTGATATCGTGCTGTTCCCTGTTCAGCTGCTCTGCCAGGGTGGTTCCCACTTTGCCGCAGCCTACAATTATAATCTTCATGTTTACCCCTTTTAACTCCCTTGTGTGTTATGATATTTATTCTAAAACCTGCTCGTAAAGCGGCTTCCTCACTTTTTTCCGGGTGAGCTCCACCAGGTTCAGCCTGGTCATGTCCACTACAGTCGTCTTTACAGGGTCCTTTGAAACAATTTCTCTTAAGTACCGTAAAAGCTGCTCCCTGTCCTCCTCCCGCTCCATATCGATAAAATCAATTATAATAATGCCGGAAAGGTTGCGCAGCTGCAGCTGGCGGGCAATTTCTCCGGCCGCCTCCATGTTTATTTTGAAAATAGTGTCCTGCAGCTTTTTATTGCCGGAGTATTTGCCGGTATTAACATCAATGACCACCATGGCTTCCGTAGGCTCTATCACAAGATATCCCCCTGACTTCAGCCATACGTTTTTGCCCAGAGCCTTCTCCATGACCGAATCCAGGCTGTAAAGCTTTTCCAAAGGCAGAAGCTTATCCTCGTAGAAGGTCAGTCTGTAATCCCCCTCCTGAGGGCGCTGCCTGAGGTAACGCTCCAGCTGTTCATGGTAGATGTCCACATCTGTTACAAGCTCCTGAAGGGAATTGCCGTAGGCATCCCGTATTGCGCTTACATAGGCGGGAGGCGACTGATAAAGGCAGCTGTAGCAGGTACGGCAGGACGCGTCGGCCAGAAGTTTTTCATATTGCGCCTTTAAGGTTTCCAGCTCCTGAAGCAAACGTTCCTTTGAAGCCTCGGGCCCGTTGGTGCGGACGATAACTCCCAGGAACTCTTTGGAGGTTCCCAGCGCCTCCTCCAAAAGTTTCCTGGTTTTCGGCTTATAACCGGAATGATTGATTTTAGAAGAAAAACCGATCCCTGTTTTTCCCGCAGTCAGCACCAGATACCTTCCGGTAAAGGAAAGCTTGCCGGTAAGGACCGGAGCCTTTGTTTTCACTCCCTCCCTGCTGACCTGAACCACAATCTCATCCCCTGCTTTAAGCTTTTTTCCGGGCGCTGAAACATAGATGTGGCTTTTATTCTCCTCCAGGCTGTAGTAGCCGGTCCAGCCCTTTCCTATATCAATGAACGCCGCATTGATATTGCCTACAATCTTCTGAACCTTGCCTATATAAATATTGTTTAAGAGCGAGGCTTCCGTCTCCGGCTCCAGCATAATCCGGGAAATCTTCCCCTCTGTCAGAACTGCAGTGCAGACCTTCCCCCTCCACCGGGTTACTATCAACTTATCCATTATTCTATGTCCTGTCCCAGCTCCTCCAGAGATATGAATTTGTGGCAGCCGGCCTCCCGCTCAGGCTCCGGCGCCAGATCGGTGTACACCTCTTCCCTCTGCAGCATAAATGCAAAGGGAGGCCGCTCCTGTCCGAAGGAGCTGTAATATGCATCCAGCAAAAGCTCCGGCTTTACATTGGCCTGACTGCCAGTGGATATCTTCATAAAGAGGGATGGTTGTCCTTCCACCGGTTCCCCTGGCCTCAGTTCATAAATCAGAGGCTTTAAATCCATCTCCGCCTGGCCCTCTTGGTCTTTTCAGCACCACAACCGAAGGCCTGTGAAAAAGAGCCTCATCTCCTCAAACCACCGCTCCGCCGTCTTTTCCCGGGGTTCATATCCCGGTCGGAAGGTCACGGTATAATCAGCAGCAGCCACAATGGACATGGCATTTCCTGCCGAATCAGGAAGCTGCCGGAAACTGATAATCTCAAAGCCCTCAGCCATAACCGCATTCAGGCAATTTACCATGGACCGGGAATCCCCGGTACTCTGCACCTCTATATCCAGATACTCGCCATTGCTGGTAATACCCACGCCCAGAGGCGCAGCAAAAGACATAACCTGATGTGGGCTGAATCCTCCGCTGTAACAGATGTCCACTCCGGCCCTGCGGATGGCCTTTTGAAAATACCGCATCACATCCAGATGGCCGATGAATTTGGCAGCCCCGTATTTTTTAAACTTAATTCGTATTTTCATCTTCTTATTCCTTCACCTCAAAACAGACGCCGCAGCCAAATTCCTTCGCTCCGCAGCCGGAACAGCGCATACGGCAGTTGGGCGTCACCTTCTCTCCCACTGCATTCTGCCACTCCCTCTGCAAAAATTCCTTGGTCACCCCCGCATCTATAAAATCCCAGGGGAACACCTCTTCAGGACTGCGCCGGCGCGTGGTATAAAAGCTCAGATCCACGCCGCAGGTTTCAAAGGCTTTCATCCAGATTTCATTTTTAAAATACTCCGACCATGAATCGTAGACAGCTCCCTTCCGGTAAGCCTCCTCGATCACCGCGCCGATTCTGCGGTCCCCTCTGGCCAGTACGCCCTCCAGCACCGTGAGCTCCGCCTCATGCCAGTTGTATTTCAGGCTCTTAAAATTCTTCATCTCCCGGAACTTGCCTCTGACAATATTGGCCCGCTCTATAAACTCCTCCTGGGTGCACATGGGCGCCCACTGGAAAGGGGTGAAGGGTTTTGGTACAAAAAAGGAGGAGCTGGCTACAATCTGCACTTTTCCGTTTCTCTGCTCCTTAGGGATCTCATAATACGCTTCCGCTATTTTCTCGGACAGCAGGGCTATCCCCTCCATGTCCTCCACAGTCTCCGTAGGCAGACCCAGCATAAAGTACAGCTTCACCCGGTTCCAGCCCGCCTCAAAGGCCTCCCTGGCCCCCTTTAAGATAACCTCCTCTGTAAGTCCCTTGTTGATCACATCCCTGAGCCTCTGGGAACCGGCCTCCGGGGCAAAGGTAAGGCTGCTCTTTTTGATGTCCTGGACCTTGCTCATGACATCCAGGGAAAATGCGTCAATTCTCAGGGACGGCAGGGAAATGTTCACTCCCTTTCCCTTAAACTCATCGATCAGAAAATTCACCAGCCCTTCCAGCTGGCTGTAATCACTGGAGCTTAAGGAGCTTAAGGAGATCTCCTCATGTCCTGTATTTCTAAGCATATCGGAAGCATACTTTTTCAGATACTCCAGGCTGTGTTCCCTCAAAGGGCGGTACACGTCCCCCGCCTGACAGAACCGGCAGCCCCGGATACAGCCCCGCTGGATCTCCAGGACCACTCTGTCCTGGGTCACCTTTATATAGGGGACCAGGGGCTTGTCTATATAAGGAACGCTGTCCATTTCCTCCACGATCACCTTGCTTACAACTGGTTTTGCGTGGGAATTCCACGGAAGAAAGGCGTCTATGGTTCCGTCCTCTTTGTAGGTCACATTATAAAAGGCAGGCACATAAATCCCCCGAATCTCAGCAGCCATTTCCAAAAACTGCCTCCTGGCGCCTCCCGCTTTCTTGTTTTCCTTATACCTGTCCATCAGCTCAAAGTAGACGGTTTCACCCTCTCCGATGTAAAACAGGTCAAAAAATTCCGCCAGCGGCTCCGGGTTGTAGGCGCAGGGCCCGCCTCCGATCACAATGGGATGCTCCTCGGTCCTGTCACAGGCGTGCAGGGGAATCCCGGACAAATCCAGTACCTGAAGCACATTGGTATAGCACATCTCATACTGAAGCGTGATGCCCAGAAAATCGATATCCTTCACAGGTTCCTGCGTTTCCAGCGTGAAAAGCGGTATGTCCTTCTCCCTCATAACTGGGTCCAAATCCATCCACGGTGAGTAAACCCTCTCACAGTAGACATCCTCGCGGCTGTTAAACATGGAGTAAAGAATCTGTATTCCCAGATGGGACATGCCGATTTCGTACACGTCGGGGAAGCACATGGCAAAGCGGATGTCCACCTTGTCAGGGTCCTTTTCAACCATGTTCACCTCCCCGCCGATGTAGCGGGCGGGCTGTTGGATTGACAGTAATATTTCGTCAGTTAATGCTAGTTTTTTCATGTTATATGCTCTCTTTGTTTATTATTGTTATACAAATTTCTCTCTCCGGCTTGTGATACATTCCGAAACATTTTCAACCGGTTTTTCTTTTCCGACTTTCCGGCGCTATATTAGGCAATCAGATACTCTGCATAATTATAAGGTATTTCTCAGTACATTTCAATAGCAATTATCTATACCTGAATTGTGGTTGTATCCACACCTCCATTTTCAGACTAAACTGTTTTTATGCTCAATTTTAAATCAAGCAATCTTAAGTGTATCATATTTATATGAAATACTCCACTAATCATCTTAAAAATTAATTAATTTCTTTTTCAGCCATAAATTGAACGAAGTTTTAGGGCCTGCTTGAACATTTCTTTCCGTCAGCTACAGGGGCGCGCATTGTGGAGATTTGATTTAGTGTGAGCCTGCTTCTTTCTCCGGCTCCCATAATTTTATATAAATAAG
>BBZN01000081.1 GCA_001304855.1 Clostridia bacterium UC5.1-1D2
GCTGAAAAATGTGCTTGAAATTATGCAAAAGATATTGTATAATGATTTGGTCAGCGCAATTGGCAATTGAATGTATCTATATTCCTCGATAGCTCAGTCGGTAGAGCACGCGGCTGTTAACCGCGCTGTCGTAGGTTCAAGTCCTACTCGGGGAGTTTTAGTGGAAGTCCATGGCGACCACTACCTTTATAAAGGCCCCATGGTCAAGCGGTTAAGACATCGCCCTTTCACGGCGGTAACACGAGTTCGAATCTCGTTGGGGTCATTTGGACATTTACCGTCCATGAATTAGATATGCCGATGTGGCTCAATTGGCAGAGCAGCTGATTTGTAATCAGCAGGTTATCGGTTCGAGTCCGATCATCGGCTTTTACTGTAATACAGTAAGATAATTTAAGAAGTATATAGTTCGGACCTTTAGCTCAGTTGGTTAGAGCAACCGGCTCATAACCGGTCGGTCCTGGGTTCAAGTCCCCGAAGGTCCACTCTTACTAACTAAAGTATTATAAAAAACTATATAGGATATTGGCCCGGTGGCTCAGCTGGTTAGAGCGCCGCCCTGTCACGGCGGAGGTCGACGGTTCGAATCCGTTCCGGGTCGTTTGCATTTTATGATGCGACACAATTTATACGCAATTTGGGGTCTTAGCTCAGCTGGGAGAGCATCTGCCTTACAAGCAGAGGGTCACAGGTTCGAGCCCTGTAGGCCCCATTTGTATTATGCGGGTGTGGTGGAATAGGCAGACACAAGGGACTTAAAATCCCTCGGTAGCGATACCGTGCCGGTTCAAGTCCGGCCACCCGCATTACAAATAAGTTCTGATGCTGAAAGGTGTTAGAACTTTTCTTGTAATTATATTTTGGTAAGCGGCTATGGTGGAATTGGCAGACACGATGGGTTTAGGTCCCATTGGGAGACCGTGCAGGTTCGAGTCCTGTTAGCCGCACTGTGTAACCCCTGAGGAATCAGGGGTTTTTGTTTTACATTTGAATTTTACTTTTTGCTGTTTCTGATTCCAATGTGAACATTTGGGATTATTTTTTGACATCTGTTGAATCTGATCTATGGGTCCTGTTAAACAGGGCTTTTTTTGTTTATTCTTTGGAGTTCAGCCACTCTATTTCGTTCTTCTGATAGCGGATCAGACCATCCTTCTGCATGCGGGAAAGCTCTGCGGACATGGCGCTGCGTTCCACGCAGAGGTAGGCGGCCAGTTCTTCGCGGCTCAAGGGGATGGTGAATCGGGAAGCGCCCCGGCGTTGGATCTCAAAGTAGAGAAGGAGCCGTTCTCTGGTCGTGCGTTTGGAAAGAATTTCTATCTTTTGGTTCAGCATCAGGTTTTTGTGCGCCATCAGTGTGAGCATATTCCCGATTAACCGGGTGTGGAAGGGGCAGACGGAGGGGCAGGTAGTAATAATTTTTTTGTAACGGAGATGAAGGACCTGGCAGTCCTGTGCTGCGATTACAGTTACTGGACTGTGGGAAACATCTGCGCAGGCAAAGACCTCCCCGAAGAGATCGCCTTCCTGAAGCTCTGCCATGAGGTTTTGTTTTCCTTCTGTATTTTCCCGCACTATCTGCGCGCGTCCTGATATTACAAGTCCTACTGTATTAACGGGATCGCCGGCCAGAAGAATCAGTTCATTTTTAAGGTATAATTTCACCCTTCCTTCGACACAAGACAGCATCTGTCCAAAGCTGCCCGCGTCAATTCCGGCAAATAGGGGATTGTCTTTTATCTTGTCGAAAATTTCTGTCATATTTTTTAACCTCGTTGTAGTTCCAACATACTTGTTGGGTTTAGTATAGTACAATGGGCTCATCAATACAAGGGAGGAATAAAAATGGTTCGGAAAATTATTCATATAGATGAGGAAATGTGCGATGGATGCGGCTTGTGCGTAACTGCCTGCCATGAGGGAGCCATCGGATTGGTTGAGGGAAAGGCCAAACTTTTGAGAGACGATTATTGCGATGGACTGGGTAATTGCCTGCCGGTATGTCCTACAGGAGCGATTACATTTGAGGAGAGGGAGGCAGCAGCCTTTGATGAGACAGCTGTAATGGCTTCTAAAGAAATGAACCGCAGCGCTGCCCAAGACCTGCCCTGTGGTTGTCCGGGGACCCAGGCAAGAGAGATTGAACGCAATGGCATTGAACCGTTGACTGACGCGGTTATGTCTGCACCGGGCAATGTGCCAGGGACAGGAAACAAGGTATATGAAGCGTTCCCGTCAGTTTCCCAGATGTCGGAACTGCGCCAGTGGCCGGTACAAATTAAGCTGGTTCCTGTGAATGCTCCTTATTTTAAAGGTGCGCGCCTCCTTGTTGCGGCTGACTGTACAGCTTATGCATACGGTAATTTTCATCAGGATTTTGTGAGAAATAAAATTACCCTTATTGGCTGTCCAAAGCTGGATGAAGGGGATTACAGCGAGAAACTGACTGCCATTTTAAAGGAAAATGACATCAAGTCTGTAACTGTGGTGCGGATGGAGGTTCCATGCTGCGGAGGAATAGAGAATGCGGTAAAGACGGCGCTGATGAACTGCGGAAAAATGATTCCGTGGCAGGTATCGGTGATATCTACAGACGGCCGTGTTTTAGAAGTATAGTGTTTTGGAAAAGGAGGATAAATATAGTGTCTATGTTTTGTTTTCAATGTGAGCAGACTGCCGGATGTACAGGATGTACAGTGAAGGGCGTCTGTGGAAAGAATGAGAATACTGCCAACCTTCAGGATGCGCTTACAGGCCAGCTTATAGGCCTTGCCAGAGCCTGCTACGGCAATGAGCCCACCGACAGCGCCTATAAGGCGCTGATTGACGGTTTATTTATGACCCTGACAAATGTGAGCTTTGACGATGAGGCCATAGAAAGACAGATAAAACTCGTTGCTGAGGAGAAGGCAAAGCTGGTTTTGGGCTGCAGTGCCTGTGGGGCTCCCTGTTCAAGGAATGACGCCTATGACATGAACCGGATTTGGGAGGCCGATGAGGATATACGTACTTTAAAGTCTCTTGTGCTCTTTGGCATGCGTGGTATGGCTGCTTACGCTTACCATGGATGGATGCTGGGAAAGATAAATCAGGAGGTAAACCGATATTTTGTGAAGGGGCTGGCTTCCATTGGCGAAGATCTGCCTGCTGAGGACTTCCTGAACCTGGCTATGGAATTGGGAATGGTTAATCTGACCTGTATGGAACTTCTGGATGCGGCAAATACCGGGACTTATGGCGTGCCTTACCCTGCCAAGGTTACCTGCAATGTGGAACCTGGACCATTTATCGTAGTGTCGGGCCATGATCTTCACGACTTAAAGCTTTTGCTGGAGCAGACGGAGGGCAGAGGAGTGAATATTTACACTCACGGGGAAATGTTGCCTGCCCACGGATATCCCGAACTTAGGAAGTATGCTCACCTGAAAGGAAATTTCGGTACTGCATGGCAGAATCAGCAGAGAGAGTTTGATTCCATCCCCGCCCCTGTTTTATTCACCACAAACTGTCTGATGCCCCCTAAGGCAAGCTATGCAGACAGAGTGTTTACCACTGCGGTAGTTGGATATCCGGGAATGAACCATATCGGAGATGATAAGGATTTTACACCTGTAATTGAGAGGGCGCTGGCGTTGGGCGGATATTCCCGGGAGCGGAGGATGACCGGCATCAACGGAGGTGATGTTCTGACCACAGGATATGGTCATGGGACTGTATTATCTGTGGCGGATAAGGTTACAGAGGCGGTCAAGGGGGATAATCCGTCATTTCTTCCTGGTAGGAGGCTGTGACGGAGCCAAGACAGGCAGAAACTATTATACTGAATTTGTTAAGCAGGCTCCCTCCGACACTGTGATACTGACACTTGCCTGCGGTAAGTACCGGTTCAATGATCTGGATCTGGGAGAAGTCGGAGGACTGCCGCGTTTAATGGATATGGGCCAGTGCAATGACGCTTACGGCGCCATCAAAGTGGCGGCTGCCTTAAGCGAGGCATTTGAATGCGGTGTCAATGATCTGCCTCTGACCCTGGTTCTTTCCTGGTATGAGCAGAAGGCGGTCTGTATCCTTCTGTCACTGCTGGCTTTGGGAATTAAGAATATTTATATCGGGCCCAGCCTGCCGGCATTTATCTCCCCTAATATTCTGAATGTGCTGGTAGAAAAATGGAATCTTACCCCAATCTCCACACCGGAGGAAGATTTAAGGAAGATTTTCCCTACAACTGATAAAAAATAGTAGCAGGATTTAAAGTTCATTTGTAACAGTCCCATTTTATTTTAATCTGTAAATTCGGTATGTTTGGTTTTCCATTTTTTAAGTGCTATTGCCATCCAGAAGCTGTAAATTCCGCAGGTGATGATGCACAGAAGAAACCATTTGATCCAGTTGCCGAAGAGCTGCATGGCGGTTCCCGTAAAACGGAGTCTGCGGCCGTTGATAACGGTGTGTTTGGTTTCCCAGTTGTAAATCATGCAGCAGGCCCAGGGATAACAGATACCCAGGGTGATTGCTGTGATAAAGGCTCCCAGCAGATGCCAGCCTATAAGCTGAAGGAGACCGCCGTCGAAGTAAGATTCCTGTGTTGTCATACGTTCGTATCCTTTCTTGTCTTTGCTGTGGTTATATGAATGCTTTTTCATCCCAAAGATAGAATATACTACATGGCAGGAAAAAGCAAACTATATATTGTTCTTTTTCTTCTTTGTATAGTAAAATAGTAACAGTTCAGACAGGAAGGGGGCAGAGGGATGTGGATATAAGAGAGAGGTATGAGGAGCTCAGACCCTTTTTGCAGGGGCTTAGGCCGGATATGGCTCAGGGATTCTTCCGGCTGGCTGAGGTGTTTTTATACCAGGTGTTTGAACTTTCCGGAAATTGCAGGGAGGATGGAAAAGAGGAGTATTATATTCCTACATGATGAATGACGCGTTGGAGTGCTGTCTGGTTCTGAAAGAATGCACTCTTGCGGGGGAATATATTCCAGGCGGGTGCGGGGAGATTAAGGGAGAACTGGTGCGGGAGGACTCCACTTGGGGATTGATCGTGCGCCAGGGGAAGGAGAACACCTTTGCGCTCTGGTTTAAGGAGATGGAGCAGATTTTGAAATGCTTTCAATATCACAGGATTGGACATTTTTGGGTGGAAGGTCAGGAACAGTGGAGACAGCTGGTGTATCTTGCAGGAACCATTTATGATAAATTTGAGTATATGGGGGAGACGGTCTGCAATGAGATGGAGAAAGAGCTGCTGAAATTGATGAAATTCGGCCCCTTCACCAGCTGGTCGCCCATTAAGGAGTCTCTGGAAGAAAAATATCCGCCAACCTGTGAGGGACTGGAATACATGAGGAGCCTGGCTGTGGAGGCGGGGGATCCTGGCTATGTACGGCTGATTGGTCTGTACCAGCGGTTCCCCTCCCGCTGTCTGCAGTCGCTCTTGGCGAGAGCTCTTTTGGCGGCTGCAAGAGAACCTCTGTATCAGTTGATTTGGAAGAAGGTGACGGCAGCTTCGGAGAGCTATCCTGAGAGGGAGTATTCCAAAGAGATGAACAGGAAAATCAGGGAAAGGCGGGAACAGACCGCCCGGATTTTGGAACGAGAAGGATTTACAGGCGTATATCCTGAGTTCAGGAGAGGAACAATTGGGATTGTGGCCGCAGAGGAACACCCTTTTACAATGCTGGAGGAGGATGGGTATTCTTTCCGCATTCAGTTTATGGTATCGGAATGCAGGAAGGGGGATTTTGGAACAAACAGCGGATTTTTTAATGGCTGGGGAAGAAGGGGGTGGATTGAAAAGGATTTATCCTTTCTTGAGGCATGTTCAAAGCCGCTCTGAAGAAGCAAATGTAAGAATTATGTGAAATCAGGGCGAATTTCCTTGACCTATTTTCCTGTATTCAGTATAATTTGGTTATTCGGTTGACAGAAGTCGCCATTTACAGGCTGCAGGCTTTTACAGAAATTAAAAGAAAAAAGACCGTTCCGGTCGGACAGAAAAATCCATATAAAAGAAAGATACCAGGAAGGTATGAGCGTTCCCCAAGGGAGGCGCAACCATCTTTTTGGTATTTTTTTGTCCTTTCAGGCGTCAGGGCTGCAGTCGGTTTTGCAGTCAGGGGCTGAAATCAGCAGGGTGGAACAGGCGAAAGGAAAAGGAGAACAGAAATGAGCGTAAAATTGATGAAAAAGGCTGCCGTTATTATGGCTGCGTCTCTGGCGCTGACAGGCTGCGCCGGCACTGGCAGCGGAACCGGGAGCAGTCAGGCTGAGGGAACGCAGGCTGGGGGACAGGCCGAAGAGAGGGAGGATGTGATCGTGGTTATGGGGCCTACCTCAGAGCCTGAGTCGGGCTTTGACCCGGCCTATGGCTGGGGAGCGGGAGAGCATGTCCATGAGCCGCTGATACAGAGTACCCTTACAGTAACGGAGAAGGATTTGTCCATAGGTTTTGATCTGGCTACGGGGATGGAAGCCGAAAGCGACGGGCTTACCTGGACCGTGACGATACGGGATGATGTTGTATTTACAGATGGGGAGAAGCTGACTGCCGGGGATGTGGCTTTTACCTACAATACACTAAAAAATACCAGTTCAGTCAATGATTTTACCATGCTGAAGGAAGCTGTGGCAGTGAATGATACCACAGTGGAATTTCACATGGAACGGCCCTACTCCATCTGGCCTTATACCATGGCAATTGTGGGAATTGTACCGGAACACGCATACGGATCGGATTACGGTTCCAACCCCATTGGCTCGGGACGGTATAAACTGGCCCAGTGGGACAGAGGCCAGCAGGTAATTCTTGAGGCCAATCCTGATTACTATGGCCAGGAACCGAAGATGAAGAAAGTGACGATTCTCTTTATGGAGGAGGATGCAGCTTATGCCGCCGTCAGATCCGGGCAGGCGGATCTGGCTTACACAGCGGCCTCTTATTCGGATCAGACGCTGCCTGGGTATGAGCTTTTAAGTTTTGAGACTGTGGATAACCGCGGTTTTAATCTTCCGGCTGTGCCCGCAGGGACCGTATCTGAGAGCGGTATTCCTCTCGGCAATGATTTTACATCGGATATAAGGGTGAGAAGAGCCATCAATCTGGCGATTAACAGGGACGAGATGATCGGCAATGTGCTTAATGGGTATGGAAGTCCTGCCTACAGTGTGTGTGATAAGATGCCCTGGTACAACAGCGATGGGGAAATCGCCTATGAGCCTGAACAGGCTGCCGCTCTTTTAGATGAGGCAGGCTGGACTGTGGGAAGTGATGGAATCCGGGAAAAGGAGGGCGGTAAGGCAGAATTTACGCTGATGTATCCGGCCAGCGACTCGGTGCGCCAGGCCCTTGCGGCAGAGACGGCGAACCAGCTGAAGAAAGTGGGAATTGACGTCAAGACGGAGGGCGTAGGCTGGGATACCGCTTATGACAGGGCGCAATCAGAGCCTCTTATGTGGGGCTGGGGCGCTCACACTCCAATGGAGCTTTATAATATATACCACAGGGCTGCAGACACAGGGTTAGCGGAATATTCCCCCTACAGCAATGAGGCTGTGGACCGCTATATGGATGAGGCTTTAGCCAGCAGCGATCTGGAAGAGTCCTACCAGCTCTGGAAAAAGGCGCAGTGGGACGGCGAGACGGGAATCACCCAGGACGGAGACATTCCATGGATTTGGCTGGTAAATATAGACCATCTCTACTGGTCCAGGGAGAATCTGAAGGTAGCGGACCAGAAGCTTCATCCTCACGGTCATGGCTGGTCTATTGTGAACAATGTGGACCAGTGGAGCTGGGATTAAGGGGTGCCAACTGTTACATGAAACTTTAGAATGGGAAGGAGAGGGCGGAGAAATGGATTGGAAACAGGTAGGGACAGGCATCCTGCGGATGGCGGCGCTTCTTGTGCTTGTGAGCATGGCAGCATTTTTTCTGGTTTCGGTTTCGCCTCTGGATCCTCTTAAGACCAATGTGGGCCAGGCGGCATTGGGAAGCATGAGCCAGGAACAGATCGCTGTACTGGAAGAGTATTGGGGAATGAACACGCCGCCACTCGAGCGCTACCTTGCCTGGGCAGGGGATTTTCTGAGAGGAGATATGGGGATTTCCCTGCTGTACAGACAGCCGGTAGCTCAGGTTATAAGGGTGAAGCTTGCAAATTCCCTGGGTCTTATGGCGGCAGCCTGGATTCTGTCAGGAATTACAGGAATTGTACTGGGAATCGCTGCAGGGGCAAAAAAGGGCAGTTTCACAGACCGTGTCATATCTGCCTATGCCCTGGTTACTGCCAGCACGCCGGCCTTCTGGATTGCCCTGGTGCTTCTTATGGTGTTTGGAGTCTGGCTTCAGGTTCTTCCATAGGTTTGAGCGTGCCTATTGGGATGGAGGCGGGAGCGGTGACGGTGAAGGACAGGCTTATTCACAGTATCCTTCCTGTAGCCGCCCTCTCTGTCACAGGCATCTCCAATATTGCTCTTCATACAAGGGAGAAAATGGCTGAGGTGATGGAGAGCGACTATGTGCTTTCGCAAAAGCCAGAGGCGAGTCCAGATGGAGTATTGTAAAGAGACATGGAATCCGCAATATCATGCTGCCTGCCATGACGCTGCAGTTTGCATCGGTCAGTGAGATTTTCGGCGGTTCAGTGCTGGTAGAGCAGGTGTTTTCATACCCGGGCCTGGGCCAGGCGGTAGTTACCGCAGGCCTGGGAGGAGACGTGCCGCTTCTCCTTGGAATCACAGTTATTACCGGCGCAATCGTGTTCGCGGGAAATCTCACAGCCAATGTGCTGTACGGGGCGGTTGACCCCAGAATGAGAAGGAGGGAACGCTCATGAGGGGGAACAGAAGATGGAACGGCAGAAAGGTGATGGCTGCCCTGATGGTATTATCGGCTGTCCTGATGGCGGCCATCGCCGTCGGCGGACAGATGCTGGCGCAGGAGGCTATGGTGACGGATTTCTCCAGAAAAAATCTTGCGCCCAGCTTCCGGTTCCTTTTCGGTACAGACTGGATGGGGAGGGATATGTTTGTGAGAACTCTTACAGGCCTTTCCATCAGTATCAGGATAGGCTTCTGACCGCCTGCGTCAGCGCTGCGATCGCGTTTCTTATGGGGACGGCCGCTGCCTGTCTGGGAAAGGCTGCCGACGGGGCGGTGGGGCTTTTAATTGATTTGGTTATGGGGATTCCCCACATTCTGCTGCTGATCCTCATTTCATTTGCAATGGGCAAAGGGGAAACAGGGGTGCTGGTGGGAATATCCCTGACCCACTGGACTTCCCTTGCGAGACTTTTGAGGGGAGAGGTGCTGCAGCTGAAAGAGAGCCAGTATATAAAGGCGGCCGGGAAGCTGGGAGTAGGGAAAATGGGGATTGCATTTAAACATATGATGCCCCATCTTCTGCCCCAGCTTTTGGTTGGGGTGGTTTTGCTGTTTCCACATGCAATTCTTCATGAGGCAAGCATTACCTTTCTCGGCTTTGGACTTTCTCCTGAGCAGCCTGCCGTGGGAATTATTCTTTCTGAGAGCATGAAGTATCTGACCATGGGAAGGTGGTGGCTGGCATTGTTTCCGGGCCTTTTTGCTTGTTTTTGTAGTGGCGTTGTTTCATTTTATTGGGGCTACTATGATGAAACTCATAGATCCTGCTCAGGCCCATATGTAGGAGGTTTTCATGGCGGAAAGAAAGGTAATATTGTCGGTGGAGCATTTGAGCGTCTCCTTCACCCAATATGAGAGAGGGTGGAGGCAGACGGAGCTCCCTGTAATCAGAGACTTAAATGTGCAGGTGAGAACAGGCGAGGTGGTTGCTGTGGTTGGTTCCAGCGGGTCCGGCAAGAGCCTGCTGGCCCATGCTGTTATGGGACTCCTTCCTGACAATGCCTCATGGAGCGGAACGATGTCCTTTGAGGGGGAAGCGCTCACTGAGAAACGGCTTAAGAAGCTGCGGGGCAGGGAATTGATGCTGGTTCCCCAGAGCGTTTCCTATCTGGATCCTTTAATGACGGTGGGCAACCAGGTGAGGAAGGGGAGAAAGGATCCGGAGAGCAGAAGAAGCTGCCGGGAGGCCCTGGAGCGTTACGGGCTGGGGGAGGAGACAGAAAGGCTCTATCCCTTTCAGCTGTCGGGAGGCATGACGCGGCGGGTATTGATTTCCACGGCGGTGATGGAAAAACCGCATCTGGTGATTGCAGATGAGCCTACGCCGGGACTTCATATCAGCGCTGCAAAGAGGGTGCTTTCTCATTTCCGGGAGATAGCTGATGAGGGGGCGGGCGTACTCCTTATCACCCATGATTTGGAGCTGGCGGTGGAGGCGGCAGACAGGATTGTGGTGTTCTATGCAGGCACCAATATGGAGGAAGCGGCTGCAGAGGATTTTCAGGCGGAGGAGAGGCTGCGCCATCCTTACAGCAGGGCTCTCTACCGCGCTATGCCTGGTCATGGGTTCCAGGCTGCGCCCGGGACCCAGCCCTATGTAAAGAATCTTCCTGAAGGCTGTCCATACGGACCCAGGTGCCCGGACTACAGCGGGGAGTGCACAGGCGAAATCGAGTATCGCAGTTTTCAGGATGGTATGGTAAAATGTTCACGTAGGTGATAAACGCCGGCCTGTGCTGCCGGATACGCCCGGAGCGCAGGTCCCTGTGTATGGAACTGAAGATTGAGGAGCGCCAGCCTCGGCCGTCTGCATTAAGGGCTGGAGTACAAATTCAGCGGGCGGCACACGGAAGCGTTTTAGGGATTCGGGAAGGTGAATGATGAGACTGGAAGCGGAGAATATTTCCTTTCAATATGATAACGGAAACAGGAAGATACTGAATAATGTAAGTCTGTGTCTGGCAGAGGGGGAGCGTCTGGGGCTTACTGCGCCCAGCGGTTTCGGAAAGACCACCTTCTGTAAAATTCTGGCAGGATATGAGGAACCCCAGAGCGGACAGGTGCGTTTGGACGGGAAGCCTCTGGCCTCCTACAGGGGATATTGCCCGGTACAGATGATATGGCAGCATCCGGAATTGTCGGTAAATCCCAGGCTAAAAATGAAGGAGGTAATTAAAGAAGGAGACGGGATTTCGGAGGAGGTTATAAGAGGGCTGGGAATCGAGGAGGACTGGATGAACCGCTATCCCGGGGAGCTGTCCGGGGGAGAACTGCAGCGGTTTTGCATTGCAAGGGCCCTGGGGAGGAGAACACGGATTCTGCTGGCAGATGAGATAAGCGCTATGTTGGATTTGATTACCCAGAGTCAGATATGGAATTTTCTGCTGGAGGAGACAGGGAGAAGAGGGATTGGAATGGTAGTTGTAAGCCATTCGGGAGAACTGATGGACCGGGTTTGCACCAGGATTATGGAATTGTGAAGGAAAGAGAGGAGCGCTGGAAATGGATGTGAAAGAACTGCTGGAGCAGGTACGGGACGGAGCGGTCAGGGTGGAGGATGCGGAACAGGAACTGAAGAACCTGCCCTATGAGGATTTGGGCTATGCAAAGCTGGATCACCACAGGAAGCTGCGCTCGGGATTTGGAGAGACGGTGTTTTGCCAGGGAAAACCGGATGCCTACCTTCTGGAGATATATAAGAAGTTTTATGAGAGGGACGGGGAGGTATTGGGAACCAGAGCTTCCGGGGAGCAATATGAGCTGGTGAGGGCCGCTGTGCCGGAGGTAACATATGATTCTATTTCCCGGATACTGAAAGTTGAGAAGGAGGGGAAGGAGAGAAGGGGGCTGGTGGCTGTGTGTACCGGGGGAACGGCTGACATTCCTGTGGCGGAGGAGGCTGCCCAGACGGCGGAATACTTTGGCTGCAGGGTGGACAGGATTTTTGATGTGGGAGTGGCCGGAATCCACAGGCTTCTGTCCCAGAGGGAACGAATTGTGAAGGCCAACTGCATTGTGGCGGTAGCCGGAATGGAGGGAGCCCTGGGAACCGTGATTGCCGGACTTGCAGATTGCCCTGTAATTGCAGTTCCTACCTCTGTAGGGTATGGAGCCAGTTTTCATGGTCTGTCTGCGCTGTTGACAATGTTGAATTCCTGTGCAAACGGAATTTCCGTTGTGAACATTGATAATGGATATGGAGCCGGATATCTGGCTACACAAATAAATCGATTGGCGGTGAAATAAAATGGGCAGAATTTTGTATCTGGAATGTAATTCGGGGATTAGCGGAGATATGACTGTGGGGGCGCTTCTGGATTTGGGCGCAGACCGGCAGGCGCTGGAAAAGGGGCTTGCAAGCCTGGGAGTGGACGGGTATCATCTGCATTTCGGAAGGAAAACGGTTTGCGGGCTGGATGCCTTTGATTTTGATGTGCATCTGGAGGAAAATGGACCTGGCCATGGGACGGATATTGCCGGGCACGAGGCAGAGACTGCCGGTGGGGAGTATGTGCACAGCCATGAGGCAGCCGCTGCCGGAGACGGGCATGTGCACAGCCATGAGTCAGAGACTGCCGGTGGGGAGTATGTGCACAGCCATGGGGCAGCCGTTGCCGGAGACGGGCATGTGCACAGCCATGAGTCAGAGACTGCCGGTGGGGAGTATGTGCACAGCCATGAGTCAGAGACTGCCGGTGGGGAGTATATGCACAGCCATGAGGTTGACGCTGCCGGACGGGAGTATGTGCACAGCCATGAGGCAGCCGTTGCCCGG
>BBZN01000082.1 GCA_001304855.1 Clostridia bacterium UC5.1-1D2
CGTGAGATACATATCAGAAATAAAAAATGGAGTAAGCTCATTAATTTAATACAAGAAGTATTACAACATTAAATATTAATATAAATTTAAAAAAATGCAATACCATTTCTAAAATCATAAAGTTGCGGAATAATGGGTAAAATGGTATACTGTTAAGGATATAAGGAAAGCGGCTGAAAGAATGTGTAAATTTGGTAAACTTGGAATTAGGAGAGGATATGGAGGATAGGACAACAGATTTATTTAAATCTTGGATAAAAACAAACTCTATTATAGCAGGAGTGTTTGCTGTTATAATTATTGCTATATTTCCACTGGTATTTAGAGATTATTATTTTGATATTTTAAAAGTGAAGTACGTATTTTATTATGGTTCTGTAATTACAATGTTGCTTGTGTTCATAATTACAACTGCTATTTTTTTGTATAAAGACTGTAAAGATTATCAAGGTTATAATTTGAAAAGTATAAGAACTTCTTTTAGTATTAAAAGCATGAGAAAGACTGATTGGGCTATGATAGTATTTATACTTATAGCTGGAATATCAACTATTCAATCAGAATATTTTTATGAATCTTTTTGGGGAAACGAAGGAAGATTCATGGGGATGTTTTTAATTCTAATCTATGGTGTAAGCTATTTTATAATTAGCCGTTTTTTGAAATTTAAGCAATGGTATCTGGATATATTTTTAGCTGCTGGTATATTTGCGTGTTTAATTGGGATTTTACAATATTATTTAATTGATCCTATAGGCTTCAAAAATAATATTAGTGCTGATCAGTTTGATGCATTTACATCTACAATCGGAAATATAAATACCTACACATCTTATGTAGCTCTTATCGTTGGTGTAGCTGTAATATTATATTTAGTAGAAAAAAATTTCATGCGCAGGCTATGGTATTTAAGCGCAGTTATTATTTCTTTATATGCATTAATAACAGGGATAAGTGATAACGCATATTTAGCTATGTGTGCGTTATTTGGATTTTTGCCATTATACCTTTTTAAGAATATTAAAGGTATAAAACAATATCTCTTATTATTATCTCTTTTATTAACAGAATTTTGGATTATAGATGCTATAAACAAGGCATTTCCAAATCATGTAATTGGTATTAATGGTCTATTTGGTGTTATTGCAAATTTTAAATATTTACAATATTTAATAATTGCTTTATGGGGGATAACCATAATTATTCATATTATAGATGTTTATTCTCTGAGAGAGGGTCTATTACAAAGAGAAGGTAACATAGGAAGATGGTTATGGCTGTTATTTTTAATTCTCGTTATACTTGGAAGTTCTTATATTCTATATGACGTAAATATTGTTGGTAATGTTGGAAAGTACGGTTCTCTTGAGAATTACCTTATAATAAATGATGATTGGGGAACATATAGAGGTTATATTTGGAGGATAGGATTAGAAAGCTATGAAAAGTTTCCAATTATTCATAAAATTTTTGGCTACGGTCCAGATACTTTTGGAATAATTACGGTAAATAACTATTACAAAGAGATGATAAGTAGATATAATGAGAAATTTGATAGTGCACATAATGAATATTTGCAGTATTTGATTACAATTGGAATTGCAGGTCTAATTGCTTATATTTCATTAATTGTAACTTCTATAAAGCAAATGATTCGTTCATCTAAAACGGAGCCTGCAGTGATGGCTATTGTTTTTGCAATACTTTGTTATGGTGCTCAGGCTGCAGTAAATATTAGTGTGCCAATTGTTTCTCCTATTATGATGACACTATTGATGATTGGAGTGTCAGTTTCGGAAAAATCAAATTAAAATGTATTTAAAAATAACCATGATAGAGATAGAGGTTGGATGTGAAAGAGCGCAATAGCTGTAAACGGCTGGTAAAGATCATTGCTTCATCTTTTATATTAATGATAGCGGTGGGGATTTACTTGGTTATCTGGTACAATTTTATATCTCCTACGGAAAACGTCTGGTATGCCCGCAAGGGAAACTGGATGATGGGGGCATTATATGGAATTCTGCTGATGTTTTTTTGAATATGTATGGAGGGTTCCGTTTAGGCTATTTGGATAAAGGGAATGTTATATACTCCCAAATTTTGTCATTACTGATTGTGAATATTCTCACATATCTTCAGATAGCATTGTTGTCATATGGTTTTCCAGCGATTTCACCTTTCATAGTATTAATGGTGTGCGACGTTGTTGCTGTGTTTGTATGGACAAATTTTTATGATATTATATACCGCAGCCTTTTTCCGCCAAGTAAATTAATAATGATATTTGGACGTATTCCATCTGCAAAAATGATAGAAAAAATAAGAAAGCGAAAGAATCAATACATCTTAGATGAAATCATATCAATTGCAGAAGATAGAACAAAAATAATTAAGATGGTGGAACAGCACGATAGTGTTATTTTGTGGGATATTGAAACCAAAGATAGAAATGAACTATTGAAATTTTGTTTTGAAAATTCTATTCGGGTTTACATTACTCCAAAAATATCAGACATTATTGTGAAAGGTGCGGAAGAAATGCATACATTTGATACACCTTTATTATTAACCAGAAATAGTGGCCTAACAATAGAACAAAAATGTCTGAAACGCTTGATTGATATTGTTGTTTCCTTACTGATTGTATTATTGGCATCTCCGATCATGCTGCTGACTGCTATCTTAGTAAAAGTTTATGATGGAGGTCCGGTTATTTATAAACAAAAGCGCCTGACAATGGATGCTAAGGAGTTTTATGTCTATAAGTTTAGAAGTATGGATGTTGAAGCTGAAAAAGATGGTATTGCAAGGCTCGCAGTCAGCCGAGACAGCCGTATTACACCAGTTGGAAAAGTAATTAGAATGCTCAGAATAGATGAGTTGCCTCAATTATGGAACATACTTGAAGGCAATATGTCATTGGTCGGTCCAAGGCCGGAGCGGCCTGAGATTGCTGAAAAATATCAGGAATACTTGCCTCAGTTTAAAATGCGTTTGAAGGTTAAAGCGGGTTTAACAGGATATGCACAGGTATTTGGTAAGTATAATACAACGCCATATGATAAGTTAAAATTAGACATTACGTATATTCAAAATTATTCGATATTATTAGATTTAAAAATAATGGTGCTTACCGTGAAAATATTGTTTATGAGGGAGAGTTCTGAAGGGGTGGATGGCGAAGATAATTAAATATGGCATATTACGGATGAATTAGGTTAAAGGGAAGAGTGGATAATTTTATGAAAAAAAAATTAAGAGTATTGCAATTAGGAAAGCAATATTTTCCTCATACTGGTGGTATTGAGGCGACAATGCAGCAAATTGCTGAGGGAATCCAGGGAGAGGTTGAGAGCTTTGTTTTAGTCGCTCAGGAGAGGGGAAGAGCGTATACAAAGGTAGTTCGTGGAGTACCAGTATATTATGCAAAGAGCTTGGGAGTGGTAGCTTCTCTTCCAATTTCGTGGGATTTAGTTCGATACTTGTGCAAGCATGCTGCTGAATATGATGTAATTCATCTCCATATGCCTTTCCCGTTAGGAGATTTAGCGTGTTTTTTATCTGGTTTTAAAGGCAAATTGATTTTGTATTGGCATAGTGATATTGTTAGGCAAAAAAAGTCAATGGTCTTTTATAAACCATTGATGAATTGGACATTAAAGCGAGCAGACGCTATCGCTATCGCTACTCAAGAAAATATAGATGGTTCTCCATATGTTAAACCATTTGAAAATAAATGTGTGCTTATCCCTTTTGGATTGAGAAAAGAGTGGGATGAAAAAAGTGATCGTTATTGGATTAAAAGAACAGATATTTCTGAGGAAGAGAATTCAGGTGTGTTACGATTATTATTCATTGGTCGTTTTGTATATTATAAAGGCTGTGACATTTTAATCAGTGCAATGGAGAAAATTAAAACGGAATTTTTGGAAGACATGAAAGATATAAGACTCACAATGGTGGGGAGTGGGGTACTGGAAGAAGAGCTAAAACAGCGGGTTCAAAACAGTGGTCTGAATGAAAATGTTGAGTTTGTAGGAAAGATTTCGGATGATATGCTTGAAGAAGAGATTAGGCAATGTCAGGTATTGGTTTTTCCTTCGATTGCTAACAGCGAAGCATTCGGACTTGTACAATTAGAGGCTATGGCATTTGGGAAGCCTGTTATTAACACTTCATTAGCCACAGGGTTCCGTGGGTTAGCTTGAATGGAAAAACTGGCTTAACGGTACTTCCAGGAGATATAAATGCTTTGAGCCAAGCGATTTTATGGATGAAATGGCATCCGCAGGATAGAAAAAAAATGGGTATAGCAGCTAGAAAACGTGTAAAAGAGGTTTTTGGTCAGGATAAAATGATAGAAAGAATTGTCAGACTTTATAAGGAGGTGTGTGAACGATAGAATGAATAATATACTATATGTTGCAGTCAGTTCACAAACCGGAGGAGTTCCCAAACATATATTGTATGCATTGAAATATGCAAAAAAGTATGGGTATAAAATTGCAGTGGCGGTACCGGATGATGGGGAATACTATTCGTGGCTGCAAGAAATGTCCGAAGATATGCTGAATATCTCTCTAAAACCCTTTTCGTTTTTGGCTTTATGGAGAATACGAAAATTATATTAAAAAAAACAACATTGGTATCGTGCACTCTCATGGAAAAGGTGCTGGAATGTATACCAGACCTATGAAGCTTTTGTGCCCGGGTGTAAAAGTGGTTCATACGTTTCATGGTATTTATCTGGAGCAATATGGAAGAACTATCCGAAGATTTTATTGCAGAATAGAGCATCTTCTTAAAAAATGGACGGATTGGTTTATTTGTGTATCCGAAAGCGAGCGAGTAGAGGCTATGCGGTTAGGATTTGCTTGCCAAGAGAGAACAAGTGTGATTTATAATGCAGTTGATGTAGAGTTGCTATCAACAGTGGAAACAAATCGCAATAAATATTTAGAAGAGTTTGGATTTTCTGATCAAGTCTGTATAATCGGCTGTGTGGCCAGATTGGAGAAAATGAAGGGGCATAGGTATTTAATTTCAGCCTTTGCTGATTTACTAAACAGTAATCCTGAGTGTCGATTATTATTAATTGGAGACGGACCTGAGCGTAGACAGATAGAAGAGCAAATCAGAACCTTAGGTGTGGAAGAATATGTTACTTTAACCGGAATAAGGCACGATGTTCCGCAGCTATTAAAAATATTTGATATTTTTGTATCTGCATCATTAAAAGAAGGTATGCCATATACGCTGGTGGAAGCGTTAGCGGCGGGAGTTACGGTAGTAGCAACAGATGTTATTGGAAATCGAGATATTATTCATGATGGGGAAAATGGTATTTTGGTGCAGTCGGAAGATATAAATTCAATTGAGGATGCATTAAGGAAACTAATAGAAGAACCTGAACTTTGCGATCGGTTGAGAATGACAGGCCAGGAGGACGCGAGAATACGGTTTAGCCTTGATTATTCTCAAGAGCAGTTGTTCGGGTTATATGGAAAGTTGGTTGACAAGTGAAGAAAGAGCCGGAAATTTCTGTCATAATGAGTACCTATAATGAAAAAAGAAGGTTTTTAATTGAATCGATAGAATCAATATTGAATCAAACTTTTAAAGATTTTGAGTTTATAATTGTGTTGGACAATCCGCAAAATGAGGAAATCCGGCAATGTGTTTATGAATATGCTTCAGCAGACCAAAGAATAAGGGTGATTGAAAATGAAAGAAAATATTGGACTCACCAAAAGTCTCAATAAAGCAATTGCTGTAGCCAGAGGGAAATACATGAGTAGGATGGATGCGGATGATATTATGATGGCTGTTTGTCTAGAACAGGAAATTCGGATTATAGAAGAGGATAATCTTGATCTCATAGGTACATCCAAGAAAAATATAGATGAAAATGGAAGGGTATTAGGCATTTATGTGAATGATTTTTCACCAGAACAGGTAAAACGACTACTGCCATATGATAATAGTATAAATCACCCTACAGTTTTGGTCCGAATGGATATAGTACGTAAATTGAAAGGTTATCGGGCTATACGTTCATGCGAAGACTATGATTTATGGCTCAGGATGCTTTGCCATGGCTGTCGTATGAGAATACTGCCGCATATTTTATTGTTGTATCGCATACGCACAGAGGGATATGTGCAAGCAATGCATATCAATTATTTTGTTCAAGACGTTTTGTGATGGCATCGTATAAAAAGGGAAAAAGAAATCTCTCAGCTTTAGATAATATAGCAGAATATGAACAATTTATGAAAAAACAGGAATCTGAAATGAAACAGAAACGCTTTAACGAAGCTTATGATCAACTGTATAAGGGAATTGACTTTTTGAAAAGAAGAGAGATAAGAGGTTTCCAAATATATTTTTGGAAAGCGATAGTTGCAGATAAAGCGATGTTCAAGATTTTATGCGATAAGTTATTTTATCAAATAAAAAGGTATATTGTCATTAGATTGGTGCGCTAAAGGGAGATTAAATGGGAAAAAACATATTTGTTTAATTGATTATGATATGTGTGATTGGGGAGGCATCGAACAAGTAATTGAAAATTTGGGCAATGCCTTAACTGTTGATTATAAAGTTTCTATTGTCACTCTATGCACAGGCTTTAAAAAAATATATGATGGAATTTCCTGCTATACGTTAATCGCTAAAAGGGCACGTATGCGCGAGATACTTTTAAGAGGTTATTTTAAACTAATACACATGCTAAACAGCAATCATATAGATGTTGTAATTGTGTGTGGAACCTGTGCGGGACTAATCTTAACATTAGTCAGGCCTTTTATCAAAGCTAAAGTGATTTTTGCGGATCACAATTCCATAGGTGGAGAGTGGAATAATAAGGCGATACGGCATATGCGCTATTTGAATTCAAAGTTGCGGATTTTACGGTTACATTGACAGAGCAAAACACCAGAGATTATATTAAATATTTTAAACACCCAGAAAATAAAATTTGTACTATATATAATTGGGTTGATTCTTCTATATTTTCTTATGTACGACAATATCAACATAGGGAGAAGAAAATAATAACTGTAGGACGGATGGAGCCACAGAAGGGATATGATCGTTTAATTGAAGTTGCTAAGAAGCTTTTACCGAGATATCCGGAGTGGGAATGGCATTTATATGGTGGAGGAAGCTTGAAAAATGATATTGAAAAACAGATTTGTCATTATGGCCTTGAAAGCCAGTTAATTATAAAAGGGGAATCAAAGAAAATTAATGAGGAATATAGTAAATACTCAATATTTGTTTTGACATCTTATTATGAGGGACTTCCATTGGTATTATTAGAAGCAAAGATTAATCGTTTGCCACTGGTTAGCTTTGATATATTAACTGGACCTTCGGAAATAATACAAGATGGGGTTAACGGTTTTCTTGTTAAAGATGGTGACATACAGATGTTGGCTGATAAAATAGAGGAACTGATAAATAGTGAAATGCTTAGAAAGTCATTTTCTGTTGCTGCTTATGAAGGAATAGACAAATTTAAAAAAGAAAAGATTTTAGCACAGTGGAGAAATTTAATCGAAAAGGTGCTGTCATAAGAGGGAGAAAAGGGTGTTAAAGTTCAGCGTTTTGATACCGGTTTACAATACAGAAAAGTATTTGAAAGAGTGCATTGATTCGGTACTAAATCAAACATTCCAGAATTTTGAAATCATTCTGGTAGATGATGGTTCGCAAGATGCTTCCGGAAAAATATGTGATACCTATTCAGAAACAGACATTCGTGTTAAAACCATACACCAGCAAAATATGGGCCCGATGATGGCAAGAATTACTGCTTTCTTAGAGGCCAGCGGCGAATATGTAATTTATATGGATTCCGACGATTGTTGGAGTAATGAACTTTTGACCAACGTAAATGAAGCAATTCGCAAATATGAAGTAGATGCGGTATCGTTTGGTTTTCATACTATGGAAGAGGATGGCAGGATAGCGCTAAATGAAGCCCATGTTGGCAGCGAGGAAATACAGGTTTACGAAATCAATCAATTGATGGTTGAGTTTTTGACGACTGAAAATGAAAACTCTCTATGGAAACGTGCTGTTCGCAGGGAAGCGGTAGATAAAAAGGAACTGAAGAATCTGGAGATGTTTGGAAAAATATTATTGGGGGAAGATATGCTTCAGGCATTTGTAATGCTAAAGGATTGCAAAACATTTGTTAATCTCAATAAACCACTCTATTATTATAGAAGATGCCCAGAAAGCATTACTCATAGTAACAATTCAGCTTTAATTGTGGATATTGCGAAGGCGCGGAACTGCCTTACGAAAATCATGACCGGAACAAGCTTTGGAGCAGAGAAATATCAAAGAATGGTAGAAAAAAGTTTTCTGGAGCATTATCTAACAGATCTAGTGGGAATATGCTGTATGCATGGAATAAATACAGTGAAAAAAGCCGTTGGCAAAATAAAGCGTATGGATATTTATCAAAGCTCTTGTAAGAATGTATCTGAATATTCTATGACTGCTAAAAGAAAACTGTTATTTTATCTTGAGCAGTGCGAAATGTGGAGATGCTATTGGGCAGTGTCTAAAATTTATTGTTTGAAGCGCTATATCCAAAAGGGAGACTAAATTAGATGGAGGCTGATAGAAAGTCTAATACCATAAGAAATTTGGCGTATGCTTGGCTGGCTCAGGGTATTACTATAGTGATGAATATGGTAGTCCGGATGATATTTGTACGTGTTCTAGCTAAAGACTATGTGGGCATAGGTGGTTTATTCAGCAATGTAATCACCATGCTTTCCCTGGCAGAATTAGGGATAGGAACAGCGATTATATATGGCCTTTATGAACCGTTGGCAAAGAACGATCAGAGAAGCATAAAGGCGTTAATGCAATTTTATCAAAAAGTATATGTGATGGTAGGGATTCTAATCGGCGTGGTGGGTATAGCATTGTCGCCATATATAGGCTGGTTTATTAAAGATATACCGGATATTCCCTTTATTCAAATCATTTATATTCTATTTTGTTTTAAACGCGGCATTTTTCGTATTTTTTTTCGTACAGGGCATCTCTCATTACAGCAGATCAGAAGGATTATATATTAAAGAGAATCCGCATGAAAGTATTAGTGGCAATGTATTCTGTCCAGATTATAGTTCTAATAATCTGGCGCAATTATATAGGCTATCTTTGCGTTCAGATTATTTTTACAGTTTCCATGAATGTGGGCTATAGCATAGCTGCGGACAGGCTTTATCCTTTTTTGAGAGAAAAGGAAAGAGTGCCTTTGGAACCAAATCAATTAAAAAAAATTGTTAAAAAATACAAAAAGCTCTGATTTGCCATAAAGTTGGAGAAATCGCAGTATTTTCAACAGATAATTTGATTATATCAAAATATTCAGGATTGAGCAGTGTAGCAGATTATTCAAATTATACGTTGATTCAGGAGACGCTAAACGGTATTCTGATTCAAGTGTTTAATGCAATGGCGGCAAGTGTTGGCAACCTGGTTGCTACTGAAACGAAAGAAAAAAGCATACAGATATTTGATAGAATCATGTTTTTAAATGCTTGCTTATATAGTTTCTGCTCTATTTGTTTTTTATGTCTTGCACAGGATTTTGTACGTTTGTGTTTTGGTAAGAACTATGTAGTATCTATAAATATTTTACTTTTAATTGTGGTTAATTTTTATTTAAGTGGTATGAGAAAATGTACGGTTACTTTTAAATCGGCCTACGGATTGTTTTGGCAGAACTGGTTTGTGCCATTATTAGAATCAGGAATTAATCTTGTAACTTCGCTGATACTGGTACAGGATTTTGGTGTGGCCGGCGTATTGTTGGGAACAACTATTAGCTCTGTTGTAGCGCCGGTGTGGGTGGAGCCTTATGTTTTATATCATTTTGGATTTCAGGAACCAGTGTTTTTATATTGGATAAAGTATGTAAAATATCTGGTGTTGTTAATAATTACGGGAGGAGTAATCTGGATAATAAGCAGTTGGATTGTGTATATTCCTATAGTTTCTTTGCTTATTCGTGCAATTATCTGCATGATTTGCATACCAGCCATTTATTATATGGCATTTAGAAACAACGAGAACTTTATATATTATTTAGAGCTTTTGAAGATGTTTGCAAAAAGATAAAGTATGTACGATAGATTGTTTAGTGTATAATATAGAAGGGAAAAGAAATAAATGAAATTTGTAAAAGAGGGAATGAAATGGCTTGATTGGATTGCCTTTAGCGGACTTATGCTTATTATCTTAGCAGCATATACTACGGGGTCCGGGTTTAATAAAATGATTGCTCATGCGGGGCCAATTATATGCGGAATACTTATTGTTTTATTTTTTAATCATGTGGATTGGATACAGGCTTTAAAAAATAGAGACAGGGAATTATTGCTTTCTCTTTTTGCTGGTATTTTGGCTGTCATTAATATGATTCTGTCAAAATCTGGGCCAGGAGTTTTATTCGATATTACTAATTTTGTTTTAATTATTTATTTGGCTGATAAAGTAAAGATAGATGATAAAATATTATGTTTGATAACGATAACATTTATAATAATTTGGGTTTATTTTTTTATAGTTAATCCAAAAGGCTACAATCCCAATACTCATAGTATGATTGTTTTCGAGGCATGTGCCATCTCTACCATAGGGATTTCCGCTTTTTTAAAAGAAAGAAAGAAAGTTTGGTTAATATATGTTTATGTGCTAATAGCCTTTTTGGGTGTTTCTATTCCTATCTCTATGGAGTATAAAGGCAGGACAACCATAGTCGGAATTATTATTTTATTGAGCTTTTTTTTCTTAATTCCTGGTAGTATCTGGAACATAAAAAAATTATATAAGATTCTTTGGGGAGCCATTTTGGCCTTTTCTACCGCTCTGCCGTTACTGGTTTTTTGTTTATGGCACAAGGCTGGAAGATACCATTCAGAAAATATGTTCTTAACGGAAGGGAGATTGCATGGGAGCAGTATATTGCTGCATGGTTAAAAGAGCCCTGGACAGGCATAGGAAATGACTATCTGTCTAAAATACCTGATTTAAGATTTTATAATGTCCATAATGGGCCGCTGCATATTCTAACTGTATATGGAATTTTTTTATTTATAGTTGCTATGGTATTATTGGGTAAAAAATTACTGCGGATTAATACGGAAGCATTGAATATAACGAAGCGGTTTGGGCTGTGCTTGCTAGTGTCAATGTTTAGTATCGCTATTATGGAAACATATGTAATCATATCATTTTCAAACATTGTGTTTTTTCTTGCTTTAATTGCTGTATTTAGAGAATGATAAGAAGACATTTCATCTGGAGTGTCGGGTGAACGCTCAAAGAGTCCGCTTCAAATTTCTTCTGACAGAGATACCGAAGCACATAGCTGGCCATGACAGAACCTTTCTGGAAGCTCTGTTTCCCTGATCAAAAAACTGCCGGAATCGACAAGGAAACCGAAAAAGGAGGAAACAACGGATCACAAAATGCAGTGATCTTGTAATTGTCAAGGTATCAGCTATGGAGCGCTTGCTCGGTATCACTGTTATATGGGTTTGCTCGCTTACGGACAAATA
>BBZN01000083.1 GCA_001304855.1 Clostridia bacterium UC5.1-1D2
CTTATTTAAATATGGCAAGAGGATGGCCGGAGGAGGAAAAAAACGTTGCAAAATCAAGGTTTATTTACTATAATAACTATGAAAATCCGCTGTGCACAAAAGCGTACAGCGGGTTTATGCTGTAGAGAGAAAGAGGAGCGTCTATGGAAAAATATCTGGAACTGCGCCGGCGGTATCCACGGTTTTTTTACAGAGGATATGAGATAGAGGAACAAGAAAGGGAGTTAAAGGTTACATACAGATTTGAGATAGAGGGACTCTCGGTTTTCGCGCCCACATGGAGATTTCCAAAGGAGGAAGGAGACGGGGGCTGCCGGAAGAAGGACCCGCTTTTGCAGGACATGGTTTTTTCGCTGGGAATGGTGGAACTGGTAAGCTACTGGAAACTGGCCTGCCCGCCGAAGGTAGTAGTGGAGGCCCAGGCCTTAAGCCCGGAACAGATCGCCTGGTGGAAGGATCTATATTATAACGGATTAGGAGAGTTTTTTTATGTAAATCATATTACCCAGGCCGGACCTGAGGATTTTATGGAGATAGAGCCCGCAGAGGTTCGGAAGGGGACCGGATGTGGAGCTCTTTTACATGGACTGGCGGAGACGGAGCGCGGATACGAGGCCGCCCCCGATGGGGGGCATCAGAAGGGGGTTATCGTACCTGTGGGGGGAGGCAAGGACTCTGCAGTGACCCTGGAGCTTATGAGGCAGGCGGGAGAAACGCTCTACGCCTACATCATCAACCCCAGAGGGGCTACCATCCGCACCGCCCAGGTGGCGGGGCTGGATGAGGCCCATGTAATAAATGTAAAGCGGACCCTGGATGCCAACATGCTGGAGCTGAACAGGCAGGGATATTTAAACGGGCACACCCCCTTTTCCGCGCTGGTGGCATTTTCCAGCCTTATAGCGGCCAGGCTGTACGGTCTGCCCTATGTGGCTCTGTCCAATGAATCCAGCGCCAATGAAAGTACGGTCCGGGGCAGCGCCGTGAACCACCAGTATTCCAAAAAGCTTTAAATTTGAGGAGGATTTCCACCGGTATGCAGAGGCCTGTCTGCCCGGAAGCGCCTGCTATTTCAGTTTGCTGCGCCCTCTCAGCGAGTACCAGATTGCCCGGTATTTTGCGTCCCAAAAGCAGTATCACGGCATTTTTCGGAGCTGCAACGCGGGAAGTAAGACGGACAGCTGGTGCGGACACTGCCCCAAATGCCTGTTTGTGTATCTCATATTGTCGCCCTTCCTGGAGCCTGGGGAGGTGGAGCGTATCTTTGGAACCAACATGCTGGAGGATGAGAGCCTGAAGATTACCCTGGAGCAGCTGGTGGGCCTTCATGAGGAGAAGCCCTTTGAGTGCGTGGGAAGCCGGGATGAGATAAATACGGCCATTGTGCAGACCATTGACAGGCTGGAATCGGAAGGAAAGGGCCTTCCGGCCCTCCTTGCCTATTATAAGACCACAGGACTTTATGAAACGAGCAAAGCCGCAGGGAATGCGTATTCCTCCTACTATGATGGAAGCAACCTGGTTCCCGCCCCCTGGGCCAAGCTGGTGAAGGACAGCTGTGTGTGGGCGTAAATATCCCCTATACCTGTAAAGGA
Organism: Clostridia bacterium UC5.1-1D2; assembly: GCA_001304855.1. Classification (GTDB taxonomy): domain Bacteria; phylum Bacillota; class Clostridia; order Lachnospirales; family Lachnospiraceae; genus Enterocloster. Next base: position 1,596 of record BBZN01000083.1, read on the forward strand.
GAGAAACGGTGATTGAAAAAATAGAGCCTTGGATAAAGGGAAAACGGGTGCTGCTTCTGGGCTTTGGGAGGGAAGGACAGTCCACTTACCATGTACTGCGGCGGCTCGGCGGCTATGAGAAATTAGATATTGCAGATCAGGCGTCCCCAAGAGAGCTGCCGGACAAAGATATATTGTGGATATCCGGTCCCGATTACCAAAAATGTCTGGATAACTATGACGTTGTGTTTAAAAGCCCGGGGATAGTGCTGGAGAAGGAGCCGGGCCGGTATAAGTGCAGGATTCTTTCCCAGACAGAAGTATTTTCCGCTGCTTCAGGGACCAGATCATCGGGATCACAGGTACGAAGGGAAAGAGCACCGTCACAACCCTGCTGTACCATCTTTTGAAAAACGGAGGCGCGGATACTCTGCTTGTGGGCAATATCGGCATACCCTGTCTGGACCATCTGGAGGAGGTAAAGCCGGAGACGAAGATTGTCTTTGAACTGTCCTGCCATCAGCTGGAGTACATGACGGTTTCCCCCCATATCGGCATATTGGTGAATATTCACGAGGAACATCTGGATCACTACGGAACCATGGATAAATATGTGGAATCCAAACGCAGGATCTTTAAGAATCAGAATAAGTCCGACATTCTTATCTGCAATGTGCAGTGTCTCCCGGAGACGGGGACCTGCCCCTCAATGCTGGTAAGGGCAGGAATGGGCGAGGCAGAGGCGGAACTGAATGTCAGCGAGGAGCAGGGGGATACCTGGATCCGTTTCAGGGACAGGGCTTTTCGTATTCCGGGAGATGAGATTAAACTTCTGGGACAGCACAATTACTTTGATATCGGCATTGCATACTGCGTGTGTGTGATTCTGGGCATGGACGACGAAACCTTTTCAGAGGGCCTTAAAACCTATGACCCCCTTCCTCACAGGCTGCAGTATCTGGGTGAGAAGGACGGAGTTAAGTACTACGATGATTCCATTTCAACCATATGCGACACCACGATCCAGGCCCTGAGGACGCTGGCGTCTACGGACACAGTGCTCATCGGCGGTATGGACAGGGGAATCGATTACAGGGAACTGATAGAGTATCTGTCTCTGTGCCCTGTTCCCCACATTATCTTGATGGAATCCACAGGCAGGCGTATTTACCAGGAAATCTATAAATACTACCCCGGCTTTGAGAATAAGGCCCGGCTTATACTGGCGGAGCATCTGGAGGACGGCGTCCGAAGGGCCAAAGAGATAACCAGGCCGGGCCGGAGCTGCCTTCTGTCCCCTGCTGCGGCAAGCTATGGTATTTTTAAGAACTTCGAGGAGCGGGGAGAGGCGTTTGCCCGTCTTGTATTTGACCGCTGATCCCGTAAAAATGTAGCAAAGACACGAAAAGTACACAGTCTTTTAAGAATTTTATAAGGATTTTGGGGCTTGTGCGAATACCTAAAATACTGTACAATCAGTAAGAAGCTTTTGAAGCAGAAAGTGAAAGGGATAAATGTGGGAGCTTACGAGACGCTGAATGATGTTTTGGTAAATTTGTTCCGGGATGTGAACGATATCGAGCAGAAGGCGATAATCACCTCGGAGTTTAAAGACATTACCAATAACGATATGCACGTGATTGACGCCATCGGTATTCAGGCGCCTAAAAATATGTCATCCATAGCCAGGGAGCTGTCGGTCACGGTGGGGACTCTGACCATTTCCATGAACAGTTTGGTGAAAAAGGGCTATGTGGTGCGGCAGCGGAGCAGCGAGGACCGGCGGGTTGTTTATATTTCCCTTTCTGAAAAAGGAGTAAAGGCCTATCATCATCACAAGAAGTTCCATGAGCGGATGATTGACGGGGTAGTTGGAGAACTGACGGAAGATGAGCTGGAGGCCCTTGTAAAGGCGCTGACCAAGCTGAACGCCTGGTTCAGAAGCTTTGAAGAGAACTAAAGGAGGCAGTTACTAATATGAAAAAATGGTTAATAGGCGTTATGGCGGTTATGACGGCGGTATCTCTGGCGGCCTGTACCCCTACAACTGAGAAGCAGCAAAATCAGACCACAGCAGCTGAAGGGACCCAGGAGTCCATGGTTCCCCAAAGCACCGGCGGAGCCAGCGATAAGGTTCCCGATCCGAACGTAATGCCGGTGGCTGTAATTTCTATATATCACGGCACCGACAACGGGCTGATACAGGATATGGACTCTCTGGACACGGAAGGGCTGGACGCGCAGCTGCTGGTGGATAAGCTGATAGAGTACGGCGTTCTGACAGAGGGTACGGAGGTTTTAAGCTTTGATGTGGAGGGAAGAGAAGGCGAAAGCGCCAGGGACCGGGAGCGGGAGATCAGACACAGGAGATCGTGGGAACGCTGGATCTGAACCAGGCGGAGAGCGCCCAGGGATACTCAGACGAGATGTTTCTCACAGAACTTGGCAATACCTTCACTGAGAACTTTGAACTGTCAAAGCTGAAGCTGAAAGTAAACGGAGCCAATTTTGAAGGCGATACCATCAAACAGGGCGATGATGATTATCTTTCCTATAATACCAATTACGAATCAGTTGAATAACCTGTGATATTAAGAGGATGTTGTAAAATTGCTTCCGCCGCAGGCACAGGTATCTGCATAAGAACGGCAGATACCTGTGCTTGCCCGGCGGCGGAATTTTGCCGCATCCTCTTTACTTAGGGCCCCACATCACCTGATTTCTGCCGGCATTTTTCGCTTTGTACAGCATATTGTCCGTTATAGACAAACACTCCTCAAAGTTGAGACTTTCGTCAGGAATGACAGCCATCCCCCGATGCTGACGGTGATTGTACAGGGTTCTCCGGAAGGGCGGCTGTTAGGGATTTGTAGATCCTCAATGCGTTTGCGGATGGTTTCACAGAACAGAAACCCTCCCCCTGCGTTGGTGTTGGGCAGCAGAATGACAAACTCCTCCCCTCCATAGCGGGCCACAAAATTGTCTGAGTCCTTCACACTGTCGGAAAGCAGAGCGCCCAGCTGTTTTAACAGAATATCCCCCGCCGGATGCCCGAAATGGTCGTTGTACTGCTTGAAAAAATCAATATCCAGCAGCGCAATGGACAGAGGCTGTTTGATTTTCTCTCCGCGGCTCCATTCCCTCTGGCTGCGGGCCGCATAAGCGTGCCGGTTGGGCAGGCCGGTGAGAGCGTCGAAAAGCGCCAGATGTTCCATGGCTTTCCGGTAGTTGCACAGCTGTATATGGGCCTTGATACGGGCTTTTATGATGGCCGGGCTGAAGGGCTTTGTTATATAATCCACTGCCCCAAGCATCAGCCCTTTTTCTTCGTTCCCAATGTCGGACAGGCCTGTTATGAGGATCACAGGGATGGTATCTGTCCTGGGGTTCGCCTTCAATTCGGCCAGAACCTGAAATCCGTCCTTAACAGGCATAATAATATCTAAAATAATCAAACTTGGCAGAAAGCGCTCGGCTTTTTTAACCGCATTTTGGCTGTCATTCTCGATCTCTGTTAAATATATGGGCTGCAGAATAGACTCCAGAATTTTGCTTTGTACGATACTGTCATTAATAATCAATATTTTATCCATAAGTATCCTTTTCTCCCGGGTGTAGTTCTGTACCTTAAGAATACACCTCCAGGCGGGGAAACTCAACATTAAATACCGAAATTATCCAATTTTTATTAATTTTGGAATATATTTTGTGTATCAGTGTAATAAAACTAGAAAAAATTGGAAGTTCTGGGATAGTTGACAATGGCCAGAGATTTTGGTATGCTATTCCAGGTGGTTAGCTAATGCTAACGTTTGAAACAGGGAGCGTGTAAGGTGAGGTATATATGGATTAATCCGGTAGCGGAAAGTATGTATGAAAAGTCTGTGCTGAGAGAGTTTCTTGAAAAACACCAGTTGTATCAGGTGCAGTGTGACAAAGACTGGGGAACGATCGTAAAAAATAAGTATTACCGGGAGTCGGCCGGGGGAGGGGGAAGCGTTGCGGACGCCCGCTGTCCCATGGCCGGTGAACTGGTAAAGAAGGTAAGGGCGGAGGAAGGCGGGGGCTGTGCAGGGCTCAGGGTGGCTGATATAGAACCCATTCTTCTGCATTGTGCAAGAGAGATATGCGGCAGGGAGGACTTGAAAGCAGGGGAGAAGCTTATCACTACGCCCTGCCGTTCCCTGGCAGACATGGGAAATGCCCTGGGGCTTGATAATACGCGGTTTATAACCTGGAACGGCCTTCTGGGGGAGCTTGGGGACATGCCTGAGGGGAGGCTTCCAAATGCAAGCCCGATTCCGCCGGGCTTTTTTGAAGAGCTGGGCCTGAGGACGGAGAGCGTTACAGGTAAAGAGGAGATTGAGGATTATGTGAGAAGGGGCCGGTGGAGAGAGGTGCAGCTGACGGAACTGCTGTACTGTGATCAGGGCTGCCACAACGGGGATGGAGTGACGGAGGATGAGTGATAGATGGAAAAAGGGGTTCCTGCTGTTGTCGGGGCCGGCGCCCTGCTGCTTCTCTGGTATGGGGTGGGCAGAGCCGGGCTGTTCAGCTCCTATGTACTGCCCGGCCCGGACAGAGTATTTCACAGCTTTTATAAAATGCTGGTGTCAGGGGAGATATGGGAGGACGTGTGCATAAGCTTTGTCCGGGTGATAAAGGGGTTTTCCATAGCCTTTGTGCTGGCGTTCCTTCTGGGTATGATGCGCTGCCTGCTCCCAGGATCGGCAGGATATTATGAATATGTGGTTCAATTCTTCAGGAATGTGCCGCCTCTCAGCATGATTCCCCTCCTGATTCTGTGGTGCGGCATCGGAGAGACGACCAAGACGGTGATCATTGTGCTGGCGTCATTTTTCCCTATGTATCTGAATATAGTCAAAGGGTTTACAGGGTGTGACAAGAAGCTCCTGGAAGTGGGGGACATGTTCGGCTATTCCGGGAGAAAGAAGTTTCTTAAGATTATCCTGCCCTACGCATCCGCCGATATTCTGGTGGGAATGCGGATCGGTCTGGGATACAGCTGGAGGGCCATCATCGGCGCAGAGATGGTGGCGGCGTCCACGGGCCTGGGACATATGATACTTTTTGCACAGCAGATGTCAAGAACGGACAAGGTGATTGTGGGGATTCTGGTCATCGGTGCGGCAGGTTTCGTTACAGACCGCGTCTTTGGACTGGCCATCCGTAAATTATTGAAAGGATCCTGTGAAAATGGCTGGGATTAAACTGGTAGACATACATAAAGAGTATCTGGTTGAAGACCGCAGGATACAGGTGCTGAAGGGAATCAGCCTGGAGATACCTGAAAACCAAATTACGGTGATTCTGGGAAGAAGCGGCTGTGGAAAGACCACGCTGCTACGCCTTACAGGGGGGCTGGAACAGGCGGACAGCGGCGAGATACTCCATGGAGACTCCCACAGGACTGCATTTGTGTTTCAGGAGCCCAGGCTGATGCCCTGGCTCAATGTGTGGGGGAATGTGACCTTCGGCCTTAACAGGCATGAGCAGGACAGGGACAGGACGAAGGATATAATCGCCGCAGTGGGGTTGAATGGCTTTGAAAAGGCCTATCCTTCCCAGCTTTCCGGGGGAATGCAGCAGAGAGCGGCTATTGCAAGGGCGCTGGCCTACAGACCTTCCTTTATTATGATGGACGAGCCCTTTGCAGCCCTGGATTATTTTACAAGGGAACAGATGCAGAAGGAATTACAAAGGGTTCAGGAGAAGCGGAGAAGCAGCATACTCTTTGTGACCCATAGCATTGATGAAGCCCTGCTTCTGGGGCATAAGATTGTTATTATAGAGGAGGGGCTTGTGAAAGCCTATATGAGATTCCAGAGCCGGGAAGGGAGCGGAATCTGTTGGAGGAACGGTTTATTTATCTGAAGCGGGATATAATAAAAAATTTAAACACAGAACAGCAGGAGGATTGATTATGAGAAGAATAATTGCGTTGAGTTTGGCAGTGTGCATGGGAGCGATGGCTCTTACCGGCTGTAAAGGCAGCAGCCCGGTAACCACTACGGCAGCGTCTGAGGCAGGCGCGGGGGCAGAGAGCAGCGCCCCGGATGATTTGGAGGCGGAGAGCTCCTCTGAAAACGCGGCTTCCGGTTTGGACAAGCTGACGCTCACTTATGTGACTTCCCCCCTGAATGTACCGACGATTATAGAAAAAAACAAAGGCATATTTGCCCGGGACTTGGGGGAGATGGGCATTTCTGTGGACTATGCGGAGATTAACTCAGGGGCGGACCAGACGCAGGCGCTGGCTTCCGGGGATGTGCAGATTTTATATGGGGTAGGCGCCACCTCTGTCATCTTGTCCGCTGCCAACGGGGCGGATATTAAGGTGCTGAATATGTACAGCCGTTCGCCAAAGGCCTTTGCTTTGTATTCCGCTGACGAAAGCCTTACCTCACCTGAGAGCTTAAAGGGCAAAACCATAGCGGGCCCTGCAGGAACCAATCTCCATGAGCTTTTAGCGGCTTATCTGGCAAAAGGAGGCCTGTCCATAGAGGATGTGGATTATGTTAATATGGGCATTGCGACGCAAAGGCGGCTCTTGACGGCGGCAGCGTAGACGCGGCTCTCATAGCTGGAGCTACGGCTTACCAGGCGAAGGAACAGGGATACCATATGGTGACCGATGGGGAAGGCCTCATTAAAGCCATTATTGCGGTAGCTGTGAGGGAGGACTTTTACAGGGAAAATCAGGATGTGATCAGCCGGTTTATGAAATCCCAGGAGGAGATAGCCGCATTTATAAAGGACAATGAGGAGGAGGCGTTAAAAATCGTAGCCTGGAGCTGGATTTGGAGGAGGAAGCGGTGAAGGAGATGTATGCCTACTATGATTTCTCACTGGATGTCAGCGGCGAGGACAGAGAAGGTTTCCAAAAGACGGCTGACTTTATGCTGGAATCGGAGATGATCGAGGAGCCTTTGGATGTGGATGCTTTATTCATTCAGTAATGGAAGGGAACTTGGTTCCTGCAAAAATAAAAGGAGCGCTGCCCTCAGGGCCGCGCTCCTTCCTATATCGCGTCATATGCCGCATTAGAATTTGGACATGGCAGCTTCATCTGCAACTACAATTACATCCTTATGTAGCTGAAGTACGGAAGCGGGAACCTGAGGGGTAATCGGTCCGAAAAGCACCTCGCGGAGAATCTGAGCTTTATCTGCCCCGCTTACTACAAGAAGAATTTTGGAAGCCTTCATAATCGTTCCGATACCCATGGTATATGCCTGCCTGGGAACGTCATCCGCCGACGCAAAGAAACGCTTGTTAGCTTCTATGGTGCTCTCGGTCAGATCCACACAGTGGGTTACGGGGGCAAAGGCCTGGTCGGGCTCGTTAAAACCAATGTGGCCGTTATGTCCCAGGCCCAGAAGCTGGAGATCGATGCCCCCCAGGCTCTCAATGACTTTCTCATAGCGGGCGCATTCCATGTCGCTGTCCGGCTGGGTTCCGTCGGGAACATTGGTGTTCTCAGAATTAATATTAATATGCTTAAAAAGATTGTTATGCATGAAGTAGTAATAGCTCTGGTCGTTATCTCTTGTAAGGCCTCTGTATTCGTCCAGATTTACACTTTTAACAGAGGAAAAATCCAGGTCGCCCTTTTCGCAGCGTTCAATCAGCTCTTTGTAGGTGCCAAGAGGCGTGGAGCCGGTTGCCAGTCCCAGCACACAGTCAGGCTTCATAGTTACCTGTGATGCAATCACATTGGCTGCCTTGCGGCTTAAATCGTTGTAGTCTGTTGCTTTGATGATTCTCATAATTGTTGCCACCTTTCCATACATTGATAGTAGTTGCAGGTATTCCCCCGTCCCTTGAAGGGAGGACAAGGAGCTGGAAAAAATTTTTATTTATGCATGAATATAGGATAACATTTTCTTAACATACTTTCAAGGGGTAATTGCATAAAATATTTATAAACGCAGATAGGCCGTTTTCAGGGCAGCTGCAGATTAGATGCGAGGAGTGAAAGTATGACCAATTATAGAAGACTGATATCTTATATCTACGCTTACGAGGGCGAAGCAAAAGGCAAGAACATCGGCTTTGCCAAGCTGGAGTCCAGGAACGGACAGTGTAAGCTCAGTGTCAATGTAAAAAAAGTCTATGTGGGCAGCAGCGACCTTGGGGTCTATCTGCTGGCTCCGGGAAAAGAAATATTCCTGGGCAGCATTTTCATACGGGGTGGTTCCGGCGAATTCCGGGCTGCGGTTGCAGTGGACAATGCCGCTGATTCCGGCTGCAGCATGGATCAGTGCTATGGATTGACTATCCATGAAAAAGGCGAGTCCTGGCGGGCTTATACAACCATATGGGAGGACGCGGTGGCTCAGGCTGCAGAACTGGAGCTGGCAGGCGTCACCTCCGAAAGCCGTGGAAATCCTGATGAACAGATACATAAAAAATGAAGGAACTGGATCGGGAGCTGAAGGCACAGGAGAATGCTTCCGCAAAGACTTCGATGGAAGAACCGGATTTGAGCCGGAGATTATAGATATACCCGCTGACACGGAGGTGGAGGAACCGGAAGGGGATGGGCCTGTGGTGGAGGAACCGGGAAGGGGATGGGTCTGTGGTGGAGGAGCCTGATAGGAGCGAGGGTGGAAGCCTGCCCGGTGAGAGGGCCTGGACGGCTCAGCCGGAGGGCCGGGATGGCAGCCAGCCTGCAGAAGTTTTCCGTAGCGGAGACCGGATGGAAACCGGGAAAGGTGGGAATGCCCGGTATAGGATCTCAGAGGGCCGGACTGCTGAGGAGGTTCAGGCAGAAGAAGCAGGAGAGAGCCGTCCAGAAGCCTGGACTACAGGGGAGGCCAGGGCGGAAGAAGGAAACCAGTGGGAGAACCAAGGAGAAGCCGGGGGAGAAGGAGCGTCCCGGGGGCGGAACCAAGAGGGAGCCGGGGCAGAAGGAGCCTCCCAAGTGCGGAACCAAGGGGAAGCAAAGGCAGAAGAAGCGTCCCAAGAGTGGAACCAAGGAGAAGCCGGGGGAGAAGGCATAACCGCAGAAGAAATTCAGGCAGAAGCCGTAATTTCAGGAGAAACCTGTTGGGAAAACCAGGGCGGTTGGTTGTCCGGGCAGGAAGAATCTGCAAATGAAGTTTCGCATATTGAGGAAATCGGCAGGGAGTATTCAGATGTGCAATATTCTGAAACTCAGGAGGAGCAGGCGGTAGAACGCCAGTGGAATGAACGGAGATGGGAGATTCAATCTGCGCAGGAGGCAGTTTTAAAAGAACGTGCAGGGGCAGTTTCAGGAGGAATAAGCATGAATGACGCGGCGGCGGCTCTTATGGCGGCCATCGCGTCCAACAGAGCAACCGGTATCAGCGGCGCGTCCGTACCTGTATCCGGCCAGGCTCAAAATTTGGATACGGCTTCGGAATCAGGGCCAGCCGGAACGGTGGATAGGGCTTCTGCTGAAGCTCTGTCCGAAGGATCAGAGAAAGAGAAAAGGGAAGAGGAAGTTCCCGATGAAGAAGTGTCTCCTGGTTCTGGAAGAGCGCTTGCAGGTAAGGGAGCTTCGTTGCCTCACATGTCCCCGGCAGCCGGCGCTCCGCCCGGCAGGAGGAGTCCAGATTGCCCGCATGTCGCCCATGGCAGGAGGAACCCGCTCGGCAAACCGGCCCCTGCTACCCGCATGCCCACTGCTTTCGGCATCCGCCCAAACAACGGATCCCAGATCACCCGCATGCCGCCATCTTCAGGAGCGGGCCGCCCGATGGGAGGCGCGTCGTCTCAGGTCATGCCGCCAACCTCAGGAGCAGGCCGTCCGATGGGAGGGGAATCATCTCCAGGTAGGATGCCGGCCTCAGGAGCAGGCCGCCCGATGGGAAGGGAAACATCCCCGGG
>BBZN01000084.1 GCA_001304855.1 Clostridia bacterium UC5.1-1D2
AGTTATCTTACCACATCTCCCAGGTTTTGTCAACACTTTTTTATTTTATTTTTACCAGCCATTGGATGTCTCCTCTGGTAAGCCCCCCGTTTACGCGGTGGACCTTTAATATAACATTCTTATTCCAACTTGTCAAGGGAATTTGTGTCATTTTTTTAAACAATTTTTTGATTTTATTTTACAACTACTAAATATGCCTATTTTTTCTTATTTTTTCTATATTTTGTGGTAACAGGAAAAAACGCCGGTATAAAAGAAATTTATCTTTATACCGACGTTTTGTTTTAATTGAATATTCTATACAGACAATTTCCGGCCTTTTCCTCTAAAAATTCCTCTCATAATCCCTCCTAAATGATAGCAACAAGATTATATCTGTAGAGAAAGGTGAGCCACGGACTCTGATTGACCTGCCCGATGAGCATGCCTCCAGTTGGAGTGGCCGCAAAAAGCCGAAGCATAAAGAGGGCCACCCAGAGAAGCAGCAGGCCGTATGCCAATCCCATCACAGCGCCCGCTATATGGTTCAGACCATGAAGTATAGGAAGCCTGGCGATAATGTCCAGCCATCTGACCACCAAATGAATCAGAATAAACACAGCGAGAAACAATACAGCCGACACAATTGCGTTGATAAGCATATCAGCCAGATAAACGCTGATATATTCTGCGAACTGGTTCACACCCAACATATGATATATCTCACTGTTGTTGTTCTCCAGAAGTATCTCTTTCACCGATTCCGGCAGGTTCATCTTCTCTATGGAAATTCTCTGGGCGGCAGGCAGCTCAGTCTGAGCCTCCTCAGGCGCTTCCCAGCCTGCTGCCGAGAGAATGGCATTCGCTGCATTCTGCCTTATAGACGGGTTATCTTTCAAAAAATCTGTTATATAAGGGGTCGCCAGTTTTACTATTACTATAGTAAGAATTAACGCGCCCAGAGATACGCATTGCTTCAGCAAACCGCGATAATGGCCATACAACATCATCCCAATTAAAAATATGCCTGCACCTATGGATAGCCAATGTTCCAATATCATATCACCACTTCTTTCAGTACCGGTTAAATGTTAGTCGAGCTCCGGAGCATTTCTGTGAATCACTTTCTGTCAGCTGCATGTTCCGCATTGCAGGCCATCTGCTCCAAGTGCAGCGTATAAGCAGGCCATGTGACCTGAATAAGGGCCAAATAAACTGCCAAGCGATGCGCAGGACAGAGGAAATGGAAGTTCAGACACGCCCAAGCATTGCGGAGAACAAACACACCTTGTCAAATCAGGTCCAGCACCAGCCGTTCAATAGCGGCAGCTACTCCGTCCCTGTCATTGCTCAACGTCACTTCATCGGCTGCTTTCTTGGCCGAATCCCCCCCATTTCCCATAGCTACACCGATTCCGGCCGCTTTCAACATGGAAACATCATTTTCTCCGTCTCCAAAAGCCATCGTAGCCATTCTGTCAATTCCCAAATAATCCGCCAGCCAGAGAAGAGCGTCTCCTTTAGTGGCGCCCTGGGCATTCAGCTCCAAATTATTGTACAGAGAAGAACTCACAATAATACCTTCCACTTGTTTCAGTTCCTCTCTCAATGCCTCCCTGTCCGCCAAATTCATAAAAAATATATTCAATTTCTCTGCATCACTGCCGGTTTCCCTGACAAATGCCTCCGTATCAGGCACGATGTCCCTGGTTTCACGGATCATTTCCTGAATGAGCGGTTCAATCCCATAGTTTCCCATATGCTCAATAAACGCCGGTTGTGAAATACCTCTGCCATTGATATAAGGATCGTACATAGCGTTGTATTTTTTCATGATACCTATGAGCTCTATCACCTTGGCATTGGACAGTGTACAGCTTTTCAGTATTTCCTTTGTTTTCAGGTCTACTATGGCTCCGCCATTGGTTGTAATTGCATAGCGGACTCCGGGAATCGCCAGAATCTTACCGGGAATACCGTCAACAGCCCTCCCTGTGGCAGGCACAATCTGTATTCCCATCTGCGCACAGCGGCTTAAGGCTGCAAGGCTGCGCTCTGTAAGATTTTTCCGGCTGTCCAGGATAGTACCGTCTAAATCAAAGGCGATTAGACCAATCTTTTTCATATGAAATGCTCCTCTTTTAATATTAGCAGTCCTTCTTTGTCATACTTGGATGAAAAGATTCCAGTAAGACGTTTGAAGAAGGAAGGATTCTCAGCCCTGTCGGCCGCCTCCTCGATTAAATCCTCCGCATTGCCGGCGATAAGGGGAATTCCATCTTCCTCCATGATTTCAATCCTTTCATAGAGCGCCAGCATGCTCTTTCCGGAATGCTGCAGTCAATTTCTCCCGCATATTTACATGCATATTTGGCAAATTCATCTATATCCATCTCTTCCTGGTCATTCTCATACTCTGGTTCTTCAGGCTCAGACGGTATCTCTGTTGAGGGCAATTCTTCTTCCCGGATTCTGGAAACCACTGTTTTTCTGGAGGAAACCGGGGGCTGTCCGGGCCGCGCTGCCGCCGGTTTTGGCCTGGCTGCTGGTTCAGATTCCATCTGATACACGGGCTGGGGCTCCTTCCTTTTAACTACAGGCCGCAACTCCTGCTGCCGCGCTGCAGTTTGGGGCGCCGTCCTGTCTGCTGCAGGCCGGGGAGCAGTATTCTCAGCAACAGTCCTCTGTGTCCGCAGAGAATCCTTCTTTGCCTCCGCCGCCTCCCTTGACAGTACAGGCATTCCTGTATTCTCCCGGTTTATCTCTATATGCCTTACAGGGCGGTTGTCCTCATCCGGCTCAGCCGCAAGAATTCGTTCCGCCTTCTTAAGTTCAAACTGCTTTGCAAAACCGGGATAAACTCTGTAGAGTTCCTTCAGATGAGCCGCCGTATCAATCAGCACCACATTCATGCCAGTCTCATCCCGGGCTATGAGCTGATTCAGTTCCTGAAGGGTATTTTCCACCATCATTCCGGCCTGTTCTACAATCAGATCTTTACCGGTAAGTTTATCTGCCACTGCAAAAACACCCTTTAGATTCAGCTTTTCTCCCGTAATTTTAGCCGCCTGATTTTTGGAACCCGTCTCCTTATGAATCTTCTTTAAGGCGTCCACGGCCTCCCTCAGTCCTTGTTCCTGTGTCTCTGCTTCTATCATGATATGGCAGGATACAGGTGCGGATCCACCTATCTTCATGTCCTTTATATCGGTGAGGACACGGGTCTGAGCCATTTCCAGCTCCTGGCTGAAGCCTTCGCCGCCTGAAAGTCTGGACATCTCCATAGCAAGATTGGCCTGAACCTCAGCCTCATGTATCCGCGCCTTTAAAGCCTCTTCAGATATTGCCGGAGGGGAAACAGGCTCCTCTGGTATCCATGATGAAGGTATGTCATCCGCTTCCTCAGGCTCTATCGTAAGCTCGGGAGACAAAGAGGTCTCTTCCTCCTCATAGCGCTCCTGATACTGCGCCTCATCCTGGTAACGGTCCTCATAAACATCCGGTTTTCCGTCGCTGTCACCGTACTCATCGGGATAGTCTTCCCTATAGCCGTCCTGATATTCATCCTCATAAATATCTTCCCGGGCCTCACCCTCCGGCTCCCCGAAGTAAGCCTCTCTCTCCCTGGCGTTAAAATCCGGCTCCTCTTCATAGGCCGGTTCACGGACATAGGCGGCCTCCTCCTCGTAAGAGGGTTCTCGGGTATATGCCGCCCTCCCCGGCGTAAGCCGACTGACGGGTATATCCAGTATCCTCAGCATCGGCCGGTTTATATGCAGCATCCGCCTTGTAGACCGGCTCCTGATATCCGTAAGCCTCCGCCCCGGGATCCTCTTCCTCATACTCAACCGGCGCGCCCATGCGGTATTCCTGTTCCACCGCCTTTAATTTAGCCTCATATTTATCCCTGTTTTCCACCAGGTCCATTTGATATTTTGTAAGAGGGGCCAACTGGATTTTCAGCTCCATCGCTTTATCTACATACTTGCCCAGACCAAACATAAGCATAATCTTGTCGCAGGTCATAATACAGAGATCATCCAGACCGGCTTCGCTGTAGAGTTCCGCCAGCTCGTAGAGCCATTTCTCATCCAGTTCCAGGTTACAGTACTGCTCCAGGGTATGAATCAGCTGCTGGGTAGGAGCGCCCTTGGCGCCCAGAATCAAATACCTCAGAATATACTGCCTGGGATCGTCGGGCGCAAGATCGCAGAATTCCCTGTAATAATCCTCCGCTTCCCTGAGGCTTCCCTCTTTGATGGCCAGCTCCGCCAGTTTATACAGAAGCCGCTTCCCGATGGGAGCCCGCTCAAATGCCAGAAGCAGGATATCCTTGGCCTCCTGGTACTCCTCGTTTTTTTCGTATATGGTGGCAGCCATAGACAGGATGTTAATGTTGCGGACCCTGCGCCAGTCGATGGTGTCGGCAATTTTCATGGCTGTCTCATAATCGCTCCTTGCCACCATTTTCTTAATCTGCTCAACCTTAATGTTAAACTCGTATTTATCCATCTTTTGCATCTCCCTATTGCCAATTTCCGGTTTGGAAATAAATACCCTGATGATTTATAATTCTGTCCTGCCTTCCAATGCCCGAAGAAGCGTTACTTCGTCTATGTATTCCAAATCACCGCCAACAGGCACGCCGCTGGCAATTCTGGTGACTTTTATTCCTGTAGGCTTAATCAGCTTGCTTATATACATAGCCGTTGTTTCCCCCTCCAGGCTGGAATTTGTGGCGATTATGACTTCCTCCACTTCGGACTGAAGCCGCTGCATCAATTCCTTCAGCTTAATATCACCCGGGCCGATTCCAAGCATAGGGGAAATGGCTCCGTGAAGCACATGATAGACCCCTTCGTATTTGCCCGTCTTTTCATAAGCAGCCAAATCTCTGGTATTCTCCACTACCATAATGGTTTTGTGGTTCCTTCTGTCGCTGCTGCAGATAGGGCACAGTTCCTGATCTGTAAGGGTAAAACATTCCTTACAGTAACGGACATTGTTCTTGGCTCCCGTCATGGCGCCTGCCAATTCTTCCACCTGTTCTTTTGGCATGTTTATAATGTGAAATGCCAGCCTCTGAGCCGATTTGGCCCCTACCCCCGGAAGCTTTGACAGCTCCTCTATTAATTTAGTGATTTGACTGCTATAGTAATCCATTAGAAGGGAAAACCTCCGCCTAAACCGCCGCCCAGGCCGCCTGTAAGCTTCGCCATGGCTTCGCTGCTCTCTGATTCCATCTGACGAAAAGCCTCGTTGGTTGCCGCTACGATTAAATCCTCCAGCATTTCGATATCATCCGGATCCACCACTTCCTCCGATAATTTTACAGATACCACTTCCTTCTTTCCGGATACGGTTACAGTAACAGCTCCTCCTCCCGACGCCGCAGTGTACTCTTTGCTCTCCAGCTCCTTTGTCGTCTCCTCCATTTGGCGCTGCATACGCTGTGCCTGTTTCATAAGGTTATTCATGTTGCCAGGCATGCCGCCTGGAAATCCGCCACGTTTAGCCATGGTGCATTCCTCCTGTTTTTAACTAGTTTTAATTGATACTTATTATCAGTCTTCCTCTGTTATATCCATATGAATTTTCTCTTTCAGATCTTCTTCTGTAACATAGATGGTGTTCAATCGCTCCCCATGTCCTGCCAATCTGGTTTTAAAGTAAATGGACTTGCCGTAGTTGGCCTCCACATAGCGCTCAAGCTCACCGATTACCGTAGGGCGCCTTCCCATATCGTAGCTCATGGAGTCCATGAAAACGATGGTAAGGCAATTTTCTCCTCCCGGCTCAACCACCGTATCCCGCAGATATGACTTGGCGCCTCCGCCCATGCTTCTCACGATTCTGGCCCATTCGTTTCGAACCAGCTTTAAATCCTCTATCTGGGCCTGCGGAAGCGCCACCTTCTCAGGCGGTATCTCAGGTTCAGCCGGAGGCATACCCGAAGCCTGGACATAGGGTGCGCTGCCTGAAGCAGGAACAGCTATGGCTCCTGCCTCCAGCTCCTCCACCTGGGCTTCCAAATCTCCCAGCCGCTGCAGGATGGAGTCCAGATTGGGTTCCATAGCCGGACGGGTGAGCTTTATGAGAGCCACCTCCACCAGGACCCTTTTCTGGGATGCATATCGCAGCTGGTTGGAAAGTTCGGAAAATACCCGGATGTAACGCATCAGGGTGGGACCGTCGCTTCTGGACGCGTCCTCTTTCAACTGCTTTATATTTTCCTCCGACATATCTACCAGGCCTTCCACATCGTCGGAGCTCTGTACCAAAAGAAGGTTCCGCATATACCAGATGAAGTCAGTGACAAACTGTCCCAGTTCTCTGCCCTGAATAACTATGTCTTCCAGGCTGCTGATGCAGTCTTTTGTTCTTCCGTCCGAAACAGCATTGAACATCTGGCTGAAAACCGCGGCGTCCACAGCTCCCAGCACTTCCAAAGCATTTTCATAGGTAAGAATCTTTCCGTAATGAAAGGCCACGCACTGATCCAAAAGACTCAGGCCGTCCCTCAGAGAGCCGTCCGCCGCTTTGGCTACATACATGAGCGCTTTATCTTCCACTTCGATCTTTTCTGCCTCAGTCAGCTCCTTAAGCGGGCGGCTATAGTTTCCAGGGAGATGCGTTTGAAATCATAGCGCTGGCATCTGGACAGAATGGTTATGGGAATCTTGTGGACTTCTGTTGTTGCAAGTATAAATATAACGTAGGACGGAGGTTCCTCCAATGTCTTTAACAGAGCGTTAAAAGCCCCGATGGAAAGCATATGAACCTCGTCGATAATATATACCCTGTATCTGCCCTCTGTGGGAGGATACTGAACCTGATCCCGGATGTCGCGGATATTCTCCACACCGTTGTTGGAGGCGGCGTCGATCTCCACCACATTCATGGAGGAGCCGGTGAGTATGGCCTGGCAGGTGGGACATTCATTGCAGGGGCTGCCGTCCACAGGATGCTCGCAGTTGACGGCTCTTGCAAATATTTTGGCAATACTGGTTTTTCCCGTACCTCTGGTTCCGCAGAACAGGTAGGCATGACCGATACGTTCCGACGTTATTTGATTTTTAAGAGTCTGTACAATGGGATCCTGTCCCTTTACATCTTCAAATGAGACAGGACGCCACTTGCGGTATAACGCCGTATATGACATATTGATTACTCCTTATAGCACCCTCGGTGCTTTACTGGTCGCCGAAGCTGATTCCCACCATCTTGGCCTCCTGAATCATAGAGCATTCGGGATCTACCGTTTTCAGCTTTCCCGCCACCTCGGAGAGGGGAACCTTGGTAATATTGTTATTCTTTACTGCCACCATATATCCGTATTCTTTGTCTATAATCAGTTTTGCCGCTGCTGCGCCCAGCCGCGTGGCAAGGACGCGGTCATAGGAGCAGGGCTCTCCGCCCCTCTGCATGTGGCCCGGTACGGTTACACGTACTTCGATGCCGGTGGCCTCCTGAATCCTGTCCCCAATCTCGTAGGCCACTGACGGATAGATAACGCCGCTCTTTTTCTTTTCCTTAAGTTCCTTCTTTGTCATGCTGGCGTCCTCCTTGGAAATGGCGCCTTCCGCAACTGCAAGAATAGAGAAGCGCTTTCCCGCTTTGGAACGCTTCATCAATGCTTCACAGACAAGGTTGATATCGTATGGAATTTCCGGAAGAAGAATGATGTCTGCGCCTCCGGCCAGCCCTGCGTATAAGGTAAGCCAGCCTACCTTGTGGCCCATAACTTCCACGATGAACACACGGCCGTGAGAAGCGGCAGTGGTGTGTATACAGTCGATGGCATTGGTGGCTACATCCACGGCGCTCTGAAAACCAAAGGTCATGTCTGTGCCCCATAAATCATTGTCTATAGTTTTAGGAAGAGATACGATATTGAGGCCTTCCTCGCTGAGCATATTGGCCGTCTTCTGGCTGCCGTTGCCTCCCAGAACCACGAGACAGTCCAGCTTCAGCTTCTTGTAGGTATGTTTCATTGATTCTACTTTATCCAGCCCGTTTTCATCGGGAATCCGCATCTGCTTAAAGGGCTGGCGGGATGTTCCAAGTATGGTTCCGCCCTGGGTCAATATTCCTGAAAAGTCGGATGACTTCATAATCTGGTAGTCTGCGTACATCAGCCCCTTATAGCCGTCCTCAAATCCGATAATCTCCACATCGTCAATCATGTTGTACAAGGATTTTGCTACGCCCCGCATGGTAGCGTTCAGTGCCTGACAGTCTCCGCCGCTGGTCAGCATTCCAATTCTTCTCATATCGCACTTCCTCCATATCAGACTTTTTCTTTACATGTTGTAAGCTTTCCTAATGAATGGTTCTATTATACCCATTTTGTAATTATAACCTAAAGGCATTCATGGGGCAAGCATAAATTAAAGCTTTGGGCCGGGCAGCCGGGATTGACGCTGCAAATGATAAAAGGGACATAAATCTACCGTCACGGTCTATCCGTATCGTCAGATTTATATCCCCTTTATTTTAAATTCCACGCGCCTTGCTTTGTATAATGGCCACGAACGTTACTCATGCAGTTAACTCAGTCCAGGCGACCTCACGGCACACGGAAGGTTCCGCTTAGTGCTGCTGCATTCCTGCCCTGACACGGTTCACAGATTTCCGTTGCGTAAGACCCAAACGTCAACGCCACTTACATAAGGCAGCTTCGCAGTCCATTATCCGAGGCAAGGCATCACCTGCTGGAGCGGGTTGCAGGTACAGGGCACCGCTATCTCCCCGGCTGCGTGGAAACTTTATGACTTTATCAGGCCTGTGAAGACAGCCCAATGTTCCGGCAAAGGCTTCACAATTGCCTGTTTAGTATACTCTGCCAAAGGGTATTTGTCAAGGGGCGGTATGCCCGGGTTTCTGCTTTCCTTTCCTCAAATCCCGGAAAAATTCCTTCATTAACCCAGAGCATGCCTCCTCTAAAACCCCCGTCTCCGTCTCCACCTGATGGTTAAAACCAGGCTGGTGAAGCAGGTCCAATACCGAGCCTGCACAGCCGGCCTTGGGATTGGCGCAGCCTATAACCACTCTGGAAATGCGGGCCTGGACAATGGCTCCCGCGCACATGGGGCAGGGTTCCAGGGTTACATAGAGAATGCAGTCCTCCAGTCTCCAGTCTCCCAGTTTTTTACAGGCCTTTCGGATGGCTGAGATCTCGGCATGGGAGAGGACGCTTTTATCGGCGTTGCGGCGGTTGTAGCCTCTTGCTATAATCCTCCCCTCCCGAACCAACGCGCAGCCGATAGGCACATCCCCGGCTGCAGCTGCCTTCCCGGCCTGCCGCAGGGCCTCCCTCATAAATTTTTCGTCCTGCCTTCGCCCTGCTTCTGTGAGGCGAAGGGCATTTTCTTCTGCAAGACGCTGTTTTTCCATGCGCTGTTCCCATCGGCGCTGTTTGGTGGCGCGGCCTTTTTCCTCCTGGGTGAGAGCGGGGGATTTGCTCGCGGCAGCGGGGGAAGCGCCGTCTTTTATACTTGACTCTCTTGTCATAGGTCCCTTCCTCTTTTTTTTCAGGTTTCTATATGTTATACTTTATTATTAGATTAACATCCGTGTCTATTATATAGAATAAATGGAAAAATGAAAAGGTACAGGTTATAAGAATATGAACATTTGCGGACTGCAAAAAACCACTCTCCTGGATTATCCGGGGCGGGTGGCTGCTACTTTATTTACAGGAGGATGTAATTTCAGGTGTCCCTTCTGCCACAACAGTGAACTGCTGGAGGGGCCTGTGGAGGCGGCTTATTCTGAGGAAGAGCTGATAGCATTTTTGAGAAAACGGAAAGGGATCCTGGAGGGCGTGTGTATTACGGGAGGAGAGCTACATTGTGTCCCGACCTGGAGGATTTTATCAAAAATCCGGGAAACCGGGCTGGCTGTGAAGCTGGATACCAACGGATATAAGCCGGAAGTACTGAAAGATTTATGCCAAAAGGGTCTGGTCGACTATGTGGCTATGGATATCAAGGCTTCCAAAGAAAATTATAAAAAGGTTGCAGGAGTACCGGATCTTAAAATGGAACGTGTGGAGGAAAGTGTTGAGTTCCTATTGCAGGGCGGTATACCTTACGAGTTTCGGACAACCGTTGTCCGCGGCCTTCACACCAGCCGGGATTTCGACGGGATTGGGCCGTGGATTCAAGGTTGTTCTCAATATTACCTGCAGTGTTTTTCTGATTCCGGTCAGATTCTTGCGCCCGGCCTGTATTCTGCATTTACAAAGGATGAAATGCTGGGTTTTGCCGGACAGATGCGGCCCTTTGTGAAAAAGACGGCTCTGCGGGGAATTGATTATTAAGCTAAGAGCCGTCTGAAAGCCCGCAAAGGAATGGCTGTTGAAACATGTTTTAATCCTGATTCAGTAAACGGATATCTGTATACCAGTATCCGAAGCGGCCGTCCTGGGACGGCTGTTTTTTGACAGCACAAAGTGAGGAAATCCGAACATAGACGCCATATATTTTTCATTGCTGTAATAATGGCCCGGCACTCCCAGAATATACCGGATTCTGCTTCCACCGTCACCGCCTATGCGGGCCAGAACCAGATAGCGGTAATTATAGTAGCCGTGGAGAAGAAAACTATTGTTTCCGTAATTCCAGTTTTCCCTGGGCAAAAGGCCAATGTCCTGAGGCTTGATGGTGAGAATCTCGCATCCGTTGGCACTGTCAAATGCCTGGATCTTAGGGTATCGCTTCCTGAAATCTTCCCAAAGCTGCTGGGGCTGGTAGTATTCCTGTTCCTCTTCCTCCAGGCGAGCCAGTTCCCCTGGGATCCCCTAAAGGCAAAGCTTCCGCTTCCTCCCCGGCATCAACTACAGGAGGCTGCTCCTGAAGGGCCGGCTGTGGCATGGCGCTGTCTGTGAAGGCGGCATCCCTGAAGATGATTCCCCTCCCATCGGGCGGCCTGCTCCTGAAGATGGCGGCATACCCGGGATGATTCCCCTCCCATCGGGCGGCCTGCTCCTGAGGTTCGCGGCATACCTGGAGACGACGCTCCTCCCATCGGACGGCCCGTTCCTGAAGATGGCGGCATACCCGGGGATGTTTCCGTCCCATCGGGCGGCCCGCT
>BBZN01000085.1 GCA_001304855.1 Clostridia bacterium UC5.1-1D2
TGCCGGTACAGGTTCACAGGAGGCCGGTACTGCCGGTACAGACTCCCCGGAGGCCGGGGCAGCCGGTACAGATTCCCGGGTTCCAGGCAGCTCGGAAACAGGCGCCCCTGACAGGGCAGACCTGCTTCCCGCCGTTGAGAAGGGACAGATCGTCCCTGCCAACCTGTCCGGAGCCCAGGGGGCGGACCAGCTGATTGTGGTAGTCGGGACGGGAGGCTGTAATGCAGATGTTTCCTATTATAAGAAAGAGGAGACAGGCGGCTGGACTCTGGTCTGGAAGGAAGCAGGCATTGTTGGGAGGAACGGAATTACATCAGAAAAGCGTGAGGGGGACGGAAAAACCCCGGCCGGCGCCTACGGACTGACGATGGCTTTTGGCCTGAAGGAGGATCCGGGCAGCATTCTTCCCTACCATAAGATTGTTAAGGGCGATTACTGGGTAGATGATTCAGCCAGCCCCTATTACAATAAGCTGGTGAACACCTGGCAGATTTCCAAAAACTGGAATTCTGCGGAGGATATGATTGCCGCCTCTCCATATTATAACTATGCACTGGCGCTGGATTACAATCCAGACTGTGTGCCGGGTATGGGGTCTGCAATTTTTCTTCACTGTTTCACAGCGTCTGCCGACAACGGGTCTGCCGGATGTATCCGCCTGCCTGAGGCAAGGGCTATGGAACTGGTACAGTCCGTCAGCGGACAGACGAAAATTATCATTGCGCCTGATCTGGGTCAGCTGTACTGACGGCTCTCACCGCTGTTGTTTATACGCTATAAGGGAAAAAAGAAACGTTGTTTTCTGAAAGGGAAAGGGGAGCGCCGCTTCTGATACGATACCTTCCTGCCTGACGGACACGCTAAGTCAGAACTGCCTGTCTGTGAGAAAAGGGGCCGGTCGTTTCATTGTGGACGCTCCCGTTTTATGTTCCGGGGGCGGCGGCTGAGTCCAGCCGCCCGTTATAAGCGTTTATTGCTTTTTGTAGATCAATGCCTCCTCCGTCAGGCTGTTGGACAGCTCTTTTATATCCTTTCTCCCTGCAAATTCAAAGAGTCTTACCTCCTGGGCAAAAGGCTTTGCCTCCTGATACATCTCGGCATAAACTTCTCCCGGAAGCTCTTTGGCGCTGTCCGTGACGCAGAAATAGGCGCGGTTATTGTCCTCATCCACCTTCAGAAGCAGATAGATGGCGTCCACGTCCGGGTTTTGCTTTCCGTATCCCGCCAGGGCTTCCCTGATGAGGCGCACTTCATTAACCTCCTTGGGAACACCCAGCATAATCCGGGTATTCTTCTCAACGTTTACTTTTTCAACCTGAGGCTTTTTTTCTTTCACAAACTCATCCTGATAGCCTGAGGAATTGCGTATATTCTCAATCATGGCAGCAGGCAGAAAAATAGGGGACTCGCTGTATGGATTAATGACCATACCCGAATGCTCTTTGGTTGCAAAGGCGCTGCAGTCGGGAAAACGGAAAATCATTGTTTTCGCAGGCCGTTCTTCATTGAAGAGCCCGGTCCATTTGTTCAGTTCATTCCAGTCGGTGAATACGGGGAATACATGTTCGCCGTCATGTTCCGGGTGAGGAAGGGATGGGAATGACATGGTGGTGTTTTCTGTGAATACGGCCTTCCCTGAGCCGTCGCTTTCAGGCTCTTTGTCAAGAAATACCGGAACCAGATAGTGTGCGCGGACGATCTCGTAAATCAGGAGATTCAGGTATTCCGCCTCCTTCTGAAATCTTCCATACTCGCAGGACATACCCAGTACGTAGGGATTTTCCACAGACGTAGTTACATCGATGGAAGGCTGAGGCCGTATATTTGTAAGAAGGGAATATTTCTGTATCTCTGATTTGTCTTTGACGTCGGAGATCAGAACGCCTACGGAGATATCCGTTGCTGTGGTAAGCTGCTTCATTTCATCTCCGATTTTTGTCTCCAGACCATTCACTGTGGCCAGGGTAACGGTGCTGCCGGGATGCAGAATATAGATTGCGTCATCTTTTTGAATGGTACCCCGAACAGTACCCGCCACAACTACGCCGGCATCTTTCAGTTGGAAGGTATCCTCAACTAACAAAGTAAAACGTCTGACTTCGTTTGCACTTGATTCAGCTTCGGCTTTTGCCGGCTGTTCCCTTATGGGTTCTTCCTGCTTGTTTTCTTTGTTTCTCTTAAATATATCAAATATTCCCAATGTTTTCTCCTTTTCTCTGATATGTACGCCGGGAAGCTCTCTTGCGCCTGCCTTTGGGGCTGATTTTCCGCCGGCCGCACACAAATTTAATCAACGTACCTGCCGCGTAGGCCTCATAAATGTGTGCACAGCTGACAAAAAAATCATCTCGCAAAATCAGTCACAAAGAGATTCCCGGCGTACATTGATAACTTCAGGTGACCTTTGCAGATGGAAGTTCCAGCTGCATGCCGTAATCATACCACAAGCCATGAGAAAAGTCATTTCTTTTCCGAGGAATCAGGAAAAAGGCAGGGACGCGCTTAGATCAGCGCGGTCCTGCCAGTTTTTTTGACATCATTTTAAGAAGCTCCAGCCTTTTTCTCTCCTTGGGAGACATTTTTGCGCTTAAAATGGAGACGAGAAGGGCTGTCTCCTGGTCGTTGAACTGGACTCCCTTTTCCTGAGCCTCCATATTGACAGCCATGAAGGCTTCCATCAGGTTGCTTTTATCGGTGCGTTCAATCTGCTCTGCAAACTGTGTCAGCATTGCCAGTTTTTCGGCGCTGATTCCTTTCAGTCTTGGGTCCTGTTTCCAACTTGTATCCATACTATGTAATCCTTTCTGAGAGAAATTTTTATGCCATGGCCTGAAAGGCGGTCATCATCATCTGCATCGTTTCAAAGCGGGACTGCTGCTCGGGTGTAAGAAAACGCCGCAGCTGGTCCATGGGAGTCTGACCGTCCATAAGGCTCCGGCCATATCAATCATATCCCTCTCAGCAGGGTTGCCATAGGGGCGGATGGCGTTCAGGAGATCCCGGACAGAGGTGGATTTTTCTGTGCTTTCCAGGGAGCATATGCCCATGGAGGCCACCTCCTCAGTCTCAAAGAGTTCCATGGTCTTTCTCAGTTCCTGAGCTTTCACAAACAGAGATATGGCGCGCTGCTCAGGTACGCCCAGGTAGGGCAGGGCAGCTTTTATCATCTGCAGGTGATGATCTCCTATGAGATAGTCCAAATCTGTAAGTTTATAATCATCTGATGGGGTCATTCGGTTCCACCGGCCTTTTATTTCTTTGCTTTAAGCATATGCAGGGAGAGCCGGTCCCATGTCAGATTTTTTCCGCTCTCATGCGCCAAAGCCTGGACTATGCATATATTAATAATATGGAAGGAGAGTGAAATCCATGTACAGCCGTCTTGTGATTGAAGGAAATGCGGTTTATGAGATAGATGATGAGTGTATGAAACGGAAGCAGGGAAGGAAGGGGTACGGCGGAAAGAACCGGGGCCCCCAGGGGAACCAGGGACCTATGAATGCAGGCGTTTCAAATAATCAATAAAATACTGAGGGCAGACGCTTATGAGATAGGCGCCTGCCTTTTATAGGGAAATGAAGGGAAATGCATGTACGGGATTTTTCTATAAAAACAGGGAGCCTGAAAGCTGCTCCCATGTTTTTGCTATGTTAGATTTCTTTGGTGAAGGTTCCAGAGAGGTAGAATTAACAGCAGAAGCCGTTTCCGCCGCCACAGCAGCACAGGAGCAGGATAATCCAGATAAAATCGCATCCGTTTCCGCATCCGCCGCCACAACCGCCGCCGCAGTTATTACCGCAGAATCCGCCTCCGCCGCCACAGCAGCAGAGAATGAGAATCAGCCAGATACAGTTAAATCCGCTTCCTCCATTTCCACATCCACATCCACAGTCACAACCGCAGTTTGTTGCTGCTACATCACTCATGTTAGTTCCTCCATATAAAGTTTGATTACAATGTATCATATGACCTTCAGCTTGCTCATGTTTCTAAGTTTCCATAAAATTTTAAAAATATTTAATTGGTACATCCGTGGAAACTATAGTATAATGTCGGCAGACATTATACTGCGCCGGTCCGGTTCCGCCCGAAGGGAGGAAAAACACAAAACCGGACCGGGTGCATCCCCCGGAGGGATACCATGGCCAAGGGACATGGCATAATGTCGGCAGACATTATACTGCGAAATATAAGCTTACAAATTGTAAGAAGGGGTTATGGAAATGGATAAGAACAGATTATATTATCAGACTCCCTACGTGAAGTCCTTTATGTGTACAGTGGAAACTTGTGAGGAGAGCGGAAAGGGAACCTGGCTGGCGGTCTTGAACCAGACCGGATTTTATCCTGAAGGCGGCGGACAGCTTCAGACACAGGCACGTTAAACGGGGTGGAGGTCCTCTCTGTCCATGAAAAAGGAGGTGTTATTCTTCATGAGCTGGCATCTCCCCTGGAGCCGGGAGTTTTGGCGGAGGGGATCCTGGACTGGCAGAAGCGGTACGACAATATGCAGCAGCACACAGGAGAGCATATCCTGTCGGGCCTGGTTCACCGGAAGTATGGTTATGACAACGTGGGCTTTCACATGGGCGCGGAGGAGGTTACAGTGGATTTTAACGGTGAATTGACTCCTGAACAGCTGGATGAGCTGGAGAACAGGGCCAACAGCCTTGTATATGCAAATGTACCGGTGCAGGTGGCCTATCCTTCCATGGAGGAGCTTCAAACTATGGACTACCGCAGCAAAAAGGAACTGTCAGGTCTGGTAAGGATCGTGGAAATACCGGGGGGAGACGTCTGCGCCTGCTGCGGAACGCATGTAGATAATACGGGAGAAGTGGGTATCATTAAAATAAAGGGAATGATACGCTATAAGGGCGGCGTGCGCTTATCCATGCTCTGCGGACGCAGGGCACTGCTGGACTACAGGGACAGGCTGAAGGAGGAAGTGAGAATTTCCAATCTGCTGTCGGCCAAGCTGCACCTGGTGCCTGAAGCAGTGGAGAAGCTTAAAAATGACGCACAGGCCAAGGATATGCTCATAGGCCGTCTTTACAGCCAGCTTTTTGAGTTTAAGGTTCAGAGCTACCCGGAGAGCGTCAGGCCTCTGGCTGTATTCCAGGAGGAACTGAACCCCGTTCTGATTCGTCAGCTGGCAACCCTGCTCTATGAGCGGAATAGGGGAGGAATCGTGGCTGTGTGTTCAGGGAGCGACCGGCGGGGAGAGTACCACTATGCGCTGGGCAGCAGCCTGGGGGACATGAGGGTTCTGAGCAAAGCTCTCAACGCCAGACTGAACGGCCGGGGAGGAGGCAGCGCTCTTATGGCCCAGGGAACCTTCCGGGCGGACAAAAGGGCTATAGAGGAAGCATTTTATGAGGAAGCAGACAAATAAAAGGACGGTACAATGGAATTAAATCATGACACAATAAAAAAACTTAGGGGACTTATTCTCTTTACTGTGGCTGCGGTCGTGGCAGGCATCAATTACAGGCAGCTCTTCGGGCTGGCTGCAGCGCTGGTTCACATCGGCGGACCCTTTATTCTGGGCGGAGCCATTGCCTTTATTCTCAATGTGCCCATGCGCAACATTGAACGCCATCTTCCTTTAGAGGGGAGGGCCGGATGCCTGAAACGGCCGGTAAGCCTGGCGCTTACCATATTGCTTGTGATAGGGATTCTGTTTCTGGTTACATTTGTAGTCACGCCGCAGCTGTTTGGTACATTCGAGATTCTCCAGAGCAGCGTGCCGGCCTTTTTTACAAATCTCAGAAAAGAGGCGGAGCAGCTTTTCGCCGACAATTCCGTGATTCTGGAACAGGTGAACCACCTTCAGGTGGACTGGCAGCAGATATTAAAAGATATGGTGGAGTTTTTAAAGACAGGGGCGGGATCTATGCTCAATACCACCTTCTCCGCAGCGGTATCCATTGTAAGCGGCGTGTCATCATTTCTCATCGGATTTATTTTTGCCATCTATATTCTTCTTCAGAAGGAGAATCTAAAACGGCAGGTTGTGAAGCTGCTGGCAGCATTTCTGCCTGCAAAGACAGTGGTGAGGATCATGGAGATCGCTTCCCTGGCAGAGCGCACTTTTTCCAGCTTTCTTACCGGACAATGTGTAGAAGCCGTGATATTGGGCACTATGTTTTTTATAATGCTGACGGTGCTCAGGCTTCCCTACGCCCTTCTTGTGGGAGTGCTCATCGCATTTACCGCTTTGATTCCCATTTTCGGAGCTTTTGTTGGTTTGGCAGTGGGTGCATTTCTAATGCTGATGGTGAACCCTATGGATGCGCTCGTTTTTACCATCATCTTTTTTGTGCTCCAGCAGATAGAGGGGAACCTGATATATCCCTATGTTGTAGGTAATTCCGTAGGCCTGCCTTCCATCTGGGTGCTGGTTGCAGTGACTGTAGGCGGAAGCATGATGGGCATTGTTGGAATGCTGGTGTTTATTCCCTTAAGTTCAGTGATTTACGCTCTTTTAAAGGAGGCGGTTAACACAAGGCTGAGAGGACGGTTTTGGACGGAAGATGAAAATTCGGAAGGGAAGGCAGAAGAAGAGGAAGAAACGCCTGATAAAATATCGCAATAATGAAAGGACCATCTGTGATAAGCAGAGGATGGCAGCCGGAGGATTGGATAGAGAAGTACAGAGAATTTCAGGAGGCAACGGCAGCTCCACAATTTAAAAGAGAAAGCCGTATGCGCCTTCGCAGTGGAAGCTTACATGTACGCTGGGAATCTCTCCTGTGCCTGCCTTTGGGCTGATTTTCCGCCGGCCGCACACAAATTTAAGCAACGTACCTGCCGCGTACGCCTCCTGCATGTATCGGCCCATCTGTATGCCGGCAGGGAGTCGGCGATTCCCAGGCTCTTTTAGACAGTCTGGTGAAGATGGCCCGGAAGGAAGGCGCTCAGGAGGGCGTTCTGCCCGCACATGTAAAAACGGCCCCGGACCTTGCTGTAAGGTCCGGGGCCGTAGTTTTGCCGGTATAGGCGTCCTGCCTATTCTCCCTGATACATATATTTAATTAAACGTTCGATGTCTTCTTTGTCATGGGCAACCAGGTCTAATTCTTTAATATATCCGTTGGAGAAAATGGTGGCCATTGAAAGATACTGGGCCAATTTGGATTTCAGATTGATGCGGTCACCTTCCGGGGATACCAGCTCTACCGTTCCCCTGCACTGGTCAATTACGCTGAAAAACTTCTCTACATCTGTAATATTCTGAACCTTCACTATGATTCCTCCTGTTTGTATCCTTTTCCAAAACTGGAAAAGGTTGGTTAATCTTTTAACATATATGATTATAGCAAAGTCAAAGCTTCAAGACAATTACTAAATTTCATAAAAAAACAAGGATTACATTGCTTTTTATATCATCTAACAGAAGGGAGGAGATGTGCAGTCCTCCCCGGCCTGTTCCTATGGAAATATCCGGTTTATTGCCGCCGTGAAAGTCGGAACCGCCGGTGGGGAGAAGATGATAGCGCGCGGCCGCCTCCTGAAGCTTTCTGCTGTCCAGCTGGTTGTGGGAGGAGTGATATACCTCCAGGCCCTTCATGCCAAGATCTGCAAGACAGGCGATGAGAGTCTCTGTTTTTTATCTCCCAGATGGTACTGGAAGGGGTGGGCCAGAGCCGCAAATCCCCCGGCTGCCGTCAGCGTCCTCACCACATCCTCGGGCAAAAGGAGCTCTTTGGGAGGGCAGTAGGCGCCTCCGTACTGAAGATATTTTTTGAATATCTGGTTCATGCCGGAGCCGTATCCCTTGTCCAGCAGGGCCCTGGCCACATGAGCCCTGGTGATGACCGTACCGGGATTCCCGCAGTGAAGGTCCTCCATGGTCAGGCGTATGCCCTGGGCGTTAAAACGGCGCAGCATTTCCCGGTTGCGGCGGTCCCTGGCCTGACGGAAATGTTCCAGGGCGGAGATGAGAACCGGATCCGAACAGTCGATGAACAGTCCCAGAATATGTATTTCCACGCCCTCATAGACGCTGGACACCTCGATTCCCGGTATCACCTCCACGCCGTATTTCATTCCGGCATCCTCCGCGCCGGCAACTCCCGCGGTGGTATCGTGGTCTGTGAGTGCGATGGCGGCCAGTCCGGCTTCGGCAGCCAGTTTGACTACCTGCTCAGGCTTAAGGTGCCGTCGGAAGCATTTGAATGAACGTGTAAATCCACGTAGGCCATGACAGAATCCTCCTTATGACAGAAAAACCTCCCCCGGCGATAAAAAGGGAGAGCGTAAACAATTCTTAATACTTTAATAATACTAACTTTATATATAGTAACATGAAATTCATAATAAGTAAAATCGACCGGAAAAATTAAAAAAATACGGTTCCATTTTACACAAAGTATGTTATACTACAATCTGTGAATATCAAGATATAGTGAAATGACAGGTGAAAAGGATGAATCAATTGGAGAATAATTACGAGAGAAGAAGCTCCTCATCAGGCAGAAGCTACAGCAGGAGCTCTGATAGAAATACAGGCAGAAGCGGCAGTTCCAGAAGTTCAGGCAGGGGGACTTCTGGCGGCAGTCATTCAGGGAGCAGCCATAGAAGCGGCTCTTCCCACCGCTCAGGAGGACAGGCGGGAAGAATGAACGCAGCTAATACAGCCAGGAGAAACAGTACCCACAGAAGGAAAAAAGGGCCTGATTATAAGAAGATAGCGATTATCGGGGTTATTCTTCTCATACTGATTACCTGTATCGCACTGGCTGTGAAAGCCGGAAAAGGGGGAGCGCGCCGGAGGAAGAGAGTACCGCCCAGCCTACGGAGACGGAGATTACCAGGGAAGTGCAGGTGGATGGGATTTCTATCACCGGCATGTCCCAGAGTCAGGCGAAGAACGCCATCCTTAAGGAGTACCCGTGGTCAATGACGGTTGTTTTCGGGGAGGAAACCTATGAGGTGACTGACCTGGCGGCGGCCAAGGTGGACGAGCTGCTGGCTGAGATTTACGGCGGAGAGCCTAAAGAACAGTATACGCTGGAGCTGGAGGGGCTGGAGGAAGCAGCGGCGGCAGAGGCGGCAGAATGCGCTTCCAGGTGGGATAAAAAGGCTAAAAACGGTTCCATTGACAAATACGATAAGGAAAAGGGCGAGTTTGTATTTTCCGGGGAAGAGACAGGGTTTGCCATTGATCAGGAGAAGCTGGCGGAGGATATACTTGCGGCATTAAAAGATAAGAAGTTTGATGCGAAAATCACCGCCCAGGGAAGCGAGGTACAGCCCGACATCACCGGCGCTGCGGCTAAGGAAAAATATAAGACCATCAGCACTTTCACTACCAACACCACAGCCAACAGCAGCCGAAACAACAATGTAAAGCTGGCGGCGGAGGCCATTAACGGAACGATTGTTCATCCGGGAGAGGAATTTTCCTTTAACGGAACGGTAGGAAGGCGTACAGAGGAAAAAGGGTACAAGGGAGCCGCCGCCTACAATAACGGTGAAGTGGTTCAGGAGATAGGCGGAGGCGTGTGTCAGGTGTCCACCACTCTTTACAATGCAGTGTACCGCTCCGGCCTGGGGGAGGAGAGCATCACATTCAGGCGGTCCCACACATTTGAACCCAACTATATCACGCCGGGACAGGACGCAACGGTAAGCTATGAGCAGCCGGATTTCCGGTTTAAGAATACATCCAGCACGTCCATCGGCATCAAGGCCAGCTATTCAAATCAGAAGATGACCGTATCCATCTACGGAATTCCTATTTTGGAGGAAGGAATGAAGCTGGACCTGGAGTCCAAGAAAACAGAAACCCTGGATCCTCCCGCTCCCACTTATGAGGAAGATCAGACCCTTCAGCCGGAGTTGAGGTGATGAAGAGCGCAGGAACCCAGGGAAGCAGATGGGAAACATACAAGGTGCTTTATAAGGACGGCGTGGAAGTTTCCAGAACGTTGGACCATAAAACAACCTACAAGGGGCATGCGCCTGTAATTTTGAGAAATACCTCCGGCGTGGTTCTTCTCCCTGAGGAGACAACCGTATCGGACGAGACTCCGGTTCCCACCATCGACGGTATGCCGGAAGGTTATGTTCCCGGCGAGGAGCCGGTTATCCCGGGCACAACCCAGGAGATTGGGCCGGGCGTGGACAATTCCACCATTGCAGCGCCTACCACTCAGGCGTCGGCCCCTGTCCAGACTCCGGGCACACAGGCCGCCACAGGAGGCGCTGAAGGACCGGGCGGGGAAAATCCGGTAATTGATCCCCTGAAAACCGAATAAAAGTGAAAAAATGTGGATGATAAATAAG
>BBZN01000086.1 GCA_001304855.1 Clostridia bacterium UC5.1-1D2
CAAACAAAGATTTAAACACATCCCAGGGCTGCCAGAAAATTTTTCAGAGAGAACGCCTGGTTGGCTGACAGTATATGCTCCAGGCAGTTTTTGTTCCCGTCGGAGTGCTCCACCTCTCTGGAAAAACGGTGGGCTCCGTCCACAAAATCCATAAATTCAAACTCCCCGCCTCTCAGCGCCCAGAGAGCCTGGGACATTTCCATAATCATGAGAGCTCCGGCTGCCGCCAGTTTCATCTTCCCATAGGGGTTTTCATTATATACCCCTCCGCAGAAATAGGTGAATACAAAATACACCATAAGCTGTTCTTCCCACAAGGGCAGTTCCCCTCCCATCTGCTGCTTAAGAAGGCCTGCCGCTGCTTCCGGTAGGCCTTTGGGCCGTCCCCGTACAGGCATTGCCTGATTTCTCCCAGATACACGGGCCAATCCTGGTTCAGCACTTCCATCTTATCAAAAATTTTAAACAGATTTTTCATGAACCGGTATCTGCCCTTTTCCCAACGGCAGTAAGGCTCGGACCCCTTCTTAAGCCTCTCCGCCCGGTTGCCCTCCAGTACTGTCCGGCGGCAGCGTTCAAACAGTTTATCACTCTCAAAGAGCCTGTCTCTCTCTATTCTTCCCTGCAGGTCGTGGGCCAGCCCCAGACAGAGGGAAATCCTGCTGTCACAGTCCAGGCTGCGGTTCTGGAGAATCTCCAGGGAAAGCGCTCTTGCATCCATCAGTTTTGTATAAAGGAAGAAATCAAAGCTGCCGTAATTCTCCTCACGCCCGTCCTCCTTCGTGATGAAACTCACCTTTTCCCGGCAGCCCAGGATTAAGCTTGCAGCTTCTATACATGACATGCACAGTGAAACTTCCCGGCAGCCCTCAAATTCCTCTATGTGTCTGGGATAGGTCCGGCAGGTCCGGCACAGGCTTTCGGGGCCTGCTTTTGTATACAAATCACAGAGATTGCGGTCATTTAAAAATGCGCACCGCCCCCGGCGCTGCCTGAATGAACCCTCCTTCCAGTTAATGGAAGTATGAAGGCGGTTTCCAGGGCGCCTTTCATCTGTCTGTAGGTTTTCAGAGATCCGGGATCAATCATAATTTTCCAGCCCGCACAGCAGGTGTCGGCGCATTCCGACGCCACGCAGGAGAATCGGTTATAGTAGTGGGGAGCTGTATAGATCATAGAGTCCGCCTTTCTTCTTTCGATGTATATTTAAGCGTTGCAAACGCCT
Organism: Clostridia bacterium UC5.1-1D2; assembly: GCA_001304855.1. Lineage (GTDB taxonomy): Bacteria > Bacillota > Clostridia > Lachnospirales > Lachnospiraceae > Enterocloster. The sequence continues at coordinate 1,226 of BBZN01000086.1, forward strand.
CTCTTATATTACTATGGATCGCGGAAAATAGCTACCGGAAAAGAGGCGTGCAAAAATGCTCCGGTGCGGCCGTCCCAGCCCTTCCGAAGCATTTCTCTTCTCCAAATTTATGTTATGTACGCCGGGAATCTCTTTTCGTACATTGTTTTTAAATCTCCTTCTCTGAGCTTCCGATTTTTTCCTTAATATACTCAATACTCAGATCATAAACCCGGTTCTTCCATTCCACCCTGCTGAACTGGTGATTCGAGCCCTCAATAATCTCCAGCCGAGCCTTATCTCCATACAAATCCAGATAAGGCCCCACAGCGTAAACAGGCACCTTCTCATCCAGTTCTCCATGAATTACCAGGACCTCCCTGTCATATCCTCTGGCTTCCTCCACAATGTCGATCCGCCTCACCTGTTCCAAAAACTCCCTCGACATCATCAGGCCGCCGATGTCGTAGACCTCCTCATACCGGCCCGGCACTGCGTGGACGCGGCTGCTGATATCGTAATAGACCACATTCCCCGGCGCCACATAACTGCGCCCCTGGGATTCAGTTCCGGAATAATGTTGGAGACGATGGCTCCTCCCATACTGTGGCCCACCGGAAAGATATTGTCTCTGTCGCACCAGGCTGCTCTCCCGCCCAACGGTAGATAGCCTTGGCCTGTCTGGCCTCGTCCGCATAGCGCATTTCCGAGAAATCCCCGTCGCTCTCCCCGCAGCCGTAAAAATCGAATTTCACACATGCAATTCCGTTGTCCGCGCATTTTCTGGCAAAGAGTTCGTGAAGCCTCATAAGTCCGATGCGATCCACACAAAAGCCGTGGTAAAAGCATACAGTGGGAAAGGGCCCTTCCCCCTCCGGGGTTCTTACATCTCCCGGATCAGCTTGTTGTCAACAGTCAATTCAACATTTTTAAACATTTCCTCTCCCCCTTAACCGGTATATGTATATCCCAGCAATCTCGGCAGGAACATGGTAATTTCCGGGAATATAATTAAGAGCGCCAGCAGAATGTACAGCACCACTATCATTGGAAACGTATCCTTGAAAATCTCTTCAAAGGTAGTGCCTGATACACGCTGGGCCACAAATAGATTGCCTCCCATAGGCGGCGTTATCATGCCGATACACAGGTTGATAACCATGATAATTCCAAAATGCAGCGGATCATAACCGATGGCAATGGCAATGGGCGCGAAAATGGGCCCAAACAGCACAATGGAGGAAATGGTATCCAAAAACATTCCGATAATCAGCAGAGCAATATTAATCATCAGCATAATCAGAGCGCCTGAGGAGGTCAGTGACAGCATCCGTTCCGTAATCATGGCGGGCACCCGGTTCATGGTGAGTATCCGCCCGAAGGTATTGGCAGCTCCAAAGAGGACCATGATGGTTGCAGAGGTGATGGCAGCGTCAAACAACGCCTGGCAGAAGGCCTTCCACGTGAGATGGTGGTATACAAAGACAGCCGCCACGATTGCATACACAACTCCGATTACCGCAGACTCCGTAGGCGTAAACACGCCCGAATAAATCCCTCCCAGTATAATCACAGGCATAAGAATGGCGGGTATCGCCTCCTTTAATACCCTGGCCTTCTCCTGCGCCGTCTTGGCCTGGGACTCCCTTCCCCTGTAGCCTCTCTTTTTACTTGCGAAATAGTTGTAAACCATGAGGGCAACGCCCATGAGCACGCCGGGAATAATGCCTGCAATAAACATATAGGATACGGAAACTCCGATGGTAACTCCATACATAATCATAGGGATGGAAGGCGGAATCACTGGTCCTATGGTGCTCCCGGCCGCTATGAGGCGCCGCTGTAGCCTTTGGAATAGCCCTGGGCCGTCATGGCTCCTATCATAATACCGCCGATTGCCGCCGCTGTGGCAGGGCCGGAACCGGATATGGCGGCAAAGAACATAGAGGCCACAATGGCCGCCATTCCAAGGCCGCCGGGCATGGCGCCCGTCATCATCTCGGCCACGTCCACCAGCTTTTTTGCAATACCGCCCCGCTCCATCAGGCTGCCTACCAGCATGAAAAAGGGGATGGCCATAAGGGAGAAGGAATCAATGCTGGTAACTGTGGACTGGGCCAGCATCTGGATCATATTCCCCCCTGAATTCACAAGGGAAAAGGTTGCCACGCAGCTTAATCCCAGGCTTACGGCAATGGGAACCGTACACAACAGACATACAAACAGCACTCCTAACATAGTTCCAATCATACCTTAAGCCTCCTCCCTTCTTTTTCTTCCGGCTGCCGCCAGTTCTCCCGCTCTTCTCTGGATAATGCGGATACTCATGCCCGCCATTCCAAGGACTCCGGCCAGGTACATAACCCACTTGGGCACAGCCGGAAGCGCAGACAGAACCTGTCCCTGGGTTCTCACCAGGTTCATAACCTTAAAAATTTCACAGGACATATATATCCCATAGGCTGCAGCCACCACGTCGCCCAGAAAATAAACCGCCTCAAATATCTTCGGGTTCTTTTTAAATGCCAGGGACAGAGCCGTAACCCGCATGTGGCGTTCAGCTTTCCGGCCCAGCTGATACCTGCAAAAGAAATCCACACCAGAAGCAGGCGCGCCAGCTGTTCTCCCCAGGACAGGGTAAAGTTGAATATAAACCTTGTGAACACATTGACGGCAATGATAACCGTCATTACAAGAAACATGGCTACAACGATATACTTTTCTATCTGATTGTAAAATGGTTCTCTCTTCTCCTTGTCTTTCATCCTGCTCTCCTTAACTCCGGGCTGCCAAAGGTTCCCGCCTTATGCTTCCAAAAGGTTGTCCGGCTACTGAATATATTTGGCATTGACACCGTCAATGATATCCACCATATCCTGCCCGATGTTTGGAACATACTTGTCATATACAGCCTGGGCGGCTTCCCTGAAAGCCTGACGCTCCTCGTCTGTAAGGGTAATCACTGCATTGGTCCCGTTATTGCCGATCTTCTCCTCAAGTTCCGCCTCATTGTCGGCAGAAAGCTGGCGTTCAAACAGAATCATCTCGTTAACACAGGACTGGATCAGCTCCTGATCGGAGGCGGACAATCCATCCCACCATGTCTTGGAAGCCAGAAGAGGGCTGGTATCATAAATATGGCCTGTCTTGATAATATATTTCTGAACCTCGTAGAGGCGGTTTCCATCGATATTGGCGAAAGGATTCTCCTGTGCGTCCATGGTTCCGTTCTGCAGGGCTGTGTACAGCTCGGAGAATGCCATTGGTACGGCGGAGGCTCCCAGCGCATTAAAATGATCGATATGCATCTGGTTCTCCATGACGCGGACCTTCAGTCCTTTCATATCCTCTGGTTTATGTATCTCCTTGTTGGCGGTCACGTGCCTCCAGCCTGTTGCCATCCAGGTCATTCCCTTGAAGCCGGCAGGCTCCAGATTCCGGAAAATAGTCTGCCCAACTTCTCCATCCAGAACTTCCTCAGCCGCTTCATTGGACTGGAACAGATAAGGCAGATCCAAAAGCGCCGTGGAATCAGTGAATGCTCCCAAAAATGCGACGGATGAGATGGCCATCTCAAGGGTTCCCATCTGAAGCTGCTCCAAAAGCTCGGTGTTGTTGCCAAGGGCCGAGGCCGGGAATACGTCTACGGTAATTCTCCCCCTGTTTTCTCGCTGAGCATTTCCCCCAGTTTTTTAGAGGCCACGTCGATGGGTACGCCCTCCTGGCTTACGTGAGCAATTTTAATAACGATGGCTCTCCCTCTGTGTAGGCCCCCTCAGCCCCCGCTTCGGCGCTTTTCTCTGAGCTCTCCCCCGCCGCGGCGTCGGACCGGGCCGCCGTAGACTGGGCCGCCTCCTTCTGGCTGCGGCCCCTCCATTGCCGCCTCCGCATCCGCTCAGCGAAACGGCTGCCAGCGAAACTGCCGATACAACTGCCATGAACTGTTTTAATGTCTTTTTCATTTCTTGAACCCTCCCGTTTATGATTTGATTTGCAAGTTCTCTTATCTTCCTGTAAGGTGACTTTAGTATAGCAACAGGGCCACGTCAAAACAATATCCGGGAAATATAATAATAAAGCCTCTTCATTGTATTAAGTGCACACTTTATATGTATGTGCATGGGAAAATGCTTATTTTTTCGTCTTTCGCCCCCCTTCTCAGGTGTATTTTTTCATATTTTTGTGTAGTGTTCACAAGCAGGCATGAAAATCATTGTGTGAAAAGCACATTTTTTAGATATGTAAAACTTGCTATACTTAAGAGAGACGAGAGCGTGTATAAAATTTCCCTTCCGGAAGCCATAGGGCGGGAAAGGAATTCTGAGACATGCTCCGGAGAGCAAAAAGGAGGGAAGCCATGTATCTCAGTGAACTGGACCTTCAATATCTGATAAATAATGTCAGATCTGTAAGCGACAAGCCTGTATTTATTATCAATCTGAACTGGAAGATTTTATCCTGTACCCATCCGGATCTTGCCAGCTATGGAGGGGAGATTCTGTCCCGCTGCGCGGCGGTCAACGACTGCCGGGAAGCGGCGTCCCACTTTGGCATTCTCATCGAGCCCTGTCTGTGGGAGGAAACCTTACTCTGTTACTTTATGATCCTGGACAAAAAATCCGCATACCTCCTGCCCTATCTGCGGACTTTGACCCAGCTGCTGATCTCCCCCCAGATATGGGAGCTTCAGGCCAAAACGCCAATGCCAGAAGCATGCTGGTAAACCAGATTGCCAATACAGGGCAGAAGAGTTCTGAAATCAATGTATTTATGAAGGAATTGGGTTATTCCTATGACTGCCCCAGATGCGCCCTGGTCTTTGAAATCAACGGACAGAGTCCTGATGGGCCCAATTACAAATTTGATTCCCCTGAAAACTATCTGGAACAGCTGATCCTGGAATCTCCATACCATTCCGATGAAGATATCTACGGCTTTTTAAGCGCCGAGCGCTACCTGATCTTTAAGGACGTAACCGGTCTTGGGGAGGCCGGCTGCAGCAGAAAGCTCCAGGAATATGCAGACCATCTTGGGGCGGACTTTAAAAAGCACAGGGAAATCACATTCCACACCGCCATAGGAAGCAGTTACGGCAATCTCTTCCAGTTACGGCAGAGCTATCTGGAGGCCCTGTTTCTAATCACCAATTATGATTACTTAAACAGCGGCGGCAATCCGGCTCTCTCCATTCAAGATTATATCTTTGAGTATGCAGTGAGTCTCATCCCCAGGGATTACTGGGACAACCGGTTCGCCAGCCTGGACAGAAAACTGCGCCAGTCACCCGCCCTTCTGGAGACAGCCATTGAGCTGTCAAGAGTGAATCTGAATCTTACAAAAGCATCGGAGACGCTGGGACTTCACCGAAACACCCTGCTTCAGCGTTTTCCAAACTGAAAGCAGCCACTGGCTGGCTCCACTCCAAAGGATTATGACCGAATGGTGATGCGCGCCTTTGCCCTGAACCAGAATCAGAAGATAACCCTCCAGGCCGGAATCGTCATTCAGCCTAATTCTGTACTTCATCAGGGAATGCAGAAAATGGCGGATTTGGTCTGCAGGCATTCCGGCGGGACCATAAACATCAACATCCACACCCTTTCAACTTCAGGCAACAATGCCCACCTGTTTGAAATCCTCCGTTCCGGCTCCATTGACTTTGTAGTAGTTGCAACGGGAGTGATGAATAAATTTACCAACAACCGGTCCCAGGTACTGGAGTTTCCTTTTCTCTTTGATTCCAGCGAGGAGGCCAACCATATACTGAACACCACCATTATCCGGGATTTGGAAGGCTCTCTGGACTCCATCGGAGTGAAATGCCTGAATATATGGACCATGGGCTGGCGGTATCTCAGCTCCAAGGAACCGGTCAGGGTCCCCCAGGATCTTGCCGGCAAAAAGGTGCGGGTGATGTTCACAGAGTCCCTGGATTCCTACTACCTGAACATGGGGGCAATCCCAATTAAAATGAACTACGGCGATGTAATGGACGCCCTCCGGTCCGGTATCATCGACTGCCAGGAAAATCCCTACAGCAATACCCTTGGCATGGGATTTTATGAGGAACAGAAGTACATAACGCGCCTTAAGTACTATCTGAGCACCGAAGCCCTGTATATCTCCAAATCCGCATGGGACAGGCTGGCTCCCGGCCAGAGGGATCTTATCAGTTCCGCCGCCAGGGAGACCACAGACTGGATATTCAGAGAGCAGCAGACCGTTATCAACCAGCAGTGCAAAAACATCCTGGTCCGGGAAAAGGGGGTGGAAATTATTGAGATAACGCCTGAGGAAGCCGGCCAGTGGAGATCCTATGCCCAGAGCCTGTACGCCTCGTTCCCACACCAGGATCTGCTGGCAGAGATAGAAAAATCCAGAAAGGAGTACTATGCAAACTACGGAAATAAACAGGCTCTGCAAATCCTTTGAATCCATATTTCCCAAAGCCTGTATCCAGATAATTGACAGCGACAGCCGCCTTATAGCAGGGAAAGGGGATCCTCCCCCCGTTCCGGCTCCCCCTGTGTTTCGCAGTGTTAAAGAGTTTCGGACCGTCGCCGCACCCGGAGGGGAAAACTGGTATGAAATGTCGTTTCCCATACCTCCGGTAAACCAGCTGTTCCTCTATATTCCATCAGAGGAGGCGGAAGATATACTGACTGCTGCCAAAATGGCGGATTCCGTGATCCAGCTCTTTCTCTCCAAACCCTCCCCGGCAGTACGAAACTCCCGTCCCAGCGACACGATGCTGCTGCTGGATCACCTGTTTCATCCTGCGGGAGTGGAGGACGATACCTACACGGCCCTGCTGGCTGCAGAACTGGGATTCGATATGTCTCTCCCCAGAGCCGTGTGCATTTCAGCATCGAGACGAACCAGAAGCAGGCGGCTTCCAAAGCCCGGATCTCCTACTCCATTCTCCAGACCATACGCAACTTTGCTTCCTCCTTTGGAAATCAGGATATCCTTGGCTCCTTTTCCGGCGGCGAACTGCTTTTATGTCATGTGATGGAACAGGACGACCGCAGGGATTTGACCCTGCTGGAAAATCTGTATACTTACATCCACAAGAATTATCCTGTGTCCTGCTCCATCGGGGTGGGGCTCACCGTCAGGGACATGAGCAGGTATGAGGCCAGCTTTGCGTCTGCCCAGGCCGCCTTTCGTTACGCCCAGAACCGTTCCTGCAAAGATGAGGTTATGCGGATATACTGCGTCACTGATTTTCTGGCGGAGCATCTGGTATATGAGATTCCTGATTCCTTCTTTGAACATTTCTACCGTCAGGAACTGTCCTACCTTCAGGCAACGCCTCTGGCAGCCGCAACACTGAAAGCTTTGGTGGACAGCAACATGGATATTGTCACTGCCTCCGAAGCATTGTTCATACACCGAAATACCATGGTATTCCGGCTGAACCAGCTAAAAAAACAGCTCCGCCTGAATCCCCTCCACAAGGATAACGACAGGTTTAAGCTGATCCTTCTGCACCACTACTATACGAAAAAAACAAATATGACGCATCTGTCAGGGGAGGCACTATGAATACACAAATTTTATTTCCCTATGGAAAAACCCATGTAACAGCCAGTATACCCAGGGAGGAATTGGCGGCGGTTCTGGAGGCGCCCCTGTCATCCTGCCCATCTCCTCTTTCCCAGGAGGAGCTGGTAAAGCAGGCGCTGGAGCATCCCACAGGCTCCCCCTCTCTGGAGGAGCTTGCAGCCGGAGCCGGGCGTATCCTGATTATCACGTCGGATCACACCCGCCCAATGCCAAGCGCCGTTACTATGCCCCTTATTCTGAAAGCGCTGAGAAAGGGAAACCCCGAGTGCCGCATCACAATTCTCATTGCTACAGGATGCCACCGGGCTTCTACAAGGGAGGAGATTATACAGCGGTTTGGGGAGGAGGTTGCCGGAAAGGAACGGATTCTGGTCCACGACTGCGACCAAAGCCCAATGACGGACTTTGGGCACAGCCCCAGCGGCAATCGGATCCAGTTGAACGCTTTCGTCTCCCAGTCCGATCTGGTTCTGGCCGAAGGTTTTATTGAGCCCCACTTCTTCGCCGGTTTCTCCGGGGGACGAAAAAGTATCCTCCCCGGAGTGGCCTCCCGCCAAACCATTATGTACAACCACTGCGCCCGCAACATCCAAAACCCCAACTCCGCCATGGGCAGCCTGGATGACAATCCCATCCACCAGGATATGCTTTTTGCAGCCAAAGCCTCAGGTATTTCTTTTATCCTCAATGTAATTCTTAACAGCAAAAAAGAAATTATCGGCGCGGTTGCAGGGGATGTGGAGAAAGCCCATGAGGCCGGGGTGGAATTTCTCAAAGGGCTGTGCTGCTGTCCGGCCTGCCCGGGAGATATTGTGATTGCTACCAACGGAGGGTATCCCCTGGACCAGAACATTTACCAGAGCGTCAAGGGCATGACCACCGCCTCCGCCACCTGCCGTCCCGGAGGAGTGATTATTATGATATCCCAGTGCGGCGACGGACATGGGGGAGAAGAATTCTACGAAACCTTTGCCCGGCAGCGGGATACGGAAGCCATACTGAATCAGATACTGTCCAGAGAGGCCGATGAAACCGTACCCGACCAGTGGCAGTCCCAGATTTTCTGCCAGATTCTGCTTAAGAACAAGGTTATCCTGGTCAGCGACGCTCCAAGGGAAATGGTCGAAGCCCTCCATCTCATCTGGAGCCCCACCCTGGAGGACGCATTAAAAAAGGCCAGGGAACTGGTGGGGAAGGAGCATCCCTCCATCACCGCCATCCCTGACGCCGTATCTGTTATAATTGGTTCATGAGAATGAAACCGGATAAAAGCCGGAAGGGCCCCATCAAACCGTGGCTTTCCCCCGGCAGCTCAGGGTTCCAAACGGCGGCTTCCCTCCGGCAGCTCA
>BBZN01000087.1 GCA_001304855.1 Clostridia bacterium UC5.1-1D2
CAGCCTCAGTGGACTCCTCAGCGTCAGCGGCCTCAGTGGACTCCTCAGCGTCAGCAGCCTCAGTGGACTCCTCAGCCTCGGTAGACTCAGCGGTATCTGCTGCTGTAGTCTCAACTGTAGTAGTAGTCTCCGCCTTGTTGTCGGAACCGCCGCAGGCTGTTAAGCCTCCTGCATCATTGCTGCTGCCATAACAGCTGTCATTGTCTTTGCGATAGATTTCTTCATAATAGTTCTCCTCTCCTTTGAAAGCCTCCTGATGAGGTTTCATTTCCTTACAATTTTTAGGAACAAAGATGATGATATCCTATAAATATGAACAAAATATGAACAAATAATGAAAGAAAAACATATATTTATGAACGAAATAATAATAAATTTATCGATAAAATATAAACAATCAAAAAATAAAAGAGGTTTCGCTATCCCTTGCATTTTGCAGGTATATAATGTATAATCGCAGAAAAAGCCCGTAATGCAAGGGACGCAGAGGGAAGGAAAGAGGTAGGACAATGGTTAATGAAGTAATGAATTTTATTACCGGTTACGACAAAGAGGTAGGCGAAGCATTCAGGCCGAGTTTGGACGTCAGAGGCGGAACCTGGAACTGATTGCATCTGAGAACATCGTGTCAGAGCCTGTTATGATGGCAATGGGAACTGTACTTACCAATAAGTATGCGGAGGGTTACTCAGGCAAGCGTTATTACGGCGGCTGCCAGTATGTGGACGTGGTTGAGACAATCGCTATTGAGCGGGCCAAGGAGCTGTTTGGCTGCGATTACGCAAATGTTCAGCCTCACGCAGGCGCACAGGCAAATATGGCGGTGTTTATCGCCATGCTCAAGCCAGGAGACACCGTTATGGGAATGAACTTAAACCATGGCGGTCATCTGACCCACGGAAGCCCTGTCAACTTTTCCGGCCTTTACTTCCATATTGTGCCCTACGGTGTAAACGATGAGGCTACATCGACTATGAGGAGACGGAGAAAATCGCTCTGGAGTCGAAGCCCAAGATGATAATTGTAGGAGCCAGCGCCTATGCAAGAACCATTGATTTCAAGAGATTTCGTGAAATTGCTGACAAAGTAGGGGCATATCTTATGGTGGATATGGCTCACATTGCAGGTCTGGTTGCAGCCGGCGAGCATCCAAGCCCAATTCCTTACGCAGATGTTGTGACTACCACCACCCATAAAACCTTGAGAGGTCCAAGAGGGGGCCTGATTCTGGCTAACAAGGAAGCTGCTGAGAAATTTAATTTTAATAAGGCCATCTTCCCGGAACCCAGGGCGGGCCTCTGGAACATGTAATAGCGGGCAAGGCCATCTGCTTCGGAGAAGCGTTAAAACCTGAATTTAAGGCATATCAGCGCCAGGTTGTAGCCAATGCCAGGGCGCTGGCGGAGGCCCTTAAGGCTCAGGGCTTTAAGCTGCTGACGAACGGTACGGACAACCATCTGATGTTAGTTGATCTGAGAGGAATGGAGGTGTCCGGCAAGGAGATCCAGAACCGCTGCGATGAGGTTTACATTACCCTGAATAAGAATACGGTGCCCAATGATCCCAGAAGCCCGTTTGTAACCTCCGGCGTCCGCATCGGAACTCCGGCCATCACCACCAGAGCTGAAGGAAGAGGATATGCCCAAAATTGCCGAGTGCATCTGGCTGGCAGCCACCGACTTTGAGAACAAAGCGGATTATATCAGAAGCGAAGTGACAAAGCTGTGTGACAAGTATCCTATTTATCAATAGAACCTTTAGAAACAATCACAATGCAAAGATAAGAGGCTGCACCTGATATGTTAGGTGCAGCTCTTTTAGGATAATGCCATGGATGAATTTGTATCGGAAATGTATGAGACGCTGGAATTGCCCAGACAGAGCGCCCAGGCCATTGTGGATGAGGTGGGAGCGTGGTGCGCCAGAATATCAATATGATGGACTGCAGAGGATATGTTATTGCCAGCACAGACCAGTCCCGTATCGGAAGCCTTCACGAGGGGGCAAAGCAGGTGATAGAGCGGCATTTGCCGGAGCTCTGCGTGACTGAGGATACGGCTACGGATACCTCGCGGCCCGGTGTAAATCTGCCGGTTGTGCTGGATGGAAGAATTATTGGGGTGATTGGAATTACAGGCCTCTATAAAGAGGTGGAAGCCTTCGGCCAGGTAGTAAAAAAGATGGTTGAGATACTGGTTCGGGAAAATATGGAGCAGGATGAACAGAGGCTGAGAAACCGGGTGCTGAGCCGCTTTTTGGAGGACTGGATCATGGGGGACGGCCTTTTACAGCCCAGGCTTTTGTCGGAGCGGGGCTTTCGCCTAGGGATTGATATTGCCCTTCCCAGAAGGGTCATGGTGGCCGGCGCCAGGGAGATGCAGTCCTACGGGGCTACGCCTTCGGGTCAGAAGATGCTGGAGGGAGCGGAGGCCGAGACGGCCAGGCTGGCCGGCCCCCAAAGCCTTGTACTTCGCAGCGCAGGCCGTCAGATTATTCTTGTAAGAAAATGCTCGGACCGTCAGATGGAACAGCTGGCAGGCCGTATCCGCACAGCTGTACTGAAGCGGTTTGGAATCAGGATGCTCATAGGAATCGACGGGGGAGCCGGAGATATCCATCTGGCTTACAGTCAGGCCAACAAAGCCTGGCGTTCGGCGGGAATGGCTTCCAGAGATATTCTGTCCTACGACAGAGTGACTCTGGAGCTTTTTACGGAAGATCTGTCGGACAGCGTAAAAGCCGAGTATATCCGCAAGGTGTTTAAGAAGTGCAGCTACGAGGAGCTGTGCCGATGGATGGGGCTTTTGGAGGCGTATTTTGAAGCTGAGGGCTCTCTGCAGGAGGCGGCTGAAAACCTTCATATCCATAAGAATACCCTGACATATAAGCTGAAACGCCTAGAGGAGGAAACCGGATATGATGTGAGACTTATGAGCCAGACTGCTGTGTTTTATATGGCAATGTTGTTTTTCAGGGATGTGAAGGAGAAGCTGGAGGGCAGATAGGAGCGGCCCCAAGGAGCAGGCTGCAGCGTGAAAGGCCTGAGAAAGACATTGTTCTTCAGAACAAAAATATGGCTAAATATATGTTTTATAAAACATTGACGGCCTATCCCTTTAAATGTACAATAAGAAGTAAGAAATCACCTAAAATACAGGAGGGCTTACTATGAAATTCTTATTTGCATCGGATTCTTTTAAGGGAACACTGTCTTCTGAGCGAATCACCACATTGCTGGAAGAATCGGCGGGCCGAATCTTTCCGGGATGTGAGACGGCAGGAGTGCCGGTGGCCGACGGGGGAGAGGGGACCATTGATGCGGTTATATCTGCTCTGAACGGCACTTACCGTAAAATCATGGTTCATGGGCCGCTGATGGAGGAAGTGGAATCCTTCTATGGAGAATTTGAGGGAGATTCCGCTATTATCGAGATGGCGGCAGCGTCCGGCCTTCCCATGGTTCCAAAGGAGAAGAGAAATCCTCTCAACACAACCACATACGGCACCGGCGAACTGATTAAGGACGCCTTAGACAGGGGATACCGGAAAATTTCCATTGCCATCGGAGGCAGCGCTACCAATGACGGCGGCATGGGAGCCATGAGAGCGCTGGGCGTTAAATTTCTGGACGCCCAGGGCAATGAGCTGGAAGGCAGGGGAGAGGATCTCACCCGTGTGGCGGATCTGGATGTAAGCGGTATTCATCCCGGAGTGGCACAGGCCCGGTTCACTGTCATGTGCGATGTAAATAATCCGCTTACAGGGCCGGAGGGCGCAACTTATACCTTTGGAAAGCAGAAGGGCGGAACTCCCGAGATTCTGGATGTGTTGGAAGGCGGAATGACTGCTTATGCGGCTTTGATTCAGAAAAAGCTGGGTGTGGATGTGGACAAGATTCCCGGAGCAGGGGCTGCCGGAGGCTTGGGAGCCGCATTCTGTGTGTTCTTAAAAGCTACCCTTAAGTCTGGTATTGATACGGTTCTGGATCTGGTGCATTTTAATGAGCTCCTGGAGGGAGTGGATCTGGTTGTGACCGGAGAGGGAAGAATGGACTGGCAGTCCGCTTTCGGGAAGGTGCCCAGCGGCATCGGACAGCGCTGCAGGGAGCGTGGGATTCCTGTGGTTGCCATAGTGGGAGGCATGGGAGACAAGGCGGAGACGATTTTTGACTATGGCGTGGACAGCATTATGACAACCATAAACGGAGCCATGGAGCTGGACGAGGCTCTCAGCCGTTCCGAAGAGCTGTACGTCAGCGCAGCAGATCGGGTATTTCGGATGCTGAAGGCAGGAATGAGCTTGAAATAGGACATTCGGACCGGAAACGGATTGAAAAGTAAGCAGTAAAGAGGAAAGAGGCCGCGCCCTAAGGCGCCGCCTCTTTCGCTGCAAATACACGTAAATCAGCCTTTTACCGCTCCCATCGTGATGCCCTGGGTAAAATATTTCTGGAAGCAGAGGAAAACAATAATAATTGGAACAGAGGCCAGGGCCGCCCCTGCCATAATAAGTCCATAATCGTTGGACATCTCACTGAGTTTGCTGGCGATACCCAAAGCAATTGTCTTTGACTCGTTCTGGGTCAGCATAACCAGCTGAAGAGGATACTCATTCCATGAATTGATAAAGGTGAAGATGGCCAGCGCGCCGAATCCCGGTTTGATAATGGGAAATGCAACGTTTATAAAGGTGGTCAGTTCCCCTGCTCCGTCTATGCGGGCTGCCTCCAGGAGAGAGGCGGGAATATTTTCAGAAAACTGCTTCATCATAAATACGCCGAAGGGCCAGCCAACCACAGGCAGAATCACAGCGAACATGGAGCCCCATACAGAACGCAGAAGGCCCAGGTCGGACATCTCTTTCATGAGAGGGATCAGGATTACCTGTTTGGGCAGTGCCATGGCGCAGACAAAGAGGCTGAATATCAGTCCCTTTCCCCAGAAACGCTTCTTTGCAAGCACATACCCCGCCAGGGATGAGGTGATACAGGTGAGAATCATAGCCACAGTGGATATGAATACGCTGTTAAAGAGCCATCGTATAGCCATGGGAAGCCCCAGGCCGAAGAGTTCCGTCTTGCTCTTGAAAAGTCTGGTAAAGTTATCCAAGGATACGGTTGTGGGGATCCACTTAACCATCTCGCCGGACTTGATGATGATATCGCTCTTTTCCTTTACAGAGCCTGTGACGATCCAATACAGCGGAAAGAGAAAGAAAACAGCTAAAAACCCCAGGATGACTGCTGTAATCACAAAATAAGGGGACACAGAATGCTTTTTGTTTATCATATATCCGCCCTCCTATTCTGTAGTTCCGCCGTTCATTACCTTAAACTGCAGGGCGCTGAACAGTGCGATCACGATTGCCAGAACTACGCCCATGGCGTCGGCGTAGCGAACTCCTTGGTGGTCTTGAAAGCAATCTCATATAACAGGTACATAACGGTGCTGGTGCTGTAATTGGGGCCTCCTGAGGTCAGCAGCTGGATAAGTGCGAAGCATTGGAAGCTGTTGATGGTAGTGATAACTGCCACGTAGAGGGTGGTGGGCATAATGGAGGGCCACTTAATGCGCCAGAACACCTGGAAATTGTTGGCGCCGTCCACCCTGGCGGCCTCTTCAAGAGAGCTGTCCACATTTCCCAGGGCGGCCACATAGAGGACGATGGGCTGGCCGATGGAGGTAGTGAACAGAATCAGGATAATGCACCACAGCGCCATAGACTCCCCTGATGTCCACGGAAGGGGCTGGCCGCCGAATCCTCTTATAATATAGTTTAAGAGGCCGTCGTATTTATCGAACATCCACTTCCACACAACAACCACAGCCACGGAACCTGTGACAACCGGCAGATAAAATACGCATCGGTAAAAGGAGCGGATACCCGCGCGCATCTTGTAGATGGCAGAACCTACCCACAGAGAAAATGCAGTGACGGCGGGGACGGAGACAGCCACAATGATAACTGTGTTAACCGCTGATTTAAGGAAAATTTTGTCCTGAAAAAGCCGGATGTAATTATCAAAGGCGATAAACTCCCCCTTTGGATCTGCAAAATTGGCATTGGTGAAGCTGGTTATAACACCCATTGCCATAGGCGCAATAACGAATCCAACAAAGAAAAACAGGGCCGGAAGCAGGAAGAGATAGGAAACGATAGTCTCCCTGCGCTGAAGCACAAGACTGCGCGCAGGCGCTTTCTGCTTCTCCGGTCTTTTGTTCCTTTGTGCAGAAATGGTTGCATTAGCCATATGTTTTCACTTCCTCTCTAAAAAATTAATCAGGAAAGTACTTTCTTAAGCCGGACTCCTCCTCCGCGTCCGGCAGAGGAGGGGAGTCTGTAAATTATCTTAGCTGATTGTTAGTTGCTGTTTGCAGCTGCATTGAACTCGTCGGCAGCCGCCTGTGGATCGGTACCGTTGAATACCTGCTGCAGCATATTGAACCAAAGCGGACGCATGGCGGCGAAGCCTGCCCGCGTATTGTAATAGGGGCCGTAGTACTGGCTCCAGGAAGCCAGCATTGCTTTGTGCTCGTCTCCGGGATATAAATCGCCAAAGGAGGTGCGGACCGGGAATGCGTTGGTTCTGACTACGCTCTCGGGACCCCAGGTGGGATCGTCGCAGACAAATTTTACAAATTCTTTGGCTGCGGCAGCACGCTCATCTGATTGATTGTCAAACACGCAGAAGCCATTTACCAGGTACTCCAGAGACGGCTTGCCGCTCTCGGAAGGGAATGGAACGGAGAGCTGAGTGTAGTCCTCGGAGGCATATGTAATCTCGTTGGAAGTGCCGAAGCAGAAGGTCATGGCGCAAGTCTCCTGCTGGAATTTCTGAAGCTCATCGGCCGCGGCCATATCAAAACCGGCGTCAATGGATTTGTTGTCGTACATGTTCTTTAAAAGGGTCAGCGCTTTTACTCCGTTGGCGTCAATGTTCCACTTTCCGTCCTCGCCTGCAATGGTGGATCCGTATAAATTGTTCACAAGAGCGGGTGCCCTGATCACCGCCCTGGCCGCCGCAGTATACGATGGCGGGAACCTGCGTGGGAGCTGCGTCCCTGAGGGCCTCGCACATTTTTACGAAGTTATCCGTGGTCCAGGTGCGGTCGCCTTCCAGATTCACATACTGAAGCGCATCGGCGCTTCCAGTGCCTCTTTGTTGAGTCCCATATAGAAGGGTGAGGAGGATATGGGATACATCCAGGCAGTGCCGTCTGCGCCCACACAGGTTTCTATCAGAGACTGGCTGGTGAGATCGTCTTTCAGGTCCGCCATCATGTCATCCAGGGAAACCAGATAACCGGCGTCGCCGAACTCGATGATCCGCCCGGGCGCATCAAAAAGCACATCGGGAGCTGTGCCGGAAGTGAGGGCCGCCGTCAGTTTGTCCGGGCCCGAGGTAAAGTCTATGTACTCGACCTTAACCTTTATGTCGGCATGGGCCGCGTTGAATGCGTCCACCAGTTCCTGCTCGTAACCCGTGTCGACGCCGAATGTGGGAAATGCCCACCATACAATCTCTGTTACATCGCCGGATGACGCTCCTGCAGTTCCTTCTGCAGCGGCAGTCCCGGCTTCGGCTGCGGCGGTGGTTTCAACTCCTTTGTTCCCTCCGCATCCCGCCAGAGTTCCTGCTGCCAAAATTACAGCCAGACCAAGAGATAAAAATTTTTTCATAATGTCTCCTCCTGTTGAAAATTTTATGTTTCTATTATATATTGGGAGATTCTTTTGGTCAACATATATTGAATGAAAGTACTTTCTGTATGGTTTTTTGAGCAATATGCACTAATGTAAAGGAGGGGAGGCTTTCGCAACCGCCTGTATTCCCGACAGAAAAAGTCAGCCGTGACGCCGGTAAAACGGTGAAAACATGGTTGATATTCCCTTTTGAAACAGTTATAGTTGATTTATAGAGAAATAAGCAGAAGAGGAGTACATAGGAAAATGAAAAAGCTGGGTTTTGGAACCATGAGAATGCCATTATTGAATGAGGATGATCCGGCCTCTGTGGATCTGGATCAGGTGTGCCGGATGGTGGATTCATTTATAGAGCAGGGGTTCACCTATTTTGATACGGCTTACATGTATCACAAGTATGTAAGCGAGGTGATAGTGAGAAAGGCTTTGACAGAGCGCTATCCGAGGGAAGCCTTTGTGCTGGCCGACAAGCTTCCTCTGAGCCACTTAAAGAAGGAAGAGGATCTGGAGCGGTATTTTAATGAGCAGTTAGAAAAATGCGGCGTGGAGTATTTCAATTATTATCTGATTCACAATATGACGAGGGGCTTTTACGACAGGGCGGAAAGACTGGGAACCTTCTCCTTTGTACAACAGAAAAAGGCGGAGGGGAAGGCAAAGAGGATTGGCTTCTCCTTCCATTCGGATGCAGAGCTCCTGGAACAGATTCTGCAGAAGCATCCTGAGATGGAGTTTGTCCAGCTGCAGTTAAACTATGTGGACTGGGACAGCGACGGCATCCAGTCAGGGCTCTGCTATGAGGTCTGCCGGAAGTACGGAAAAGAAGTGATTGTGATGGAGCCGGTCAAAGGCGGGGTTCTGGCAAATGTGCCTCCCAAGGCGGAAGCAATTATGAGAGCCTATGCGCCTGAGCTTCGCCCGCCTCCTGGGCCATCCGGTATGCGGCAGGTCTGGAGGGCGTTATTATGGTGCTTTCTGGTATGTCCGATATGGGGCAGCTGGAGGACAACACTTCCTATATGAAAGAGTTTGTGCCTTTAAACGGGGAAGAGATGGCGGTTATTAAGAACGTAATTGACAGTATCAACTCCAGTATTTCCATTGCGTGCACCGGCTGCGGGTACTGTGTGGAAGGATGTCCGAAGGACATACCGATTCCCAGATATTTTGCGCTCTATAACCAGTTTAAAATATTCGGCGGGGGTTCTAATTCAAGAGGATATTATCAGAATTATGCAGGGGCCCATGGAAAGGCGGAGGATTGTATCAGCTGCCACAAGTGCGAGCGGATTTGCCCTCAGCACCTATCCATTGCAGAAGGCATGAAGGATGTGGCGGCTGTCTTTGACATAGAGCAGGAATCATAGCCGGTCCGGTCCGAGGTAAGAGAAAGACATTTCCGGTTCGGTATTGAAATAGATTCCCGGGTCTGCGGAGGGCAGGGATTGGACGGGGACGCGGGGAATTGGGATGGACGTGGGAAAAGTCCGGGAATCGGTTCTGTGCCGGCGGCAAGCCGGGACAGATATTCAGATTCCCGGTCTTTTTTAGCGCATATTGCAGCGTTCTCAGGAAGGGAGGAGATAAACTGGTGAAAAGCAGGCGGGGGAGGGGAGCGAAACAGGGGGCGAGGAAGGAAAATCAGGTGAATACAGCAAGTGATTTGATAATCTAAGACTTGGAAATCGGCATTAAAAGGCGTATAATAAAATCTGCCGGGGCTGCGCACTGGGGGAGTTGGAACGGCTTTGGCGCAGACACAGGTGTTGGCAGTTAACAAACATTATATTCAGGAGGTATTGAACCATGAAAGACCCAATTCAGAAGTATTTTCAGGTAGGAACCATACAGTGGATGACGCACCCGCCGGTGAATTATCCCATACTGGATTCCGTAAAGGCTATCTGCTGTGATGAGTATTTCAGCGCGCTGGAAATTACCCACATCGAGGACCAGGAGACGAAGGATAAAGTAAAAAACATGCTGGCCCAGGGTCACATGAAGGTGTGCTATGGAGCCCAGCCCCGCCTTC
>BBZN01000088.1 GCA_001304855.1 Clostridia bacterium UC5.1-1D2
TCAACATTATACCATAAGATTTTAATGAATGTCTTACGAATTCATTAAAAGTTTGTGGAGCGGGGCAGAGAAAAGATAAATTCCGTACCTACGCCCTCGGTGCTCACAACGTCAATATTTTCACCATGGGACTGAATGATTTCCTTTACGATGGAAAGCCCCAGTCCTGTGCCTTTTTTATCTTTTCCTCTTGACAGATCCGTTTTATAGAACCGCTCCCAGATTTTCTTAAGGCTGTCCTTGGGAATACCGATTCCTGTATCCTTCACAGATACGAAAATCTTCTCATACCGCCCTGAGGCCTGTATGTAGATTGTAGAATCGTTGTGGCTGAATTTGATGGCATTGTCCATAAGGTTGTACATTACCTGCTGTATTTTCCCTAAGTCTGCGTATACCATCTGTATACTGTCGGAGAAGATCAGTTCAAAACGGATATTCTTTGCGTCGCAGGTTCCCTCAAAGGAGGCCGCAGTGTCCTTGATAACGCGGTTGATATCAAAGTTGGAGCGGGACAGATAACCCTTGGCATCCAGAGAGTTCAGGGTGAGCATACTCTCGGTCAGCTTGTGGAGCCGGTCTGTCTCGGAGATAACGCGGGAAATATATTTTTCATACATTTCCGGGGGAATGGTGCCGTCCAGAATCGCCTCCAGATACCCCTTGATGGAGGTGAGGGGGGAGCGGAAGTCGTGGGATACGTTGGCAATGAAGTTCTTTTGATAGCTCTCCATCTTGTTCAGTTCGTCGGACATGTAATTCAATGTGTCCGAGAGGTAACCCATCTCGTCATGGTTTTTACATCGATCCTGTAGTCCAGGTTCCCGGCCGCATACTCGTTGGCTCCCACGGTGATTTTGCGCAGCGGCAGATACACCGTCTGGGTAAATACCAGCAGAATGGTCAGGGAAAGGCCAAAGAGAACGGCTGCAGATATATACAGTATATTCAGTATGTCGTTCTGGGTCTGGGTAATCTGGCTTACAGGCATGTGGATCAGCACATAGCCGTAGGTGTTGTAATTGCCTGTAATCGGGGCCGAGACGCTGAGCACATCCTCATCAAAGAGATTGTAGTATTGGCCGATGGAGTAGGAGCGGTTTCCGGCAGCCGCAGGGTCGAAGTTGCTGATATCATTCTGGAGCCTGGTTCCTCCTGTGCTGTCCATAATAATGGCGCCCTGACGGTTCACAACCCATATCTCCGCCCGGATGTACTTGGACAGGGCGTGGATCTGGCCAGTAATTTCCTCTGAATCCATGCGCTTTCCCTGGTACATGGAGCTGCAGGAGGAAGCGATGACGTTGGCTTCGTCGTAGAGGGTGTCAGCCCTGTACTGGATCAGATAGTCCCTGGTCATCTTGGAGGAGAAGGTGGCAACCGTGATAAAGCCCAGCAGACCGAAAATGAGATATCCCAGAATGAACTTGGAATACAAGGAACGGGTCATGGCTCTACCTCTTTACTTCAAATTTGTAGCCAATTCCCCATACGGTACTGATGGCCCAGTTTGTGTGGTCTTTGATTTTTTCCCGTAGGCGTTTTATGTGTACGTCCACGGTGCGGGTATCTCCGATATATTCATAGCCCCAGATGTGATCCAGAAGCTGCTCTCTGGTAAACACCTGATTGGGAGAGGCGGCCAGAAAGTAGAGAAGCTCTAATTCCTTGGGCGGCATTTCCACAGAGTGGCCCATGTAAATAACAGAATAGTTGGTGAGGTTTACGATGAGATCCGGGTACTCCACATAGTCCCCCTGCTGTTGGGAGGCGGAGGGGACGGGAGCGGGAGCGGCCTGGTAACGGCGCAGCACCGCTTTGACTCTGGCCACCAGTTCCTTAGAATCAAAAGGCTTAATCATATAGTCGTCCGCTCCCAGTTCCAGCCCCAGAACCTTGTCAAAGATCTCGCCTTTGGCCGAGAGCATAATCACCGGTACCTGGGAACTGGTGCGCAGTTCGCGGCAGACCTGATATCCGTCCATTCCAGGCAGCATCAGATCCAGAAGCACCAGGTTCGGCTTAAATTCCGGAAATACCCGGAGGGCTTCCTCCCCGTCCCCTACAATCATTGTTTCATAGCATTCTTTCATCAGGTAGAGGGAGATCAATTCCGCGATATTTGCATCATCGTCTACGATGAGAACTTTCTGTTTCTCTGCCATATATAAATCCTCCTTGTTATGAGATGTACTCTCGGAATCGCTTTGCGCCTGATTTTGTGAGATGATTTTTTGTCGGCTGTACACAAATTTATGAGGCTTACGTTGATTAAATTTGTGTGCGGCTGGCGGAAAATCAGCCCCAAAGGCAGGTGCAGGAGCGATTCCCAGCGTACATTGAGCACATGGAGACAGGAAACCTGTCTTTGGAGTGCGGTAAACGCCCTTCGGCGCCGGGGTTATTTGAATGTCACAATAGTCACGCCGCTGTCCCCTTCGCCGAATTCTCCCAACCGGAAGCTTTTGACGTATTTCAGCTGGCGCAGCCGCTTATGGCAGGCATTTTTCAGCGCCCCGGTGCCGCGCCCGTGAACCACCCGAACGTTCGCAGGTGAGCCAGGTATGCGTCGTCCAGGTATTTCTCCATCACAGGCATCGCCTCGTCCACTGTCATTCCGATGAGATTCACTTCCGTGGAGATGGTGGAGGACTTGGATACTTTTATCTGGCTGCTGCCGCTGCCTTTGCCGCGGTTCTGGGACTTGCCGCCGTAGTTGGAGAAGGTACCGTCCCCGAAGCTGGCGCTGATTTCCTTTTCATCCAAAAGCTCCAGGTCCTTTATGTTCACCAGGGAGCGGAGAATGCCCATCTGTACGTAGAGATCGCCTTTTGCGTTGGGCAGGGTGCTGACTGTGCCTTTAAGTTCATGGACAGTACCTTAACGCCGTCTCCCACCTTCAGTTTTTGGGAGAAATGGGCTGGCTGGGCCCCTTGGCCTTGACTGCCAGCTTGTCGTCGGTTTTCTTAAGCTGTTCCCTCAGCCTGGAACGCTCTGCCTCCAGCTCTTTGCTGACGCCGGAACTGGCGGCCAGCTTGTTAATCTGCTTGATCGTCTGGTCTGCCGTTTCCTTGGCCTCCCTGAGAATTCTCTGGGCCTCCTCGGCAGCGCTCTTAAGCACCTTCTCCTTGCGCTCGTCAAGGCGTTCCTCCTTCTGCGTAAGACGGGCCTTCAGCTTTGCGATCTCTTCCTTGTAGCGTTGATCTCCGCCTGCTCCTTCTCAATGGTCAGACGGCTGGATTCCAGGCTTGCCAGAAGATCCTCAAAGGACTCGTCCTTGGCTTCCAGGTGGGACCTGGCGTCATCAATGATATAGTCCGGAAGGCCCAGCTTTCTGGAGATGGCAAAGGCGTTGCTCTTGCCTGGAATACCGATAAGCAGCCGGTAGGTTGGCTGCAGAGTTTCCACATTGAACTCGCAGGAAGCATTTTCCACACCCGGAGTGGTGAGGGCAAATACCTTTAACTCGCTGTAATGGGTGGTGGCCATGGTGCGGCATTTCATATTGTGGAGGAAGGAGAGGATAGAGATAGCCAGCGCCGCTCCCTCCGTAGGATCCGTACCTGCTCCAAGCTCGTCGAAGAGACATAGGGAGCGGGCGTCGGCCTTGCCGAGGATCGTTACAATATTGGTCATGTGGGCGGAGAAGGTGCTCAGGCTCTGTTCGATGCTCTGCTCATCTCCTATATCCGCGAATACTTCCTCAAACACAGCCAGTTCGGAACCCTCCCAGGCGGGTATATGAAGGCCTGCCTGGCCCATGAGGGTAAAAAGCCCTACCGTCTTCAGGGAGACGGTCTTGCCTCCTGTATTGGGGCCTGTGACAATAAGAAGATCGAAATCCTTCCCCATCCAGAGGTTGATAGGCACTACCGTCTGAGGATTCAGCAGAGGGTGGCGTCCGTCCTTAATATGAATATAGCCTTGTCGTTAAATACAGGGGCGCTGCATTTAAAGTGGCGGGAGAGGCCGGCTTTGGCGAAGATAAAGTCCAGCTGGGCCAAAAGCTCCATGTCCGTATTCAGGGCTTCGATATAGGGGGCGGGCCTCATTGCTCAGGGCGGCCAGCACCGCCTCAATCTCTTTCTGCTCCTGGATTTCCAGCTCCCGCAGTTCGTTGTTCAGCTTAATGATCGCCATAGGCTCTATAAAAAGAGTGGAGCCTGTGGAGGACTGATCGTGTACCATTCCGGCCACCTGGTTTTTGTACTCTGCCTTTACGGGAAGGCAGTACCGTCCGTCCCTCATGGTGATTACCGCGTCTTGCAGATAGGCCCGGTTGGAATTGAGGGTGGAATTTAACTGGGAATGGATCCGGTCGGCAATATTTTTCATGGAACGCCTTACGTGGGAGAGGCCGGGGCTGGCGTCGTCCGCCACCTGGTCCTCAGAGAGAATGCACCGCTTGATTTCGTTGTTCAGCGGAGTCAATGGCTCCAGCCCTGCAAAGAGGGGCTCCAACGAGTCGAACTCGTCGTCAGGCTGTTCCGTGTCATCCCCCTCATGCCGTCCGTAGCCTTGGCCCGGGCGGCGGCGGTGAGAATGGAGCTTATGGAGAGAAGTTCCGTTATGCTTAAGGAACTGCCTATATCTAGGCGCTTCAGGGAGTCCCCTATATCCTTTACGCCGGAAAAGGAGACGGATCCCTTAAAACGGACCCTTGTAACCGCATCTGTGGTCTGGGCCTGCCAGGTGCGGATCTCTTCTAAAGAAGATGAGGGGGACAGCTGTCTGCACAGCTCCCTGCCTAAAGCGGAGGAGGCATATTCTGTAAGCCCTGCAATAATTTTATCAAATTCTAATGTTTTTAATGCTTTTTGATTCATGAAATTCCCCTGTAGTTTGTGCAAAAATACTTCATTATTAATTGGTCATTGTGCTGCGGCCAGCATCTAAATTATAACACAAAAAATGATATTTACTATCTTTTTTACCATCTTTTCATATATAAAATCTTGCATATTACCAGGAAGAAACGTATAATAGAGTGTAAAGTTCTTCGCAAGGAGGAATATAATGGCGGATAAGCATGCAGATCAGCATAGAGATAGAAACCGGCAGCTGCCTGAACAGGACAAGTCCCATCCCTTTATCAATGAGAAATCGTACGTCCTCCTATGGATAAAAGGCAGGTGGCCCGCAGGATCCTTCTCACTGTTTTCTGTGCTGTATTGTTCGGCGCACTGTCGGCAATCTGCTTCGTGCTCAGCAAACCCATAGCCCAGCGGTTTATAGGGCAGGAGTCCACGGAGGAGAGCAGCCAGATAACCATTCCAAAAGATGAGCCTGAGCCTGTATCCACTGAGGCGCCTGCAACCGAGGCTGTATCCGAGACAGAGCCTGTAGACGAGATGGTTCGCACAGAGATGGAAAGATATCAGTATTCCATCGATGATTTAAATAAGCTTTACGGGAATTTACGCACTGTGGCGTCGGACGCGGACGACGGCCTGGTGGTGGTGCATTCCATACAGCACGAGAAAGACTGGTTCGATAACCCCATAGAAACATCGGGACAGTTTTCGGGCGCCGTTATAGCCAGGACCCGGTCGGAAATACTGATTCTGACGCCGGTTAAAGCCGTAGAGGCGGCGGATACCATTGAGGTGGCATTTTCCGACGGAACGGTAATGCCCGGTACAGTGAAGCAGAGCGATACGGTTATGGAGCTGGCAGTTGTGAGCGTAGACGGCGCACAGATGGACAGCGAGCAGTTTAACAAGGTGGAGGCCATCTCACTGGGGAACTCCTACGGTGTGAAGCAGGGTGATATTGTGCTGGCAGTGGGAGCCCCTGCAGGGATTGTTCATTCCAGTGATTACGGCAGCATTTCCTGCGTGGTGAGGAACGTCCAGACCGTGGACGGAACTACCAGAATTTTCTATACAGATGTGGTGGGAGATTCGGCGGCCGGGACATTTATACTAAACACCCAGGGAGAGCTTATAGGCTGGACTACGGACAAGTATGACGAGAGCAGTTCCAGCACTATGACCAAAGTCATAGCCGTCTCAGATTATAAAGGCGTGCTGGAAAAGATGAGCAACGGTAATCCGGTGCCCTACTTCGGAATCAGGGGCCAGGAGGTAAGCCAGGCCATGGAAGCCAGCGGAATGCCGGAGGGTATCTATGTAATTAACGCAGTCAATGACGGACCGGCCTACAACGCAGGGATACAGTCCGGGGATGTTCTCACCTGGATGAACGGAGTCAAGGTAGGCAATATGAAGGATTTCCAGAACCAGGTGGAAGCGCTTCACGCCGGGGACAAGATCAAGGCAGCTGTGCTGCGCAGCGGAAAAGACGGATATACGGAAATAGAGTTTCAGGTAACAATCGGAGCCAGGTAGTGCAAACGCCTGGCTGCGTTATTGCCGGGGGACGGCAGGCGTTTGTGCAGCAGGAATCAGGACGGCGTTCCGGCAGTCTGTTTCCATGCGGTTCCCGGCTTAGAGTTTATAGAAAGATGAGGAAAACAGAGAATGAAATACATTGACACTTTCAGGGAAGGCATGCACGTGGCAGAAGTGTACCTGTGCAAAAATAAGCAGATTGCCCTGACCAAGAACGGCAAGGAATACGGTAATCTGGTCCTTCAGGACAAGACAGGGACGATTGATGCTAAAATCTGGGACTTAGGCTCTCCTGGAGTAGGCGAGTTTGAGACTATGGATTACGTCCATGTGGAAGCGGATGTGACCCTGTTTCAGAGCTCATACCAGCTGAATGTACGCCGCATACGCAGAGCCAGGAGGGGGAATACAGGGAGGCGGATTATCTTCCGGTATCCAAGAAAAACATTGAGGAGATGTACAGGGAGCTGCTGGGTTTTGTGGACAGTGTTAAAAATCCGTATCTGAATAAACTTCTGTCCTTATATTTTGTAGAGAGCCCTTCCTTTGCCAAGGCATTCCAATTCCACTCTGCTGCAAAGAGCGTTCACCATGGATTTGTGGGCGGACTTTTGGAACACACCCTGAGCGTCACAAAGCTGTGCGACTATTATGCGGGGTATTACCCCCAGCTGAACCGGGATCTGCTGCTGACAGCCGCCATGTTCCATGATATTGGAAAAGTGAAGGAATTATCACAGTTTCCGGAAAATGATTACACAGATGACGGACAGCTTTTAGGACATATTATTATTGGAACAGAGATGGTGAGCACTGCGATCCGGGCTATCAAGGATTTCCCGCCCGGGCTGGCCACAGAACTTAAGCACTGTATATTGGCCCATCACGGGGAACTGGAATACGGCTCTCCCAAGAAACCGGCGCTGCTGGAGGCGCTGGCATTGAATTTTGCCGATAATACGGACGCCAAGATGGAGACAATGATAGAAGCGCTGAACGCAGGCGGAGAGAATAAGGGGTGGCTGGGATATAACCGGCTGCTGGAGACGAATATCAGGAAGACAGCGGAGTAATTTGGCAGGAAACGTTCAATATGCCAACTTATGAATGACACGGCAGAGAAGCAATATGCGGGCCGGTGACTGCCCTTAGACGTAGATAAGGCGCGGTTTCCGGCCCCTTTGCTGCTATATGTACGCTGGGAATCTCTCCTGCACCTGCCTTTGGGGCTGATTTTCCGTCGGCCGCACACAAATTTAAGCAACGTACGCGCCGCGTACGCCTCATAAATTTGTCCACAGCTGAGAAAAAATCATCTCGCAAAATCAGGCACAAAGCGATTCCCGGCGTACATCTATTTTATAGGGAGCACGACTTGAAAATGGAAAAAAATCAGGGATTTATAGTTACCATTGAGGATATGAATGAGGACGGAGCCGGAGTGGGCAGGATGGACGGCTTTATCTGGTTTATCAAGGACACGGTTATCGGCGACGTAGTCAGGGCAAAGGCCATGAAAGTGAAAAAAACCTATGGATTTGCAAGGCTGACGGAGGTTCTGGAACCTGCCCCCGGCCGGGTGGAACCCCGGTGCCCGGTGGCAAGACAGTGCGGCGGCTGTCAGCTGCAGGCTATGAGCTACCAGGAGCAGCTGAAGTTTAAGGAGAGAAAGGTTCTCAATCATCTGATGCGCATAGGCAAATTTTCCAGAGATGAGATTCCCATGCTGCCTATCATGGGAATGGAGAATCCCTGGAGGTACAGAAATAAGGCGCAGTTCCCTTTTGGAAAAAATAAAGAAGGAAGGATTATCACCGGTTTTTACGCCGGGCGCACCCATGATATTATTGAGAATGAGGACTGCCTTCTGGGAGTGGAGGAGAACCGGGAGATACTGGAGATTATAAAGGAATTTATGAAGGAAAACGGCATACAGCCTACGACGAGCGGGAACATAAGGGCTGGTGAGACATGCCCTGATCCGGAAAGGATTTCGCACCGGCGAGCTCATGGTCTGCCTGGTGATTAATGGGGAGGGCCTGCCTCAGGGGGAAGGGCTGAGTGAGAGGCTTCTGAAGGTGAGGGGGATGACCAGCATATCCTACAGCGTAAACCGGGAAAAGACCAATGTGATTATGGGGAAGGAGATTGTGAACCTCTATGGACCGGATATATTACAGATTATATTGGAGATGTAAAATATCAGATTTCGCCCCTGTCATTCTATCAGGTAAATCCGGTACAGACGGAGAAGCTGTACGGAGCTGCCCTGGAGTTTGCAGGGCTCACTGGGGATGAGGTGGTCTGGGATTTGTATTGCGGGATAGGGACGATCTCGCTGTTTCTGGCTCAGAAAGCCAAGATGGTATATGGCGTGGAGATTGTGCCCGAGGCCATAGAGGATGCAAAGAGGAACGCCCGGATAAACGGGATTCGGAATGTTGAGTTTTTTGTGGGAAAGGCAGAGGAAGTGCTGCCGGAAGCGTATAAAAAAAATAAGGTACATGCAGATGTGATCGTGGTGGATCCCCGCGGAAGGGATGCGATGAAGTGTGCCTGAATACCATACTTGCCATGGAGCCGGAGCGGGTGGTCTACATCAGCTGCGATTCGGCCACCCTGGCCCGGGATTTGAGGGTGTTGGCTGACGGAGGGTACCGGGTGAAGATGGTTAGGTGTTGTGATATGTTTGGGGGA
>BBZN01000089.1 GCA_001304855.1 Clostridia bacterium UC5.1-1D2
GGAGAAGGCCGGAGCGGAAAAGGAGAAGGCCGAGGCGGAGAAGGAGAAGGCCGAGGCGGAGAAGGAGAAGGCCGAGGCGGAGAAGGAGAAGGCCGGAGGGGAGAAGGAGAAGGCCGGGCCGGAGAAAACAGAGGTTCAGAGGAATGGTAAAAAGGAAGTGGCATTTGAGACGCTGGAGCTTTCGGAAAAGGAAGCTGGAGGGATTAAAAAGCCGGAAAGTCCTTGGGTGCGCCATACCTTAAGTCCGTTCCATAAAGACAGCGGCCCTTCGCTTCCAGGTGACAGAGGTATCGGAAGCCACCGCTCCAACAATCGACAGTCGTCTAAATAGATTGTACAGGCAGAGAGAGGCGTTATCCGTGAAGAGAGGTGGAAAAATTATGAATAAAAACTATATTTCAGGTATCTTCCTTTCCGCTTGTCTGGCGTGGACTGTGGGGATTACAGCTTTGGCCGCCCCGGGGACAACCGGAACCTGGCGTCAGGAGCAGGACGGCCGCTGGTACTATTATGATGAAAAAGGAACGATGTGTACGGGATGGATTCAGGTGGAGGGACGGTATTATTACCTTTACGAGGACGGGCACTGCGCAGTGAGCGAGATAACGCCTGACGGTTACAGGGTAGACGCAAGCGGCGCGTGGTATGAGGAGAAGCTGGAAATTCTCGGGCAGGAATTTCCGCTTCCGTCTAAGTTCCAGGATATGGGAACTATAGGGGAAGGCTGGGGTAGCGCTGAAGCCGCTCTAAACGGCATTGCGAAGAAGGTAACCAATGATTTTGGCGGAAAGAGAAAGCTGTCTGTGGGAAGCCAGGCGATTGAGTACAAGACGGCCGATACCTCCGGCAAAGAAGGCTCCTGGTATCTGGGCCTGTATAAAGATTTCACGACGGGGGGATACCGGCTGGATATCCACATTCTTTTGGACAGAGACGCCGGTACTCAGTCCCGGACGGAAGCTGTGGATTATGGGATCTTGAAAGCCATGCTCACTTCAGTCAGCTCCGCCCCCGAACAACTGGAGGACGCCATATACAGCAGCTGGCAGGAAGAAAATATCTGGGGTATCTCCAGAACAGCCCTTATTCCGGTAGGAGACTGCGGCATTCGGTATGAGGCGGGTGAGGGGTATGGACGGTACTATCTCCAGCCCCTTCCATAGGTCCTAAAGGAAGGGACAATGAAAGGACGAGATAAGGTGGATATACAAGAATTATTGGCCCTGAAGGAAGTGAGGGAACTCTTTCCACCGGACGAGAAGGGCGGTATTCCTGAGGGAAGCCGCCTGCTTCTCTCCGCCATGGAGGAGCTGTCCTTTCCGCCGGGCAGAGATATTGTGACCTGGGGTCAGCCGGGGGAAGACGGAATGTACATTCTTCTGGAGGGCTGTGTCCAGGTACTGGATCATCACGGAGAAGAGATTAATACACCCATGGGGCCGGGAAGCGTTGTGGGGGAAATGGCATTAATCCGGGATGAGCCAGAAGCGCCACAGTGCGGGCAATAACTCCGGTACGGGCTGCCCGGCTTTCAAGGGAACAGTTTGAGGAGGCGGCCGGAAACAACCGCAAATTGTACGGGGAACTTCTGAACCTGGCTTACAGAAAAACGGCCAGCCTGGTGCGTGAGCAGGCAAGGATTCATTCGGAGCTGGATATAGCCGCCCGGATTCAGACCGGATTTCTGCGCCGGGATTTCAGGGAGCTGGAAGTCCAGCTGCATCTGAAGGTCTGGGCTTCTATGGAGCCTGCCAAGGAGGTGGGGGAGATTTTTACGATATGTTTCTGATCTCCTCTAATAAGGCCTGTATCGTCATAGCCGATGTGTCCGGAAAGGGGGTGCCCGCCGCTCTCTTTATGACTATGGCCAAAACCCATATAAAAAATTACGGCCTTCTGGATATGCCTTTAAAAGAGCTGGCGTTCCGGGTGAATAACCGGCTTTGCCAGGATAACCCGGAGGAGATGTTCGTCACCGCCTTTGTGGGAATGCTGGATATGGAGAAGGGCCGCCTTATTTTTATCAATGCGGGACATAACCACCCTTATGTGTCTTTCCGTGACGGAGGCTTTCATAAGCTGGACTGCCAGTCGGATTTTGTCTTTGGCCTGTGGGAGGATATGGAATACAGGGAACAGGAGGTGGATATGAGGAAGGGAGGGAAGCTTTTCCTCTATACCGACGGCGTTACAGAGGCTGAAAACAAAGACGGGGAGTTGTTTGGAGACAGCCGCCTTGAGGAGGCGTTGAATCTTGACTCAGGAAACGGGGGACCGAAGGAAATCATCCGGGCGGTTTCCCGGGAGGTAACGGACTTTTCCGGAGGAACCGGCGCCGGGCAGACGGATGATATTACCATGCTGTGCCTGGAGGCGCCGGGACGGTAGAAAGATGGGGTGGAAAGAAAATGCTGGATAAGTCGGTGCCGGCCAGAATGGAGTACATGGACGGGGTGCTGGAGGCCTTCCGGGGATACTTGGAGGAACTGGACTGCCCGGAGGAGATCGCGCTCCGGCTGGAGATTGCACTGGAGGAGCTGTTTACCAATATTGCAAGCTATGCCTATGAGAGAGAACCGGGTCAGGTGCGCCTTAGCTGCAGGCTGAATCCGGATGGAAAAGAACTGGAGATGGAGGTGGAGGACAGAGGCGCTGCATTTAATCCTCTCGACCGGGCCGGGCCGGATTTTGATCTTCCCATAGGAGAACGGCCCGTAGGCGGGCTGGGAATTTATATGGTAAGGCAGTTTGTAGACAAAATGGAATATGAGTACAGGAACGGATGCAACATCCTGAGGCTAAAAAAACGTATTCTCACATAAATAGAATGCCGATCTGCGGCAGAATCGAGGTAGTTTTTATGACAGAAGTTAAGACTGCGCCCAAGATCAGCGTGGCCCAGGCGCCTGAATTGGAAAGGGCCCTTAAGGCGGTGCTGGAAACAGGGGAAGATGAGATTGTGATCAATATGGAGGAAACGGTCTATATGAGCTCTGTTGGACTGAGGGTGTTTGCTTCCATTCAGAAGAAGGTTAATGCATCGGGCAGGACCATGGTGCTGAAAAATGTCAGGCCGCAGATGAAGGAAATTTTTGAGGTGACAGGATTTGTAGGCGTCTTGTCCTTTGAGTGATGGGAGTGAAGGGAATGGATAAGAAAATGCCAACCTGGCAGCAGAGGGTATGGAAGTGGACCGGGGATTTCTTCTATGGAATAAGACCGCTGCTTTTATATCTTTTGCTTCCTTCCGCTATTTCCGCCCTGGGGCTTTACATTGCCGGGCTCAGAAACCATATCCGGTTCTTTTTATGGCGCAGCGGACAGTTTTACAGAACATTGGGACTGCTGGCCGTTTTTTCCTGTTGTGGAGAAGGTGCAGATCCCGGGGAGTGTCCATCTGGGATGAGACAACATTTTACTGGAAACCCCTCCATGTAAGGAAGCTGCTTCTGCTTCTGGCTGCAGGGGCGGGGCTTAACCTGTTTATGTCTGCAGCCCTGACGGTTATCCCTTTTCCTGAGTTTTTGATAGGGCCGTATCATTCTATGACCTATAAGGTCTTTGGCGCAGTGGACCGGGGTCTGGCCATCCTGTCGGTGATGTTTCTGGCGCCTGTGGTGGAGGAGTTGATCTTCAGGGGGTACGTGCTGAACCGGTTTCTGCGCAGATATGAGAACCAGAGGGCGGCCGTTCTTTTGTGTACGGCAATTTTTGCAGTTTGCCATGTAACGCCTCTTTGGGTGGTTTACGGTTTTTTTATGGGACTGCTTATGGCCCATGTGTCAATAATTGAGGATAATATTATATTTGCGGCAGCGCTCCACATGGGGTATAACATGATGACGCTGCGGTGTGGTTTGCCAATGAAAGTGAACAGGTGTCCTCTGTGTTGTTCGCGTCCCCTGTTCTGATTGCGGTTTATGGAATTATCGGGATATCCGTAGCGGTACTCTGCCTCAGGAATTATCCTCTGGATATTAGAGCGCTGGGAGAATACTTTTTTGCAGTGGAGAGGAAGGGGAGAGAAAAGGATGAATCTTTGGAAAGCAGGTAGAGGTCAGGGCTTAAAGGTTCTTTGTTTAACGGCTTTATTTACATGTATCCTGCCCTTCTCTAAAATCGGATCGGTGGGAGCCTTCCCTCTGTTTGAAACTACAGGGGACGGATTTTCACCCAGAGCCATTGTTCAGGCGGCGGAGGGAGAATTTTTGGCAGTGGACGGATTTAATCAGGTTATCTGGAAGATTACGGAAGACGGGCGCAGTATCTATGGAGGCCGGGGCGGCGGCGCAGACAGGTATGGAGAGCCCCGGGGCGGTTACAGGGACGGCCCCCTTCGGGATATGCGTATGAATGATCCCTGGGACATTGTGCCTTATCTGGAGGGATACGCTGTGTCGGACAGAGGAAACCATGTGGTGCGTTACATATCTTCCAAAGGGTCTATGACTGCTGCGGGAACCGGCAAAGGAGGGTATGAGGACAATTTGGCTGCAAAGGCGGTGTTTGGCAGCCCCACAGGGCTGGCGGTGGATGAAGGGGGAGTGCTGTATATTGCAGATACGGACAATGACGTAGTGCGCAGTCTGTCCCCCTCCGGGAAGGTAGATACATATCTTCGGGGACTGTCCGCCCCAACCGGACTTTGCTATCACCAGGGCGCCTTATATGTGGCGGATACGGGAAATAACCGGATTGTAAAAGTTGTGGACGGGGCTGTGATTTGGACCGCGGGAACGGGAGAAGAAGGATTCAGGGACGGGCCTGTATCCCAGGCGGCATTTTCCGGGCCGCAGAGGATAACTGCGGCGGAGGACGGAACCATCTACGTGGCGGATACCGGGAACAGCGCGGTACGAAAGATTCTGGAGGATAGTGTTACCACACTCCCCTCTGCTGAGGCGGACCGGCCGGGGCTTACCCTGGCCTCGCCTGAAGGAATGCTGGTGTCAGACGGCAGTCTCCTTGTCTGCGACGGATTTTTGAAAAAATATTTGCGCTGCCTGGATAGAGGGGGGAGGAAAAGTTGTGACAAAGGAGGATGTGAGGGCATTTCTGCCATGGGTTCTGGGGGCAGGTATATTTACCATAGGGGCCGCCCTTGGACTTTTCTATGAGGCGGATAACTGGTTGTCCGACAGACTGTACCAGGAGAGGCGGGGAACAGACGAAAGAATCGCTATTGTGGGTATTGATCAGAGAGCTCTTCAAAAGCTGGGGCCCTTTGGAACCTGGGATCGGTCGGTGCTTGCCCGGGCGGTTTCCTATCTGAACCAGTCGGAAGATGTGCGTCCTGCCGTAATTGGCCTGGATGTGCTGTTTGCAGGGGAGAGCGTCCCCATGGACGGAGCCGGCGGTACGGAGGCAGGGGAGGAGGCAGGTCCAGGGGAGCCTGAGGATGGGGCCGGCGGTACGGAGGCAGAGGAGGAAGCAGGTCCAGGGGAGTCTGAGGATGGAGACGCATTGCTGGCAGAGGCCTCCGGGGCCTGGGGGAATGTGGTGACTGCTGTTGCGGGAACCTTCGGTACCTCGTTGGTAAATGAGTCGGATGGTAACTTTTACCTGGATAATTTTTACGTGCTCTCCCTGGATCAGCCATACGCAGCCCTCAGGAAAGCCACCAGCCAGGGCCATATTAACGCAATGTATGATAAAGACGGAATTCTCCGCCATAATCTGCTGACGCTGCGGCTGCCCGACGGGAGCGAATACCCTTCCTTCTCCCTGGCTATTGCCCAAAGGTACAGGCTGTGGGAGGCTGGCACAGACGCGGCCCGCCCGCCTGTAGATTCCAGGGGGTTCTGGTACTTGAATTACTCCGGGTTACCTGGGGATTACTATGAATTTATATCGGTGGCGGATTTGCTGGAGGGAACTATTCCGGCAGAGTATTTTGCAGGCCGCATTGTTCTTATAGGGCCCTACGCGGCAGGGCTGGGGGACCAATATATGACTTCGGCAGACAGAGGGGAACCCATGTATGGAGTGGAGATACAGGCTAACGCAATACACGCCCTTCTGGAGGAGGATTTCAAGTATGAACCGGGAAATGGAATCCAGCTCCTGGCACTGTTCCTTTTGCTTCTTGGGTCGGGGGCGTGGTTTAAAAAAAGAGGGCCCGCCGGGGGAATGGCCGGCTGGATGGCCGGTTTGGCGCTGTATATTGTGTTGGCTAAAATTGCTTTTGAGAAGGGGGTGGTTCTGCGCCTCCTCTGGATACCCCTGGGCATCACAATCTTTTTTGCGGCATCCGTGGGGGTTCATTACGGAAGGGCCATTATGGAAAAACGGCGTGTAACCACAACTTTTAAGCGGTATGTGGCGCCTGAAATTGTAGATGAAATTCTAAAGCAGGGTACGGAATCTCTTGAACTGGGCGGACGGCACACGGATCTGGCAGTGCTTTTTGCGGACATACGGGGATTTACCTCCATGTCGGAGGCGCTGGAACCGGAGCAGGTGGTGGAGGTGCTGAACCGCTATCTCACCCTGGTATCGGCTGCCATTAAAAATAACGGAGGAACTCTGGACAAATTTATCGGGGATGCGGCAATGGCTTTCTGGGGAGCTCCTCTGGCTCAGGACGACTACGTGATGAAAGCGGCCCAGGCGGCTCTGGATATGATAAAGGAAGGGGACCATCTGGGTGATTTGCTGGAGCGGCAATTTGGCCGTAGACCGACATTCGGAATCGGAATTCATACAGGACCGGCTGTTGTGGGAAATGTGGGAGCGCCGGACCGAATGGATTATACAGCTATCGGAGACACGGTAAATACTGCTTCCCGGCTGGAGTCTGCCGCGCCGGGAGGAATGATTTATATCTCCAGAGCAGTGGCAGATACCTGAAGGGCAGAATTAAGGTCAGGGAGATAGGCGCTATCCGTCTGAAAGGGAAAGCGGAGGAGTTTGAGGCGCTGGCGCTGGAAGGGCTGGAACACGTTTAAAATAACTGGAAAGGTGATAGGCTATGACAAATTGTAGGAATAATCTGATACGTTTTGGAGCTGCTTTAGCGGTGTCCGGCTGGCTTCTTGCAGGCAATGTGTTCCCTGCATCAGCAGATTCCTCCGTAAGCGGGGCAGCCATGCGCCTTTCATCCAGGGAAGGAGCTGTTACTGTCAGGGGCAAGGGAGGAAAAGAGATGGACGCCTTTGACAATATGCGGCTTCAAAGCGGGTACTCACTGGAGACCGGCGCCGGAAGCTACGCGGGACTTACACTGGATGATACAAAAGCAGTAAAAATAGATGCTCTCAGCAAGGGGGAGATCCGGAAGAAGGGAAAACAGCTGGAGCTATTGCTCTCGGCGGGCAGCCTTCTGTGCAATGTAACCGCACCTTTAGAGGGAGATGAAACCCTCTCCATCCGCACGTCCACCATGATAACCGGGATTCGCGGAACAGTGGTATATGCCAATGTAATTGACAGCTTTACAAGCCGTGTCTGCGTACTGGAGGGACAGGTTCTGGTACAGTCCCCGGACCCTGCGCCGGGAGAAGAAAATGGGGTGTATATATCTCAGGGCCAACAGGCGCTGATATACGGAGCAGGCGACAGCGGGGGAGCGGCGGAGTTCAGACGTTTTCTCTTTTGGAAGAGGACATTGCGCCCTATGTACTGTGGGAAATCCATGAAAATGAAAATCTGGCTGACCGGCTCAGAGAAACCGGATGGGATGTGGACTGGATACTGGAGCATGCAGAAGAACGGTTGCGCCAGGAGGAGGATAAAAACACACGTCTGCTTGAGGAAGATGAGAAGGGGGTTGATTCTTCCAGAGGAGGAAAAGATACATATTATCCGCTGTTTGGAGGCGGAGACTCTGATTCCGGCTCCGATTCGGGGCATGGAGAAGAACGGCCGGAGATCGAACTGACATTGCCGCTAAGACTTGGGACAGTTGAATACAGCCTGCGCAGTAACGATGTGATTCTGCGGAGATCTGAGGGAAATGATCGCTTCGTAATAGAGGGCAGTCTTACCGTTCCCACGGGAAGCCGCCTGGAAGTAGAGTCAGGAATCGATGTGCTTATAGAAAATAACAGCCGCCTGGAAGTAAATGGGACACTGGTAATAGAGGGGGAGCTGAATAACAAGGGAACCATAACAAACACAAGCATGAATACCCTGGATCTCAGAGGAGATTATAGGGGAAGCGGCCATATGAGGAACCGGGGTAGAATGCTGGCAGGTGGTTCCTTCTTCCTGGATGGAGGCAGTTTCATAAACAGCGGCCCAGGCTGCCTGGAGGTGGAGGGGGACGCCGCCGCCGACTGGGCGCAGCTGGACTTCGGGTCGGGACGGACCATATTTAAAGGCGATCTGGATTGCGCTGAAATAGAGGGGGAAACCGGGGATAACGTGACGGTAGAAGGGCAGTTTATTTTGAAAAACAGTAATATGACCATAAAGGGAGGACAGTATAAGGGGGAATTTCCGTAGAAAACACGGAGCTGGAAATGAAGGGCGGCACAGTAAAATCAGGGCGCATTCCTACGCAATCAGGCAGGAAAGCGCAGAGGCGGACACGGTAATCATTCTCAGCGGCGGAAGCGTCCTGGCAGAGGAAGGCGCAGCAGCGGCCGTTAGTATGAACGAAGGCCAGATAACGGTAAAGAGCGGTATTCTGCAGGTGTCAGATGAGAGTATTCCCTTTGTGACAGGCACAGGAATTCTGAAATCGGAGGGGTGGAGTACCAGGACTGGGATGATTTGATATATGAAAGTGAAATTGAGGATGATGTCTGGGTACTCACAGGCGTTAAGAAGGCAGAAGAAAATGCAGCCGGTATGACTGCGAAAGTGCAGGAGCAGCCTGCAGTCAATGCATTACCTGCCGTTCCCAACGAGAAAGAGCCTGCGGAGGAGATTAAAACTCAGACAGAGCAAGAAAAGGGAAATAAATCTGAAGAAGAGGTAAACAAGCCGGCAGGCGAAATGCCGGAAGCAGGAGGAGCGCGGCCTGAGGGAGA
>BBZN01000090.1 GCA_001304855.1 Clostridia bacterium UC5.1-1D2
GGGGGAAAAAGCTGTACCTGCTGTCAAAAAGCGGAGAAATCCGTATGGGAAGCGGGGTTGCGAAAGAGGGAGGAACGCCTACCGCATACATGGGGCTGGCGGAAACAAGGGTGGATATATGCGGAGAGAGCGGGACTATGCTGGAGGCATCCGGCTCCCAAAAAACGAACCGTATCCAGATGGGCAGCAGGAGGGAAAATTCAACTGGGAAAAGGCAGCCAGCCAGGCGGTAACGGCGGTAGTGGTGGTAGGAGGAAGCGTAGCGCTGGTAAGCGTAACCATGGGAGCGTCCACGCCGATGGTGGTAAACGTTTTTATAACAGCGGGCCTGGCGGGAGCGAGCATGGTGGTAAGCGATGCGATAAAAGGCGAGGTAAGCGGATGGGAAGCCTATGCGCTGTCGGTGGCAGGTGCAGAATTGATGTATTTCACAAATTTGGCGGCAACCCAGCTTATCAATAAGACAGGAATGGGCTATGTAAGCGGCGCCTTTGTAAAAGCATTGAGTGAAACCGCAGCTGAGGCAGTCCTGGATTTAATGATAGAAGGCGAGATAGACAAAGAGAGGCTGAGCAGAAACCTGGTGATAACGACGCTTGTTGAGTTCGGGTCTGTGATAGTTAGCAAAGAGGTCTGGAAGGGAGTGGAAGATGGTTTTGAGGGGGGACGTGGAACTTTAGAGGGGCCAGTGAAAATTCCAAAGCCAGGCGATTCAGACTTTATGGGGCCACTAACTAAGTCTGAACAGCACTTCATTTATGGAGATGGAATTGGCCCAAAAAAGAGAGGTGTTTTAGGGGCACATAATTTAGAATCCTTTGATAATACATTAAAGAGTACAGGGTATTCATTGGAGGATTTGAAAGTGGGAAATCCGATACCACATCCAACGGTAGATGGTGTATATGCTCAATATTATCGCGTACCAGCATATGATGGAAGAGGAAATTTTATCGGATTTAAAGATATACCAGATCCTAAAACATATTATGATCCGGATATTATCTCTAATAGTCAAATGCTGCAATGGGGAAAGGAGGCTATGAAGAATGCCAGCCCGATTGGAGATGGTGGATATCTTATTAAGGGAACAGCCTCTAATGGTTTGGAGTTCTATGGATACTTAAGAGATGGGGAAATTACAAATTTCTTTCCAAGTGTGCCCAAGTAAAATAAAGTGGAGGATTGCTGAATGAAAATATCAGAAGATAAAAAAAAGTATTTAAATTATTATTTTGAGCATATACAGTCTTTAAACGGATTACGAATTAGTGCCATAAAAGATATGGCTAAATTCAAAGGCCAAGGGGCTGAGTACGCATCTTGCTGTTTTGACCCAAGCGATGAGGACTATAAAGAAGGTATGTAACTCTGTTATTCTGGGAACCAGCAGTAGATGAAGACACGATGGTATTCATTGAAAATAACATGTTTTATGAAAAACTCATAGAAGTATGCGATTCTCATATTGCTAAAGTGCCTAGTGATAAAATATTATTAACTAGCGAATTAAATCAAATAAAAAAGGATTTAAGAATTCAGTAAGAAAATTTATTCGCTCGGCTTTGCCGGGCGATGTCCCCCGTCTGGGTGGCGTAAAGCCACCCAGCCTTTAACCTGCACACTTTTCGACCCTGGCAATATCGGCGGATTTGGAGAGAAATGCCTCTGTCTCACATCGGCCCAACGAGCCGAAATATCTGCTCCATGGTACATCTTTCCGAGCCGGGTCTTAAAACCGGCACACGGGTGGTCACGGTGCGTCACAGGGCTAAGAGAAGGCGGGGAGGAATCACTTGACGGCATTCGGTAGGAATATCCGCTCTGTTTTGTAGGAAAAATCCGGAAATCCGCCGGGGATTGCGATTGAATCAAAGGATTCTCCTGTCTGATGCCTGAAATGCCTTAAAACCGTTGGTTTGGGCGAAATCAGCTTGTCTGGCGGCATAAGTTTTTCTGGAATACAGGAAAAAGTTATTCAAAAAAACAGGGGCCTCCAGCATAACAAATTCGGACCAAGCCACCCGGTAGTTTTCTCATTTTAAGCAGTATTTTAGAGGTGCCGGGTGCCAGAATCCTGCACATTAAAAAAGCTGGGTGCCGCCAAGCCACCCATGAATAACGATTTTTATCTTTTTCGACCCATTGAAATCCATTTGTCAGTAAGATTTCAGTAAGGAAAACGCAAGGGAATCGAAATTGACACTCCGAATAGTTCCATGGTAGAATGGTGCACACCCGGGGGGTTAAGGGGGTAAAAACACACCGCTTTCCAGACCTGGAAGAAGAACAGATAAACGAGAATAGAAGAACAGATAAAAAAACACTGCCGGTTCTCCAGCGCTATGGAGAGTGGCAGTGTTCTTTTCTGCGGTTACAGGCTGTTGATAAACTTCATGACCCGGATGCCATCCCGGAATCCGCCGGTGTAGAGAGCCGGTTCCACATCGGCCATGCGGTCTGTCATGGAATCCAGATACTGTTCCATGAGAGCGTGTTCCTGCTCTGACAGCCGCTTTAGTATGCCTTCTGCCTGGTCCATCAGCAGACGGGAGTTTTCCCGTTCCGCCGGAGTGCGAGCCGACATCATTTCCTGCACAAAGATCTGAATCCGTTCTGTAACCATCATGTCCAGTAATTCTTTCTCATTCATGGCTGAATCACCTCCTTTGCCACAAAGGATACTGGAAGTTCCGGTCAAAGTCGATACTACAAAGCAACAAACCGGAGCTGGGTTATTGAAGCACCTTACACAAATCGGAAAAAGAACCGGGAAAGGACTTGAATCCATCCGTCATCAGAGGTAATATACGACACACTTCCAGAGAGGTTTATCTCCGGGAGGAATAACCTGTAAAACCTTTGGTTATGGGAGCGGATAGGCTTGTCCCCCCTTGCGATGGCTGTGGCCTTAAGGCGTAAATCGGCACATAACGCTTATCAGTTGAGGTTGCCGGCGGTATCTATGGCTGAAGATGGAGACAGGATACGAGGAAGGATGTAGTTGAGAAAAGAAAACATCATCTATGTGGGGATTGACCTGCATAAAGAAACGCATACCGCGGTCATACTGGACTGTTGGAACCAGAAGCTGGGAGAAATCACGATAGAGAATAAGCCAGCGGAGTTTCATAAGCTGACGAGGAAAGTCAGCCGATTTGTAACAGAGGAAAAGATACCCATCTATGGATTAGAGAATGCGTATGGCTATGGCCGTACCTTGGCGGTGTGGCTGATTGAGAAGGGAAACATCGTCAAAGACGTAAACACAGCCTTGTCCTACGCCCAGAGAAAAAGCGTCCCTATGTACCAGAAAAGTGACAGCTACGATGCGGAGGCGGTTGCCTGGTGCTGATTAACATGCTGGACAGACTGCCGGATGCGATACCGGATGATAAATACTGGACGCTGAGCCAGTTAGTGAACCGGAGAGACAACATCAATGTCCATCAGCAG
The DNA here is from genome assembly GCA_001304855.1 of Clostridia bacterium UC5.1-1D2. Taxonomy (GTDB): domain Bacteria; phylum Bacillota; class Clostridia; order Lachnospirales; family Lachnospiraceae; genus Enterocloster. Next base: position 3,457 of record BBZN01000090.1, read on the forward strand.
AGATTAAAGAATCAGCTTCATGAACAGCTGTGCATGGCCTATCCCAGCTATAAAAAGTTCTTTGAGGATATCGGCCGCCCGACAGCATTGTATTTTTTCGGAGAATACCCATCCCCAGTGTATCTGCGGGGAAAGACAGCGGAGGAACTGGCAGGAGAATTACGCCCGGTGAGCCACAACAACTGCTCGGTTAAAAAGGCGGAGAAGATACTGGAACTGATAAGGACAGACGGGGAAACCCTGAGAGATTGTCAGGAGAGCCGTGATATCATCACTAGAGGACTGGTGAGGGATTTACAGCATTATCGGAAACAGATGCTGGAAGTGGAAGAAGCGATAAAAAGCATTTTCCCTTACTTTCAGTGCACCCTTATGACGATGCCGGGAATTGATATCGTCACAGCGGCAAACATCCTGTCGGAAATCGGGAACATTGAGCGATTCCCAAATGCCAGTAAGCTGGCAAAATTCGCGGGGATTGCCCCGGTAAACTTTTCATCAGCAGGAAAAGGCAAGGATATGTGCCCGAAACAGGGAAACAGGCGTTTACAGGCTATATTTTATTTTCTGGCGATTCAGATGGTGCAGGTATCGCCCAGCGGAACGGCGAGACATCCGGTATTCCGGGAATATTTTCAAAAGAAACAGGAGGAGGGAAAGAATAAACAGCAGGCACTGATCTGTATAGCGAGGCGTCTGGTAAATATCGTGTACGGAATGTTGAAGAATCATACGGAATACCGGGAACCGGAGAGAAGAACAGAAGAAGAAACTGTTTGAAACTGGTTGCCGGATTGTTTATAATGAAGAGAAGCACAGCAGAGAGAGGACTTCCCTTGTTTTTTCTGATATAAGAGTAAGAGGTTGAAAACTGCCGGAATCACTATAGGGCAGGACGCTTTTTCCAAAGAGGGATGGAAAAGGCGTAAAAGATATGAGGGTTCAGTGTCAGTGCCAAGGGGGGAAGTGGAGCTAAAGAAACAGTTACTTATCGTAGAGTTCAAGGCGGTCAAGGAACACAATCCAGCCAGCCAAGGGTGATAATAGATAGTGATGGAAATGTTTATATTAATAGGACAGATAAAAATCTAAATATTAGTATTGATGGAGGTGAGCATTCACAACACTTTTTAAATAACAGACCAGGTGCAGATATATATGAATTTGAAGTGCCTAAATGGTTTGATGATATGGTACAAGAATACACAATTCCCCAAGCAGGATACAAAAACAACCCATTAAACCAAGGCGGAAGTGCTCCAAAATTAACAGATCCTACTACACCTGGAAAAAGCATAGAGTTCCCGCCTCCATGGATAGAGTGGATAGAGGAATATGCAACGAACGGTAGAATTATTGAGGGAGGACAGTGATAAATGGAGTTATTGAAGCCAGAATATGATGAAAATATAATTGTAGGAGTTCTATATGATGGGATTTTTAGCTGGTATGTAACAGATAAAGAAATTTGGTTTTTAGATTATAAAAAAAGAATAAATGCATTTAAAGAAAAAGGATTTGATGTGAAAGAAGAATATATTGATGAAACTAGAAGAGAGATGTTGATTCTAAATTCTAGTAATGTTAAAATTTTTCTAAAGAGGATAGAAAGTCTAAAAATTGAATCAGAACAATTGAGAAAACTGTTACAAAAAGCAAGAAATTTTAATGATGATTCATGGATTTATGACTTTAGACCCAGTTTGCTTATTGACTTCGACTCGTGTAAACTGTTTTCCTTATATGCAGAACCAGCTTCTTATGAGGAATATGTGCCGATAAATTGGCAAGGATGTTATTATGATTTTATGGAACTTATTCCAAATGATGAGAAATATTGGCTAGGAGAAAATAATGAGAATTTATTAAAAAAGGGAGAAGATATGAAAAAAACTGTTACAATAATTTCAGAAGAATTTGAAAATGAAAAAACAGGAGAAAAAGTTGAAGGTATTACGATAATGGTAGATGGTGTTTTAAAGGATTTTTGGACATCATTAAAACTCAAAAATCACAATACGAGAATAATGTAAATGTGATTCAAGATGCATTAATGAAAGGATTAGAGGTGATTAAGAACAGTATATGAGTAGAAAATTCGCCCGGCTTTGCCGGGCGATGTCTCCCGAGGTTATGCGCTTTCCAGCATAACCTCTTTAACCTGCACACTTTTCGACCCTGGCAATATCGGCGGATTTTGAGAGAAATGCTTCTGTTCCACATCGGCCCGACGAGCCGAAATACCCGCTCCATGGTACATCTTTCCAAGCCGGGTCTTAAAACCAGCACACGGGCGGTCACGGTGCGTCACAGGGCTAAGATAAGGCGGGGGAGGAATCACTTGACGGCATACGGCAGGGATATCCGCTCTATTTTGTAGAAAAACCGGAGAGCCGCCGTAGATTGCGATTGAATCAAAGGATTCCCCAGCAGGATGCCGGGAAATGCCTTAAAACCGTTGGTTTGGGCGAAATCAGCTTGTCTGGCGCATAAGTTTTTCTGGAATGCATGAAAAAGTTATTCAAAAAACAGGGGCCTCCAGCATAACAAATTCAGGTTTTGCCACCCAGAAGTTTTCTCATTTTCAGCAGCATTTTAGAGGCGCCGGGTGGCAGAATCCTGCACATTAAAAAAGCTGGGTGCCGCCAAGCCACCCATGAATAACGATTGTTATCTTTTTTCGACCCATTGAAATCCATTCGTCAGTAAGATTTCAGTAAGGAAAACGCAAGGGAATTGAAATTGACACTTCAAATAGTTCCATGGTACAATGGCGCACACCGGGGGGTTTAAGGGGGTAAAAAACACTGCTTTCCAGACCTGGAAGAAGAACAGATAAAGGAGAATAGAAAAAAGAACACTGCCAGTGCTCCTGCTCTTTGGAGAGTGGCAGTGTTCTTTTTCTGCTGTTACAGACTGTTGATGAACTTCATGACCCGGATGCCATCCCGGAACCCGCCGGTGTACAGAGCCGGCTCCACATCGGCCATGCGGTCTGTCATGGAATCCAGATACTGTTCCATGAGAGCGTGTTCCTGCTCTGACAGCCGTTTTAGTATACCTTCTGCCTGGTCCATCAGCAGAAGGGAGTTTTCCCGTTCTGCCGGAGTCCGGGCCGACTTCATTTCCTGCACAAGAATCTGAATCCGCAACCATCATGTCCAATAACTCTTTTTCGTTCATGGCTGAATCACCTCCTTTGTCACAAAGGATACTGGAAGTTCCGGTTAAAGTCGATACTACAAAGCAACAAACCGGGGCCGGGTTATTGAAGCACCTTACACAAATCGAAAAAAGAACCGGGAAAGGACTTGAATCCATCCGTCACCAGAGGTAACATACGACACACTTCCAAAGAGAAAAATCTATGGGAGGAGTAACCTGTGATATCTTTGGTTATGGAAACGGATAGGCTTGTCCCCCCTTGCGATGGCCGTGGCCGTATGGCGTAAATCGGCGCATAACGCTTATCAGTTGAGGTTGCCGGCGGA
>BBZN01000091.1 GCA_001304855.1 Clostridia bacterium UC5.1-1D2
GCAAAATCTCCCTGCCCGTCTCTGCTTCTCTTCCTTTTGGTCTTCCGACAGCAGAGAACACAGCTATATATTTCAAGGTCTTTCAATTCTCCGGCTGCCTCATATGGTCGGGAGGGAAATTGGTTTGAAGAACCATATTTATATTCTTTCTTTTATTTCCAAAATTATGTATATAACTTTCAATTATGTTTGCATTTGTCCTTACCCCTGTATTAATCAAATAATTTCTCTGTTCTCGTATCCCCTTGCTCCATAATGAAAATATGCGGCACTATCAAAAGTGCCACATATACCTTTCTTTTCTTGCAAGTATTTGCTTCCATTTCGCTTCCATTGCCTAGTCCTGCCAAATTTCATTTCCATCATTTAGGCCTTGCTAAACCTGAGAATTCCAACTGCCGTCCTCCCCTACCGTATATCCATCTGGAGTGGTCGTATTTACATAAAGCAGGCCCTGTCTTTTCCCGGAGGCAGGCTCAAAATAATACCATTTTTCATCAATCAAATTCCACCCCGTATATAGGTGTCCCCTAGTTCCATCTGCTCTGTTATGAAGAAAATAGTTTTCCCCATTTAATTCCAGCCACCCCTCTGCCATCATACCATTAGAATCAAAGTAATACCAGGAATAACGATTTCCATAATACAGATAGGCCCATTGCTGATGCAGCATGCTTCCATCGGGATTATAATAATACCACCGTTTATCCTTTTGTACCCAGACTCCCGGCTGGCTGTATGAACTGCGGTCTGAAGAGCCATTCCCATGATATGCAGGCAACGAATCAACAGGTTTCTCCTCCGGTTTGTGGCCTTCCTTGTCATTCACAAACTCAATTTCAAACTCGCTGAAGTTTCTGGCATGAAGTTTTATAAATTTCCCATGGACGTCCTGCCGGATCTTAACCTGGTATGCCTCCTCACCATCCTCTGCATGGTGAAGCACATTGGCGTATTCATTTGTTACCAATAGGGGCACGCCTATACAGAATTCAATCTCCTCACCGCTCAGCTGGTCATTCTGTATCGACGACTGTGTTACATTGCCGGCAGACTCCACCTTTATGCAAGGTGTTATTTCAAGAATCATTTTTTTAGGAAGAAAAATAACTTCCGTTTCATTTTGCACTTCAGCTGCCAGTTCCATTTTCTTCAACTCAATCTGAATCAATGTACTGACTTTATCTCCCGGCTTTACAGCCGGCCCAAAATCTACTAAAGCATTGTTCAAGGTATTTTCCTTCTTCTTATTGGCGATCTGCTGAAGAGATTGTATTGTATCGGAAATCGCCTGTGCTTTTTTTGCAGCCGATTCCTCTTCCGATATAGTCACATTATCCGGAATCTCCGGTGTCTCCATTGCTTCTGGAGTCACATCTGTCTTAACCTCTCCTGCTGCGCTTTCAGTTTGCATAATCAGCAGAGCTGTGGCAATCTTAGCTTTCAAATTTTCAAAATCTGTGTACTCAGAAATTATTTGCGTTCTTCCTTGGGCTCCCATTAAGGTCACATCTGTCCAGATGCTGTCATAATCAAGGGTGTCAAGACAGGAAAATGCATTTTCTTCTACAGTCAGGTGCGACTCCTGAGGGAAAACAGAGGAAACCTGTCCCCCTAATACCATTAGTCCTTCTGCATAAACGCTGGCCCCATCTGTTACCCCTCCTGACAAATGGATATCGACGGCTTCTACTACAGGAGTTTCCCCATTGTCCTCATCTGCGTCAAAAATATCTCCTCCGCAAACAATGGGAATGCTCACCACAGTTGAATCCTGCAATACACAATTATCTATATTTATTTCAATATAACCAGTTTCTGCTAAGCATTCCCCACTATAATATCCCCCGCCAAAAATTCCATTTACAGTACTGTCAATTAAATTAATGATAATGCTGCCGGTTGATACTTCATCGCTTCCATCTTTACTTGTATTATAACTGCCGCCAAACAGTTCGCCTCCCCTTCCCATTTGAGGCTCTATTTCTGTCCCTGACACAGTTATATTCGTGGAATCACACTTTAAACTGGAATGATTGATTTCGTCGTTGCCAACATTTCCCCCATAAATGGAAAAGGACCAATCCAAATATCCAATGAGCAGACGGCTATCCTCAAAATACAGATTAGTTGTTCCGGTATCTACATTAACATCGCTTTTACCGTTACCCCACAGGAAGCTGCCTCCAGCGATCATACAAGCTTCAACTTCTGAACCAATTATCTGAAGATTCGTTTCGCCTACAGTAGCCGTAATATTACTTGCTTCTGTAAAATTCCCCCCGAAGATACTGCTAACCTGCAAATTATCTGCTTCTATTGTTATATTACAGCTGCCGCTTATAGAAATGTCGGCGCCATTTTTATCCGCATAACTGCCTCCCACAATCACCCCATTATTACTTTGAGGCACATTATTAAACTGTCCTCCTGTAATTGTCAAATCTGTGCGATCCAATGGTATATTCTTTCCTCCTCCAAAGAGCCTGTTGACTGTTCCATGTTCCAAAAGAAGTGGAATTCCATTAGCATATAAGCTGGTCTTTTTTTGTGTTCCAATCTGATAATCAACCTCATCCTCACTAGTTATAGTAACATGACTGATGCCTAAATCCAAAGGCACAAATATCTCGTTCCCATCCTTTGTATCATCTGTGAGGTACAAAATAATCTCCCCGTCAGCCTCCTCAACCTCTTCCTCCGTCAGCTCTTCAAATGCTTCTGCCACAGTTTTCTCGCTTCCAGCCTCAATCGTACCTGCAGGCAAATCAGACTTTTTTGTTATCCCGGCAGCTAACAATGGTTGGGGCTTAAGCTGGTTGTCCTGATTCAGTTCAGGCAATTCTTCCGTCGGTTCAATCTCCGGATTATTCTCCTCCTCTAAGCCTCTCTCAGCCCCGGATTCCTCTGTACCGTCGTCCTTTTCATTATTCTCTCCGTCCTTCTTCTCCCCCTCCTCCGCATCGTCTTTTTCTCCATTCTCTGTTTCCGTGTTGCCTTTCTCTGCGTTATCCTTCTCTGCGTTATCCTTCTCTGCGCTGTCCTTCTCTGCGTTATCCTTCTCTGCGCTGTCCTTCTCTGCGTTATCTTTCTCTGCGCTATCCTTCTCTCCGCTGTCCTTTTTCATATCCTCCCTTTCACTGTCTTTATCCGAATCTTCCACTATGCCGTTACCCAGCTTTTCATTCTTGTTCCCCACTTCTCCGGTATCCGGCGTCTTTTTATCATCCTCTCTATATTCAGATTCTGTATTATCTTTTTCAGGCTGTTCTTTGGCTGCCGCAGTTGCCGGCCAGTTATAATTTTCAGTACTGCCCCTATCCTTATTTTCATTATTCTGTGATCTTGTGGTTTCCTTTGTCTGTCCATAAACTATGTTCATATTACTATCCATTGGTGCAATCACCAAGGATATCATCATGCAGAATGCCATTGTTACAGGCAATCCTTTCCCCCATTTTTTCATCGTTTCTCCTTCTCTTTACAGGATATTACGGATAATCAGGTAAAAAAAGCAGATCCCAAAAAGGAATCTACCTGTGAAGACCACGATATATTCCATCATTCCTGCAACTGGCTGGCTTACTTTTATCAAGTGAGGCCCCTATAGCTTTGCGCCACCGGTTTTCACCGGTTTTGCCCTTATAGTGTAATGTATTTACTACAAATTATAGACTTTTTTTAACAATATTCAATGTGTAAAATTGCCTATATTTTTCAGATTATTTGTGCTATTTAACAACTTATTCATTTTATGTTTTTATACAAGAAATGTTACAGACAACTATTGTTTTTTACTTTTTATTATCATTGAAATAAACGAATATCACATTGTGATTTTTAGACATATATTGATATATATTTGACAATCAAAAGACAATACAAGACCATCTTTAAAGTATATTATCCGACGGAAATACAGAATTCCTTGATCATATCACAACTCACTATGCCCCCTTAGATTGAAACGAGCACCCCACATGTGTAAGGCACATATGACAGAACGCAAAGTTCAACCGGTCCCCGGATGGCCATCAAGCCCGTGGATTTCTCTGCGTCTGCTTAATGTACACAAGGAAACGGACTTCTTCCGGAACCAATTAAGGGCCATCCAGAGCAGATTCCTTTAACGTACTTACAGACGCCGTTACAAAAGGATCACCTCTACTTCAGCGTTTACTTCTAAATCCCTGCTGCCTGCCGGAATATCAACCAGGCAGTTACAGTCTGCCATGCTGGCCAGCATTCCTGAGGAATGCCTCCCCTCGGGCAGCCAGACAGTCCCGTCCTCAATTCTCCCTCTAACTAACCGTCTCATACCAGATGGCTTGGGAAAGGCCGTACCAAGTTTTCCCCAGACACGCCGGGGTTTCCAGTTACTTCTCCCTCTCATTCGCTCCAGCTGAGGCCTTACCATCACTTCAAAGGTAGCGGCCGCCGCAAACGGATTGCCTGAAAGGCAGAAAACAAGCTTCCCTTCTACAACCATAACCATCATGGGAGACCCCGGTTTAGCATCAATTCCATGAAACAACACGTTGGCTCCTATAAGCTTTGCAACATCCGGCATACAGTCACGAACCCCAACAGAAACTCCACCGCTGGTAACGACGGCATCACATCGCCCCAGCGCTGATTCAATTGCTTGAGCCAATACCTCCGGCGAATCGCCTGCTGCCTTTATCTGAAATGGACAGCAGCCCAGCTCTGTAACCCTGGATGTCAGAAGAGGGCCGTTACTGTCATAAATCTTTCCTGGGGAGAGGGGATCTCCCACAGCAACCAGCTCATCTCCCGTAGCCATAATTCCTATTTTGGGCACCTTATATACTTTTGTCTGTTCAATTCCCTGACTTGCCATAATTCCTATATGCATGTGGCGGATACAGGTTCCTTTTTCAAAAAGCAGAACACCCGCCTCCATATCTTCACCTTTGCGGCAATAATTTCCATAAGCCGTAACTGGTCGGTACACCTGCACCCTCTCCACCCCTTCATCGGTCTGCTCCTGCATAATCACACCGTCTGCTCCCTGAGGAATGGGCGCACCTGTCATAATTCTTACCGCCTCTCCCGGCCCCACCTCATTCATGGGGCACATTCCCGCATAGACATGTTCTATCACGTTTAGTTGAATGGGATTTTCCCTGGAAGCTCCCTGAGTATCCTGGCTTCTCACTGCATATCCATCTAAAGGTGAGCGTGGAAAGGGGGGCTGGTCCATTATGGAAAACACATCCTGAGCACATACCCGTCCCAATGTTTCCAAAGACGGGATTATCTCTGTTTTTACCTGTATCGCTATCTGATTCAGCCTCTCCTGGGCAGATTCGATGGTAATTGGATTTCTCTTTTTCATTTCTAAATGTCCTCATACGTATTTTGTTAGTATATTTTCTTCTAAGTATAGTAGCCGTTTCCCTGACTGTCAACCAACATATAAGGACTCTAACTTCCTGCAGCGTTCTTAAACATAATTGGATAAAAAGCAGGTCATTTCTTGATATTGTGTCTGCCATTCACCACTTTACAACTGACGCATAAGATATGACAAAGCATATTTTGAAAGGTAACCCTATGTATTTCGATGATTATGATCCCCCTCGACGGAGGACTCCAATTTTTATTTCACAGACGGTTCTGAACTTCAGCCTGTTCCCGACGCTTCACAGGAATGGTTTATTCTCAGGAATATGAGCCTATCATGCCCCTTGACGACAGGACCTATGGTGATTCTGCTGCTGAAGCGGATTCAGGAGAATTCAACCGGTTTGCACCAGCCATGGAGAACCGGCCTGTTATTCCGCTTCCCGACAGGCCTGGCAGGCCTATCCCCGATCGGCCGGCTTCCCCCGGTCCCGGCCGCCCCACGCCTCCTATGAGACCAAATCCACCCGGCCGGCCCAACAGGCCAACCCCGCCCGGCAGACCACTTCCTCCGCCCAGGCCCGGCACTCCGGTACGTCCAGATTGGTCCTGGAACTGGGGTCTGCTTTTGCCCGGAACTGTATTTCCAGCCTCGATTGCCAGAGTGCGGTTCTATAATGCGGCAATCCGCACTCCAATTCAAATCTATATAAATAACCGGCTGGTTGTATCCAACCTGAATTTTATGGAATTTACCCGATTTTATAATGTAGTGCCCGGCCGCTACCGGATCACAATTTATCGTGGAAACGATCTTCGCAGCCCTGTTATTGACACCTGGATGTCCTTCCCCGGAAACAGATCCACCACGGTCACTGTAGTCGGCTCCAACAATAATTTCTGGATTCAGACTTCAATCTCATGACTTTTATAACCGTATATGCCGCCTTTTTCGGCTGACTGAACTAATATAATTAACTGCAAGGGTGTTGCAAAATTCTGCTCCGCACCAGCACAGGTATGTGCCGATTCTATGTGTATACCGGGACTGTGCAAGAAAATAATTTTGCAACGCCCTCATTTGCCATATAGAACGTATTCACTTCCAATCGTATTTTTGTCTGAATGGAATCAGGAAGCGTCTGTAACCGTCCACAACATTTTAAAAAGCACAAAAAGGCCGGAACCCCTTGAAAAATCAAAGGCAATTCCAGCCATTAAAAAAGCGCGAGACGGGATTCGAACCCGCGACCCTCGCCTTGGCAAGGCGATACTCCACCACTGAGCCACTCGCGCATAAACTATTATATTTAATTGGTTTAATCGGGGTGACAGGATTCGAACCTGCGACCTCCTGGTCCCAAACCAGGCGCTCTAGCCAAGCTGAGCCACACCCCGTCATCACCGCAGATGTATCACGGATGATACTCTTATATTAAATATTAAGGT
>BBZN01000092.1 GCA_001304855.1 Clostridia bacterium UC5.1-1D2
AGGAGAAGACATGATTCCTGACACAGGAACGATGTTAAAACAGGATTTTGGATGGAAAACACAGCCTTCAAAGACGTACCGGGTAGATGGGGACCGGATACGGGGGACTGTGGATGGAGTGGAGGCAGTCCGGCAGACGGTTTACTGTATCTTAAATACCGAACGGTTTGAGCACCTTATCTACAGCTGGAAGTACGGTGCTGAGTTGGGGCACCTGGTAGGAAAGCCCATGGGGCTTGTGGAATCAAAATTAAAAAAGAGGATAAGGGAAGCATTGACGCAGGATACGAGAATCCAGAGCGTGGATGCTTTTTCTTTTACACGGGATGGACGCAGGCTTCTGGTGCATTTCACCGTCAATACGGTCCAGGGGAGTTTTGAGGCGGATAAGGAGGTGTCGCTGTAGTGTATGAAGAAATAACCTATGAGGATATCCTGAGGCGGATGCTGGAACGGGTGCCAAAGGACATGGACAAGCGGGAAGGCTCTATCATCCATGATGCGCTGGCTCCGGCGGCAGTGGAGATACAGCTCATGTATACGGAGTTGTATGCAGTCCTGAACGAACTGTTTGCAGATACAGCTAGCCGCGGGTACCTGATTAAGCGCGCGGCAGAGCGGGGGCTGTCCCCTAAAGCGGCCTCCTATGCAGTATTAAAGGGTGAATTCAGCCAGGATATCCCCATTGGGAGCCGTTTTTCTTTGGAAACTCTGAACTACATTGCAGTAGAGCGTCTGTCGTTTGGAGTTTACCAGATGCGGTGTGAAACCATTGGGTCAGCTGGAAATACCTTATTTGGGACTCTGGTTCCAATCGAATATATTAAAGGACTTGAAAGGGCGGAGCTAACGGAGCTTTTGATTCCAGGTGAGGATGAGGAGGATACGGAGCGGTTTCGCAGCCGGTATTTTAACAGCTTGGATTCCCAGGCATTTGGAGGAAATATTTCAGATTATCGGGAAAAGGTGAACGGAATTGCGGGAGTAGGAGGCGTAAAGGTATATCCGGCCTGGGACGGAGGTGGGACGGTGAAGCTGGTGATCATCAATTCAGATTTTGGAGTAGCATCTGATGAGTTAGTCCAGCGTGTTAAGGATACGATGGATCCGGAGGCAGATTCAGGAAAAGGATATGGCTTGGCTCCTATTGGCCACAGAGTCACGGTGGAAGGAGCAAAGGAAGAACAGGTGTCGGCCACTTTCACAATTATGTATCAGACGGATTATAGTTTTGAACGGTGTAGGGAGGATATAAATAAGGCTGTTGATGATTACCTTCACGAGCTTAACCAGTCCTGGCAGGAAGACGGGCAGACCATCGTGCGGGTGTCGCGACTGGAAAGCCGCCTGCTGGATTTGGAGGGGATCCTGGATGTGTATGACACCATGATAAACGGAGCTCCGGGGAATTATGTCATGCCTTCCGGATCCATTGCGGTAAGGGGTGATGTGGTTGGCTGATACCGTAATGTGGGAGCGTGTGATTAACCTTCAGGAATATGTTCCGGAGTTCTTACGTGGAGTGAAAGAATTGCAGCATTTGTTCTGGGCGGAGGAGGAAGAACTGCGCCGGCTGTATGAACAGATGGACGAATTATGGTCCGACAGCCTGCTCCAAGAAGCAGGCTGAACGGAATCCGGCGATATGAATCCCTTCTAAGGCTCCGGCCTATCCGGGGGACAGCCTGAAAGAGAGGAGGGCGGCGGCGCTGTTAAAGTGGAACCAGCAGCTGCCCTATACCCTTCCTAGACTGATGGAACGGCTGGACTCGGCGGTGGGCAGAGAGGCTTATGAACTGCATGTCAGACACCGTGTGTATGAGCTGGAGCTTCTGGTGATAGATGAGTCATACCGAACGCTGCGCAGCGTAAGGGACATGACCCGGGAAATGATACCGGTTAACCTGCTGTTTCTCTTTGGAGGGAAGTATCCGGCGCGGCTGTCAGTTAGAATAACAGCCGAAAGCCGCCTGGAGCTGGCGTCTGACTTCTATGCGCGGTATAACCGTGAGTTTTTATACCTTGACGGCACTTGGCTGCTGGACGGGGGCTATTCTCTTAACGGATACAGGGAAAAGGAGTTCCCGGACTTATATCCGGCGCGGCTGGCAGTGGCGGGCAGTTTCCATACGCCCTGCTCCTGTGGCGTACCCGACGTGAAAAGCATGACGGACGCCAGGGCGGCGCGGATACCCGGACGATACTGCAGGTGGAAGGCGCGGCGAAAAGCAGCCAGGAAAGCCGGAATGTGATGGCAGTACAGGCCGGAATACAGGCCCGGCCGGATATGGAGTTTCACCTGCGGGTAGAAAAGGATCTGTGGTATCTGGATGGGATGTACCTGTTGGATGGGACTAAGTTATTGGACGCAGAGATATTTAAATACAACCTATAGGAAAGGATGGGATACGATGGCACAAGGAGTCATTACGGAGACAGGAAGGAAAAAACTGTGCAGGGCGCATTCGGGGGACCAGTCCCTTGCGTCTATAACACAGATGGCTTTTGGCAGCGGAGGCGTGGACGCGGACGGGAACGTGATTGAAACCACGGGAGCAGAGACCGCCCTAAGGACAGAACTGCTTAAAAAGGATGTGGACAGCCACGCTTATACCGATGAGAAGGAAACCACCTGCCGGTACACGGTGAGGCTTGGCAGGGCAGAGCTGGCAGGTGAAAACATTTCAGAACAGGGCCTGTTTGATGCGGATGGCGATATGATCGCATATAAAACCTTTCTGCCAAAGGGAAGGATGATGATATGGAATTTATATTTGATATGGATGAAGTATTTTAAGGAGGCGCAGGAATGGCAGATTTACCAGTGACGGAATACCCAAAGTTTTCAGAAACCATGGAGCAGATAACAAACAAAGACCGGGCGGCGCCTGATACGTTTAATCCCCGGTATCAGGTATTGCTGGATAATGACAATTACTTGAAGCAACAGCTTGAAACACGCACCAGGGAAGCAGAAATAACTCTTTTGGCGGCCAACTGGAGCGCAGCGGCGCCATACACCCAGACTGTGGACGTGCCAGGACTGAAGGAGACGGATAAGGTGCAGATAATGAGCGCGGTTACAAAAGACACCCCCGCAGAAACGTCTAAGAGCTGGGAGAAGATGGCGGGGATGATAAAGGCCGGGGAAGCGCTGAATGGCCAGGCGGTGTTTTACTGTCTGGAGAAGAAACCAACGTCGAATTTTAATATTAAGCTGTTGGGGGTGAGTGAAAATGAGTGATATTTTGATACCGGCATCATCAGGAGGGGTTAAATCAGATGATGTTACAACCATTCTGGCTCATGTACTGGCCGGAGAAACCGCCCTGACCTCAGACAGCGGAGACGAGCCCGGGGTCGGCACAATGACGGTGAACAGTTTACTGTCTTTTAGCTGTGCCGCCTATTCTGGCAGACGTGTTCTGGCAAAATGGCAGAATCCAAAGGCGGCGAAAGGAAAACCATACAGTGGCGTGTATATCCGCTGCAGCGCCAGCGGATATCCCGGAAAGACCGGGGGGACGCAAGTTTATAAGGGGGCCGGAAACAATACAGTGAGTGAGGGGCAGTCCCAGGCGTATTTGGATTTACCGAATCTTAACACTGCATATTACCTGAGCATCTATCCCTATGTAACATGCAGCGCCGGGGAAATGACCGGAGATGTACGTAATGCGACAGTAAAAACCTCTGGCTTGCTGAACGTGACAATAAAAGGCACACAAACTTACATAATACCGGCAGGCTTTAAAACAATGGATATATTCTGCGTTGGAGGCGGAGGCGGAGGAGGCAGCTCCAGAGCAGCGTGGGAAAACGGAGGCGGAAGCGGAGGCGGTGGAGGCTATACCGCAACAAAATTAAAGCAGTCCGTTAGTTCCGGGCAGACCCTGGCCATTACAGTAGGGGCGGGGGGAACGGGGGCTGCGATAAACTCAACTGCCCGGGGAGGCACAGGGGGCGTTACGTCTGTTGGGTCCATATTAAGCGCTTCAGGAGGAGAAGGGGGAGGCTTTTCGCTGTCTGGCGGTAGGGGAGGTTCAGGCGGAGGCGGAGCCTCTTACAACGCATATGGAGACAACCGCAAAGGTGCAAACGGAGGCTCAAACGGAGGAGACGGAGCCGCATCTTCCATGGCCGGAGGCAAAGGGCAGGGGACGACAACCAGAGCCTTTGGAGAATCCTCAGGCACGCTATATGCCGGAGGGGGCGCCGGAGGAAGCTGCGGCTACTCAGTGTATGCTGAAACGCAATATAGTGGATACGGGGGAGCTGGAGGCGGAGGGGATTCGCTTAACGGACGCGGTTCGACTGACGGAAGTCCAAACACTGGAGGCGGAGGGGCAGGGGGATATATGTCGGAAAACGACCATACTGCCTCACCGATGATAGCCGGTAAATCAGGAGGCAGCGGGGTTGTTCTGCTTCGGTTCTATTAAGGAGGTAAAAGAAAAATGGTAGCGCATGAAGTATATGCACAGATATACAACGAAACGGTTATGACTGTCTGCGTGGCATACAGCTACGAGGATGCCAGCAAGGTAGCGCGGGCGGTATATGGAGAGAACGCCCTTGCGGTGGACTGCCTGCAGTATCCCTGTGAGGCCGGGGATAAGTACATAGATGGGATATTTTATAAATCAGACGGGATAACGCCAATTAAATATGTCCCCACTCAGGAACAACAGGTGGCCCGGCTGACAGAGGAATTGACGGCAGCACAGCTGGCTCTCGCGGAACAGTATGAAGCGAACTTAGCGCTGCAAGAGGAAGTGACCAACACCCAGCTGGCGCTGGCAGAAATCTACGAAGGAATGGAGGTGTAAAAGATGGCAAGTTATATGGCTGCGGTCTACGCGGACCTAATCCGGAAAGGCAAAAAGACAATTGAACAGGCGCCGGGGAAATTAAGGGCGGAAGTCGAGGCGATACTTAATGCTTAGGCTGCTGCTCTTTTTATTATTGAGGAAGGAGGTGGACACTATGGCAGTTATCTATGCGACCTTGATTGTGAAGGGGAGGAAGACATTCGGGCAGGTACCGGATAGAATTAAGGACCAGGTGCGCCAGGTGCTGGTTGACCTGGAGTGTGAAGAACTGATTACAGAGTAAGGAGACATCATGGGCGTGATAACACAATACATAAGTGCTCATTGGGTGGAGTGGCTGTTTGTAGCCATCTCCACCCTTTTAGGATTTGGGTACCGGCAGATACTCAAAAGACAAAAGGAGGAGTCCATAAAGACGGAGGCCCTCCATGACGGTATACAAGCCCTCCTGCGGGACCGGATTATCCAGGCCTACAATCACTACCAGGACAAAGGATACTGCCCTATCTATGGGAAGGAGAATGTAAAAAGGATGTATGACGCATATCATGCCCTGGGAGGTAACGATGTGGCGACAGAACTTAAAGACAAGCTTATGAAGATGCCGGAGGAGCCGGCGGAAAGAGAGGAATAGGATATGGATTTTGGAATTGCAAGTGTAGCAGGAATCACCGTGATATGTTATTTGGCTGGAATGGCCTGCAAGGCAACAGCGAAGGTTAAGGATGAGGCAATACCAGTTGTGTGTGGAGCGGCAGGGGCCGCCCTGGGAGTAGCTGGAATGTACACCATGCCGGAATTTCCGGCTGCGGATGTTATTAACGCCCTGGCCATCGGAATCGTGTCTGGCCTGGCGGCAACAGGAATTAATCAGGCAGTCAAGCAGCTTGGAGGAAACAAAGCGTAGATGGAGGCGGTCCATTATCTCCCCGCCGCCAGGGTTAGGGCGGCAGCAACCATTAATTAAAACACGAAAGCGAGGATAAGACGATGGGAATAACCAATAAGCACGCAGCGAAGATACCGGGTAACGGAGGTTATGCGGGAGACGGCCCAGACCGGGCACAGAAGCAGCCTGCCCCCTACTTATATGACGCTCCTGCGGACGTGCCGCACCCTGGCAAGCACCAGAGTGGCGCAGGCGGCCCATCCGACCGCGACAATAACGGTGTGGATGACGGTGAGGAATAGGCGTTGCGGCGCCGCAACAGTTG
>BBZN01000093.1 GCA_001304855.1 Clostridia bacterium UC5.1-1D2
TGGCCGCTTCTCTCGTCCTCGCTCCCAAAGTATAGCGACACCCGGCTTCCTTCCTTAGGCATCAGGTACATAAAATTTCCTGTGGGAGGGGTTCATGGCCAGCTCCAATTGTCGACTCTCTCTTTCCTCGGTTATTCATGGGTGGCTTGGCGGCACCCAGCTTTTTCGATGTGCAGGATTCTGCCATCCGGTGCCTCTAAAATACTGCTGAAAATGAGAAAACTGACGGGTGGCATGACCCGAATTTGTTATGCCAGAGGCCCTTGTTTTTGAATAACTTTTCCTGCATTCCAGAAAAACTTATGCCGCCAGATAACGCTGATTTCGCCCAAACCAACGGTTTTAAGGCATTTCCCGGCATCAGACTGGGGAATCCTTTGAATCAATTGCGATACCCATCAAATTTCCGTTTTTTCTACAAAGCAGAGCGGATATCCCTGCCGTATGCCGTCAAGTGATTCCTCCCCGCCTTCTCATAGCCCTGTGACGCACCGCGACTGCCCGTGTGCCGGTTTTAAGACCCGGCTCGGAAAGATGTACTATGGAGAAGGTATTTAGGCTCGTTAGGCCGATGTGAGATAGAGGCATTTCTCTCCAAATTTGCCGATATTGTCAGGGTCGACAAGTGTGCAGGTTAAAGTCTGGATGGCTTTACGCCACCCAGACGGGGGACATCGCCCGGCAAAGCCGGGCGAATTTTTTTGTTTATATAATTAATCAAAAATTTTGAAACCATAGTCCATCTGATATGATTTATTAAAATACATTAAATTATTCCATGCACATTTTTTAACTAAACCATTTGGAAATTCTATCTCTTTTTTTAAATCCTCCTCATTTTTTATTATACCATTTTGAATATAAGCTATCAGGTGATCCCTATCTATCTGAAAAGCTGCTCTCCTTTGTTTTTCTGCAAATAGGCACGCATCAAAATATAGTATAGCAGTGTAAACCTCAACTGCTGAACCATTTAATAATATCCTTAATGCATTTTCCAGTTTCTACTTTTATGTTTGGCATTTTTATATAAGATGCATATATGTCCCTCATTAATACTTGATTAATGTCGGTAGGCTGTATATCTGACATATATTGAGAACACTCAATTTCATATGGCCACTCTCCTTTTAAGTATTTCAAAAAATCGCCTTTTTTAATAGCATCATAAAACATCTTTTCATAATCCATTTTTCATTCTCCTTAATTTAAATGTGTTATTTCTGCATTAGATAATGGGATAGTATCTGTTATAGCTTCAGGTACATTTCCATCGGTAAAACCGCCTGGCAACCAGTGGGAATTAGCACCATATTCATTTCCGCTTGGTATACGTATATGTAAATCATCAATATTATCTACATCAATTCTAACTAGGCCTCCACCATTTGCAAAATATCCGTCATCAAAACCTAACACTTTTTCCCATACAGAAATGTTTCCATTTGCGCTAGTAGAAATTTGATCACATAATGATTTTGGCAAAACAAATAAGGAATTATCATCAGGAACCCCAACAAAACCATTTGTTAACGAAAATCTATTATAAGCGTACTCAGATTGAATTATAGATACGCCATCTTCAAATTGTTTCAAATGAGATTCAATATAGTTTTTACTTAAATATGTAGATGGATCTAGTCTCAGCCCTTTGTTGGTTAATATTATATCATTAATCTTTTCCTGGTCCAATCCAACTTCTCTTAAAGCTACCCATTGATTATATCTTTTAGCATCTTCTGGTAACATACCATTAGCAAATAGAGCCCCACTTCCCACCTTGGCACTGACACTCAACCCTCATATCTTTTACGCCTTTTCCATCCCCCTTTGGAAAAAGCGTCCTGCCTTTTGGTGATTCCGGCAGTTTTTAACCTCTAACTCTTGGACAGAAAAAGAACAGGGGAAGTCCTCTCTCTGCTGTGCTTCTCTCCATTATAAACAATCCGACAGCCGGTTTCAAACAGTTTCTTCCTCTGTTCTTCTCTCCGGTTCCCGGTATTCTGTGTGGTTCTTTAACATTCCGTACACGATATTTACCAAACGCCTCGCTATACAGATCAATGTCTGCTGTTTATTCTTTCCCTCATCCTGCTTCCTCTGAAAATATTCCCGGAATACCGGATGTCTCGCCGTTCCGCTGGGCGATACCTGCACCATCTGAATCGCCAGAAAGTAAAATATGGCCTGCAGCCGCCTGTTTCCCTGTTTCGGACACATATCCTTGCCTTTTCCTGCTGATGAAAAGTTTACCGGAGCAATCCCTGCGAATTTTTCCAGCTTGTTGGCATTGGGAAACCGCTCAATGTTCCCGATTTCCGACAGGATGTTTGCCGCTGTGACGATATCAATTCCCGGCATCGTCATCAGGGTGCACTGAAAGTATGGAAGGATGCTTTTTATCACCTCTTCCACTTCTTCTGTCTGCTCTTTATAATGCTGTAAATCCCTCACCAGTCCTCTAGTGATGATATCACGGCTCTCCTGACAGTCTCTCAGGGTTTCCCCGTCTGTTCTTACCAGTTCCAGTATCTTCTCCGCCTTTTTGACCGAGCAGTTGTTATGGCTCACCGGGCGTAATTCTCCCGCCAGTTCCTCCGCTGTCTTTCCTCGCAGATGCACTGGGGATGGGTATTCTCCGAAAAAATACAATGCTGTCGGTCTTCCGATATCCTCAAAGAACTTTTTATAGCTGGGATAGGCCATACAGAGCTGTTCATGCAATTGATTCTTTAATCTCTGCTGATGGACATTGATGTTGTCTCTCCGGTTGACCAACTGGCTCAACGTCCAGTACTTATCATCCGGGATGGCGTCCGGCAGTTTGTCCAGCATATTAATCAGCACCAGCGCAACTGCTTCCGCATCGTAGCTGTCGCTTTTCTGGTACATAGGGACGCTTTTTCTTTGGGCGTAGGACAGGGCTGTGTTTACATCTTTTACGATATATCCCTTTTCAATCAGCCAAACCGCCAGGGTACGGCCATAGCCATACGCATTCTCTAATCCATAGATGGGTGTCTTTTCCTCTGTTACGAAACGGCTGACTTTCCTCGTTAGCTTGTGAAACTCCGCCGGTTTATTCTCAATCGTGATTTCTCCCAGCTTTTGATTCCAGCAGTCCAACATGACCGCGGTGTGTGTTTCTTTATGCAGGTCAATTCCCACATAGATGATGTTTTCCTTCCTCAACTACATCCTTCCTCGTATCCTGTCTCCATCTTCAGCTATAGATACCGCTGGCAACCTCAACTGATAAGCGTTATGTGCCGATTTACGCCATACGGCCACGGCCATCGCAAGGGGGGACAAGCCTATCCGCTCCCATAACCAAAGGTTTTACAGGTTATTCTTCCCATAGATTTTTCTCTTTGGAAGTGTGTCGTATGTTACCTCTGGTGACGGATGGATTCAAGTCCTTTCCCGGATATTTTTCCGATTTGTGTAAGGTGCTTCAATAACCCAGCTCTGGTTTGTTGCTTTCTGGTATCGACTTTGACCGGAACTTCCAGTATCCTTTGTGGCAAAGGAGGTGATTCAGCCATGAATGAGAAAGAGTTACTGGACATGATGGTTACAGAACGGATTCAGATCCTTGTGCAGGAAATGAAGCGACCCAGACCCCGGCAGAACGGGAAAACTCCCGTCTGCTGATGGACCAGGCAGAAGGCATACTGAACCGGCTGTCAGAGCAGGAACACTCTCTCATGGAACAGTATCTGGATTCCATGACAGACCGCATGGCCGATGTGGAGCCGGCATTGTACACTGGCGGATTCCGAGATGGCATCCGGGTCATGAAGTTTATCAACAGCCTATAACCGCAGAAAAAGAACACTGCCACTCTCCATGGTGCAGGAGAACCGGTAGTGTTCTTTTTCTGTTCTTCTATTCTCGTTTATCTGTTCTTCTTCCAGGTCTGGAAAGCCGGTGTGTTTTACCCCCTTAAACCCCCGGGTGTACGCCATTGTACCATAGAACTATCCGAAGTGTCAATTTCGATTCCCTTACGTTTTCTTTACTGAAATCTTACTGACAAATGGATTTCAATGGATTGAAAAAAGATAAAAATCGTTATTCATGGGTGGCTTGACGGCACCCAGCTTTTTTAATGTGCAGGATTCTGGCACCCGGCGCCTCTAAAATACCGCTGAAAATGAAAAAACTACCGGGTGGCAAAGTCCGAATTTGTTATGCCGGAGGCCCCTGTTTTTTGAATAACTTTTTCCTGCCTTCCAGAAAAACTTATGCCGCCAGACAAGCTGATTTCGCCCAAACTAACAGTTCTAAGGCATTTCCCGGCATACGACAGGGGAATCTTTTGATTCAATCGCAATACCCGGCGGATTTCCGGATTTTCCTACAAAACAGAGCGGATATCCCTGCCGAGTGCCGTCAAGTGATTCCTCCCCGCCTTCTCTTAGCCCTGTGACGCACCGTGACCGCCCGTGTACCGGTTTTAAGGCCCGGCTCGAAAAAGATGTACCATGAAACGGGTATTTCGGCTCGTTGGGCCGATGTGAGACAGGGGCATTTCTCTCCAAATCCGCCGATTTTGCCAGGGTCGAAAAGTGTGCAGGTTAAAGAGGTTATGCCATAAAGCGGCATAACCTCGGGAGACATCGCCCAGCAAAGCCGGTCGCATAAATTATCTCGTTAATCATAACTTCAATTTTTTCTCTAGTCTGACAAGTATCTGTTTCTTATAATTTTAAGACTTTCATTAACAATTTGATAATCATCTACATTTTCCTCCAAATAAATTTCACATGCTAACTTTAATGAATTATAAAAAATCGTATAATCCACAATTATCTCATCGATATCATTATAGCCGAACCAAAACATAACTCCTGTTTCAAAATAATCTCCTGTTTCTTTATCTTCCTCATCACAACTGCTAGCAAAAGAGTATCCTATGGATTGACTCGACAAACTCTTATCATCCCTCATATAATTTAGAATTCTTAAAAAATCATTTCCAAGCATATACTGGTAATATTGTACCACTAGATAATATTTATCTTTATCATATGGATACTTTTCTAAATATTTATCTTTCATCGATGGTCTCCTTTAACTATTAATTTGTCCATTCCAATACTGGATAGTATGATGTTATCTCCTGAGTAGCGCTGTCAACCCAGCCCTCAAATTTCAGCCCATTTTGAGCAGTTCCCTTTATATATAATTGATTTTGTTTTGCAGGAGTTGCAGTCACACCCTCAAACGCTTCTCTTGCCCAAGTTCGTAAATCATTTGACGATATGTAGTCGGGGTCGAATAAAGTTTTTGTATATATTTGATCCAGCCAGCCATCTGGCTTTCCACGACTCATTTTTGCTACAGTATAATCGACTTCAAAAATTCCATCGATTTCACTATATCTTACTTCTCCAATCACTTTAATAGGCCTTTCAAACCCTACAAAAGAACGTACATTATGAGCACCTTTAATTCCTGTATGTTTTTTGTCAAATCCATCAATATTATTAAAATGATTATCCGCATTAGAGGCAAAACTATATCTCTGCCTCGACCCCTTTAAAGCCCCACTTCCCCCTTGGCACTGACACTCACCCCTCATATCTTTTACGCCTTTTCCATCCCTCTTTGGAAAAAGCGTCCTACCTTTTGGCGATTCCGGCAGTTTTGAACCTCTAACTCTTATAGCAGAAAAAGAACAGGGGAAGTCCTCTCTCTGCTGTGCTTCTCTCCATTATAAACAATCCGGCACCCAGTTTCAAACAGTTTCTTCTTCTGTTCTTCTCTCCGGTTCCCGGTATTCCGTATGATTCTTCAACATTCCGTACACGATATTTACCAGACGCCTTGATATACAGATCAACGCCTGCTGTTTATTCTTTCCCTCCTCCTGTTTCCT
>BBZN01000094.1 GCA_001304855.1 Clostridia bacterium UC5.1-1D2
ATCACAGGCGGACAGAGCCGGTGAAAAAAGGAGTCAGGGACTTGCAGCTGTCCGGAGGGGATTTGCGGCGCCGGACTGAATCAGGAAAGGAGCAATCTGTATGGGAATGAATCATACCCCGGTCTCCGACCGGGTGCATATCGGTTTTTTCGGCAGGAGAAACGCCGGGAAGTCCAGCGTGTTAAATGCAGTTACAGGACAGGATCTGGCTGTGGTATCGGAGGTATTGGGAACCACCACCGACCCGGTATATAAGTCCATGGAGCTTTTGCCTCTGGGCCCGGTTGTGATGATCGACACTCCGGGTATCGATGACGAGGGGGCTCTGGGCAGCCTCCGGGTAAGAAAGAGCTTTCAGGTGCTGAATAAGACAGACATAGCGGTGCTGGTAATAGACGGCTCTCTGGGACTGCAGCCTGAGGACCGGGCTTTGCTGGAGCGCATTCAGGATAAGAAGATACCCTGTGTGGCAGTCTGTAACAAGGCCGACCTTGGAAAGACGGACGTCAGCGCTTTAAAATGCCCTGTAGTCTTTGTGAGCGCCCACACGGGGGAGGGAATCCGCCAGTTGAAAGAATGCCTGGCCATACTGGGAAAGACCGGGGAGAGCTGCCGAAAAATAGCGGGAGATTTGGTGGAACCTCTGGATTTCGTGGTGCTGGTGGTTCCTGTGGATGCCTCCGCTCCCAAAGGCCGGCTGATACTGCCTCAACAGCAGACCATCAGGGATTTGCTGGAGACAGGCGCCGTGACGGTTGTTGTGAAGGACACGGAGCTGGCCGATACCCTTAAATCCCTGGGCAGAAAGCCAAAGCTTGTTATTACAGACAGCCAGGCATTTGCAAGGGTGTCGGCAGAAACGCCTGAGGATATTCTCCTCACCTCCTTCTCCATCCTGTTTGCCCGGTATAAGGGGGATTTGGAGTCTGTGGTTAAGGGCGTCACCGCCCTGGACGACGTGGGGGAGGGAGATAAAATACTGATAGCCGAAGGCTGTACCCATCACCGGCAATGCGAGGATATCGGAACCGTAAAACTGCCCGGCTGGATCCGCAACTATACGGGGGCTGAGCCTGAGTTTGTCTTTGTGTCAGGCACAGAGTTCCCGGATGACTTGAGTCCGTATAAGATGATTGTCCACTGCGGAGGCTGCATGCTCAACCAGAGGGAGATGGAATATCGGATGAAATGCGCCGCAGATCAGGGGATACCCATGACAAATTACGGGATTCTCATCGCATATACCCAGGGAATTTTGAAACGAAGCGTGGAGCCCTTCCCACGGATTGCGGCGATGCTCCGGCCTGTTTGAAAAAGAGAAAATATTTTTATTTTTAAAAAACTATTGAAAAATATTTTCTTGTATGTTATACTGAACCTTAGGAAAACTATTAACACAAAGAATCTTTATAATCAATTGTAACTGTTCAGGACGGCGCATCTTCCTGCTATCCTGAACTGTTACAATAAATTTAGAAAGGGGAGGATAACATGCGGATTCAGGGAAAACGAATATGGATTGCAGGACAGTTTATGGCGGCCCAACTGGCGATTGAGGATGGAGTGATTAAGCAGGTGACCGGGTACGGCAGCGCGCCGGCAGACGAGGATTACGGGGATAGGCGGGTGCTTCCCGGCTTCATCGATATTCATACTCACGGAGCTTATGATTTTGATACAAATGACGGGGAGGCGGAGGGCCTTAAGAGATGGATGAAACGGATTCCGGAGGAGGGGGTAACTGCCATTCTTCCCACCACCGTAACCCAGATGCCGGAGGTGCTGAAGAAGGCTGTGGCCAATGTGGCGGCAGTGGCGGAAGGGGAATACGAAGGCGCGGAGATTCTGGGCATTCATTTTGAAGGCCCCTATCTGGACATGGATTACAAGGGAGCCCAGCCTCCTGAAGCGATTGCCCCGCCTGTTACAGAACAGTTTAAGGAATACCAGGAAGCTGCAAGGGGATGGATTAAATACATCACCCTTGCCCCTGAGCACGATCCGGACCATAGCCTCACCAGATATTGTTCTTCCAACGGGGTGGTGGTCAGCATGGGACATTCCTCGGCCTCCTATGAACAGGCCCTCCTGGGAATAGCCAACGGCGCCATGTCCATGACCCACGTCTACAACGGAATGACCCCTTACCACCACAGGAAACCCGGACTGGTGGGAACCTCCTTCAGAGTCAGGGATATTTACGGTGAGATTATCTGTGACGGCTGCCATTCCCACCTGGCTGCCCTCAACAACTTTTTTACAGCTAAGGGCAGGGATTATGCCATTATGATCAGCGATTCCCTCAGGGCAAAAGGCTGCCCTCCTGGAGGCAGTTACCAGCTGGGAGGCCATGACGTTGAAATTGGGCCTGACGGCCTGGCCAGGCTGAAAGGTACGGACACGATTGCAGGAAGCACCCTGAATATGAACAAAGGGCTCAGGATACTGGTGGAGGAGGCCTTTGTCCCCTTTGACGCGGCAGTAAACTCCTGCACCCTTAATCCGGCCAGGTGCCTGGGGGTGGATAACCGCAAGGGTAGAATCGCTGCAGGCTGCGACGCAGATCTGGTGGTTCTGGACGATGACTACAGCGTCATCCGGACCTGGTGCAGAGGCAGGGCAATGCTGTAGATACATGGGATATGAGCCGAACATCCGCTTATAAAGAGATTCCCGGGTCTGCAGCAGGAGAGGTTTTGACATTTGGAGGCGTTTTAAGAGGGATTTTGTGAAAATTCCCCTAAAACCCTTGCATTTCTCAAAACATGATGTTATAGTATACAGGATAACTAATGTAGATTACTGATAAAGAGTGGACGCCGGTCCACTCTTTCGTTTTGGGTAAGGAAGAAAGTTGGTGTGATGCATGGGAAAAAGGAAAGCTATGAAAGCAAAGTGGAGGCATACCTCCTTCCGCTGATGGAAGAACATAAATTTGAATTGGTAGATGTGGAATATGTAAAGGAAGCCGGAACCTGGTATCTGCGGGCCTACATTGATAAGGAAGGCGGAATTGCAGTGGATGACTGCGAGGTGATCAGCCGGAAGCTGGGAGACTGGCTGGATAAAGAGGATTTTATCTCCGAAAGTTATATTTTGGAGGTGAGCTCGCCGGGACTGGGCCGTCCTCTGAAGAAGGAGAAGGACTTTATACGAAACATGGGCAGGGATGTGGAAGTGAAGCTGTACCGCCAGATTGATAAACAGAAGGAATTTACAGGCGCCTTACATGCATATGATGATAATACTGTGACATTGTCTATGGAAGACGGCAGCGAGATGGTATTTGAAAAAGCCGATATAGCGCTCATACGGCTGGCTTTCGATTTTTAGTTAATTTCACATGCCAAGGCATGGATAGGAGGATAAACATGAATAAGGAACTGTTGGAGGCAATGGAAGTTTTAGAGAAAGAGAAGAATATCAGCAAGGATACGCTGATAGAGGCTATTGAAAATTCTCTGCTCACTGCCTGTAAGAACCATTTCGGAAAAGCCGATAACGTGAAAGTGACCATGAACCCCGACACCTGTGACTTTGCCGTGTATGCAGAGAAAACAGTGGTGGAGAACGTGGAAGATGATATTATGGAAATCAGCCTGACGGACGCCAAGATGATGAGCCGAGATATGAGCTGGGGGATATTGTTCAGATTCCTCTGGATTCAAAGAAATTCGGCCGTATTGCAACTCAGAATGCAAAGAATGTCATTCTGCAGAAAATCCGTGAGGAAGAGCGCAAGGTCCTTTACAATGATTATTATACAAAGGAAAAGGATGTGATGACCGGCATTGTCCAGCGTTATCTGGGAAAGAATGTAAGCATTAATTTAGGAAGGGTGGACGCATCTTAAATGAAAGCGAGCAGGTAAAGGGAGAAACCTTCCGCCCTACGGAGCGCATCAAGGTATATGTAATAGAAGTAAAGGATACGCCCAAGGGACCCAGAGTTTCCGTTTCCAGAACCCATCCTGATCTTGTAAAACGTCTTTTTGAATCGGAGGTTGCGGAGGTCAGGGACGGTACGGTAGAGATAAAGGCCATTGCCAGGGAGGCAGGTTCCAGAACAAAGATTGCGGTTATGTCCACTGAGCCAATGTGGATCCTGTAGGCGCATGCGTAGGCTTAAACGGCGCAAGAGTCAACTCCATTGTCAACGAGCTCCGGGGGGAAAAGATCGACATCATCTGCTGGGATGAAAATCCTGCATACCTGATTGAGAACGCATTGAGCCCTGCCAAGGTAATCTGTGTGGTGGCCGACGAGGAGGACAGGGAAGCCCAGGTCATTGTACCCGATTATCAGCTGTCACTTGCCATCGGCAAGGAAGGACAGAATGCGAGACTGGCCGCAAGGCTTACAGGCTACAAAATTGACATAAAGAGCGAGAGTCAGGCCAGAGAGATGGGCCTCTTTGAGCAGATGGGCCTTCAGTACGGAGACACACAGGCAGAATTGCCTGAGGACACATATGAGGAGGGCTATGAGGAAGAAGGAAACTACCGGGAATATGAAGAGGGCTGCCAGGAAGACGCCGCCGAACAGTAAAGAGATACTCTGAGAAGATTAGGAGTGATTATAAGTGAGCATGAAGAAAGTTCCGCTCAGGCAGTGTATTGGCTGCGGAGAGATGAAAAGCAAAAAAGAAATGATAAGAGTGATAAAAACCGCCGAAGATGAGATAATGTTAGACGCGACCGGCCGGAAGAACGGCAGAGGCGCTTACCTGTGTCCATCAATGGAATGCCTTAAAAAGGCTGTAAAGGGCAAAGGACTTGAACGTTCCTTTAAAATGGCAATTCCGAAAGAGGTATATGAAACTCTGGAAAAGGAGATGGAAGAGCTTGGTAAATAAAAAGAAACTGTTAAGCCTCTTGGGTTTGGCAAGAAAAGCCAGAAAGGTGGTCAGCGGAGAATTTTCGACGGAAAAATCAGTCAAGAGCGGAAGGTCGCATCTGGTAATCGTATCGGAGGAAGCTTCAGAAAACACGAAGAAAATGTTTACCAATATGTGCACTCACTATAAAGTCCCAATCTATCTGTTTGGCAGTAAAGATGAACTGGGGCACGCCATAGGGCAGGAGTTTCGTGCATCCCTGTCTGTGGAAGATGCAGGGTTCGCAAAGTCGATGGTAGAACTAATGAATATAAATGGAGGTAGTATGAATGAGAGTAAGTGAATTGGCAAATGATCTGGGTAAGACCAGTAAAGAAATATTGGAAGTAATTAAGCGCAAGGACGCAGGGGAAGCGCTTTATGCAGCGTCCAACGTATCTAAGGAGCAGGAAGCTATGGTCCGGGCGGCTTTCGCCCCCAGGAAGGCAACCTTCGCCCTGAAACAGGAAGGGCAGAGAACGGAGGCCCCGAAGCCAGAGGCCGTAAAGACGCAAGCCTTAAAGGCAGAGGCTCCAAAGGCGGAGGCCCCAAAGACGGAACCCCCCAAGGCGGAGGCTCCAAAGACGGAAGCTCCCAAGGCAGAAGGAACCGCAGAGCATGCAGCAAAGACGGAGCCTGCAAAGAAAAAGCTTACGGCAGTGTTCCGGCCTCAGAATGCACAGCAGCAGATTAAGAGGCCTGTGCCTCCGAAACCCCAGCCCCAGCCTCAGCGTCAGGCTGCCCCGGCAGAGCCTGTCCGCCCTCAGGTGCAGGCCCAGTCCGCAGAGAGCGCCCCTGTTCAGGAAACCCCTGCCCAGCCTGTGTCACAGGATACTGCAGCAGAGAGCCGGGAGACTGCCAGACCTCAGAGCGGCGGCTACCAGGGGAACCGGGATGGTCAGAGAGCTC
>BBZN01000095.1 GCA_001304855.1 Clostridia bacterium UC5.1-1D2
TATACTATGACAGAAATGGCGACAGAGTAACCGACAAGTGGGCTAAGTCCGGAAACAACTGGTATTATCTGGACGACAGCGGTGAAATGGCTATCGATTCATTAATTGAAGATGGCGATAACTATTATTATGTAGATGTCAACGGTGTAATGGTTTCCAATCAGTGGGTAGCGATTGAGAACGAAGATGCCGGCAACGACAATGAGCCTGACGAGTGGTGGTACTATTTCCAGGCTAATGGTAAAGCTTTAAAAGGCAACGATAACAACAAAGTATCTTTAAAGACCATCAATGGTAAAAAATATGCGTTTACTTCCGAGGGCAAGATGCTTTACGGCTGGGTAGATGCAGAGGATGCTTCTATCATCAATGATGATGATGATGCATGGCAGAGAGGTGACTATTACTTCGGCGACCAGAACGACGGAGCTATGACTGTCGGCTGGAGGCTGTTAGATATTACCGATGACAATGCAACTGCTGAAACCGATGCAAATAACTGGATCCAGACTGCATTTAACGATGATGAGGATCAGAGCCGTTGGTTCTACTTCAAGAGCAATGGTAAGAAGCAGACAGCATCTGATACGACATCTGATACTGATTTGAAGCAAAAGACCATTAATGGCAAGAAGTATGCATTTGACCAGTATGGCCGTATGATCGCAGAGTGGGCTGTTGACGTAAGCAAGGCTTCCAAGAATGGCGTGGATATCAGCACTGCAAATGAAGGAAATTCCGATTGGTCACGTTCCTGGTTATACTTCAATAGCGTTGAAGATGGCGCAAGAGTAACAAAGGGCTGGTTTAAGGTAGTTCCTGCAGAGGGTCTTAATGCAACTAAATATAATGATGACGAGGACGGCTGGTACTATGCTGACAACAACGGTAATCTGTATGCTGGTGAGTTAAAGACTATCAAGGGCAAGAAATATGGCTTCGATAAGAAGGGTAAGATGCTGGATGGTATGCATTTTATTTCCTTTAACTCAGATGGCAGTATTGATGAGGTAGTTAACGATGATCATGATACCAACGCATTCGACACAGAAGATGGATTTGATAGCAATTCCTTATACTGGGCTTCTAACTTGTATAAGTGCTATTACTTCGGTGACGGTAGCGACGGCGCTATGAAGACAGGCAAAACTACTGTTGAGATTGATGGAGATAAGTTCAGCTTTAACTTTGGTAAGTCTGGCAGCCTGAAGGGTGCTGGTAAGACCGGCGTTGATGATAAGAAATATTACAACAGTGGTAAGTTAATGGCTGCCGGTAAAGACGAGAAGTATCAGGTTATCTATCCTGTAAGCAGCCCAGCGGATGACACTGCTGATAACAGCAATACCATCGGATACAAGAAATATGATGATGCAAGTAAGTTCCTTAGCGAAGTAGACGGCAGTGGTTTACCAGCAGGTTACGCTAAGCTGAATACACCTGCTGCAATTACTGCAGCGCTTACAGATGCACAGATTTCTACCTGCGGTTTGAATAAGACTAAACTCACAACCGGCAAGTATAGTGATTTAGCAGTATTTGTGAAATTTGACGGTAGTGGTAAAGTTACAGAACTTGGATTACCAAAAGATTTATATATGGTAGTTAATTCAACCGGTACTGTTAGCACCAGTTCTGCAAAGAACAAAGATGGTAACAGCGTAAATTACAAGTTGAACAGCGGAAAAATTGTTGCTACATTCTCTGAGGATTAATTTTAACTGCTAAAACAAAGCGCAGCTGCGGCTGCAAGAATGGGGGGACGTCGTTTGGCGTCCCCTTTTTTGATAAGGAGAGGTAAACCATGAGAAAACTATCTAGAATAATAGGAACTGCAGCATTACTGTCTATTTTAGGTGCATTTCCTGCATTTGCTGCATGGGAACAGCAGGGGGATATATGGAAATATACAGATGAACAAGGGAAATATGCACGAAATAAGTGGGCTTTAATCGATGGATATTGGTATCATTTTAATAAAGATCAGGAAATGGAAACAGGCTGGATTTTGTTAAAAAAGAAGTGGTACTATCTGGATCCGGCAACTGGAACAATGCGAACCGGATGGTTTCAGGATACGGATGGAAAATGGTATTATCTGGACGACGAAAAGGGGAATATGCTGAAAAACAAAAGAACCCCAGACGGCTATTATATTGGGGAGGATGGCTACTATGATGCCCAATTAGATACCAATCACAGCGGACCGGGAGTAAATGCCGTAACTGGAGCTAAAGAAAACTCTTTAAAAGGGGTTGTATTTCCTGATTTAAAAGAATTTGCAACAGCTAATCTGGAAACGAGCACCTGGGGAGTTGAAGGCAGCCAGGAGGCGCTTCTGTCCCTCGGAGCTGTACTGGCCCAGGAACTTAGGGAAGAGGGAAAAGAGGTGACAGGAGAGAATTTGTTTTACATAGATGGAACCTCTATAATCTTTGCAGTTGAAGGCAAAAGAAAAACCTCTTTTAAAATTATTAAAGAATGGGGATCATTATGAACTGTATGATTATGAGTCAATCGACAAACCCATGGAATCTGCACTTATGGCAATGTGCAGTATAATCAGCAGTCAGCCACAGTTAGCCTATAACGCTATGTATACTGCTGCTCAATATGATCAAACAGTCATGGCCTCGGGGTATTATAAATCCTTTGGTGACAGTCAGATAAAATATACAATACTGGATAAGCATTTTTTATTTCAGCATTATTGGGAAATAAGCGGCGTTGCTTTTGCATTAGAAGCAATATACCTCAAACTGTAGTAAATATATTTACTTCAGTCTGGAGGTTATTTGCTGTTTCAGTAGTAAAATCGATTGGGTATTCATTTGTGCGAAGTTATCCTAATCTTTTTAAAAGGATAGTGCATGTAATATTTTTGTTAGTCAGCCAATTCCAGATCGGAGTTCTCTATTGTTTCACTTTCCTGTTCAACGCCTGGTCCAAGGTTAGCCTGATTTGAGATGCTTGACGCCTGACCATCCCAGACTCCATTAGCATCAACATAAAACCCGTCTGGTGTAATGGTATCGGTTGCCATATACGCACCAATATTAAAATAGTACCATTTGCCATCTACATCCTGAAACCAAGTAGATGCTGCATAATAACCATTTTTAGTAATATAGCGCCAGCCATTTTCATCCTGTACCCATCCTGGGTGATAATTGGTTTTTTCTCCTTTTGGGTTGACATAAAATCCATCTGGTGTAATGGTATCTGCCATCATAATACCATCTTCATTCATGTAATAAGTTTTGTCCTCAATAGTAAGCCAACTATTGCTTACGAAAGTGCCGTCCGGTTTTCTGTAACGGTAGGTGCCATTTTCCTCCTTTACCCAACCGGAAGTCTCGGTTCCCTCAAATGCACCGGCATCCGAACCATCTACATTGATAAGATATTTTCGTACTTCAGCTGGAAGCTCTGAAGTATTAACGCCGTCCGGAAGATGAACCACATGAATAATTCGTTTGTCAGTTGCAAGATTTTTATAATTTGTCTTTAGCACAATCTGTAAAGTGGATTGGCTTCCTTCTGGCAGTGCAGACCAATTTTCAGGAATTCCCCAGACACCATTTATATTTACTAAATCAGGAGCCGTACCCCAGGGGCGGGAGTAGGTTAAAGATTCAAATGTATAGGCATAATCATAGCCACGATTTAAGATAACATCGCTTTCATTAATCGTATTTCCTCCTACTAGAATGGCAAAGTACTGTCCATCTCCACAATCAACAGGCCTCCATTCAAAAAGGTAAGCGCCGCAGTTTTCCATAGTTATGCCATTAGCTGTATCAGCGAAAACCGGAGCAGCAGTGCCGGCAGCCAAGACTAAAGCCAAACTAAATGCTGCAAATTGTTTTCTAAACATAATATATCCTCCTAACAATCTATTAAATAAAAGCATATAAAAAGAAAGCGTTGTGTTGAATCGGCAATCCCTATCAGCCACAACGCTTCCCCCTTAAATTTTAACTAACTGTACCACTATAAGAAAATTAATCCTCTACGTATACAAATAATACAGAACCCTTGCTGTCGGTTACGTATACATAATCATTTCCGTCTTTGCTCTTCTTCTTCTCAACAACCTTACCGGATGTATTAATTAACTTATAGTCACCGCTTTCTCTGTCTGCCTTTGGAACAATATATAATTCTTTCAGGTCATCGGCTCCCTTATTAAAGGATGAGTAGAGCCCCTTAGCTTCTGTAATCTTCGCAGTAGTAACATCATCGTCACCAACAACGCCTACTTCAGTAAGGAAATCTTTAGCGTCAGCAATCTTGGTCCAGATTTCTCCATGAGTTGTATCAGCATCTTTCTGGATTACCTGATACTTCTCATCGGAACCGGCCTTAAGCAGCATACCTGCTAAGTAGTACTTGTCATCATGCTCGCCAACTTTACCTGCACCCTTATTGCTTCCGGACTTCTCGAAGTAGAAGTTGTAGTTATCACCGTCAATCTCGATGGTTGCCTTATTGGTTCTCATAGCGCCATCATCGCCGCCTCCGAAGTAGTAAAGCTTAGCGCCCTCCTTGATGTAATCCGGTGCATTGTCAATGAAATCATCCTCGTTATCAAATTCGCGACCATTTTCATCATCTGCATAAACCTGGGTAAAATTATCTGCGCCTTCTACAATATACTTAAGGCCGTTAATCATACGTCCATCATTTCTGAACGCATACTTTTTACCTTTAACGGTCTTGAACTGGCCGGCGTACAGATTACCGCTTCCATCTGCATAGTACCAAGCATCCTCATCGTCATCATACTTTTCTTCGTTCAGATACTCGGCAGATACTACCTTGAACCAACCTTTGCTTACTCTTGCACCATCTTCAACGCTGTTGAAGTATCTCCAGGACTGGGCATATTTATTGGATACAGCTTTACCAGGAGTTGCAGGCTCATTGCCGCTCGCTTTTTCTCATCGAGAGACCATTCAGCTACCATTGCGCCGTACTGATCAAATGCGTATTTTTTACCATTAATGGTCTTCTCTTTTGTATCGCTGTCATCAGCGCTAACTTTCTTACCATTAGACTTGAAGTAGAACCAACGTTCCTGATCTTCGTCGTCTGTAAATACAGGAGCAATGGTCTTGTAAGCATCATCAGTTGCTTCTTCATATGTTATGTCTGTAAGCAGCCAGCCTACTGTCATTGCGCCATCGTTTTCGTCACCGAAGTAATAGATACCCTCTTTAAAAGCATCTCCGTCAGTATTGTCCTTACGATCGCCAGTCTCATCAACCCAGCCATAAAGCATTCTGCCTTCATCATCAAATGCATATTTTTTGCCATTGATGGTTTTTAAAGAAACAGAATCATTGTTATTTTTTAATGCCTTACCGTTAGCCTGGAAATAATACCAATACTGCTCTGGTTCATTATCCTCACCAGCATCCTCATTCTCAATAGCTACCCACTGATTAGAGGCCATAACACCGTTGATATCTACATAGTAATAATTGTCGCCATCTTCAATTAAGGTATCGATAGCCATTTCGCCACTGTCATCCAGCCAATACCAGTTATTTCCGGACTTAGCCCACTTCTCGGTTACTCTGTCGCCATTTCTGTCATAGTATACCCACGTACCATCTTCCTCAGCCCAACCCTGAGCTGCGAAGGATGTCATGGACGCACCA
>BBZN01000096.1 GCA_001304855.1 Clostridia bacterium UC5.1-1D2
GTGAGTCCGCTCCGGTTGTAAACCGAAGCGGCTTGTTATTAATAATAGTAATTGTTACTGATATTAATATAAATCACTTACGCTGTTTTGTCAATA
Source organism: Clostridia bacterium UC5.1-1D2 (assembly GCA_001304855.1). Taxonomy (GTDB): domain Bacteria; phylum Bacillota; class Clostridia; order Lachnospirales; family Lachnospiraceae; genus Enterocloster. The sequence goes on from BBZN01000096.1 coordinate 97, forward strand.
GTTTTTTCAACATTTTTTTCTAAACAGTTTTTGCATCTTCCATAGAACAGAACAAAATGGCTGTCTATGATACCTGGGGCAGAATCCTGCGCATTCTGGTTCAGATTTTCCAGGGCTTTCAGGTCCATATCGTAAACCTGATTGCATTCTTTACATATAAAATGATAATGTGGCATGGTATTTCCATCAAAGTGGTCAGCTCCGTCTCCGCAGGTCAGCTTTCTGATTTCCCCTGTCTCTACCAGCAGGTTTAAATTACGGTACACGGTCCCAAGGCTGATATTGGGGAATTCTTCCCGGATGCTGGCGTATAGGGCGTCTGCCGTAGGATGGTCATGTCGGTTCATCAGACTGGCTTTGATGGATTCCCTCTGACGGCTATACTTTAAGGCTTTCATCGCATCTCCTTTACTAGATTGAAACAATAATAATAACAGTTACTGTTATATGGTATCAGAAAATGGAGCGCATGTCAAGAACAGAGACGGAAAAACACCCTGAATCAGTGGGCGCAGCGAACTGCGCCTGCTGATTCAGGGTCAAATCTTTTGCAAAGTATGATGCACAGCGATGGGAGCGCAAGGTTCAGGCAGGCTCTAGCTGTCTGTCTCATCTACCGTGGGCACATAGGCAATCCGCTCTTTTGCGATCCGGATAAACTCCTGGGTTGCTCTGGACATATAGTGACCTCTGTGATAACCGATGCCAAGGACGCCGTGAGCTCTGGAGTAGTTCAGAGAATAGCGGTTCAGGTGATTATGCTCCATGATGGCGCTGCGGTGGCTGGGAGAGGACTGATCGGGGGAAATGAACATTTTGGGGTAAAAGGTTATACCCATACCTTTGGCGCAGAGAGCCAGAACCGTTTCAATATTTTCTGTCTCCAGAACGATCCTGGGGGTCATTTGGGCTTCCTCAAAAATCTCATCTGCAATGGTGCGCACCCGGTTTCCCTTTTTTAACAGGATAAAAGGACAGGCCTCTAAAAGACGCATATTCAGGGAGGAGGAGAGGGTGCTTTTTATCTCCTCCAGACGTCCGGGATAAGCCTTGTCAAGGACCTCGTCGGGGACAATCATAAGAATCTCTTCCCCACATATGGGACAGTCTCCACATTTTCCGCAGTGAAGGGAAGCAGATCGATCATCAGGTCAATGGTGCCGTGGAGTAAATCTGAGGCCAGCTGGCTGGAATTACCCTCCACAAGCCGCAGCTCAATACCGGGAAACTGCGACTGATAGGTGGGCAGAATCTCCGGAAGGATAACCCGGCCTCTTGTGTGGGACACGCCGATGGACAGCTGTCCTGTGGAAAAGTCTTTGATGTCGGAGATCTCTTTGTAAGTTTCATCCCTCAGATCCAGAAGCTCCCGTCCCCTGGCCTTCAGCGCGTGTCCCGCATAGGTCAGAGTCAGAGGAGAGGTGCGGTTAAAAAGCACCACGTCGAATTCCTTTTCCAGATTAGAGATGTGATTGCTTAAGGACTGCTGGGAGATGTACAGCTTTTTGGCCGCCCTGGTAAAATTAAGTTCCTCCGCCGCTACCAGAAAATACTCCAGATTCAGAAAGTTGATCATTTTTCAGCTCCTCCATATCCCTTCAGGGAGGCGTCGGCCTGTCCGCACCGCTCATAGCTGCCCTGAGCCATGACTGCTTTTACAAAAGGAATATACCGGGCCAGACGTTCTACGGAGCTGTTGACAACCAGTTCCTCAGGAAAGCAGATTTCCTCCAAAGTTCATGGACGCGGCTGTGATCCCCTACGTCGGCCTCCGAGTGCGCATCGCTGTTAATGATAACAGAGGCTCCATACTGTTTGCAAAGTTCCAGCATGGTTATATAATTTTCTCTTGCTCCCTGGCGGAAGCTCAGTGGGGAAAGGGAGCTTGCGTTTATTTCCAGCAGAGTGTGGTGCTCCCTGGCAGCGGCTGCCAGAGTGTCGTAATCCACGGGAAAGCGGCTGTCGTCGGGATGGCCTATAATATGGATGGCTGAATTTTTAATGGCTCCCAGGCAGGCGTTGGTGTTCTGAAGGGGAGTGCCGCTTTTAATACATGGGTGTGCAGACTTGCAATTGAATAGTCCAGAGACTCCAGCAGCTCCTGGTCCATGTCAACGCTTCCTTCATAGTCGGTAATATTTAATTCGGCGCCCATCATAATCTTTACTCCAAAGACAGTCCTGGGAATTACTTTAAAATTTTTGAAATGCCAAAAGTGACAGCTTCCGGGCATTGCAGGACCGTGGTCGGAGCATCCTAAAAGGGTAACCCCTCGTTTGGAAGCTGTCTGGGCCAGTTCATAGAGCGTGTTGTATGCATGTCCGCTGGCCAATGTGTGCGTATGCAAATCCATTATATCTAACATGGGATCAGTTCCTTCTTTCCGCGGCCGGATCCGAAGTCCTGAGCTTCAGGATACAGCAGATAATTTTCTGATTAACAGATGTACAGATTATACCATATTTTTGATTAGGTGCAAAGAAATTAAGACGCTATTACGCCCTGTTTTTCCAAAAAAACGAGACACTGCCAAGTCGCCTGATATCGGCGGTTTAGCAGTGTCCCCATATTTCATTTTTAAATGATTGCTTCCTGGTCCAGAAGGACTGATCTTAATTTTTTTGAACTACGATTGAAGAAGTTATATCATTAAACTTGTGCTCTCCAAGCCGGGATATATCGCTTTCGCATACCAGGCTCTTACCTTTGTAGTTATCATGCTCATAAAGCGTAACGGTCCAGCTCGGGTACTTTTATAGAGGAGATAGCGTCGTTGCCCACTTTAGACAGCTGGCTCATTCTGTAGCGTCCTTCTTTTAAAGCAAGGCTCTTACCGCCATAGTCGACATTCTGATATACAGTTACTTCAAGGGAGTCCTCCTCTGGAGCAGTTGTCTCAGGAACGGTTTCTTCCGGTAAAGTCTCTTCAGCAGCGGTTGTCTGAACTACAATTGAAGATGTAGCGTCATTAAATTTATGCTCTCCGAGCAGGGGGATATCACTGGTACATATAAGAGTCCTGCCTTTGTAGTTGTCGTGCTCATAAAGTGTAACGGTCCAGCCCTCGGGCACCTTTATAGAGGAGATAGCGTCATTGCCTACCTTGGACAGCTGGCTCATTCTGTAGCGTCCTTCTTTTAAAGTAAGGCTCTTGCCGCCGTAATTATTGTTCTGATATACAGTTACCTCACCGGAAGCTGCTTCTTCTGCAGATGCTTCAGGAACCGTTTCTGCCGGAGCGGGGGTTTCGGAAACAGATGTCTCAGGAACCGTTTCTGCCGGGGCAGCTGTGATCTTCCGATAATAGTAAGTGTGGATCCGTCATAGCTCTCGTTCACATCCACAGAATCAAAGACATAGCCCTCTTTAGAAAATTTTAACGTTCCTATGTTACGCGAATACTCATATAAAGTAAATTGTCCATCTTTTCCGGCGGGAATGGTTATGCCGCTTCCGCTGGAGCCGTGGGCATAGTCGTAATCCACAACAACATAGGGAATTGGCGTTCCGTTCTCATCTACAATTGCACCTGAAATCGTGACACTGCCGATTTTAGGCTTCTCAGCGGGAGCGTTGTACTGGTATTCCATTACAGGGCTTTTAACATAGCCGCTCTTTGTGGCAATCGCTTTAAAAGTAGTATCTGCATCCAGAACAATAGGGCCGCTATACCTTGTGCTCTCATAACCCGGTTCGCTTCCGTCCGTAGTATAGCGGATTGTTGCGTCCGGAGTGGAGGTGGTCATTATCAGGCGTTTTTGGGTGTAATAAAGCTTCCGCTATCATCTACATCGATGGTGTCAAACGTTACTTCAGGTTTTGCCGCAGCTCTCAGATCACCGGTGTAGTTATCCGGAATTAAAGTGAATTCCAGCGTCTGGTTATCAAAATTGTCTGCATCTACATGCCAGGAAGCCGGTTCCGTGTGATATCCTTCTTTGTTGAAGGTAACTGTTCCTGAGGGCGCAAAAAAAGTTGGTGGCTGCTATCTGTCCGCTGCAGCTTTGTGCTTTAGCCGCCTGCGCCCCGTCGTCAGGAGTCAATGTAGCCTGAATGAAATCGGTGCTTGAATAGTTATCGTCAATGGGCATGATTATAACATTGAGGTAATTCAGCATGCCTCCGTTCCCAGAGGGGGCCCCCATCGAAGGTACTGAAAGTGCAGCCGATACCATTGCTGCGGTTAATGCCATTGCTAGTTTTTTTCTCATCGTTTTTTCTCTCCTTTTTTTCTTGTTTTATAAGCAATTGTTAAATTGCGGAACCCACTGGTTTACTGGGGTTTCCTGCTTCTATTACATAAATACGCCCTCGCCTCCTGCGGAAAATTACAATTGCGCGAAAGCTGTTTGCACACAGAAATTATGAATGGGTATTCCGTTACGGCAGCATGGCTCCACCTGCGGAAAGGGTGTAATGCTCCCCATTTATCTGGATTTCGCCTGTAGCCATAGCGCCGTTGTCATAAAAATAATACCAGGAACCCTGCAGCTGCAGCCATCCTATGGCCATGGAGCCGTCCTGATTGAGATAGTACCAGGAATTCTGTTGCTGCAGCCATCCTGTAGCCATGGAGCCGTCCTGATTGAGATAGTACCAGGAGTTTTGCAGCTGCAGCCATCCTGTAGCCATTGATCCGCTTTCGGTAAGATAATACCACTTTCCATTAAGCTGCCTCCAGTTTACAGCCATAGAACCTGATTCATCCAGGTAATACCAAGCATTATCAATATATTGCCAGCCAGTTTTCATCCATCCGTCCGAACCGATGTAGTAGTATGTCTGATTAGATAAAATCCACCTGGAATATGCTGTGTTGCCCTGTTCATCCAGAAAACGCCATTTCCCGCCATCTTCCTTCCAGGTTCCGGAGGTAAGGGTTGGGCCGGAGGCGCTATGGCCGTAAGAGGCAGAGGGAGCGCCGCCGGAGGAAGAACCGCCGCCGCCGGAGGAAGAACCGCCGCCGCCGGAAGAAGAACCGCCGCTGCCGGAAGGAGAA
>BBZN01000097.1 GCA_001304855.1 Clostridia bacterium UC5.1-1D2
ATTATATTATTTATTGTTTCTCATATTAAATTGTTTCTTCGCTTAAGGGCTTTGCCGGTTCCGGTTCTTTGGCTCCTTTTCTCATATAGTTCTTTTCATAATCCTTAAGCGCCGCCATCGCCTGGCCTGAAAGGGGGATAATGGCTATCATATTGAAGATTGTCATAAGACCTACTCCCAAATCGCCTAAATCCCAAACAAATGTGTAAGCTGCTACTCCGCCCACAAACAACATTATCAATGCGAATATCTTATAACCGGTCTGCGCCTTCCAGGTATCTCCGAATACGTAGGCTACGTTACATCTGGCGTAATAAAGTATGCCGATGAAGGTGGAGAAGCTGAACAGGAACAGAATAACCGCTATAAAAATAACTCCGAATTTTCCTAAATGGTAATTCATGGCAGCCTGGAGAAGATCCATTCCCATCAATCCTTCGACGGCCTCCTTGGGAGCCAGCAGCATGATAAACGCAGAACAGCTGCAGATTACCAGTGTATCTATAAATACGCCGAGCGCCTGGATAAGCCCCTGCTTAACAGGATGGGTTACTTCCGCAGCCGCAGCCGCACAAGGAGCAGAACCGCTTCCTGCCTCGTTGGAGAAAAGACCGCGCTTCACTCCATTCATAACAACGGCTCCAAGTCCGCCGCCCACAATCGGTCTTATACCGAATGCCTGACCGAAAATATCTCCGAATACAGTAGTATATAAGTAATGTTCTTAAGGATAATAAACAGCGTCATGGCAAAATAAGCTGCCGCCATAACAGGAACTACTTTATCCAATACCTTTACGGTAGCATTCTTCCTCAGCACGATGCAGGCCGAAACGATAACCAGCACTACGGTAGTGGCAATCTGAGGAATGTTAAAAGCGTTTTTAAATGCAGATGTAACAGAGTTGGCTACTACCTGGCTGATTCCGGCCCAGCACAGAAGTCCGGAAAGCGCAAATGCCATGCCCAGGAAGGTAAATTTACAGCCCCTTATATAATAAGTCTGCTGATCGCTTGCTATATATTCCGCTTCGCTATGTACGTCCTTCACAAAGATATCCTCGCGTTTCACCTTTGTGATAATCCGCATACGGTCCATAAAGTATGCAGGTCCTCCACGGTAACCGCCGTAGAGAGGGTCCTTCTCTTTGTAAATCTGCGCCAGCGTGGATTCCACAAACGCGCTGGCCGAGCCAATGAGCGCTGAAAGCCACATCCAGAATACAGCTCCCGCACCTCCGAAGGATACGGCTGCCACAACACCGGCCAGGTTTCCCATGCCTACTCTGGTAGCAGTTGCGATAATCAGCGCCTGAACACCTGAGATAGAGTCTTTGTCGTTACCGCTCTTTTTCTCCAGAGTCACTCGTATCATCTCAGGAAAGAGGCGGAAAGGTAAAAACCGGGTCCTGCATGTAAAGTAAATGCCCGCCGGAATGAGAATAAGTACCAGCAGCGAAATACCAAATTGGGTCTCTCCATTGGAAAATTCCAGTATAAACAGGTCCCCCCATAACAAGTCGTTTAATGATGTGATTACCTTCACAATCATCTGTAGAATTCGCTCAAAAATACCATTACCCCCTATCTTATTAAGTTTTCAATGCCAAACCAATAACTCGCATCGTCCGCGGCCTTATGATGCATGATGCGTGATGCATCATCTTTGTAAGTCTTATTATACAGCATGTTAAACAAATGTCAATAGGTTTTTTAAATTATTTTATCATTTTTTACAGAGGGCATTTTTGGTTCCCTCCTTCTGACAATAAGTACGCCGGGAATCTCTTTGTGCCTGATTTTGCAAGATGATTTTTTGTCGGCCCCAAAGGCAGGTGCAGAAGAGATTCCCAGCGTACATCAATAGCTGCAGCAGATGAGGTAAGGCCATATTTGAGAGCCGCCGGCCGCCGGGCAGCAGAGTACGGTCAGGCTGGCTGCTCTGGGTTATCATGGGGCGCTTTGAGGCAGAAATGAATTGTCCCTGCCCTCCGGGGAATGTTTTATTGCATTTGCCTGAATAATATAGTAAAATAGGCATTATCAGACACGGGGAGATTATGGGGAAATAAATGATATGATGAATAATATTAATAAACTCACATTAAGCGAGCAGGTTTACAATATATTGAGAACAGATATTCTGAACGGCAGTATCTCCCTGGGCTCCAAGCTGACCAACAGGGAGCTTCAGGAGCGTTTTCAGGTTTCATCCACACCTGTGCGGGATGCCATTAACAAGCTCAACCAGGATGGGTTTATTAAAGAGGTCACTAAAACAGGGGCTCAGTTAATCGATTTTGATTACGAATACTCCAAGGAACTGAACGACTTTATCATATCCCTCTCCTGTGATGCAATTCAGCTCTCCTCCGAGGGAGATCACACGCGTCTGGTTGCCAGCGAATTATACCGCCATCTGGCTGCCATGGCCTCGGCTGTGGGGGACGACGCTTACTTTGACGCAGATTACAATTTTCATAAAGTGTTCTTCGATTTCTGCGGCAACCGTTTTTTAAAGGAAACCTATAAGCGGTACAATATGATACGCTACCTGCTGATGCGCTACGCTATCCGCACCAAGGAGCACCGGGCCACCTCAATCCAGCAGCACAGGCAGATTATGGACGCCTACGCCGGGCAGGATTATGAGGCTGCCAAGCAATTGATGGAGGACCATTACCAGCATGGGGTCCATCTGATTGATGAACGCAATTCCAATGGAAAGTAACTCTGGTTCCGCTATATATGCCTCACACCCCCAGGCTCAGTGCCTCCAGTCTTATGGATGCGCCGGGCCCGATTCTTTCTTTGAGAAAAGGAGACTCCCCCATGAATGAAACCATCCGCGATATTCCAGCCATTCTTGAAACCAGTTACCCCTTCTGGGAACGTTTAACTTCCCTCCAAAAGGATCGGATGGCCGCCTGCTCCTACATCCGCACCTACGGCAGCGGCCAGTTTATTCACAGCCGGACCGAAGAATGCCTGGGCGCTCTCTTAGTTTTGAAAGGGCAGATACGAACATATATCCAGTCTGAGGAAGGAAGGGAAGTCACCTTGTTCCGTCTGGGAAAGGATGAGATCTGCACCCTCTCCGCCTCCTGCATGATGCAGGAGATTACCTTTGACATCTACATCGAAGCCCTGGAGGAAACCACCCTGCTGGTTACCTCCGCCGCCTGCATACGCAAGGTGATGGAGGAGAGCATCTACGCGGAAAGCTATATATACCGCCTGACAGCGGAGCGTTTTTCAGATGTTATGTGGTCTATGGGACAGCTCCTCTTCACCAGCCTGGACAAACGGCTGGCTGCCTATCTGGCCGACGAGCAGGTAAAGTCCCACACGGGAAGTATATCCACCACCCACGGTCAGATTGCAAAAAATCTGGGAACTGCCAGGGAAGTAGTTTCACGAACCCTTAAATTCTTTGAAAAAGAGGGAATTCTTTCCCTGGGACGGGGTACAATCAAGATACTCGACATGAAAAAATTGAGAGAACTGCTGTTATAACAGCAGACGGAAAAGAGGTGCAGACATGCAGAACAGCCCAACCGCCGGCTCCGGCCGCAGCCATACAGGCAAGGCATCATTGTTATGGAAAATTTTTATTTCCACCCTTTATCTCAGCGCCTTCACCTTTGGAGGCGGTTATGTGATCGTCACGCTGATGAAAAAGAAGTTTGTTGATCAGTATCACTGGATCGACCAGGAGGAGATGCTGGATTTGGTGGCTATCGCCCAGTCCTCCCCAGGTCCCATAGCAGTAAACGGCGCCATCGTGGTGGGATATAAGCTGGCAGGCCTGGCAGGGGTAATCACTGCGGTGGCGGGAACCGTACTTCCTCCTTTCACCATTCTTACCCTTATCTCCTTCTGCTATGCAGCCTTCCGCTCCAACCAGATCGTAGGCTGGATGTTAAACGGAATGCAGGCGGGTGTGGGAGCCGTCATTGCCCAGGTCGTCTGGGAAATGGGCTGCGGCGTCGCAAGAAGCGGCCAGATAAGCGCCCTGTTCATTATGGCGGCCGCCTTTGCAGCCAGCTATGTCTATCAGGTAAACACAATTCTTATTATCCTTGTCTGCGCTCTCATAGGGATTGTCCGAAGCCTCTATGAAAGCCGCAAAGCCGGAGCCGGGAAAGGAGACAGCCAATGATATATCTTCAGTTATTCCTCAGCTTTCTTCAGATTGGAGCTTTCAGCTTCGGCGGAGGCTATGCCGCCATGCCTCTGATCCAGAACCAGGTGGTCACGCTCCACGGCTGGCTGACCCTGGCGGAATTCACGGATCTGGTGACTATCTCCCAGATGACCCCGGGACCTATCGCTATTAATGCAGCTACCTTTGTAGGCACCCGTATCGCCGGTACACCGGGAGCCCTGGCCGCCACAGCGGGCTGCGTCCTCCCCTCCTGTATCCTGGTCACCCTGCTGGCGCGGATTTACCTGAAATACCGCAATCTATCGGTTATCCAAAGCGTCCTCACCTCGCTGCGGCCCGGGGTTGTGGCCCTCATAGGAGCCGCCGGAGTCAGCATCCTGGTAACCGCCTTCTGGGGAGCAGGGGCAGCCGCCATCCATATCAGCACAATGAACCTCCGGGCAGCCGCTGTCTTTGCAGGAGCCCTGGTACTGTTGATGCGTTTTAAAATGAATCCCATCCTTGTGATGGTTCTCTGCGGCGTAACTGAAACTGCCTGTCAGCTGGTCATGGGATTGTGGCGTTAACCGGAACCGGTCCGGCAATTTCAGTATATGGGAGACAGCCCCGCCGCCCTTCGATAGCAGTCATATAGCTGGGGATGTAAATAAACTCCCCCTAAAGAAAGGGG
>BBZN01000098.1 GCA_001304855.1 Clostridia bacterium UC5.1-1D2
CCCGCCGCCGCAACGCTCTCCTCAGCCAGGCCCGCCGCAGTAACGCTCTCCCCAGCCAGGCCCGTCGGAGTGACGTTCTCCCCAGCCCAGGCCCGCCGCAGCCTCCTCTTCAGCAAAATCCACATCGTGAATCCCCGGCCCTGCATGGTTCGCGGCTGTAAGGCTCTCCTTGACAGGACTCCCGGCAGCCTTCCCGGAGGCATTCCTTTCCTCCAATAAATCTTCGGCCACGATTACGTCGCCCGTATGAAGCTTCGTTCCGGGCGACGCCTTGCGTCCGTTTACAGTTACATTCTTAAATCCGGGTTTCAGAACATCGCTGACGGCTGCTGAGGCGTCCCTGCCGCAGACAGCGGGCTGAAACTCAATGGTATCTCCCGCATGAATCAGTTCCGTCATTGAGCAATCATTTCCGTTAAGCTTCAAAACCGCAGGAACAGAGGGCGCGCCGGGGATAACCAGCCGTTTTCCGTTTATTTGAACCACTATGTTCCGCCCGGACCGGCTGACCAGATGCTTATAACCATATCCGTTCATCATCAGCACGTCCATAATCGTAAAGACGCCGCTTTTAAACAACTTGGCAGGCTTGCCGTTTAAAGTAACCTGAAAGCTGTCATTGATCAGATTTAAGCCTGCGGATACCGCGATACCCAGAGGAGTGGCATACTCAGGATTGTTCAGGTCGTACTCATCGGAAAATGCGCTGAGGGCGAAGTTGTTTCCCACAATGGCCACCCGTTTGCCGTCCATTCCCAGATTTTCCGTAATGCACTCCTTTAAGCCCACCATTTTGCTTCCGCCGCCTGCTAAAAACACGGCGGAGGGCGCCCCGTTGTTCAGATCCACAATCTGACGGGCAATTTCACTGCATATGGCCTGGAGGGGTTCCCTCACACACTCCAGGACCTCTTCCCGCTTGACTTTCTGCTCAAAGCCGAGAATGTCGTTAAAGACCAGTTCCTCCTGATCGGACAGGCCGAACTTAAGTTTTTCCGCAGTTTTGAAATCCACCAGGTATTGTTTCATCAGGCTTCTGTGAGCTCATCTCCTGCCAGTATAGCCATGGTATAACCTGTAATTCCTCCGTCCCGGCATACTGCGATATCCGATGTTCCGGCTCCGATATCCACCATGGCCAGGTTTAAAAGGCGCAAATCCCTGGGTATGGAAGCATTGATCGCGGCAATAGGCTCCAGCGTCAGGCTGACCACCTCAAGGTCAATCTTATTCATGGCTGCGTACAGGCTTTCAACCACCTGGCTGGGAAGAAAGGTAGCGATAATATCCGCCTTTAAATGTCTGCCCTTGTGATCCAGGATCGTGGAAAAGTTATAGTTGTCCAGGGAATACGTGAGTACAGAGTAGCCTACCAGGAAAAAAGGCCGCTCAAAACAGGATTCCTCCTCAGCGGAAAACGCCTCCTCCGCCTGGCTGATGGCGCCTGACTCCAGTCGGCTGATAATCTCCGGAGTGATTCTGACCGTCTCCGGAAATTCCAGTTCGTAGGTCCCCTTCTGTGTCAGCAATGCCCGCCCTGCCGCTGCAATACACACCTTGGTCAGCGGAAATCCCAGCTTGCTTTCCAGCCGCTTCTTCACAGCCGAAGCCAGCCTTGCCACCTGCTCAATGTCCTCGATCTGTCCGTCGATCATGGCTCTCCTGGTATGCTCCTCACGTTCCAGAGCAATCACCTTCAGGCGCTCATCTTCCACGATTCCCACAATGCCGATAATGCTCCTGGTCCCGATATCCAGGGCAAAAATAGTCCGGTCCTCAATTCTGGATTTATTTTTTGCTGCCATAAGCACCCCCTTATGCCAAATGTATAATCTGGAAAATAGTGTTAAATCCGAATATTAAAATAGGTTTTCGCTTTGATTTTACTACACCTTTTAAGCGGTGTAAAGAGAAGTATTCCAGAGATTTCCTTTTTTATGAACAGGGGTATCACCGGGCAGGGGGTAAAAAAGCCTGTTGGCGTTTCTGACGCGTGACAAAAGGGGCGTTCCGCTTTTAAACGATACGCCCGTTTTGCCGGATGACGCTGTTTTATGAACGGCGGCCTAATGAAGAAGCTCTTTTTTACAGAATATCCTGTAGCTGGCCCTGTACATGCCGTAACTCCACAGAAAGGCTGCGGCAGGAGCCGTCCACAGCAAAGGGGCAGGGGCCCGCCCGCCCGGTAAAATTCCGCCCATCTTCATTAGTTTATATATCCCGAAGATAATGGCAAAGGGAACCGCAATAGAGATAAGAGACAAAATTCTGGCCCTGGCCGCGCCGAACCGGAACAGCAGAAGGATGGAAGTGCTGCCTGCCACCACGGATATCAGCAGGCCTGCGGCTGCAGCTGAGAACAGGTTCACGGCTGTAACGGGCTCAAGCGCTATAAAATTTTTAAATATAAGCCCCCTGCGATTCCCAATACAACAGCAGCTCCCACTCCCGCTCCGCAGAAGATAAGGAGAGTCGCAAACTTGCCCATAACATAATCCTTCTTGGAAATAGGCATAATCATGGCATATTTGACCCAGCAGGAGTGCTCGTCGAAGTTAAAGGTAGTAATAATCATTGTGCTGCACAGAATACAGACGAATATAATGTAGGATTCAAGCCCTCCCTGGGGAATGAGGGTGATTATCAGAAAAGCAAATATAAAACCCAGAGATTTCACATTATGCCAGATGTTTAAAATATCTTTTAATATTAGGCTTTTCAATTGGAATGCTCCCCCTTCACATAGAGTAAAAGTATATCGTCAATGGTGGCGTTGTCAACCACCATATCCCTGTATTTACGCCTGGAAGCCTCTTTGTCTGCCACAAGGACTTCCCACTGATAGTCACATTTCCGCCAGGCCAGCATTTCATCTTTGGCGATAGCTTCAAACTGGGCAGAGGTGCAGCGGATAATGCCGTAGCCGTAGATCAGTTGGTCTTTGTTTTTGCTGAAGAGAACCTTTCCCTGGTGGATAAATGTAATATAGTCGGCAATTTTCTCCAAATCAGTGGAGATATGGGAGGACATAAGGATGGAGTGTTCGTCATCCTGGACAAAATCCAGAAATACCTCCAGAATATCTTCCCGCATCACCGGATCCAGCCCACTGGTAGGTTCATCCAGAATAAGAAGCCTGGGATGGTGGGAGAGAGCCGCAGCGATGCAGAGCTTCCTTTTCATACCTTTGGAAAATGTTTTAATTTCCTTGTGCAGCGGAAGGCGAAAACCTTCCGCCAGCTCTGCATATTGGCCGGGATCCCACTGCCTGTACGCCTTTGCGCAGATTTTGCCAATCTGTGCAGGCGTCAGGGTTTCATAGAAATTGATATCGTCAAACACAACTCCAATATCTTCTTTCAGCCTGTGCGGGTTGGCGGAGAGTTCTTCTCCCCAGAAGGTGACAGTCCCGCTGTCCCTTTTTATTAAATCCAGTATAGCGTTGAGCGTGGTGCTTTTGCCTGCGCCGTTTTCTCCGATAAGCCCTACGATGGAGCCTTTGGGTATCTCCAGGCACACGTCCTCCAGCCGGAAGCCGTCGTATGCTTTGGAAAGATTCTTAACAAGTAAAATAGGTTCCATGATTTACTCTTCCTCCTCATAAAATAAGGTTAAAAGCTCTATAAGTTTCTTTAAAGAAATTCCGCTGCCCCGCCCGATTTCGGCGGCTTCCTGGAGATGCTCCTCGGCTTTGCGCTGCTGCTCCTCCTGATAGAAATCTTTATTCTGGGCGGATACAAAACTCCCTCTTCCCACAGTCGTTTCAATAAAACCGTCCCTCTGAAGATCTTCGTAGGCCTTCTGAACGGTTATGACACTGATGTGAAGGGATTTTGCCAGAGCGCGCATGGAGGGGATCGGCTCCCTGTCCGCAGTTCCCCGCTCATGATGGCCGCCTTTATCTGGGATGTGATCTGCTCATAAATGGGCTTGCTTGTATTGCTGCTGATAATGATTTCCATGAACGTCTCCCCCTGCTTTATCTCCGATTGTACTTATTAAATAAGTACATTATATAACATATAAGCACAATGTCAATAGAAAAATATAAATTTCCGGGATATGTTGACAAAGACATACTCTTATTATAGGATTGCCTTAGTACTACAGCGTGTTTGAGCGTTCATTTCCGCCGCCTGTACCCCGCCTTGGCGGTTTATTTGGCCCAAATTTACTGGACGCAGCCCCCTTTGCCGCGTTCATTCAGGCTGAATCTGCTGCAAAGTGTGGCGCACAGCCGGCGGAAACGAATGTAAATATATGAAAACTGTCCGTAAAAGGCTGACGATTTGATCGCCTTGACGTACAGCTGAAACAGGAGGGATAAAATGCTGAGATTGAGGCCGTACAAACCATGTGACGCAGAGGCTGTGGCCGGTTGGCTGAAGGACGAGTATGTTTACCGTCTGTGCTGCGCCGATACGGTCAGGGATTACCCGCTGACTGCGGAGGCGTTGAATGATTTTTACAGAGAACAGGAAAATAACGACAGCTTCTGGACGATGACCGCCTTTGATCAGGACGGCCCGGCCGGACAGTTGGTTATGAGGTTTATGGACGAAGAAAAGAAAATCCTGAGACTGTGCTACATCGTAGTGGATGATAAGAAGCGGGGGCGGGGATATGGGAAGGAACTGGTGGGACTGGCAATAAAATTCGGACTGGAAATTGTGAAAGCTGAGAAGCTGGCCCTGGGGGTATTTGAGAATAACTTACCCGCACGAAAATGCTATGAATCCATGGGTTTTAAGCTGGTGAAGGACGCAGAGCCAAAGGTTCAAACCTTTATGGGGGAAGAATGGAAGGGGCTGGAAATGATTTGGGAGCCGTAAAA
>BBZN01000099.1 GCA_001304855.1 Clostridia bacterium UC5.1-1D2
CTTATTTACATTCAGTCTGCTGTGCTATACGGCAAGTGAACTATGTTTTATAGAAAGGAATCTTTTATTATGAAAAAAGCATCATTTTTTGCAGTATTGAGCCTTGCGGCCGCCATTGCCGGCACCTCCCCTGTTACAGCAATGGCTGAAACGGCGGTAAATACTGTTGTTATGGAAACCTGTGGAGCCTATCTTTTTGAATGGCGTCCCGTTGACTGCGGCAATGGCCGGGCCTTTGCAATCCTGGTGGGAGGAAATACCATTGAGGAATCCAATGTGATTCTTAACCGCGGATATGATTACGGATATACCAATTACTCAAACCAATATTCAAGACCTTGGGGACAGGTGCCGGATTTAGTAAATGTTGACGGTATCTGGGCAATTCCTGAATACGAGAGTCTTCTTCCGGAGGGGACTCAGGCGGTTACACGGATTGTGCTTCTTACAAACAATAAAAACATGTCCACAAACGAGCGTTATGTTGACGTAGTCCATCTGCCAAGCGGCGTAGATTCATCCACGCTTCCTGCAGAGGTACGTAAATATTTAATCAATGTGGACGGTTCCGATGCCGGCGCTATGCAGGAACCACCACGGCCGGCTGGGAGACATCAAACGGACACAAGATGTATCGCAAGAATGACGGTACATTAGTAACCAATAGCTGGATGAAACTGGATGAGGAAACATATTATTTTGATGAAAACGGATATATGCTGGCTGATGCTGTTACTCCGGACGGAATCTATGTAAATGCAAAGGGCGAAAAAACCGCTTATATGCCAGGCTGGATGCAGGTAGAAGGAGAATGGAGATACGTACAGAAAAATGGCTACTATGCGGCATCTACCTGGATTCAGGATACAGATGGAAAATGGTATTATTTTAACATGGCATGCCAAATTGTAAAAGATCGGGTAACGCCGGATGGCTTCTATGTAGGTCCTGATGGAGTATGGGATGGAAATCCTTCGCAGGCGACAACAGAAAGCCAGCCTAACATGGGGCCCGGAGCGGCCTCTGGTGAAACATCTGAGGGTTGGGAGAAATCAGGAGACAGTTGGAAATATAAATTGGCAGATGGAAGCTATGTAACAAATGCCTGGAAGCAGGACGGAGATGGAAAGTGGTATTATTTTGATGAGGCTTCCCGGATGGTCACTGATACAACTACACCAGATGGCTTTTATGTTGGTGCGGATGGGGTGTGGAGTGAAGAAGATTTCACAAAAGATTCAGAAATATAGATAACGCTCCTGCAGAAATGTAATTAATAAAATCACCTCCTAACTTTTAATTCAGTGTGGAGGTGATTTTTACATTTTTGGTTCTATACTAAATGTTGGATATGCTGAAAAGTACACTGCCAACACTCTTTTGGTCGTAATTCTCAATATCCTTCCGATTCGCATTCAGAGTCACCTGAATGATTGCTGGCGCAGCATTTCCAGAAAAACTTATTTGGTATATCCAAAAATTAGTAAGGCTTGAAACCACATAAAAAGTACCCTTGTCCTGAAACTTGATGGGAACTTAATAACCCCCGTTCCAACAACTTGTGACAAAGAGCCAATTAAAATAACACCCCTCTGCTGAGAAAAAACAGTCTCAGCAGGGAAGTGTCTCAATATTTATTTTTTAGGACTATCGTATATAATGCGGCTATATTACTCAATCATAACGCCATCTGCATCCACTTCATAGCCGTCCGGCGTAGTCTGGCTGCGGAGCATCAGAGAGGAACTGTCAAAATAATACCATTTTCCATCTGTATCCTGTTTCCAGGCATCGGTCACATAGCTTCCGTCCGCTTCCCTGTACTTCCATGTATCTCCAGCAGCCTCCCAGCCCTCCTGTGCTGCTTTTGCCGCTGCAGACGGACCCAGCTTTTGTTGATTGGCCGCTGCATTTGAGGATGGCTGACCGTCCCAGACCCCGTTACTGTCGATATAGAATCCGTCCGGCGTAGTGGCGTCTGTAACCATGTAACCCGCCATATTAAAATAGTACCACTGTCCGTCCGCGTCCTGTATCCAGGCCGCGGATGCATCTGAGCCGTCCTTTTTTACATAACGCCAGCCCTTTTCGTCCTGTTCCCAGCCCGGGATATATTTGGTTCTCTCTCCTTTTGCGTTTACGTAAAGTCCATCCGGAGTTATGGTATCCGTGAGCATTATTCCATTGGCGTCCATGTAATAGGACTTTTCATCCACAGTCAGCCAGCTGTCAGTCACATAAGTTCCGTCAGATTTCAGATAATGTGAGTTCCCGTTCTCATCCTTTTCCCACCCTGAGACACTGGTTCCTTCATAGGCGCCGGCATCAGAACCGTCCACATTTATCAGGTATTTACGCACTTCCGGCGGAAGGTCTGAAGCCCGCACGCTGCTGGGAAGATGGACAATATCCACATACCGCTCCTTTGTTGCCAGTTTATTGTTATTGGTTGTCAATGTCATACGCGTATACGGCTGGCTGCCTTCGGGAAGTAGCGGCCAATTTTCAGGAATTCCCCAGATGCCATTTATATTAACTAAATCCGGCACCTGGCCCCAGGGCCTGGCAATGGAATTGTCAAATGTAAAGGCATAATCATAACCTCTGTTCAGAACGGAGTTAGATTCCTGCAGCGTATTCCCTCCTGACAGGATTGCAAAATAACGGCCTTCTCCATAGTCGATAGGACGCCAGCCGAACAGATAGGCGCCGCAGTTTTCCATGGTAATCCCTGTTGTTGTGTCCGCATAAGAAACTACCGCAGCTCCCAGGGACAGCGAACACGCCAGCCCTATAACTGCAATACGTTTTTTCCACATAAATATTACCTCCTCTACACCCATTGGTTTCTTTTAAAAAGGGACATCTGCCCCATAGCCTTCCAGGCTACGAAACAGATATCCCCCATCCTATAACGGATTAATATTCAGTTCAGATTAATTCTCTGCAAAAGTAGCAACAATCTTGTCATTTCTTAACTTGTAATATACATCATTGCCGTCTTTATTCTTAGAATTATTCTCGCTAACCCTGCCAGAGGTGTTTACTACAGACGCACCGTCATTCTTAAGAGTCGGAACTCCGAGAGTATAGGTGGTTGTGCCGCCGCTGGTTGTTCCATAAACATAGATTGACAGGTCGCTGATCTTATCGTCTTTCAGCTTGCTGGCGCTTAAGCCTAAATCGCTCAGTGAAACACTGGCAACGCTAACAGCACCACCATCTGTCAAAGTTGCGGAGGTCTTATAGCTTCCGTCAGCGTTTCTGAATGTGCTGTTGAAATCATCAATATCCAGAACAGTAACGCCTGAGATAACACCGCTTATACTACTTGCAAAGTCAGAAGCATCCGCAAATTTCTTGTAACCGATAACATCAGTACCATTTACTGAATCAAATTCAGGATAAACTACCTGGAATTTCTCATCTCCGCCAGCAGACATTAACTTACCGGAATTGTAATACTTGTTGTCATCCTCGCCAATCTTGCCAACGCCCTTGGATGAACCGGATTTGCCAAAGTAGAAGCTGAAGTTGTCACCGTCAATTTCAACAGTAGCTTTGCCTGTTCTCATGGCTCCGTCATCACCGAAATAGTAGCAGGAATAACCCATCTCTGCTAACTCTGAAGCATGAGCATTGAAGGAATCCTCATCATCGTAGTTATAACGACCGTCATCATCAGCCATAATATCGCCGAAATAAGAGGTTGAACCAATATTTCCAATGCCAGCGCCAGTCTGGATAAACTGCAGGCCGGTTAAGCAGATGCCAGTCTCACCAAACGCATACTTTTTGCCCTTGATGGTCTTGATCTGGTTAGCGTACAGATTACCGCTTCCATCTACATAGTACCACTCGTCTGCATCGTCATCATACTTGCTTCCATCCAGGTTCTCTGCTGCAACTACCTTGAACCAGTCCTTGGTAAGCTTGCGTCCGTCCTCTACGCTCTGGAAGTATTTCCAGTTACGTGTCTGGTCTATTCTTGCACTGTTGTCCGAAGCTGTGTCTCCTAAGCTGCCTTCTGCAATTAAGCTTGAGCCGGAAGCTCTCTCAGTCTGATCAAAGGACCACTCTGCAACCATACGGCCATATACGTCAAAGCCGTATTTTCTTCCGTTAATGCTCTGCTCTTTAATCTCATCAGCAGCGGAAGCCTTAACCTTCTTACCATTGCTCTTGAAATAGAAGTAACGGGTCTGATCCTCATCATCTGTAAATGCAGGTGCAATCCAGTCCTGGTTGCCGCTGTCTGCATTTTCATCTGTGATATCAACCAGCAGCCAGCCCGTAGTCATAGCGCCGTCGTCCTGGCCGCCAAAGTAATACTCTGCTTCCTGCCAAGCATCATCATCATCATTGTAGATGCTCTGATCGTCTGTCTTAATCCAGCCATAAAGCATCTGGCCTTCATCATTAAAGGCATACTTCTTGCCATTAATTGTCTTTAAGGAAATCTTGCCGCTGTCCGGGCCTTTTAAAGCTTTACCATTAGCCTGGAAATAGTACCAGTAATGGTCTGGCTCATTGTCATTGCCAGCGTCCTCATTATCAATCGCTACCCACTGATTGGAAGCCATAACGCCGTTGATATCTACATAGTAGTAATCATCGCTGTACTCTACCAACTGGTCAATCGCCATCTCACCGGCATCATCCAGGTAATACCAGTTATTACCGGACTTAGCCCACTTATCGGTAGCTCTCTCGCCATCTCTCTCATAGTATA
>BBZN01000100.1 GCA_001304855.1 Clostridia bacterium UC5.1-1D2
CCGTTATCGTGAGATGCTGCTGACGCTATCTGGAGGTACAGCCGCCGTTATCGGGAGATGCCGCTGACGCTGTTTGGAGATACAGCCGCCGCCGCTGCAAACAGAGCGCGGCTGTGGAACTGACAGGTTTCGCGGCAGGGCCGCTGTGAATCGCGGCGGGGAGCCTGGCTTACGGGTCAAAAAATACGGTAAAAGCGGTTGTGTTTTCGGACAAAGTATGATAGAATGATTTTGTTTGACTATAAGAAAGTGGAGAGGTGCAGAAATATGTCAGTGGTACAGGTGATTTTATCAATTATATATGTAATTCTTGGTGTTGCGATATCAGCCGTGATTCTCATGCAGGAGGGCAAGTCCAACGGTCTTGGAAGCGCCATCGGCGGTATTTCCGGCGACAGCTACTGGAGCAAGAACAAAGGACGTTCCATGGAGGGAGCTCTGGAGCACTTTACCAGATATGGAGCGATTGTATTTATGGTAATTACCATTATCCTGAATGTTTTGCTGAAGGCTCAGGGATAATAAGAGAAAAGAAGTTAAGTGACCAAAACACCCTTGTATACATATATAAGGGTGTTTTGTTACTTTATATGGCAGGCTGGACAGAAAAGAGGTAAAATGGAAAAAGAAATATTGGAACAGCGAAAGCAGATGCTGGCAGAACTGATGAAGGATAAAGATTACGTGCCCATGAAGGCCAAAGAGCTGGCTATGCTTCTGAATATTCCCAAATCACAGAGGGGGATCTTCAGGAAGTCCTGGATTTGCTGGTGTCAGAGGGCAGGATAGGGATTTCTAAAAAAGGAAAATACGGAAAACCGGAGTCGTTCTCCGTCAACGGTGTTTTTCGGGCCATTCCAAAGGCTTTGGCTTTGTGAGCGTGGAAGGAATGGAGCAGGATGTATTTATTCCTGAAGAGAAAACCGGTTCTGCCCTCCACGGAGACCATGTGCAGATCGTTGTGGAGTCCCAGGGGAAAAGCGGCGGCCGAAAAAGCGGTATGGGCGGCGGCGGACGCAGGGCGGAGGGAGCCGTAATCCGCGTGCTGGAGCGGGCCAACAAGGAGATTGTGGGATATTACCAGAAGAACAAGAATTTTGGTTTTGTGATACCCGACAACCAGAAGATTTCCAAGGATATCTTTATCTCCCAGGGGTGTGATATGGGGGCTGTAACAGGCCACAAGGTAGTGGTAAAGATGGTGGATTTCGGTGACGGCAAACGGAAGCCGGAGGGCAGGATAAAAGAGATTCTGGGACATGTAAATGATCCCGGCACTGATATACTGTCCATCGTCCGGGCTTATGGCCTGCCGGAGGAATTTCCCCAGGAGGTTATGGACGAGATTGAGGGAATACCCGGAGAGCTGGAGATCAAAACATCCGGAGAGTCCGGCGGTTTTGCCCTTTGGGAGGGAAGCTATACGCTGGAAGATCTGGTTTCCTGCCCGGGCTGGAGCGGGGAGCTGGCAGGCCGGCTGGATTTAAGGCATCTTCCCACAGTGACCATTGACGGCGAGGATGCCAAAGATTTGGATGATGCGGTTACAGTCTGCAGAAATGACCAGGGAGTCTACACTCTGGGCGTCCACATTGCAGATGTGACCCACTATGTGCGGGAGGGAAGTCCTTTGGACAAGGAGGCATTCCGCAGAAGCACCAGCGTATATCTGGTAGACCGTGTGATTCCTATGCTGCCCCACAAGCTGTCCAACGGTATCTGCTCCCTGAATGCAGGTACGGACCGCCTGGCCTTAAGCTGTATTATGGAGGTGGACAGCCAGGGAAATGTGCTGGGCCACCGCATTGCAGAGACAGTGATCCATGTGGATCGCCGCATGACCTACACTGCTGTCAACGCCGTTGTTACCGGCGGGGATGAAGCTGTGATGGAGGAATACAGGGAGTTTGTGCCAATGTTCGGTTTAATGAAGGAACTGGCGGACATTCTCAGGGAAAAGCGCAGAAAGAGGGGCGCGATCGACTTTGATTTCTCGGAGAGCAAGATTATTCTGGATCCTCAGGGAAAGCCGGTGGATATCAGGCCCTATGAGCGGAATGCGGCAACCCGGATCATAGAAGATTTTATGCTGCTGGCCAATGAGACGGTGGCAGAAGATTATTTCTGGCAGTCTCTGCCCTTCCTTTACCGGAGCCATGACAATCCGGATCCGGAGAAAATGAAGCAGCTGGCCACATTTATAAATAATTTCGGATATTTTATAAAAATGCAGCAGGGAGAGATTCATCCCAAGGAATTGCAGAAGCTGTTGGATAAAATCGAGGGAAGCCCGGAGGAAGCGCTGCTGTCCAGGCTGACCCTCAGGTCCATGAAACAGGCTAAATACACAACCTTGTGTTCCGGTCATTTCGGTCTGGCTACCAGATATTACACACATTTCACTTCTCCTATCAGACGGTATCCGGATTTGCAGATACACCGGATTATCAAGGAAAACCTGAGAGGCGGTCTGGGGGAGAAGCGTACAGCCCACTATGAACGGATTCTGCCCCAGGTGGCCGTCCAGACGTCGGCGCTGGAGCGGCGGGCCGAGGAGGCGGAGCGGGAAACGGATAAGCTTAAAAAATGTGAATATATGTCGCAGTTTATCGGACAGGAATTTGAGGGCGTTATCTGCGGCGTTACAGGCTGGGGGCTTTATGTGGAGCTGCCAAACACAGTGGAGGGCCTGGTGCGCATGACGGAACTGAGAGACGACTACTATATATTTGATGAGCAGCATTACGAGCTGGTAGGTGAAATGACCAAGAGGACCTACAAACTGGGCCAGCCGGTGCGGGTGCAGGTGGCAGGTACGGACAAGCTGCTGCGGACGGTGGATTTCATTCTGGCAAGGGACTGGGATGGAGAACTGGAAAAAGAGGAGTAAGGATATGGGGAAGGAAAGTATTAAATTAATCGCAAACAATAAGAAGGCATACCACGACTATTTTGTGGATGAAAAGTACGAGGCGGGAATTGAGCTTTTCGGTACGGAGGTAAAGTCCATCCGTATGGGAAAATGCAGTATCAAGGAGGCCTTTATTAAGATTGACAAAGGCGAGGTCTATGTTACAGGGATGCATATCAGTCCTTACGAGAAGGGGAATATTTTCAATAAGGATCCGCTGCGTGTGAGAAAGCTTCTGCTTCACAAGAATGAGATCCTGAAGCTGAAAGGAAAGATTGCAGAAAAAGGATTTACACTTGTTCCTCTCAGGGTTTACTTTAAGGGGAGTCTGGTGAAGGTGGAGATAGGTCTGGCCCGTGGTAAAAAGCTTTATGACAAGAGGGCGGATATTGCCAAAAAAGATCAGAGGCGGGAGCTGGAGAAGGATTTTAAAGTGAGAAATCTCTATTCATAGGGTTTACAAAGCCGGGTGAAAAAATGGGGCATAGCCTGCGGATGAGTTGTAGTGGCGCGGGCTATGCCCTTGTAATTCTGCGCTGGGTACTGAGCGCTGACGCTTCCTTAATAAACGAGGTTTACTTACAAAGAGACACAAAAAATCCGCGTGCCGCTCTATGCGGTACACGGATTACTTTATGACCTGACCGGGAATCGAACCCGGGTTTACGCCGTGAGAGGGCGTCGTCTTAGCCGCTTGACCATCAGGCTTTTACGTTGCTGCTGTCTGTATCAGCGACAGCTTGTTTATAATACCATATGGCTTCAAATTTGTAAAGAGTTTTTTTGAAAAAATAAAAAGATTTTTAAAGTCACCAAATATATTTTTTCTAAGTTTAAGCGGATCTGTTTGTATTACCTGCTTTGCAGGAAATGATAAACAGAAAGTGAAATGACCAGTCGGGGAACTGGTCATTTCAGGAGAAGGTATTTCGTTTCTTATGGGGTGTAGCAAAAACTATATAATGTATTGGGGGGTTTACATTAATTATAATAGCATGAGGAGTGGAAAAAGTCTGCACAAAGATAAGGGAAATTTAGAAAAAATTTTATTTATTTTCACTAAAAGGATGTTTCCGGTATATTTGGGAAAAGTAAAATGACCAGTCGGGGAACTGGTCATTTTAGGAGAAGGTATTTCGTTTCTTATGGGTGTAGCAAAAACTATATAATGTATTGGGGGGTTTACGTTAATTATAATAGCACAGGACGTGAAAAAAGTCTGCACAAAGATTGAAGAATATGAAAAAACATTTTATGCATTTTTACAATGGCTTCCGGCGCTTACAGCAGAAAAGCCTGGCTAATGTTCTGTTAACATTGACAAAAGGGCTGGTATATTTGAAATATGGGCTGTTGGGGCGTTTGATACTGCTGGGGCTATGGGGTGGCATGGGCATTTGAGGCTGCTGATACTGCTGGGGCATCTGAGACTGCAGGCGGGTGTCTGGGAAAAATCTGAAGTCTGGTCTGCCTGAGGCGCCAGATAATCCTGAGGAGCCTGGTTTATCTGGCTGTTTTGTGGAGCCTGGGACATCTGGCCGTCCTGAGAGGTCTGATTCATCTGG
>BBZN01000101.1 GCA_001304855.1 Clostridia bacterium UC5.1-1D2
CCCCTTTTTGTCAGTTCTCTTATTTAGTTCCGAAGATGCGATCCCCTGCGTCTCCAAGACCGGGACAGATATAGGCATTTTCATTGAGACAGCGATCCAGATGGCCCACGTAAATCTGAATGTCCGGATGCGCCTTCTGGAGACGCTGAAGCCCTTCCGGAGCAGCAATAATCGCCATAAACTTGATTTTTTTGCCTCCATGCTGCTTGATAAATCTACGGCGGCCACGCCGGAACCGCCCGTTGCCAGCATTGGGTCTGTGACGATGATGGTGCGTTCCTCAATGGGATTGGGAAGCTTGCAGTAATATTCATGGGGCTCATGGGTTACCTCGTCGCGGTACAGGCCGATATGGCCTACCTTTGCGCTTGGCACCAGCGCCAAAATACCGTTGACCATGCCCAGACCTGCCCGGAGAATGGGAACTACCGCCAGTTTGCGGCCGGAAATCATGGGGGTCATGCAGGTTTCAATGGGCGTTTCCACTTCCACATCCTCCACAGGCAGATCTCTCAGCGCTTCGTACCCCATAAGCATAGCGATTTCTTCGATGAGAGCGCGGAATTCATTGGTTCCCGTGGCCTTGTTGCGCAGAATGGAAATCTTGTGCTGAATCAGCGGGTGGTCAAAAATCATTACATTATCCATGGTTGTTGCTGCTCCTTTGTCAGTTAGAATTATGATAATTATATATCAAATACTTTTTGATATCAACTGTATTGTAAAATCTTGCAGATTTGGGAGTCATTTACTGTAACCCTTTACTTGGTGGAGGGGTCAAAGGAAACCAGCACATAATCGCCCAGGGCGTGGGGAACAGGCATTGAGAAAAAGATGGTTCCCTGCTTTTCATAGCTGAAGGATTCAGGCCACTGCGTCCCGGAATCCAGGGGGAAATCAGCCGAACCGAAAATCTTTGACAGGGCGTCAATGTCCAGGGCGCTGCGGTATTCCAAAACCTCCGCCTCCACATCGGAAGAAATGCCAGAGAATTTCACATCATCGCTCAGCACATAACCAGCCATCGTATATGCGTCAGAGAAATCTTCCATGCCAAGATCCTGAACCTGAAGCAGGTTAATGGTATTGGAATAGAATAGATTCACAGGATATGCCCCTCCTTCAGAGGTCAGGCTGCCTGTGTAGGTGGCCGTAAGCCGCTTCCTGTCTATGGATATAACCTTGCATTTGATGGAAAGGCTGTCCTTTGCCTCGTCAATGCCGTTGGCTTTTATGACAGAGAGGGCGTTGGATTTCAGGAGGGCGTTAACCTGCTCCTGCTTTTGCGCATCCTCCAGTTTGTCTATAACAGGGTATTGGATGGAAACCTTTCCCGATGTATAGGTTTCAATGCCGGCTGTGACACTGGCGGCTGTTTCCGCTTTGTCAGGCGCTGGGGCCGCTTCTGTGGGAGCTTTTGCAGAGGGAGCCATGGTCTCCGGCTCCGGCTCCGCCTCCGTGGCCGCCTCTGTATGTATGGTGGAGAGATCTGCCTTTTCCGGGGTCCGGCTGAGAATCAGGCCGATGGCCGCACCGCCGATCACAACGGCTGCGCCGATGGCGCCGATGAGAATTTTTTTGTTGGTATCCATACTATGTCCTCCTTCGTATCCCGGACCTGCGTCCGAATTGTATTTATTATACACGATATTCATGGACGGAGTTTGAAGAAAAACTTACGAATTATTGAAGGAAGAAAAAGGGTATGTTATATTACAAGTTTCGTTACATTTGTTGCTTCCTCAGAAATTTGATGTTATACTTAAAAATATTACTGGGATACTGGAACGCCAGCATTTTGTGATGAAAATAGAAGGTTTGCAAAAGAGGGATGAGAATGAGAATGAGAAAGAAAAAACTGTTAGCATGTATCCTGGCAGCAGTTATGCGCTGCCAGGGACAGGAATGACGGCGTGGGCCAGGGAGGAGCCGAAACCGTCTGTGGAGCTGTACAGAAACGGAGAGCTCCTGGAAGATGGGGATATAATCGGTGAAAATGATCTCCTCTATTGGAAAACAGCCGTGGATTTGTCGGATGAGAAGGAGCTTATCGAACTGCCGGAAAAACTGGTGTATGCCGGTGAGAAACGCATTACGATGGAAATGCCCAATGGCTTTGAGAAGAAGGTAAAGGCTGAGGGCTTTGAGGATTTTTCCGTAATCATAGACAATCCCCTGTATGAGAAGAAGGAGACTGAGGCCGGGAATGAACCTAAGGCCACGCCCTCCGACGGCACGAAAGTGGCGGAGCTGTCCATATCCCCAGGGAGAGGGTGATGGTAAGCAGTTCCTCAAAGCCCTCCACCCCTTCCGATGCCACCCCCTCCACCCCCAAAAAGGAGGATGGCAAGGAAACGCCCGTTGGAGAACACACGGTCTGGATTCCCTGCCGTGTGGATTCGATTCAGCTGGAGGAGGACGGTTCATTAAATATTATGGGCTTGAATTTAAAGGTGGCTCGGGATGGAGATCCCCTTCCGTTGAATGTGGATGAGGGTGATAAGCTGGAATTATATCTGTCCGTCGATGATGCGCCTGGAAAGGCTCCTTTAGCTGATGGCGACGAAATTCACAAGGACAGCGACCTGTTTCTCTTGATATACAAAGCCAGTATGGAAGATGTTGCTACCCGTGTCAAATATAAGGTAGAGCTGCCAGAGGGATTAAAAGCGCCGGAGCAGAGCGGATCCCAGGACTTGTACGTGAACTTTACAGGTTTGGCAATTAAGTTTGGAACGCTAAGCTGGGATGCGGGGGGGACAGAGCTGACGCTGGAGTTTATTCCCGTTATGGTAGCATCCCCAGGGGGCGGCGGGACAACGTTTGAAGACCTCATAGATGTCAGCATGTGGTTTGGCTGTAACTTGGGCGCAGAGGCAGCGGATGCAAACGATCAGGGAGTGGTGGAGATTGAGCTGCCCGGAAGTAAAAGTGTCAGCATTGTGGTAAAGGACTGGGTGCCCAAACCGCCGGAGATGGAAAAAACCGGGGAAATCAACGATAGAACAGGTTATGTTGACTGGACTATAACTTACACACATCCTGTAGATGGTTATATTGGGGGTCGGCCCGTCGGGGATTGTGGATGTTCTGCCGGATGGTATGGAATATGTTGAAGGAGAGTTTACGGCGGAAGTACCTGGGGGGGGGGGCGATCCGGGGACTCTAGAGGTATTTACGAATTCCGATGGCAGGGGAGAGCTGCGCTATGCTCTGCCAGGGAGTACTCTGCCGGGGGGAACCCAGGTGACCATTAAATATTCTACCAGGATAACAAATGAAAAAATGGGAGATATGTGGGCCTCGCCCGACAAGGACTCATTCATATTTAAAAACAAAGCGGAGTTTCGGGATGAAAGCGGGTCTGTTATATACCTGAGGCAGCGGTTGAGAGTCAGGTTGAGATTCCGAAAGACTGGGCAGGGCGGCTTCCTATGGTTGGAAAGACTGGAGTATTCGATCCGGCAACCAGGGTCATAGATTGGACTGTGACGGTTCAGACGGACGGCCGCAGTTTTAAGGAGTTGTATCTTCAGGATATCTTGGGGAAGGGACTTGAATTTAGTGACGTGAGCACACTCGAGATCACAGGGATAATGGAGAGATTCCTCTATCTGCGGATACTCTCGAGATGGCACAATTGAACGGCGGCTTCCTACGATTGACAATTCGCCTTATTAAGGATAATGCTTCCACAAGGACTGAAAAAAACTATACAATTAAATACCAAACAAAGGTTAATTCTGATTATTTTAATCAGACGGGAGGCACCCAATGGGAGGAGGCGGACGTATCCAACAGCGCAACCATACACTATAAGTGGCCTGCTGGTGAGGGACCGGAAGGGCTGCGCAATTCGCCCACAATCAAGGTAGGGCCTGAAACGACGAAGATTGACAATGCTCTCGTT
>BBZN01000102.1 GCA_001304855.1 Clostridia bacterium UC5.1-1D2
CCCCTGTTTTTGAAAAATGAAATAGCGGGGGGCGTGGTAAAGTCGCGCTTCTTTAAGGACACGGCGGTACAAGGAGGTTGCCGCCGTGTTTCTCTATCTACGACATAATTCTACAAATATCGGCTTGCGAAAAAAAGTCATATCTATCAACGGGATAGTTATGCGTATCACATAGTCGATTCTTGTCATTCTTGCGCTCGTATGGCCATATGCCATTCGGGCGCTTTTCTTTTGCCGCAAACTGGCTTCGGGCCAAGTTGGCCCAAGGTTCCAATCAAAGGGGAACTGCCCCGCTGCCGCTCCCCTCCCTCTCCATTTCAGTTCACTCGTCCACCAAAACCGAAATGAAGGTATCACCATGAAGAAAATCAACTTGCGGGATCTGTACCCGTTTTATCATAACGACCTGTTTGTGGAAGTCTCTGACGAAGTGGCGGCGGCTCTGGCCGAAGCCGAGCGCATGGAGAGGAACTATATCCGCCGTGTGTACTGGAACAAAGCGTATTTTTCGCTGGACGCCGGGGACGGTATCGAGCACGAAGCTCTTTTTGTTGCCCTTTCTCCCTGTGAGCTTTACGAGCGCAAGGTTACGGCGCAGGAGCTCCGCGCTGCCCTGAACGCTCTCCCTTATACACAGGGCCGGAGGGTCTACGGCCATTACATACTCGGAATGAGCAAAACTGAAATTGCAAAAGCCGAGAGAGTCCATGAGAAAACAGTTCGGACTTCAATTGAGCGCGGGCTCCGCAACATGGAAATTTTTTTGAAAAATCGTATCTAAACCGGCCCGATTTTGCCCGTTTATTCTCATGGCTATTGAGAGGGATAACTACCTCGGGCCAAGTTGGCCCGAGGCTTGAAGCTCCCCCGTGTAGCTTGACAATTTCATAAAAAGATACCCGGATACGAAGGGTGCGTATGCTGAGTGACAGGCCTGCCATGACCTCTATTGCCAGAGCCCCTACTAAACCTTTCTTCGCTGCTCTGGCCTCGGGTCAACTTGGCCCGAGGTCTTATGAGCAGATGGCAAAGGGCGGCGCGTGAGAACGGGCCGCCTTTTTGTCATTTCCTCATAGGACAATCAGGGAATGACATACACATGGAAGAAAGGGGGCGAATATCCATGCAAAAACAAATTCATTTATCGGAGCTGGCTGGCGTTGATATAACGGCGGTCAACAAAGAGGACTTAGTTGACGTGTCCGGGCTGGCCTTCGATAACACAGTTCCGAGAGAACAGCGGGCGGCGCAGGTGCTCCGCAAAGTAAAAAATCCGTACTGCTTTCGGGTGGGCGATATGGGCGTAAAACTGGAATTTCTGGATAGCGCCCCGCCCCTCCAAGATTGTTTCACTGACTTCCTACAACGTAAAAAAGCGGCCTGTAACCAACCTTCAGGCCGCTTGTGTCGGCCTCTGGACGAGATTTGCAAGGGCTCGACAACATTGTTCACCGCACCTATAAGGGGTATAATATAGGTGTAACGTGATAGGGGAAGGAGGTTCACATGGCACGCAGAAGCCGTACTATCACAGATACGATAAAACAAAAATTCAGGGTATGGAGAATTGCAATCTATATCCGGCTTTCTAAAGAGGATGCCCGAAACAATGACGAGAGCGAAAGTGTTTCAAATCAGCGGGCTATCATTGAAGAACATATTGCCAGCTTTAATGACGGAGACGAATATATTATTGTTGACGAGTATGTAGACGATGGAATTTCCGGTACAACCGATGACGAGCGGGACGATTTCCAAAGAATGTTGGGTGACATTAAAAAAGGCCGTATTAACTGTGTGATTGTAAAAGACCCTGCCCGTTCTTTCCGAAATTACAGCGATCAGGGCTATTATTTAGATGATTGGTTCCCGAGATTTAACGTCCGTTTTATCTCCCTCTATCATCAGCCATTAGACAGCTACAAAGAGCCGCAGAATATGCGGAGTATCGCGGTTCCCATTCAGGGTGTTTTGAATGAAAACCATTGTGCCGAGACTTCCGATAAAATCCGGGAAGTATTTGATATGAAGCGGCGCAACGGAGAACATATTGGTTCTTTCGCCGCTTACGGCTACATAAAAGACCCCAATGATAAAAACGCCTTAGTAGTTGATGAAGAAGCCGCCGAAGTAGTCCGGGAGATTTTCACAAAGTTTCTGGACGGAATGAGTAAAAACGCGATTGTTCATTATTTCAATGAACACGGCGTACTTTCCCCCGCCGCCTATAAGCGGGAGCGATTAGGCTCAAATACCAAAATCCGAGTGTAGACCCGGCAAAACGGCCCTTGTGGTGCGCTGTGACGATTACAGGAATTTTGAAAAACCGTATGTATTGCGGGGATATGGTACAGGGCCGTTACCGTGTAAAAAGTTACAAGATACACGTTCAGGAAGTTGTTCCAGAGGACGAATGGTATATCGTAGAAAATACACATGAAGCCATTATTGACCGTGATACTTTTGATAAGGTACAACGGCTATTACTCCGGGACACCCGGACGGCTCCGCAAAAAAGCAGATTTACCTGTTCAGCGGTTTTCTTCGGTGCGCTGATTGCAGTAAGGCTATGACCCGAAGCAAGGTAGGCGGGACGGTTTACTATTATTGCCGTACCTACAAAGACCAATCCAAAAGCGCCTGCACGAAACACACAATCAAACATAACCGCTTAGAAGTGGCCGTTCTCTATGCGATACAGCAACAGGTTTATCTGGCGGTTGATTACACAAAGACCATAGAACGGATAAACCGGGCTCCTCTCGTCAAGAGCCAGTCAAAGAAGCTGGCGGACGCTATTGAGCAGAAGGAGCGGGAGCTTGCCAAAATCGCCCGGTATAAACAAGCAATCTATCAGGATTGGAAGGACGGGGAAATTACCCACTCCGACTACCGCCACATGAAAGAGGACTACGAAGAGCAGGCCGAGGCACTAAACGAAGTCATTGAAAAGCTCCGGGCCGAACAGGCAGAGCTTGAAAATGGCATTGATACCGAAAACCCGTTTTTGAAAGCGTTCAGGCAATACGGCAATATTGAAAAGCTGACAAGAGATGTTCTGATTGAATTGGTTGACCACATCAAGGTGTACGAGGGCGGGAACATCAGCATAATATTTAGGTTCGCTGACGAGCTCCGCAGAATACAAGAATTTATCGAGGTCAACAATCCGAGTGAAGCGGTTTAGAAAAACCGCGCTTTTATAGGTAGTTGGCTTTCCTTATAAAAATGGTGCAGTTGCTCCTGTGGCTCCTGTTGGGCCCGCT
>BBZN01000103.1 GCA_001304855.1 Clostridia bacterium UC5.1-1D2
TGGTTAAGCTGATAAGAGCACAAGGTGGATGCCTTGGCACTAAGAGCCGATGAAAGACGTGATAAGCTGCGAAAAGCTTCGGGGAGGAGCAAATATCCATTGATCCGGAGATATCTGAATGGGGAAACCCGGCTGAGCAACCCTCAGCCACTGCATGGTGAATCCATAGCCATGCAGGGGGAACCCGGCGAACTGAAACATCTAAGTAGCCGGAGGAAGAGAAAGAAACATCGATTCCGGGAGTAGCGGCGAGCGAAACCGGAGGAGCCCAAACCAGCGTGCGTGCATGCTGGGGTTAAGGACTGCAAACGTGAACCGAATTGTTAGCGGAACTGTCTGGGAAGACAGACCGCAGAGGGTGAAAGTCCCGTACGCGAAAACAATAGGAAGCAGCAGGATCCAGAGTACCACGAGACACGAGAAACCTTGTGGGAAGTAGGAGGGACCACCCTCCAAGGCTAAATACTCCTTAGTGACCGATAGCGCATAGTACTGTGAAGGAAAGGTGAAAAGGACCCGGGAGGGGAGTGAAAGAGAACCTGAAACCTTGTGTTTACAAGCTGTGGAAGCACGTTAAGGTGCGACCGCGTACTTTTTGTAGAACGGTCCGGCGAGTTGTTTTTACTGGCAAGGTTAAGTCTTAAAGGGACGGAGCCGAAGAGAAATCAAGTGTTAAGAGCGCGAGAAGTCAGTGGAAGCAGACCCGAAACCGGGTGACCTATCCATGTCCAGGTTGAAGCGGAAGTAAAATTCCGTGGAGGACCGGATCCACATCCGTTGAAAAGGGTGGGAATGAGGTGTGGATAGGGGAGAAATTCCAATCGAACCCGGAGATAGCTGGTTCTCCTCGAAATAGCTTTAGGGCTAGCCTCATATTAGTTTAGCGGAGGTAGAGCACTGAATTCCTGCGGGGGCGTCAAAGCTTACCAAGGGATATCAAACTCCGAATGCCGCATAAATGATGTATGGGAGTCAGACTGCACGAGATAAGTTGGGCAGTCAAAAGGGAAAGAGCCCAGACCTGCAGCTAAGGTCCAAAGTGTGTGTTAAGTGGAAAAGGATGTGGGATTTCAAAGACAACTAGGATGTTGGCTCAGAAGCAGCCACACATTCAAAGAGTGCGTAATAGCTCACTAGTCGAGAGGTCCTGCGCCGAAAATGTCCGGGGCTGAAACACACCACCGAAGCTCAGGAACTGCCGAAAGGCGGTTGGTAGAGGAGCATTCTTAAAGGGAAGAAGCAGTACCGGCAAGGAGCTGTGGACTTTTAAGAAGAGAGAATGCCGGAATGAGTAGCGAGATGAAGGTGAGAATCCTTCAGGCCGAATATCCAAGGTTTCCAGAGTAAAGCTGATCTGCTCTGGGTAAGTCGGGGCCTAAGGCGAGGCTGAAAAGCGTAGTCGATGGACAACAGGTTGAAATTCCTGTACCATGTATCATCAGAACTGTGGGGACGCAGAAGGACAACACAGCCCGGGAATGGAAAGACCGGGGCAAGCGGGGTAGGAGTTAAGCAGGCAAATCCGTTTAACAATCCGAAGACGTGACGCGGAGCGAACGAAAGTAGCGAAGTGTGTGATTCCGGCTGCCAAGAAAAGCCGCTATTGTGTGATGCATGCCCGTACCGTAAACCGACACAGGTGGATGAGGAGAGAATCCTAAGGCCGGCGGGAGAAGCATTGTTAAGGAACTCGGCAAAATGACCCCGTAACTTCGGGAGAAGGGGTGCCTGGTCAACCAGGCCGCAGAGAATAGGCTCAAGCAACTGTTTAGCAAAAACACAGGTCTATGCAAAACCGAAAGGTGAGGTATATGGGCTGACGCCTGCCCGGTGCTGGAAGGTTAAGAGGAGAGGTTAGCGCAAGCGAAGCTTTGAATTTAAGCCCCAGTAAACGGCGGCCGTAACTATAACGGTCCTAAGGTAGCGAAATTCCTTGTCGGGTAAGTTCCGACCCGCACGAAAGGCGTAATGATTTGAGCGCTGTCTCAACAATGCACCCGGTGAAATTGAAATACCAGTGAAGATGCTGGTTACCTGCGCCAGGACGGAAAGACCCCATGGAGCTTTACTCCAGTTTGATACTGGGATTCGGTATTGCATGTACAGGATAGGTGGGAGGCTTAGAAACATGGACGCCAGTCTGTGTGGAGCCAATGTTGGGATACCACCCTTGCGATATTGGGTTTCTAACCTGCAGCCATTATCTGGCTGGGGGACAATGTCAGGCGGGGAGTTTGACTGGGGCGGTCGCCTCCGAAAGGGTATCGGAGGCGCTCAAAGGTTCCCTCAGGATGGTTGGAAACCATCCAAAGAGTGCAAAGGCAGAAGGGAGCTTGACTGCGAGACTGACGGGTCGAGCAGGTACGAAAGTAGGACTTAGTGATCCGGTGGTATGAAAGTGGGATTGCCATCGCTCAACGGATAAAAGCTACCCTGGGGATAACAGGCTTATCACTCCCAAGAGTTCACATCGACGGAGTGGTTTGGCACCTCGATGTCGGCTCATCGCATCCTGGGGCTGTAGCAGGTCCCAAGGGTTGGGCTGTTCGCCCATTAAAGCGGTACGCGAGCTGGGTTCAGAACGTCGTGAGACAGTTCGGTCCCTATCCGGCGCGGGCGTAGGATATTTGAGAGGAGCTGTCCTTAGTACGAGAGGACCGGGATGGACAGACCGCTGGTGTATCTGTTAGGCACCAAGCCTATGGCAGAGTAGCCAAGTCTGGCCGGGATAAACGCTGAAGGCATCTAAGCGTGAAGCCCCCCTCAAGATGAGATATCCCATTCCGCAAGGAAGTAAGACCCCTTGAAGACGACAAGGTAGATAGGTTAGAGGTGGAAGTGCAGCAATGTATGGAGCTGACTAATACTAATCGGTCGAGGGCTTATCCAGAAGGTTAAGGATTTGAGAAGAGAAGGTTTGGTTTGGAATTCAATATGTGGTTTTGAAGGTATGTGTTT
>BBZN01000104.1 GCA_001304855.1 Clostridia bacterium UC5.1-1D2
GGGCCTGCTTCTCCCTGTGGCTCCCGTAGCTCCTGTGACTCCCGCAGGCCCGGTTGCTCCCGTGGCTCCTGTCGCCCCTGTTGGGCCCGCTGGGCCTGCTTCTCCCGTGGCCCCTGTGACCCCCACAGGACCAGTTGGGCCGTTGTTAAAAGGAAAGTGGCTATATACCCATAAATAAGGGAAAAAATAAAAATACGAGCTTATCACGTTACCGGACAAGCACCGCCCAAGTAGAGATTGTGGGAGGACGATAGATTAAAATTTAGTGGATAAGAATTTAAAATTGGATTATCTGAAATTCATTGACATATTTTTTGACTTTGGATATAATAATAGTACAAGACAGGCAACGGCGTGTGTCTGTCAAGCGTTGAAGCATAATAGCGTACCGGAAAGCCTTGTTATGCGGAGCTTTCAGTAGGGGTTGTGCAGTAACCTCAAACCGGAGTAGGCAGATGCCGAAGGAAAATGCTCAAAGCCGCCTTGTTTATACAGGGCGGCTTTCCTTTTATCACGGGGAGAATTCTTATATGGATAAGTTGTTGGAATGTACAAGGGCATTTGAAAAACTATTAGATACACAATACCGGATTATTATTGGGAGGAAGGGGAAAACGATTGAGATAATCATAGGATTTTCAAGACTGGATTTCCACCATCTGATGGGATTGGGAAAACTGAAGGATTTGCGGATTGCTAAACAGAACCGTGAAACGGTTTTTAATGAAATCCTCAGGGGTATCATTACTTATGAAGGAATCACCGAAAGCCGCTACCTAAGATTGATCCAGAACAGATTTGAACCGCTTATGAGCATGGAGCAGCTCCTTGATGATAATAGATTAGTGTTTCGTTATAATACGAAACAAAATCAATTTTCGCTGATAGAGGCTGATTATTTACTTTCTACCCCGCATGGAGGGAAAGATATTTATATTTTCATCGCAAAGAACGAGGACAGTGGAACCTATTATTGCCGTTCTTTTTTTCCAAAGGAGCGGACAGATTACACAAAAGGCCAGGCCATTTATACCATGCTTTATAAAGAAAAACTATGCCTCTCCACAGGAGAAAAACAAATTCAATACGACCGCCTTACGCCAAAGCGGTAAAAACGAACTCCCACGCCAGCTTGAACAGCGTGGGAGTTCTGCTTACCTATGTTCGATTTTTGTGTTGGTTCTACCGCGATTTTCGCCGTAAACCAGTCAAGCGGAGCGCCGGAGCTTCGGGCCAAGTTGGCCCGAGGTTTGGCAGGGTTTGGGGCTGTCCCCAATAAGCGGGATTTTTCAGGTTTCGGCGGGAGCCGGAACGTGGAATTCGCAAGTGTATAGACACTTGCATCGCTTGCCGTTTAGCGCAAGTCTTTAACGCAGATATAATTTTCGGGCTAATTCGTTGGAATTATCGCAAGTGCTATTGACAAAGCAACACTCGTGTCGCATAATAGAAAGAGACACAAGTGTTGCAAAGGAGGCAAGGAAATGAGTTTTAAGGGAGATAAAACAAGACAAAATATTTGTGATGAAGCATATAAATTATTTTCTAAACGAGGATATAAAGACATTACGATGAAAGATATATGTGAACAAACAGGTCTTAGCCGTGGTGGATTGTATCGGCATTATGATAGTGTTGAGCAAATATTTTTGGAAATTGTCAACGATTTTTCAACTGAACAAAAGGACGAGGTTTCGACTAAAATTGCAAACCATGTTCCTGCTTCTACAATTTTAAATGAAATTCTCTCAAGGTATGCAAATGAAATGATAGATAGTGAAAATTCTTTAAGCCAAGCTATTTATGAATTTTATAGCAATCCCGAAATATCAAAAACTAAAAATTCTGTAGTTAGGCAATATGAAATATCAAAATCTACATGGGTAGATCTAATCAATTATGGAATGGCAACTAAAGAATTTAAAAAAGTTAATCCCGAAGGCGTTTTTAATATTATTATTTTTTCAT
This sequence comes from Clostridia bacterium UC5.1-1D2, assembly GCA_001304855.1. Lineage (GTDB taxonomy): Bacteria > Bacillota > Clostridia > Lachnospirales > Lachnospiraceae > Enterocloster. The sequence continues at coordinate 1,969 of BBZN01000104.1, forward strand.
ACCAAGGGGTGCGAATGTATAGTAGGCTGATGAAAATTGATGAAACTATCCCTAATAAGATAATAACCGAGATAAAAAGATTATTGTTACCAGAGGAGGTTTGACATGGAAAATAAACGAAATATTCATTTAGTAAAACCTACATTAGAATTAAAAGAAAAAGCCTTACAGTATAGACAAGAACATTTTGATACTGGAGAAAACATCATCAATGGCAGCGAGCTGTTTGATAAGGCAGATACATATGAAGAATGGTTATATTCTGTAACAGAAAATTCATGCCCGGAGACAGTAAACCCAAATTGGGTGCTGACGGATACATTTTTTGCTGTTGATGAACAGGAAGAAATTGTAGGTATTATTGATTTGCGGCATACATTAAATGACTTTTTAATCAACCTTGGAAATTGTGGATACAGTGTAAGGCCCTCCATGAGAAATAGAGGGTATGCAACTGAAATGCTAAGACAAATTCTTGAAGTTGCAAAGAACGCAGGAATGGAAGAATTACACCTATCAGTAGAGAAAAACAATACTCCATCAATAAAGACAATAATTAAAAATGGTGGCATTTACGAAAGAAGTTTTGAATTTGAGGGAGAACAAGCCGATATTTATAAAATCACTCTGTTATAAAACCATTCTTTTGGAATAAATATACGGAACAGGTTATGTAATATACAATCAAATATAACTTCGGGCCAATTTGGCCCGAAGCCTATAAAACTCCCGCCGCTTCAACGGCGAAAGAAAAAAACCGTTGCTGCGGGAGTGTTTTGTGTTGTCTCTTTAAATGGAGGGA
>BBZN01000105.1 GCA_001304855.1 Clostridia bacterium UC5.1-1D2
TTGTTTTCAATGGATTCATCTTGTGAATAATATAATAATCGAAATACACAATCATATCCGTTTCGGCTGCCACAAAAAAATTAAAAGATGTATTGGAAAATAATGGCTTTTACGAGATAAAAAATTCTTTTGAAGAACAAAATGTGTTTTTATATACTAAAAATTTAAAATATATACAAAACGCTGGCGGAGCAAAATAGTTTATGTTACATGGGAATCCCTGTCTATTGGGATAAAAACTACTAATTAGTTGAAATGAGAGACAAAACATGAAAAAAATATACTCTATTTTTAATTCATTACGTCCAAAACACTACATAAAAAATTTGCTTATCTTTATTCCCATCATCTTCAACGGTGAATTATTTAACACCATGCTGTTGAACAATTCTCTGTGGGGTATATGCGCCTTTTGCATGGTTTGTTCTATAGTATATATTATAAATGACCTCTGTGATTATAACAACGATCGGTTAAATCTACTAAAAAACACCGTCCTCTGGCAAGCGGAGATATCTCTAAAAAAGAGGCTCAGATAGTGGCAGTCCTCCTATCTGCAGCCTTTTTATTATTTGCTCAGCAAATTTATGTGACCAATTCTGATAACTCTCTGGGCAGTACTTGGGGCCGCTTTTTCCTCGTCCGGTACGCAATCCCTCTTTTGTATCTGATTGTTAACATCGGCTATAGTTTTGGACTTAAAAATATACCGATTATTGATATTGCAATTATAGCAAGTGGGTTTATCATGCGGGTTTTTTATGGCGGTATGATTTCAGGTATATCCATATCTTCCTGGGTTTATCTGACCATCATCTCAGGAGCCTTTTATCTCGGCCTGGGTAAGCGGTTAATTGAGATACGATACGATGTTGGAGTTAAAAGGGAATGTCTTTCGCCCACTACCCACCCACATTTTCAACAGACACCCCCTCTTTTTTATATCTGCGGCAAAAGGAGAAAACCTCACCAGACTTTGTTTACGGCAAAACATACACCGCCGCTTTCCTGGAGAAAAATATGTATATGTGTCTGGGACTAAGTTTAATTTTCTACTCCCTCTCATGTATGGACATGAATACTAAGGTTCGGATAATGGGCAGAAATCTACTATGGACTGTTCCTGTTGTATTGCTGATAAGTCTCAAATACAATCTCACTCTGGAAACTATTAAGGATGGGGATCCTATCAATATAATTCTGGGAGATAAATACCTTCTTGGAATGATTGCAGCCCTGGCTGTAGGAACAATTGTAACCATATACTATTGAGGTGACACAAATGTATAAAATTATGCTTATTTATCCACCTGGAAAGCTGTACCAGCGGGGGGAAGCGCGCTCCCAAGGAAACATTGAGGATTCCTCCGCAACATCGATGAGAGCCTGCAATGATTTAGGCTATGGGGCCGCTGTGCTGCTTAAAAAAGGTTATGACGTATTTCTCCGGGATTATCAGACGGAAAAGGCCAGCGAGGCCGATTTGCTCTCTGACGTGAAGCGGTATAAGCCGAATCTGCTTATGCTTAGCGTAACCAACGCAACTATATACGAGGATATCGCAATCGCAGACAAAATTGCTGAGTCCCACAGATGCAAAATTGCTTTGGAAGGCGCCATATTTTATGATCCTGAGAAAGAAATGCTTGATTTATTAGACCTGTCAAACATAGATTTCCTAATTGGTGGAGAAGTGGATTTTATCATCCATAAGATTGCAGATGCAGTGTTTAAACAGGATGGACAGCTGAAATCTATTGACAATGTCCTGTACAAAAATTCGGAAGGGCAGTTTATCTCTACCAGATTTCATGTTTGGAATGAAGATTTGGATACACAGCCATTTCCTGCACGCCAATTGATGAACAATCAGCTATATGTACGTCCGGACACTGGAAGGCCCATGGCAACAATCCAAACCTCCCGCGGATGCCCTGCTAACTGTATCTATTGTCTCTCCCCCGAAATATCCGGCCAGAAAGTAAGATTTCGCTCTCCTCTTAACGTCTATGAGGAAATGTGCGAGTGCTTTTATAAGTATCACATTAAAGATTTCTTTTTTAAAGCAGATACCTTTACCATTAATCCTCAATGGGTAAAGGAATTGTGTCATTTAATCATTGACTCTCCTTTATACAAGAAAATACATTTCACTGCCAACTCCAGAGTCCGCCCATTGGATGAGGATACTCTGCTTCTGATGAAAAAGCTGGCTGCTTTGCTGTCGCTTTTGGCTTCGAGAGCGGCAATGAAACTACGTTGAAACGGATAAAGAAAGGGACATGCGTTGCCGATAATTTGCAGGCAGCACGATGGTGCAAAAAGGCAAAACTTCAGACATATGGATTCTTTATGATTGGATTTCCATGGGAGACAAGGCAGGATATTCAGGATACCATAGATCACTTGTTCCGTCTTGATACTGATTTTATTGAGATTCATATAGCTTTACCATACTATGGAACCTCCCTTTATAACCTGTGCATGGAGGAAGGAACGCTCACAAGCTCTACCTTAGGCAGCGACTATTTCCATTCCAGTACGATTGGTTCAAAATATGTCACCATGGATGAACTAAACCAAATACGCAAAAAGACGATACGCAAGTATTACTTGCGGCCAATGTATTTAATCAGGAAACTCAGTTTTGCCTTGCTGCATCCCGTCATTCTTAAAAACTATATTAGATATGGGCTTAGAGTGATTGGAATGTAAA
>BBZN01000106.1 GCA_001304855.1 Clostridia bacterium UC5.1-1D2
GGCAGTGAGAATGGGGCCACTGTCTCAATCTAAGTATACCAAATAAACCGAGATTTTGAAAGGGGAAAAATTATGACGAAAAAGGAAAAAGCTATTCTTACTGAAATGAGAGATGAAGCTTACGCCAGGTATTTTGATTTGAGAAACACTGAGGATGAAGATTTAAAGAATGGTCCAGGTTATACTGCACTCCTTGGCAAGTATCTATCGGTTGCCTGTGAATATATGGAAATTATTAAAAGATTGGAGCAAGGGGCCTAGCCCCGCCAACTGCAAAGTGTTGGAGAAAGAAGGACATATGAAATTCAAGTGGAAATTTGATGCATGTATATATACAAAATCAGACGGAATGGGGCTGTATTCAAAGATGTGCGATACTTACGAAGAAGCCCAAGACGCTATTGAGGAAAACATTGGGCGATTTGTGGATGAAGATTATCCTCCAACTGGACACATTAGCAAAGACTATGTTCAGGTAGATTAAGATTTTCCAAAGATGATACAGAGCAAGAGGCCTAGCCCCTTCCCCTTTAAAGCTACTCTCCCATTCAGGAGAACGGTTGTAAGTCCGTGTAAAAGCTGAGCGGAGGTATATTTGTAGGTCCGGTTGTTGTGGGTGCATTGCCAACTGCAAAGTGTTGGAGAAAGAAGGACATATGAAATTCAAGTGGAAATTTGATGCATGTATATATACAAAATCAGACGGAATGGGGCTGTATTCAAAGATGTGTGATACTTACGAAGAAACCCAAGACGCTATTGAGGAAAACATTGGGCGATTTGTGGATGAAGATTATCCTCCAACTGGACACATTAACAAAGACTATGTTCAGGTAGATTAAGATTTTCCAAAGATGATACAGAGCAAGGGGCCTAGCCCCTTCTCCTTTAAAGCTACTCTCCCATTCAGGAGAACGGTCGCAAGTCCGTGTAAAAGCTGAGCGGAGGTATATTGGCTGGTTCGGTTGTTGTGGGTGCATTGGAAACCCTCGTTGCTCAAATTAGGCAGAAATACTGCCCTCTCAGGTTGATGTAAACGCCCTGGAAGGTACGTTGACAATAGAATAAGAAAGGAAGGTAAAAGTTTATGAAAGTAAAGGTTTTAGGCATTCAGTTGGTTGATTATGTCAGCCATAAAACAGGCAATCCGGTTAAGGGGGTTACTTTGCATTCTGTATTCAAAGATGCAAAGGTTGAGGGTGATTCTGTCTCCTCCATTTTTATAAGTGACAATCTTAACTTACGTTGCGTAGCTGATATAAAGCCGGGCATGATGGTTGATGTTGAGTACAACAACCGCGGCTATGTGTGTGATTTGGCAATCTGTAAATAAGTGTATTCTGCACTCTTTTTTTCTCATGCTTGCTGATTTCTTCGGATATCGGCAAGCCCCCATCGGGGCAACCCCCGTTTCCTTGTTCGCCAAACAGTGCCAAGTCAGCCCGGCTTAAGATTCATCAAGGTAGGCTTCTGCCGTAGATGCTCCTGCGTTGTGGTTAATCAAAGATATATACATATGCGCGCAGGGAAGTGTCTTTAGCCGAAGGCATTTGAGAGGTTGCGGTATAGTATTACCTAGCAACCTCTGTCGCAAAGCCCCAAGAAGCTTATAAAACCTGGGCTTTCCGGTTCTCGACACCAAAAAGTCGAGAAGTCGAATGTCGAAAAACGAAAAAAGGGGAATCAGTATGGCAAAGGATACACAATCACGGAAATGGCAAATAACAATCAACAATCCGGTGGAAAAGAATTATACTCATGGCCATCTAAAAGATATTTTGTCAGGAATGAAATCAGTTGTTTACTGGTGTATGGCTGATGAGGTTGGTGAGAACGGCACTTATCACACTCACTTGTATTTACAAGGGCGCGGAGGTATCAACTTCAGCACCATAAAGAAGCGGTTTGAGGGTTCGCACTTTGAAATGGCAAAGGGAACCGCTCAGCAGAATAGGGAGTATGTTTCCAAAACAGGGAAGTGGGAAACAGACAAAAAGAAGGAAACCTCAGTCGAAGGAACCTTTGAGGAATGGGGAGAGATGCCCGTGGAACGACAAGGCGCGAGGAATGATTTGGCTGATATATACAGCATGATAAAGCAGGGAATGACAAACTATCAAATAATGGAACAAGTGCCTGACATTATGCTCCAGCTTGATAAACTCGAAGTCGCAAGGCAAGCAGTCCGCGACGAGGAATACGCGGAAAAATGGCGTGAATTGCAGGTTAATTACATATTTGGTGCCACGGGTACAGGTAAAACAAGGGATGTAATGGAACAATACGGCTACCGCAACGTATACCGTATAACGGATTACTCACATCCATTTGATGGATACATGGGCCAAGATGTAATCATGTTTGAGGAATTCCGCTCCTCATTAAGTCTGGGGGATATGCTTAAGTACCTTGATGGCTACCCGGTAGTTCTCCCCTGCCGTTACGCAAATAAACAAGCTTGTTTTACGAAGGTATATATAGTGACAAACGTTCCGTTATCGGAACAATACAAAAGTGCTCAATATGACAAAATAGAGGATTACCATGCATTCCTAAGACGTATAACCAGAGTTAAACAATACACTGAAAATGGCATTCAGGAAAGCCATATAGAGTTAAGAAAAGATGGTTTTAGGAATGTAACGGATGGTGAGTTAATTCCTTTTGACAATAGATAGAATGGTTGATAGAATAGATATGCAAC
>BBZN01000107.1 GCA_001304855.1 Clostridia bacterium UC5.1-1D2
CTGAGGCCCGGCAACGCCTTGTTCCCCCGTAGGCCCGGTAATGCCCGTAGGTCCGGTTACCCCCTGAGCTCCCTGGGGCCCCGTGTCCCCCTGAGGCCCGGTATCGCCCTGAGGTCCGGTGGGTCCCATAGGTCCTTGCTCTCCGACGGGTCCGGAATCTCCTGTCATACCGGTGGGCCCCATAGGTCCCTGCTCCCCCTGGGGGCCCTGGCATCCCCGCTCTCCTCTGGGGCCCTGAGGCCCTGTTTCCCCCCGAAAATCCCCTGTTCCCCTTGAGGCCCCTGTTCGCCCATAGGGCCTCTTTCTCCGGTGTCTCCTATATCTCCCTTTGGCCCCGCAGGTCCTATATCGCCCCTGTCGCCCTTAGGCCCAATGGGTCCCGGATCCCCCTTAGGCCCCACAGGCCCGGGATTTCCTCTTACGCCTTGAGGCCCCATTTCACCCGGATCGCCTTTAGGGCCTGCGTCGCCACGCACCCCCTGAGGCCCTCTGGGCCCGATTGGCCCGGCCTGTCCTCTTGGTCCTATAGAGCCAGGGCATCCGGCAGCTCCCTGAGGTCCCATAGGTCCCCGCTCTCCCCTGGGTCCCTGAGCTCCCTGTATTGCCTGAAGCGGTTCATATTCATCACTACTTTGGTAATTACAGGGACAGCCCCTGTTATTGCAGAATCCACAGCTGTTCATAGTTATTTCCTTTCCTACATAAATAAAATTGATGGTACTACATTTAAGTTATGCATGTACGCGGGGATTTGTTATTTTTGAAAATTACCGGAACATATAGAGTATTTGGCTTCTGCAACATAACAGTATCTTTTATTATTTTAGATAGATTTGGTTCAAATCAAAACCTCTTCATTCTGTAAATAAAAATTATGCAAGGATCCACAAAGCCGTGAATTCTTGCATTTTATTTGATGAGTTCTGGTTCAGTTGTCATAGAAATGCTTGGTGCAGATGGGATATTGAAAGATTTATTACGGTTATCTGCATAAAACGTTTACTATTCTGCAACAACGCTGATGCGTTCTTGAATATGGCAGCCCGCTGTTGCTTCATCAATCATGGCAATTGCATAATCTGCATAGCTGATTACGCTTTCTCCTTTGGCATTTAATGTAAGTTCTTCTCCTGCAAGAATATACGTTCCGGTTCTTTCACCGTCAGCCTGAAAATCACCGGCAGGGCTGATATATGTCCATTTTACATCATTTCTTGTACGGAGTTCTTCTAATGCCTTTGCCATTGCTGCTGCAAGTGGTTTGAATACACCTGGAAAGTCTGCCCCGTCTGAAACACAAAGTGTATGTTCTGGATTTACATACAAACTTCCTGCTCCTCCAACAACTAAAAGACGAGTGTCAGAGTTGCTTACCAAATTACATAGTTTGTTCAGCGAGGCGCTATGAAGAGGAAGCGTTTCTTCTGTCCATGCACCAAATGCGTCAATGACAATGTCATAGCCTTTTAAATCTTCTCTTGTCAAATCAAATAAATCTTTTTTTACAAAGGCAGGGGCGATGCTTTTGATTTCGCTTTTTGCGATTGCTGTAACATCCAGCCCCCTCTCAACTGCTTCTTTAACGATTAGCTTTCCTGCTTTTCCGTTTGCACAAATTACTGCAACTTTCATTTTGTTATCCTCCTTGATTTTGTTGTAATAACTGATATTACAACAGGAGTATATCATTAGCTTGTTGTAATGTCAATTATTACAATGAAGTTTTTTAAATTTAGAAATAAAAAACATGCCATACAGAGCGTATAACATGTTTTTAACGATTATTCATTTTTTATACAGTAATCAATGTCGTTAATAATGTCCTCTAAAGTATTTTTTTAAGTTCATTTTCCAATGCCAGTTGTATTTGCTCTAATTTATTATCTAATACTTTATGAATGTTTCGGCCAACAGGGCATTCTTGGTTTGGCTTTTTGTGAAAATGAAACAGCTCTCCTTTATCTATACATTCAACTGCATGGTATATGTCTAAAAAGGTAATTTCGTCAAGTGGTTTGGAAATAGAAGTACCGCCACTTCCGCGTTGAACTTCAACCAATCCTGCAGATTTTAACTGTGATAAAATGTTTCTAATAATAACAGGGTTGACATTTACGCTGGACGCTAAGAAGTCACTGGTTATCTTTTTGTCTTTTTCAAAGGTATCAATGCAGGCAAAAATATGAATTGCTATCGTAAAGCGGCTTGAAATCTGCATATATATTCCTCCTCTTTTTAAGGTTAAGTTTATTATATCTCTTTAGTGTTGTATCGTCAAACATTACAACCGTTTAGTTTTCCTCACATGGATTTATAGGGATAAAAAATAATCAAAACCTTATTTAAAGTTATCGGAACATAAAAAGAGCATTTCAGGCAAGGAGGCATAGCAGAATTTAATCCAAACAGGCCTCTATTTAGCCGAACCGGACTTTGAAGGGGCAGACTTCCGACCGGTCATATTCTGCTGAAGCTGCGGTTCTGGCAGGGAAGGTTTCCTCTGAGGCGATGGACTTGGTTTATCCATTTTCAATTCTGGAAAATCGCAGGGAACCCTGTGGATGTCCCCGGCCTGCCTTTCCTGAGCGTCCGGTGCA
>BBZN01000108.1 GCA_001304855.1 Clostridia bacterium UC5.1-1D2
AAGAAACAGGATGAAGGAAAGAATAAACAGCAGGCGCTGATCTGTATATCAAGGCGTCTGGTAAATATCGTGTACGGAATGTTAAAGAACCACACGGAATACCGGGAACCGGAGAGAAGAACAGAGGAAGAAACTGTTTGAAACTGGCTGTCGGATTGTTTATAATGGAGAGAAGCACAGCAGAGAGAGGACTTCCCCTGTTCTTTTTCTGTTATAAGAGTTAGAGGTTCAAAACTGCCGGAATCGCCAAAAGGTAGGACGCTTTTTCCAAAGAGGGATGGAAAAGGCGTAAAAGATACGAGGGTTCAGTGTCAGTGCTAAGGGGGGAAGTAAGACAGGCTATGATTATTTAGATGATCAACTGGGAAGTTTAAAAAGCAAATCAGAAGTCAAGCAATATCATTCTGCTGAGAGTGTGAATGATTGGTGGCGAGACGTAATGAAATACGATAATCCTCCATATAGTCCTAAATCCGTGGTTCAAGAGATAGAATTAATTGAAGATACGACCTTTGTAAGGGTTTATGATGCAATGTATCTGGCCAATATGGGGGCTGGTTAATGAAATCAGAAGATATAGCAGGACTGTCACCAACTCAAATTAGAGACAAATTTGCATTGCCAGCCATACCAGAGTATGTAACAGATGTTACAATACCTGCGGGAACACGAATTAGAGTAGGAGAAGTTAATCCGCTTGAGGGTTGGGGGAGCGGAGGAGGCATCCAGATTGATCTGATGGGTCAAAGAACTGGAATTTTTGAAAATCCAAGACCTTTACAATAGAGAGGGGTATTAATAATGGAAAATAATTATTGTTACGAAGGAGATACAGTAATAATTGGAAAAAAAAGAAAACGGTTTACGTATTTAATAAGAGATGCAAAATTGTGTAAAGACAAAGTTATTATCTTGCTTGATATTCCGTTTAATGATAATGAAATTAATAATTTGTTTGCAATTGATGAGAACTGTGAAATAGTATGGCAAGCCGAAGATTTAAGAGGAGTTTTTGTGAATCAGACGTTATTACCATATGAGCAAATGGTCATCGTAGATAATGAAGTTAGAGTTTCCGATTTTTATGGGAGAAGATATTATATAAATAGTGACAATGGAAAAATAATTAAAAGAGACATTACAAAGTAAATACGTGATAGTTCGCCCGGCTTTGCCGGGCGATGTTCTCCGAGGTTATGCCGTCCTACGGCATAACCTCTTTAACCTGCACACTTTTCGACCCTGGCAATATCGGCGAATTTGGAGAGAAATGCCTCTATCGCACATCGGCCCAACGAGCCGAAATACCTTCTCCATGGCACATCTTTCCGAGCCAGGTCTTAATACCGGCACACGGGCGGTCACGGTGCGTCACAGGGCTAAGAGAAGGCGGGGGAGGAATCACTTGACGGCATACAGCAGGGATATTCGCTCTGTTTTGTAGGAAAAACCCGGAAATCCGCCGGGTATTGCGATGGAATCAAAGGATTCCCCTGTCTGATGCCGGGAAATGCCTTAAAACCGTTGGTTTGGGCGAAATCAGCTTGTCTGGCGGCATAAGTTTTTTCTGGAATGCAGGAAAAAGTTATTCAAAAAACAGGAGCCTCCAGCATAACAAATTCGGGCTTTGCCACCCGGTAATTTCTCATTTTCAGCAGTATTTTAGAAGCGCCGGGTGGCAGAAATCCTGCACATAAAAAAGCTGGGTGCCGCCAAGCCACCCATGAATAACGATTTTTATCTTTTTTCGACCCATTGAAATCCGTTCGTCAGTAAGATTTCAGTAAGGAAAACGCAAGGGTATCGAAATTGACACTCCGAATAGTTCCATGGTACAATGGCGCACACCCGGGGTTTAAGGGGGTAAAAACACACCGCTTTCCATACCCTGAAAAACAGATATTGCAGAAGAAGAACAGAAAAAAGAACACTGCCGGTTCCCCTGCACCATGGAGAGTGACAGTGTTCTTTTTCAGATGTTACAGGCTGTTGATAAACTTCATGACCCGGATGCCATCCCGGAATCCACCGGTGTACAGAGCCGGCTCCACATCGGCCATGCGGTCTGTCATGGAATCCAGATATTGTTCCATGAGAGCGTGTTCCTGCTCTGACAGCCGGTTCAGTATGCCTTCTGCCTGGTCCATCAGCAGACGGGTATTTTTCCGTTCCGCCAAAGTCCGGGCCGACTTCATTTCCTGCACAAGAATCTGAATCCGCTCTGTAACCATCATGTCCAGTAACTCTTTCTCATTCATGGCTGAATCACCTCCTTTGCCACAAAGGATACGGTAAGTTCCGGTCAAAGTCGATACTACAAAGCAACAAACCGGGGCCGGGTTATTGAAGCACCTTACACAAATCGAAAAAAGAACCGGGACAGGACTTGAATCCATCCGTCACCAGAGGTAACATACGACACACTTCCAGAAGTAAAAATCTATGGGAGGAGTAACCTGTGAAATCGGAGGTTTGGGAACGGATAGGCTTGTCCCCCCTTGCGATGGTCGTGGCCGTATGGCGTAAATCGGCACATAACGCTTATCAGTTGAGGTTGCCGGCGGT
>BBZN01000109.1 GCA_001304855.1 Clostridia bacterium UC5.1-1D2
GGAAGTTTCACGATACAATTAAGCGGTACTTCCATAGACATATCCTGCCCAAACAGATGTACACCGACCTCAACTGTATTTTTCTTTATTTTCCATATGACCCCGGACATATTTTCAAATGTGCCGGATATCACCTGAATCTGATCGCCAACTACGTAAGAGCTTTCCTCCCTGATTTCCACCAAAGGCACATTATACAAATGGGGCAGCTTCACCGGCGCTTCCACCTTTCCAAAAGCAATCTCCTGTCGAATGTCTTCGTCCAGAATAATTCCCAGCACCGCTGTCTTTTCAATGCCTGATAATTTCAGTTTAATGATAGCATAGCGCTTTTTAAACTGAAATTTTAATATCCTATCCATATGCCGCTTTAAAGGTCCGACACCTGCAGAACTTTACCTTTTCCGTCTGTTTTAACATAAGATAAATGTGCAATATGATCTGCATGGAGCAGTTCTTCAAGAAACTCTGCTTCCCCTGTTTCCAAAGAGAGAAAGGTAAAGTTTCCATCTGCCATTAGCTTTGACATTGCCGGAACTCGTTTCAATTGAAAAAAGAGCTCATTAGGCTGATTCGTTAAAATAAATAGATAACCTGGAAAAAGTCTTTCTACATGTACAATACTCTGCTGCTGCCTGCGCCAGATGCGTTCATAATATGCAACAAAGCAATCCTCATATAAATCCTGCGGAACAATTGTCCGTATCATCCGAACTAACTCTTCTTCCTTGCCAGTCATTGTCTGCAATACATACCACATGGATATTCTCCTTTATAGGCAGGCTCCGCCATATCTGCAATCATATTTTCATATTCCAGACTTAACGCATTATAATTTGCGACCATATAACCCCATTCCACTTAACGCAGCCTTCAAACTCGCATTAAAATAGTCCGGTTTTGCTCAAACCATTATAGCACTTGAAATCCTCTTTTTCAATCGCTTATTCCATGTTGTAGCCTAGTATAGCATAAGTTTTCAATTTTGGGGGTGTTAATTTTTACAAATTTATTAAAATTACTGTAATAATGTCAAAAGTTACCTTTAAATGGAATTTTATTCCGATTTACAGTGAAACTTCCGATAAGAAACATTATGAACCAAAATAAAATAAGCGGAGATATTGAATGAAAGAGCTGCTCCAAAAATATTTTCCAAAAAACAAACGAATCCGCATGTTCATCTTAATGCTGTTAGATATTTATACTGTCTGGCTTGCTTCATTTATGGGACTGTTCATACGTTTTGATATGAATATAAATAAAATACCCACATCTTACAGCCGGGCTGCATATGACTATCTTCCTATTTATATTGTTAGCACCTTAATCATCTTTTTTTTCTGCCGAATGTATTCTACCATGTGGAGCGTAGCAGGAATTCAGGAGGTACTGCATATAATAGGCGCCTGCGGACTTTCTTCACTTATACAGCTGGCCGGAATGATGATGCTGGAGCGCCATGTACCCAGAAGCTATTTTTTAATCTCCTTTGCTGCCTTAAGCGGAGTAGAAATACTGATTCGTCTTTCATACCGGATTATGATGACACTCTCAGCTTCAAATGCAGAAAAATCGCAGTTGCGAATCATGATTGCAGGCGCTGGCAGTTCAGGTTCTGTTATTCTAAAAGAAATGATAACCAGCCAATGGGTACACGGGTATGCCGTATGTTTTGTGGATGATGATAAAAACAAAGTTGGGAAAATTATGAACGGGGTACCCATCGCAGGCACATGCAGCGACATCCCCCTTCTGGTTGAAAAATATAAGATTGACGAAATCTATATTGCTATGCCCTCTGCCACGGCAAAACAGAGAAAGATAGTTATTGAAATCTGCCGGGATACGGGGTGCAGGTTAAAAATACTTCCGGGAATCTACCAGCTATTGAACGGGGACGTGAGCATATCGAAGCTGCGGGAGGTAGAGATTGAAGACCTCCTGGGACGGGAACCCATTCAGGTTAACCTGGATGAGATACTGGGATATGTAAAAGGAAAGGTGATTCTGGTGACAGGAGGCGGCGGTACCATAGGAAGCGAGCTGTGCCGCCAGATAGCCACTCATCAGCCTAAACAGCTGATTGTATTCGATGTATATGAGAATAATGCCTATGACCTGCAGATGGAGCTGCAGAGAAGCCATCCGGAACTGAATCTGGAGGTGCTCATAGGCTCTGTGAGAAACACCCATCGGATTGAATCAATCTTTGAGAAGTACAGGCCTGACATCGTGTACCATGCGGCAGCGCACAAGCATGTGCCGCTGATGGAAGCAAGCCCCAATGAGGCGATAAA
>BBZN01000110.1 GCA_001304855.1 Clostridia bacterium UC5.1-1D2
AGGCGAATATCCATGCAACAACAAATTCATTTAACGGAGCTTGCAGGCGTTGATATAACGGCAGTCAACAAAGAGGACTTAGTTGACGTGTCCGGGCTGACCTTCGATAACACGGTTCCAAGAGAACAGCGGGCGGCGCAGGTGCTCCGTAAAGTAAAAAATCCGTACTGTTTCCGGGTGGGCGATATGGGCGTAAAACTGGAATTTCTGGATAGCGCCCCGCCCCTTGAGGATTGCTTCACCGACTTCCTACAACGTAAAAAGAGCGGCCTGTAACCAGTGTGCAAGCCGTTTGTGTCGGCCATGGACGAGATTTGCAAGGGCTCGACAACATTGTTCACACCACCTATATAGGGTATAATATAGGTGTAAAGTGATAAAGGAAGGAGGTTCACATGGCGCGAAAGAGCCGTGTTATCACTGAAACTCAAAAGCAGGAAAGCGTAAAAACATTTGAATGGAAAATCGGTATTTATATCAGACTTTCCAAAGAAGATTTAAGGAATAATGATGAATCCGAAAGTGTAACCAACCAGAGAAAAATCAATCTGGAGTTTGTAGAAGAAAAGTTCTGCAACGAAAAGTATATCATTTATGATATTTATGTAGATGATGGACGCTCTGGAACGACAGAGGACACACGCCCTGATTTTCAACGGTTATCGAAAGACATTCGTGAGGGTAATGTGAATTGCGTTGTTTGTAAAACTCTCGCCCGGGCTTTTCGTAACTATGCCGACCAAGGGAAGTTTCTGGAACAGTATCTTCCTACTTACAGTTGCCGCTTTATCGCATTTGGCAATCCCTACGTTGACACATTCGCAAACCCGGACTGTACGCAGAACATGGAAATTCCAATAAACGGTCTTATGAATGACCGTTATGCGGCCAGAACATCGGAAGATGTGAGAAAGACATTTCGGACAAAACGCAACAACGGGGAGTTTATCGGTGCATTTGCTCCATTCGGTTATTTGAAAAATCCAGAAAACAAAAGTGCATTTATTATTGATGAGGAAGCCGCTGAAATTGTAAAAGAGATATTCAAGAAATATCTGGCTGGTATGAGTAAACTCTCCATCGTACGTAACTTAAACGATCACAGTATTCTTTGTCCAACTGAATACAAACAAAAGCGGTTAGGTTTGAAATACCAAAATCCGCACAGTGACCCAACAAAAAATCCTCTTTGGAGTGAAAAGACAGTAGGGGAAATACTCAAAAATCAAATGTATTGCGGTGATATGGTACAAGGACGTTATCGTATAAAAAGCTACAAAGTCCATATTCAGGAGAAAGTGCCGGAGGAAGAATGGTTTATTAAAGAAAACACTCACGAGCCAATTATCGACCGGGAAACCTTTGATAAAGTTCAGAGGTTATTACAGAAGGACACCCGCACATCTCCTAAAAATGATACGCTATATTTGTTCAGTGGTTTTCTGCGTTGCGCTGACTGCGAAAAAGCTATGATAAGAAGTGAAGTTAAAAACATGTTTATTATTACTGCTCTACTTATAAGAGACGTTCCAAAAAAGCCTGTACAAAACATTCCATTCAGCATAACCGCTTAGAAGTGGCTGTCCTATTTGCAATTCAACAGTATGTATACCTTGCAATCGACTATACAAAAATCATTGAACAGATTAACAGAGCTCCCATCATCAAGAGCCAGGACAAGAAATTGATGGAGGCTATCTCCAAAAAGGAACGGGAGCTTGCCAAGGTAATTCGATATAAACAGGCTGTTTATCAGGATTGGAAAGACAACGAGATTAGCCAGACCGACTACCGCCGTATGCGGGAGGATTATGAAGCACAGGAAAAAGAGATAACTACAACGATTAAAAAACTGCAAAACGAGAGAGCTGAACAAGAAAACGGTGTAGACACTGAAAACCCTTTTCTGGTTGCTTTTCGCAAATATGAAAATGTCACCACATTATCACGGGATATTCTGATTGATTTAGTTGACAGTATCACAGTTTATGAAGGCGGCAATATCAGCATTGTTCTTCGCTTTGCTGATGAACTCCGCCGGGTGCAGGACTTCATTGAAGTAAACACCCATTCCGAAGCGGTTTAATTGACCGCATTTTAATTGATAGTTGGTTTTCTTATTATCCATGGCTCCACGGGTCCGACGGGAGCCACAGGAGCCGCAGGAGTCGCAGGAGCGACGGGCCC
>BBZN01000111.1 GCA_001304855.1 Clostridia bacterium UC5.1-1D2
GGGATATTTTAACGGATATTCGTACCTGTGTTTTTTTCTTGCCACTGTACCCCCTGCGGTGTGGCTGGTATGGATAATGATTCGGCCGATATTGTTTTTTATCGGTTAATACAGGTATTAATATAAATATAAAAAAGGAAAGGGGGTAATTGTATGACAATTACAGCTGATATGTTATCGCCTATCGTAACAGCAATCACTGATAATGCGGCGGTTATTGTTCCTGTTGGCCTTACTATTATGGGAATTGTAGTAAGCATCGGACTTATTCCGCGCATACTGTACAAGTTCCTTTAAGGGATATTCCTTTGTGGGGTGGCTGAATAAGCCATCCCACAACCATTAATAGGAGGACAAAATGAAACGAACATCTAAATTTTTATGTCTGCCTCTCTCCTGCTTTCTAGTCTTTTCATTTACAGTTCCCGCCTATGCTTCTTCCGCTTCTGCTCTCACGCCGACTGATTATATTGCTTCTCTGCTTAGTAAGGCTTCGGGGGTTGACCTGATTAGTGTTGCTGGTACATCGTCTCTTTTTGGCATGGTTCAGGATTTTGATTCCAACTGGGATGCCGCAGGCGGCACGTCCGAAGGATACCGGGAATACATGCATACAAAGGCTTTGAACGGTGAACTTGGCGGGTTCATGGAATGGAACGCGCGCGCTCAGGGCCAAAACAAGTTTGATGCATGGCTTGACGCTCTCCCGTCCTGGGGGCAAGCGTCTTGGGGTGACACTGTCTCCCTTCCTGATAAGGCATTGGGCAGTTATGGAGCCGTGGGTGCGCTCAAAGAGTTCTTAAGCACGTTTCCTGCATACGGCACAGATTCCCTTGATTATTGGAGGGGGAATTTCGCCGAACGCTTTGACAATGACGGGCTTTCCGTTCCTCCTGATAACGTGGGGGAATATATTTTTTCATCCTTTACGCAGAAGTCGTTGACCTATTATAACAACTATTATTTCCCTATTGATGTCACATTTTCAGACCGTCCATGCGCTTATTCGCTAAATGCCGATAGTCTGCCTTCAGGCGGTAAAGCAAATGTTTATTTCCTTTACAATGACTCGGTTGATTCTTATGCAAATCTAAGTTTGGTATCTCATGGGGTAACTGTCTATTCTTCCACTGACAGCAGGACAAATGTTAGTTTGGGAAATGTATTCAGCCTTTCGCTTGATGAAATAAAAACGGTTCCGTTCCCCGTTTTTTTAAATGCAAATGATGCGCGTGAGTATGCAAAGACTGGTGTTATCGGGCCTGTTTACAACAATGATAATGTTTCCCTTCCTGTAAAGGCGGTTAATCCTGCCTTACAGGCCGTGGATATCCCGATTGACAGCCCTGTGGTTAAGCTCCCCGGGAGTGCAGGGGAGGCCCAGCAGTTATTGGATAACATTGATATGGGCCAAAGTGTGGATGATATTTTAAAGGCCCTTGGTCTTGCAGGTCTTGGCGTGGGCGCGGTTGATATTCCGGTTGATGTCCCCCTCCCCACAGAAACGGCTGAGGAGGCTACGACTGCGGGGACAGCGGAGGGTGACGCTGCATGGAAAATCACGCTTGCCGACATACTTGCTAAAGTGACGGCTCTCCCTGTTTCGATTGCGAATGCAGTGCGTGATATGCTTTTCCCTCCGAATGGATATTTACAGAAACATGTAAGCCATTTTTTAGATAAATTTAAAACGGTGTTTGGCATAGAGGCTTATGATATGTCCCATTTATTTTCAAATGAGACTCCACTGACGGATATTACAATTACGATTTATGGTGGCACTGCAACGATTGTAAAAGCGGAGTATGTGGTTCGGGCAGTTTCGTATTTCAGGCGGTTTGTCCGTGGTTTAATCTGTTTCTTTCTGGTGTTTTATAACATTAACCAGTTTTTAACATTTATCGGTCAGGCTCCGCTTACCTTTGGGATATTTAAGTCCAATTCTTCACAAAAAGACAAATCTGATTTATAGGGAGGCATTATGTTACTTACATTTTTCATGGATTCGTTTTTTGTTCTTCTTGACACGGCTCTTGATGCGCTTTCAGGCGCGGTTACGCTCCCTGTTGATATGATAAACGTTCTTGCGTCTATTTTAGGTTATGGCAATTGGATTGTAGGCGTTGACC
>BBZN01000112.1 GCA_001304855.1 Clostridia bacterium UC5.1-1D2
CCCCTTGGTCGGAACCGGAACGGCGCGGTATAATGTTTGTCAACATTATACCATGGCCTACGGACATGGTATCCCTCTGGGGGATGCACACGGTCCGGTTTTGTATTTTTCCTCCCTTTGGTCGGAACCGGAACGGCGCGGTATAATGTTTGTCAACATTATACCATGTCCGCTGTCCATGGCAAACCTCCGGGAGAAGCACACGGCCCGGTGAGGTGGTTTTCCTCCCTCTGGTCGGAACCGGGCCGGCGCGGTATAATGTCTGGCGACATTATACCATATTTTCTCCTGCATAAGGTATCTTTTATTTTGTTGTTGGGGTGGAATGGTTTACCGCTTTTATGAATATATATAATCACAATAGCTGCGGCTTTACACCGGGAGGTTTTTATATGTGCACTGCAATCTCTTTACAAACTCGTCAGGGCAAGACTTTTTTTGGCCGTACCATGGACTTTTCTTATTCACTGGATCCTGAAGTTTTTGTTGTACCCAAACACTACCAATGGAATAATCTTTCCAATACCCACAGGATTAGCAATCGCTACAGTTTCATCGGAATCGGCCAGAACATTTCTCCTGTTATTCTGGCAGATGGCGTCAATGAAATGGGCCTGGCAGCGGCAGCCCTATATTTCCGGGCTATGCATCCTATGATGAACCCCCATCGGAGGCCTCCGCCAAAGTCCCTGTTGCGGCCCTTGAGCTGGTCAACTTTTTATTAGGCGTCTGCGGGTCGGTCAGGGAGTCGGCCTCCATTTTGTCCTCCATCCTCATTGTGGGCGTCAAGGATTCCGTCACCCATTCCGTAGCTCCCCTGCACTGGATTATAGCCGACAAAACCGGGGCCTGCATGACCATTGAAAAGACGGCCGAAGGCCTGCATCTTCTGGACAATTCCATAGGAGTCCTTTCTAACAGTCCCGACTTCAACTGGCATATGACCAATCTCCGCAATTATATGAATCTTTCTCCCTACCAATACCAGGAGGCAGAGTGGAACTCCACCCGTCTGACTCCCTTTGGACAGGGAGGAGGTTCGTTCGGCCTGCCGGGTGGTTTCACTCCTACAGCCAGATTCGTAAGAGCTGCCTATACAAAAAACCACACCGATATTCCCGACAGCACAGAAGAGGCTGTTACTGCATGCTTCCATATTATGGAAAATATCTCCATACCCAAAGGAATGGTCATGACTGACCGGGGAACTCCGGATTATACTCAATATACTGCCTTCATAGATATTTCCAGTCAGGAGTATTTTTCAGAACCTATGATAACAGCCAAACCGTCTCTGTAAGCTTGTCCACTGCAAGCGGCAATAAAACGGATATTGTATCTCTTGGAAAATTGAACGAAGAGAAAATTATATGACATAGGGGAGTGCATCTGAAATACTGATGCACCCCTGATATTTTGCTCTAATCCTGTAGTGCTGCAGCTATACCGCACTGCCTTTATGACAGGCGGATAACTGTAAGCGAAGCGCCGTTTCCACCTTGGAGAACTGCTGCTCCCACAAGCCCGAAAAGCTGAAGCTGAAGGGTATCGCCTGCAGTAAGTGCAGCAAAGGTGGAAGCTGTAAAGGCAGTGGTTGAAACAACCGGTGTAAAGGATGAACCGCCCAGTTCCGTACCATTGTGCAGAACCCGGGAGGACATCAGCAAAGCTGCCGTTGTTGCGATCCGGTAAGCAACCATATAGGTGCCTGTAACAGGAACTGTAAAATAGGTATCATTGACGCTTGCCGTAAAACCGCCTAAAACCTGAAAATCCGGCAAAGGAATGGTTGTTCCTTCCAACACTACAGTTATAGTGTCGCCTGTAGTATTTGCGGCGTTCATTGAATTAGTCGTTACAGAGAGTCCGGTAGGTCCTGTTGGGCCTGTCACTCCTGTGGCTCCCGTCGGACCAGTTGCTCCCGCATCTCCTGTGGCTCCTGTGGCTCCCGTCGGGCCTGTCGCTCCTGCAACTCCTTCAGCTCCCGTCGGACCCGTCGCTCCTGCGGCTCCTGTGGCTCCCGTCGGGCCCGTCG
>BBZN01000113.1 GCA_001304855.1 Clostridia bacterium UC5.1-1D2
CCTGCATTTTTTTGTCAAATATATTTCATATTTTTGTGGCTATTTTATGGCTATTTGTGTTATAATTAGAACATGGAGGTATTTTGCATGAAGCTTACTGTTAGTAAATCAAAAAATTCCGCATCCTTTTATGTTCAGAAAACAATTCGTAAGCCTAACGGCTGCGTAACTACCGTAACCGTAGAAAAACTCGGCAACCTTACAGAGGTTACCACGAAAGCAGGCGGGAAAGACCCTTTTGTCTGGGCTCAAGAGTACGTTAACGAGTTAAACCGTAAAGAATACGATGAAAACAAAGAGATACTTGTCAGCTACTCCCCTTCTAAGCTCCTAAAGAAGAACGAGCAGAAACTTTTTAACTGCGGCTACCTCTTTCTCCAGGACGTCTACTACCGTTTAGGTCTTGATAAAGTCTGCAGGGATATCTCTTCACGCCATTCTTTTGAATACGACCTGAATGATGTCCTTTCAAAACTCATTTATACCAGAATCCTCTTTCCTGCTTCAAAGTCCTCTTCCTACAAACAGGCCGCAAGATTCCTTGAACAGCCCTCCTTTGAACTCCATGACATCTACCGCGCTCTTTCCGTCCTTTCGGAAGAAAACGATTTTATACAGGCTCAGCTTTACAAAAACAGCCAGCAGGTCATCAAACGCAGAAAAGATGTCCTTTTCTATGACTGTACCAATTACTTTTTTGAACTGGAAGAGGCCGATGACCTGCGCCGATACGGAAAAAGCAAGCAGCACCAGCCCCTTCCCCTCGTAGGCATGGGGCTGTTTATGGACCATGACGGCATTCCGTTAGCCTTCGACATTTATCCTGGAAACAAGAATGAACAGCCGACCCTGAAGCCTTTGGAGAAAAAGGTGATCCGTGACTATGGACTTGAACAGATCATTGTCTGTACGGATGCAGGGCTTTCCTCAAAAACAAACAGGAAATTCAATGACTGCACAATGAACGGGATGCAGGTACGCAGTTTTATCACCACCCAGTCCATCAAACAGCTTCCCGGATACCTCAGGGATTTCTCTCTTGATACGCAGGGATGGCATCTTTCCGGTTCTGACCAGGTTTTTGATCTCAACGGGATTGATGAGGCCAGGGATTACGACAGGGTTTTTTATAAAGACCGGTGGATTAAGGAAGACCTTTCCAACCGAACGATTAAGAGCGGTGCGAAACCGTTGGAACAGCACCTTGTCATTTCATTTTCACCTAAATATAAAAACTATCAGAGAAAGATAAGGAATGGACAGATTGAACGTGCCCGGCAGTTCATTGCCAGTGGAAACTATAAACAGCGTCCCAAAAACCAAAACGATCCACATCGTTTTATATCCAGGAACAGCGCTACAAAAGACGGGGAAATCTGCTCCGAAGAACTGGTTTATCTAAATACAGATGCCATTCAGGAAGAGGAACGCTACGATGGTTTCTATGCGGTGTGCACGAACCTGGATAAGATGGGTGTGGATGAGATTGTCCGGATCAACAAGAAACGCTGGGAGATTGAGGAATGCTTCCGGATTATGAAGAGTGATTTCAAGGCACGTCCGGTATATCTCCAAACAGAAGACCACATCAGAGCCCATTTCATCACATGCTTTATAGCGCTTGTAGTATACAGAATTCTTGAAAAGATGCTCCATGAAGCATACACCTGTGAAGAGATCATAGACACTCTGAGAAACATGCAGATGGCACGCCCAGGCGAAAAACTAGGATACACTCCCGTTTATACAAGAACAGACCTTACCGATGCATTACATGAAGCTGCTGGATTTCGTACCGATTATCAGATAATAACTGATGTAAATATGCGAAAAATAATACGAGAGATAAAGAAGAAAAAGTAATAATATATAGCTACATTTTTGACTGTTAAAAA
>BBZN01000114.1 GCA_001304855.1 Clostridia bacterium UC5.1-1D2
GCGCTGCGACTAATTATAGAAAATCAGTCACAACGCTTCCCCCTTAAATCATGTCATCCGTTTTAATCGTATAAGGAATTAGTCCTCAACATAAACGCCGACAATACCTTAGACTTAGATGTTACAATGTAGTAATCATTTCCGTCTTTGCTCTTGGTGTTGCTGTCAATAATCTTACCGGATGTATTTACCAGGTAGTATTTAGTAACAATTCCTACACCGTTGACTCTTGTATCTGTGTTTACAGTATCTTTGCCATCAGGAAGATTATAAGCCTCTGCCAGGTCTTTATTCTTCTTGGTAGTAACAGAACCAAATGAAGTGCTCTTTGTCTCGTCATCTACATCACGTGCCTGTAATACTGTATTAAAGAAATCATCGGTATCCATCTTAGCATATACGGTGGACTTATAAATATTATTAGTACCAGCATCCTTAGCATAGGTAGTCTGCTCTACAATAACCTGATACTTGTCATCGGAGTCAGCCTTCAGAAGCATACCGGACATATACAGCTTATCATCCTTCTCTCCGGTAATACCAGCGCCCTTATTGCTGCCGGATTTCTCAAAGTAGAAATTATGGTTCTCGCCATCAATCTCAACAGTGGTCTTGTTGGTTCTCATAGCGCCATCATCGCCGCCGCCGAAGTAGTAGCTCTTATATCCATTTCTCTCATACCAGATAGCGCTCTCAAGGAAAGCATCCTCTTCATCAAATGGATGTGCCGAATCATCGTCGTCGTTTACAATTAAACCTTCATAGGTTCCAAGATATACATTGCTTTCGTCGTAGATTCTTGCATTGTTAGCGTAGATGAAGTGCAGGCCATCGATCATGCGGCCGTCGTCCTTAAAGGCATACTTTTTGCCCTTAATGGTTTTGAACTCACCAGCATAAATGTTGCCGCTTCCGTCTGCATAATACCAGAAGGATTCATCATCCTCGTACTTTGCTTCGTTCAAGTTTTCTGCAGGAACAACCTTAAACCATCCCTTGCTTACACGGCTCCGTCTTCAACGCTGTTGAAGTACTTCCATGCCTGTGAATACTTGGAATCGGCTGCCTTACCTTCGATTACATCACTGGAACTGGCTGTTTTCCATTCGTCAGCGCCAACAGGTACTCCCGCGATGGTGTTATAGGAAGCAACGCCAGTACCTAAGTCGCCTTCGTCCAGAGACCACTCAGCTACCATTGCGCCGTTTACGTCAAAGGCATACTTCTTGCCGTTGATGGTTTTGTCCTTGGTACGCTCATCGTTGTCTGCGTAAACTTTTTTACCGTTCGACTTGAAGTAGAACCAACGGGTCTGATCCTCATCATCACTAAATGCCGCTGCTGTATACTTATAATCATCTTCAGTTGCTTCGCTATAAGTAATATCAAGCTGCAGCCAGCCAACAGTCATAGCACCGTCATCGGAACCGCCGAAGTAGTAATCGCCGTCTTTAAATCCTTCTCCGTCGCTGTCGTCAATACGCTCAGCGGAATCTGCATCAACCCAGCCAAACAGCATCTTGCCTTCCTCATCAAAGGCGTACTTCTTACCATTTACAGTCTTAAGGGAAACCTTGTCATTGTTGCCGTTAGTAAGAGCTTTTCCGTTTGCCTGGAAGTAATACCAGTAGTGATCCGGCTCATCATCCTCGCCAGCATCCTCGTTGTCGATAGCTACCCACTGATTGGCAGCCATAACGCCGTTGATATCTACGTAGTAGTAATTGTCGCCATCCTCAATCAGCTGGTCAATAGCCATCTCACCGTTGCTGTCCAGATAATACCAGTTATTACCGGACTTTTTCCACTGGTCGGTAGCTCTTTCGCCATCACGATTGTAGAAAA
>BBZN01000116.1 GCA_001304855.1 Clostridia bacterium UC5.1-1D2
AGAACGGATGGATTTAGTTTGTTAACTGCAATTGCACAATATAATTTATCGCGATTAATCGAGATTGAAATCGCGATTGGAATGTGATACAATTTAAAAGGAGGTGCATTATGATGTTTATAGAAAGTGATCGTTTAGAATTGAAAGAGATTATCAATAACGATTTTAAAAAAGAAATAATTGCATTTGCAAATACAAATGGAGGAGAAATATACGTTGGAGTTTCTAATAACGGAATAGTTGTTGGTGTGGATAATGTTGAAAAAGAGATGGAAAGAATTAGCAGTATGATCCATGATGGAATACACCCCGATTTAGTGTCATTTACCTCTGTAGAAACTTTGACTGTTGAAAACAAAAAAATTATTCATGTTACTGTCTTTCGCGGAGGAAAACCGCCATATCATCTAACAGATAAAGGACTAAAACCCAGCGGTGTATATGTGCGCCATGGTATTACCTCGGTTCCCGCCAGTGAAGAAATGATTCGCGATATGATTCGCCAAAGCGATGGGCTTACCTACGATAAAGCTAGATCGATAAATCAGGAACTTACCTTCCAGTACGCCAGTAAATATTTTACTGGAAGGAATATTGCATTCGGGGAAGAAAACAAACGCACGTTAGGACTAATTGATTCTGATGGCTACTATACTAATGCTGGTATGCTCCTTTCAGAACAATGTGAACACAGTATAAAGTGTGCTGTGTTTGAAGGGACTGGAAAAACCAGTTTTAAAGCGCGAAAGGAATTTTCGGGCTCTATCCTTAAGCAACTGGAAGATGCTTATGAGTATATCAATTTAAACAACAATGTTCGTGCTGATTTTGAAGGTTTGGAGCGGATAGAAGATTTCGATTATCCTGAGTATGCGCTTAGAGAGGCATTGCTTAATACAATTGTTCATAGAGACTATAATTATTCTGGTAGCGCTATTATTAATATTTTTTCAGATAGAATCGAATTTGTTTCTCTTGGGGGATTGGTTAAAGGAATAACTTTGGCTGATATTATGAATGGCATCTCGCAATCTCGGAATATGGTATTGGCTAACATTTTCTATCGCTTAAAACTGATAGAAAGTTATGGTACTGGCATTCAAAGGATATTGGAAAGCTATAAAAACAATAAGCAACCACAGTTTTTACCAGAGACTTCCTCTTTTGTGACGATTTTGCCTAATACACATATTAGAGAAATAGAACCGGTTGTAGGATATAAAACTCCTGAAGAGCGGGTTATGGACTTATTAACTGTCAAGGCGGAAATCACAAGAAAAGATGTGGAAAAACTGCTGGGTTGTTCAAGTTTTCCGGCTAGAAAAATTCTTAACTCTTTATTGGAGAAGAATAAAATAATTACAATTGGAAATGCTAGAGCAACACGTTATATCATATCTAACCGTTCAAATAAAGGAATATGATTAAGATATCTTCTATATAGCTCTTAAGTAGGGGATTTGATTCGTTTAATTCCCCTACTTGATTTTAAAAATCAAATTTATCTTTCTGTATATAATCTTATTTACCTCTCCATCTGTATTTGTTGGATAATAATGATATTTATGGTTTTATAATTCATTCTATCTCATTCTTGAATACTCATTTTTAAAGTGACCAAAATTTTGTTTATCCCAATAATACTCTCCAAATTTAAGAACCTATATTTTATTTAGCTCTGTCCAAGCACTTTCCT
>BBZN01000117.1 GCA_001304855.1 Clostridia bacterium UC5.1-1D2
AGGCAGGCCCGGTCATCCGGTCCTGCCTTATCATGCCTTATCCGGCCAGCATCTTTACGGAATTCTCCTGGATGAATCCCTTTATCTGGTCATATCCCCAGCCGCAGCTTATCAGGCTGCTCACCAGCATCTCCATGTTCTCAATCATCTTAAGTTCATCCGCTGTCACATACTCCCGGATGCTCTCCTTGCCCTTTACGCCATATTGCTCCTGGAGCTCCTTCACGCCTTTGCCAAAGATGGTCTTATAGATAAGCTTTGTATAATTCGGATACATGAATTTTTTGTGCGGGCTGTCGGCCACCTTCATCTTGATGGTGTCAGTCAGAATGTGGCGCACCAGGACCCCCTTCTGGCGCTCAATCTCCCACTTCTGACGTTCCGAATACAGGCGCTTCAGCTCTTTTTCCATCGTATTAAATTCGGCTATATATGCTTCTTTAAACCGCATTGCTTTATCTCCGGTATAGCCCATTACAAGCATAACAAAGCCGTCTTTAGTTATGATATATTCTTTGTTGCTTTTTCCGCTCTTATCCTTATAGCTGCTGACCTCAAAATTGAGGGCAGCAAAATTGGTAGATCATGATAAAGTTTCAATGTCTCTTAGTACGTTATAGTGTTCTTTTTCAAATACTTCTGCCACTTTGCGGCTGGTTGTTATCAATGTCTCCTCATTCTGTTTTCCTCTAATTTCTACCAACATAAACTCCATCCTTTCTATGCGTTTTATTTTTGTGTACAATAAAAGCCCTGGGGTATCCCAAGGCTTAAATCCTTATCACGCCTACCACTCAAATTTATACCGCCTCCGGTCAAAATCATACTCCCCGGCAATGTGCAGCGCTCCCCTGGCATCCGTGATCATACACTTGCCTTCATCGGAACCTTTCTCCGGGCAGAGCAGGAAGGCTTCTCCCGCCGGGTCCCTCTGGTATCCGGTGAGCATGTATCCCTCAGCATCGAACAGGTACCACCCGCAGGTACCGTCTGTGGCCTCCAGGAGCCAGTACCAGCCGTTGCGGGCGTAACTGCCATCGCTAAACTGATACCACCATCTCTCACCGTCTGCGGCCGGCTGGAAGCCTGGGCGTAGGTTGCCGCAGCCGGCGTATAGTCGATGTCGCAGAGCTTAAGGACCTTCTGCCAGGGAGTGGCCGTCACTCTGGACTTGATGGTGCCGTAGTTGATTCCTTTCGCCTCGATGCAGTAACCCCCGCCTATGTATACCCCGATGTGGCCGGGCTTCCACAGAGCCCAGCCGGCCATTGATTCATCCAGATGGTCGATTCCCACCCGCTCCACGGCAGTGTCATGATAGTTATAGCTGCCGCGAATGCGCCCTGTATACCAGCTGATAAGGCCGGAACAGTCTGTGCAGCGCCGGCCTATGTACTTGGCTGCCTTTGCCTTGTAGGCTGATGTGTATGTGCCTGGGTTCTCCCGGGCAAGCCTGTCCAGTATGGCCTGGGTGAGTATTTCTCCCTTGGCTCCATAGACATAAGGCGTGCCAAGCTTACCCTTGCAGTGTTCTATTAATCCTGCCGCTGTTTTACTCATGCGTTCCTCCAATCTAAAAAGCCCCAGGTTTCCCCAGGGCCAAAGTTATAATGTCA
>BBZN01000118.1 GCA_001304855.1 Clostridia bacterium UC5.1-1D2
AAAGACTAACTATTAAAAGTCAAGTCCTAAAGTGATATTTTTTGAATGAATTGCAGAAATGCATTTCATATAGATTTGTACCTTGAAAACTGCATGACAAATAGAGCATCTTTACAGGTGCTCAAAAGGAGATATTTGATTTTGAAAAGCTAAGCTGCTTGTATGTAGGATTGACCTGATTTTTGCAACTGGTAAATTACTCTGACAAGTTTCTTGGTGGCATGTGAAAGTGCAACATTATAATGCTTGCCTTCCGATCGTTTCTTTCCCAGATAAGCTGCAAAGGTGGGCTCCCAATGGCAGACGTACTTTGTCGCATTATATAATGCATAACGCAGATACCGTGAGCCACGTTTTTCCATATGCGAGTATGAGGATTCCAGTTGTCCGGATTGATATGTGGATGGCGACATTCCGGCATAAGCGAGTATTTTATCTGCCGAATCGAAACGGCTGAAATCACCAATCTCAGCAATAATCATAGCGCCCATACGATAGCTGATTCCAGGTATGGTCAGGATAGGAGAATTGATTCTATCCATGATGTTCCTGATTTCTGATTCGATTTCGTCAATCTCATCGGTTAATTCTTGAATCAGTTTTATGGTGTGCTTCAGTTCCAGTGATTTTGCCGGCATATGCGAACCAATAGAGGTTCTGGCAGCTTCCCGAAAAAGGATGGCAGTATCTTTGTTATAATGCCCTTTAGAGGAAACAGCCAAGAGATTGCTCAGTCTGGTGAGGTGAGAACCGGAAACGGCAGAGGCGCTTGGGAATTCACTTAGAAGTGCGTATACCGATGCTATATGGAGTGTAGGAACCAGCTTTTCCAGTTCTGGAAACAGGATTGTAACAAGACGAGAAACAGAGGTTTTTAGTTTCGCCCGTTCTTTCACTTTATCAAAACGGTAACGGGTTAGTGACTTTAGCTCTTCGTTGTGATAAGATGTGTGTGAGTAGGACTTTAAGTTTACGTCAGACATAAGCATTGTAGCAATGGTATGGGCATCAACTTTATCCGTTTTCGTCTTTCTAAGGCTTAGACTTTTTCTGTAAAGATTGGTATGTAACGGATTGATAACAAAGGTGGCGAGACCTTTATCAAGAAGATAACCCAAGATGTTATAACTGTAGTGTCCAGTGGCTTCCAGTCCTACTTTTACTTTGGTTAAATCATCGGTAACGGATGTAATCTTCTGATAGAGTTCATCAAAACCATCTCGGTTGTTAGGAATGGTAAATGCCTTGAAAAGCGCTTCACCATCCGAATTCGTGATAAAGCAATCATGCTTATCCTTAGCAACATCAATTCCTGAGTATATCATAGCAAAACTCCTTTAAATGTATTTGATACTGTTTGGAACCCACTGGTACTCTCTGCGATTGTAACCTCGTTCTAAATAAACCGTCATGCGGTATCTAACTGATTAACAACGATACAAAGAGCCTGTGGTTGGAGCCTTTCTAAAACCATCAAGTGGTAGGAGGCGAAAACCAATCCACAGTATCTCCAACAGTATAGCATACAGTCCTTGGAGAGGGACTATAAACACTACTACTATATAATACGAGG
>BBZN01000119.1 GCA_001304855.1 Clostridia bacterium UC5.1-1D2
TTAATCAGCTCGCCGTTCTTTGGCTCGAATCTGCCTGTGAAGAAGCGCAGAACTTCCGGCTCGTATACCCACTTTAAGCCGCTGATGTCATGTCTTCTCTGGTACAGCTGGATAATTGCGTCTGCTACATAATCCATATGCGCATATGTATAAACTCTTCTCGGAATCGTTAAACGGATGGTTTCCAGCTTCGGTACATGGTTCTCTTTTGTCTGCGGGTCACGGCCTGCTGAGATGATTCCTCTCTCCATGGTTCTTACGCCTGAATACTCGTAGACTGCCGCTGCCAGCGCCTGCGCCGGGAAATCCTCCTCCTGATCCAGATGATCCAGGAATGCCCGCGCATCCACGAAGATTGCATGACCTCCGTATGGCTTAACCATTGGCACTCCCGCTGCATCCAGCTTCTCTCCCAGATAGCGGATCTGGTTTACACGGTGGCTGATGTACTCATAATTCATGGACTCTCTCAGACCGATGGACATTGCTTCCATGTCGCGTCCCGCCATGCCGCCGTAGGTAGGCATTCCCTCGAACTGGACAACCGTTCCGCAGGCACGTACATATAAATCCTTGTCATTCATGCACAGGAAACCGCCGATGTTGGTCAGGCAGTCCTTCTTGCCCGACATGGTGCAGCCGTCTCCATAGGAGAACATCTCATGAACGATTTCCTTGATGGTCTTATCCTCATAGCCTTTTTCTCTTGACTTGATGAAGTATGCGTTCTCTACACATCTGGTGGCGTCAAACATTACCTTGATTCCGTACTTGTGAGCCAGCTCGGACACTGCCTTTATGTTGGCCATGGACACCGGCTGTCCTCCTGCCAGGTTTACCGTAACTGCCAGGCAGATATAAGGTATCTTATCGGCTCCCACTTCGTCTATAAGCGCCTGGAATTTGTTTAAATCCACATTGCCCTTGAAGTCCAGAATCGCGTTGGGGTCATGAGCCTCATCTATGATAACGTCCCGGAAGGTTGCTCCGTTGCGCTCCTGATGGAAACGGGTGGTTGTAAAGTACATGTTGCCCGGAACATAGTCGCCCGGCTTGATGGTAAGGGTGGAAAGGATGTTCTCAGCGCCGCGGCCCTGATGGGTGGGAACCACATACTTAAATCCGAACAGCTCCTGAACGGTTTCTTCCAGATGATAGAAGTTCTTGGATCCGCCGTAGGCTTCGTCTCCCAGCATCAGTCCTGCCCACTGTCTGTCACTCATTGCATTTGTTCCGGAATCGGTAAGTAAGTCGATAAAGCATTCCTCTGATTTGAGCAGGAAGGTGTTGTAGCCTGCAACTTTAACGGCTGCTTTTCTCTCCTCTTTGTTCAGATTGCCCATGTGCTCTACCATTTTGATTTTAAAAGGCTCCGGTGCAAAATTCATCATATCCATCTTTCATTCCTCCTGAAAATAT
>BBZN01000120.1 GCA_001304855.1 Clostridia bacterium UC5.1-1D2
TGCCCCTTCATCTGCTCAGGATGCACTCTCCTCTTAGTCGCCCGTCCGGCGCGCTTACCCGCACCGGTTCGACCGCTTCCAGATATTCATCCGCTCCGCCTCCCGGATTAATTCCTCGCGGAAATCCGGATGGGCGATGTTTATGATTGCCTCCGCCTTCTGCCATGTGGACATACCCTTTACATCTACGCTGCCGTATTCGGTCACCAGGATGTGGGTGTTCGCCCGGCTGTCCGTTACGATGGTGCCCTCCTTCAGCCTCGGCACTATCCTTGACTTTACCGTCCCCTCCTTTGTCTTGAAGGTGGAGGAACAGCAGATAAAGCTTTTTCCTCCCTTTGACAGATACGCTCCCATCACAAAGTCCAGCTGCCCTCCCGCTCCGCTTATGTGGGATATCCCTGAGCTCTCCGCACTCACCTGGCCGAACAGGTCAAGGTCCACCGCATTGTTGATGGACATGAAATTGTCGATGGCTGACAGCGTCCTTATGTCATTGGTGTAGTTCACCGGCGCCGCCATCACCTCCGGGTTCCGGTCGATGAACTCATACAGCTTCCTGGTCCCCGCCGCAAAGGCAAAGCACTGCCTCCCTCTGTCTATGGTCTTTCTCCGCCCGTTTATCTTTCCCTTTTCCGTCATCTCCACAAACGCGTCCACATACATCTCCGTGTGGACTCCCAGGTCCTTCAGATCCGATTCCGCGATCATCTTTCCCACGGCGTTGGGCATTCCCCCGATTCCCAGCTGGATACAGGCTCCGTCCGGAATCTGCGCCACTATATGGGCCGCCACCTGGTTGTCTGTCTCTGTGATAGGCCCCGAGGGCAGCTCCGCCATGGGCTCATTCTTCCCTTCCACAATC
This sequence comes from Clostridia bacterium UC5.1-1D2, assembly GCA_001304855.1. Classification (GTDB taxonomy): domain Bacteria; phylum Bacillota; class Clostridia; order Lachnospirales; family Lachnospiraceae; genus Enterocloster. Next base: position 866 of record BBZN01000120.1, read on the forward strand.
ATATCCACCTTGGAGATATGGATGCTCTCCTCAAAGCCTCCGTAACACCGGGGCATGCTGCTGTTCACTTCCACTATGATTTTATCCGAATTCTCCGCTGCCGCCATCAGGTGGGAGGGGTTGGGGCCGAAATTAAAGTACCCATGCTCATCCATAGGCGCCACCTGGAACATGAGGACGTTATTCCTCACGCCGTGGCTGCGGTAAAACCCCGGCAGCTCGGAATAGCGCATGGGGCTGTAAAAGCAGGCCCCGGTTGCAATGTGTCTGCGCTCGATGCCGCTCATGTGCCAGGAGTTCCAGATAAAATGGTCCGACGGGTCCGGCACGTCAAAGACGGCGGGCCGCCAGAGGCAGACGCCGCCCCGGATGTTGACGTTGTGAAGCTCCTCATAGCGTTTGGCCAGGGCCTCGTCCAGGACCCTGGGATGCCCGGAGCACCAGCCGTAATCCACCCAGTCGCCGCTCTTTATGATCCCTGCCGCTTCCTCGGCGCTGCAAAGTTTATCCTGGTATAGTTTTTGAATATCCATAAA
>BBZN01000121.1 GCA_001304855.1 Clostridia bacterium UC5.1-1D2
GGAGACCGTCCCGGACAGATGAAGGAGCGGGGAGACCGGCCCGGGGAGGCGTGGGCTGGGGCAGAACCCAGAGCATGGCCGGCCCGGGCAAAACCGTCTGAGGGTATTTGCGGGGCAGAGAGAGACGGCCCCGCCGGAACCTGCAGAAGGACGGCCGGGAGAGATGCATCCCGGGCGTATGACAGGGAAAACAAAAAGGAGAGGAATTGGACATGGATAAAAAAGTAGTGATAGCGGGAGCCTGCAGGACTCCCATCGGACGGATGGGAGGGGCGCTGAGCTCCGTTCCCGCAGCGGAACTGGGAGCCATCGTAATCAGGGAAGCCTTAAAGCGTGCAGGGATTTCCGGGGAGCAGGTGGACCACGTATATATGGGATGCGTAATCCAGGCGGGGCTGGGTCAGAACGTGGCGCGGCAGGCGTCCCTGAAGGCGGGGCTTCCGGTCCAGGCGCCGGCGGTGACGGTGAACGTGGTGTGCGGATCGGGCCTGAACTGTGTGAACATGGCGGCGCAGATGATAAAGGCGGGCGACGCGGAGATCGTGGTGGCAGGGGGATGGAGAGCATGTCCATGGCGCCTTATGCGGCGATGAACGGCCGCTTCGGATACCGAATGAACAACGGAACGCTGGTGGACACCATGGTGAAGGACGCGCTGTGGGATGCATTTAACGATTACCATATGATGATAACGGCGGAGAATATAGCGGAGCAGTGGGATATCAGCCGTGAGGAGCTGGATGAATTTGCGGCGTTGAGCCAGCAGAAGTGCGAGCGGGCCATGAGGGAGGGGAGGTTTAAGGAAGAGATAGTGCCGGTGCCGGTGAGGGTAAAGAAGGAGATAAGGGAGATATGTGAGGATGAGAGCCCGCGCCCGGGAGTGACGGCGGAGAGCCTGTCAGTGTTAAAATGCTGTTCGGGAAAAGGAGCGGAAGGCCGTGTGACGGCAGGGAACGCATCGGGAATCAACGACGGAGCGGCAGCGGTAATCGTGATGAGCGAAGAGAAGGCAAAGGAGCTGGGAGTAAAGCCGATGGCGGCCTTTGTGTCGGGAGCGCTGGGAGGAGTTGAGCCGTCGATCATGGGAATCGGGCCGGTGGAGGCGACGAGAAAGGCGATGAAGAAGGCGGGAATGAGGGTGGAGGAGATGGATTTGATAGAGGCCAACGAGGCGTTCGCGTCCCAGTCGGTGGCAGTGGCCCGTGAGCTTGGCTTTGCCCGTGAGAAGCTGAATGTAAACGGAGGAGCCATCGCCCTGGGGCACCCGGTGGGAGCGTCGGGGTGCAGAATCCTTGTGACGCTGCTGCACGAGATGGAGAAGCGGGATGCAAAGAAGGGCCTGGCGACGCTGTGCATCGGAGGAGGCATGGGCTG
>BBZN01000122.1 GCA_001304855.1 Clostridia bacterium UC5.1-1D2
GATAAGAAACATTATGGGAAGTAGAAATACAGAGGGTAAAGGGAATGAATGAGGTGTTGCAAAAGTATCTGCCGCAGAATAAGAGGGTAAGGATGCTTATTCTTATGGGAGTGGATGTCTTGATGATCTGCTTTGCGGCGTTCCTGGGGTTGTTTGTACGGTTTGATATGAATATTGGTAAAATCCCCAGAGGGTACTTTCTGGCGGTCAGCGATTATCTTCCGGTGTTTGCCGCAGTTACTTTGATTATTTTCTTTTTGTTCCGAATGTATTCCACCATGTGGAGCGTGGCTGGGATACGGGAAGTGATGTACATTGTGGGGGCCTGCGGCCTGGCTTGCCTGATGCAGATAGCGGGATGGTGCTGCTCCAATTCAGGGTGCCAAGAAGTTATTTCCTGATCTGCTTCGTGGCTTTAAGCGGAGGCGAGATTCTGATTCGCCTGTCCTACCGGATTCTTATTACAATTTCAGCGGCCGTGGAGGCGGGGAACAAAAGAGAATTATGATTGTGGGAGCGGGAAGTTCCGGCTCCATCATTATGAGGGAACTGGTGACCAGCCAGTGGGTTCAGGGGTCTGCGGTTTGTTTCGCGGATGATGACAAGAATAAGATTGGAAAATTTCTGAACGGCGTTCCCATAGCAGGGGGACGGGGAGATATCCCCCTGCTGGTGGAAAAGTACCAGGTGGATGAAATATACATTGCCATGCCCTCTGCATCCGCCAGGGAAAGGAAAGAGATTATTGAAATCTGCCGGGATACGGGATGCAGGTTAAAAATACTTCCGGGAATCTACCAGCTATTGAACGGGGACGTGAGCATATCGAAGCTGCGGGAGGTGGAGATTGAAGACCTCCTGGGACGGGAACCCATTCAGGTTAACCTGGATGAGATACTGGGATATGTAAAAGGAAAGGTGATTCTGGTGACAGGAGGCGGCGGTACCATAGGAAGCGAGCTGTGCCGCCAGATAGCCACTCATCAGCCTGAGCAGCTGATTGTATTCGATGTGTATGAGAATAATGCCTATGACCTGCAGATGGAGCTGCAGAGAAGCCATCCGGAACTGAATCTGGAGGTGCTCATAGGCTCTGTGAGAAACACCCATCGGATTGAAACGATATTTGAGAAGTACAGGCCTGACATCGTGTACCATGCGGCCGCTCACAAGCATGTGCCGCTGATGGAGGCCAGCCCCAATGAGGCAATAAAG
>BBZN01000123.1 GCA_001304855.1 Clostridia bacterium UC5.1-1D2
TGTCTTCGACACTTCAACTCCCCTGCCCCTCAATCTTGAGGGGTGGGGTTGCTTTTTACTTCTATCTGATTCATAATTATCCCATGAACATCTTACAAGAGATTTTTAAAGACAATTATGAAATCATTCAATATACACTTCATCCCAGAGATGTTGAAATGGAAAATATCTCCAAGATGATTGATTGTGGTGACCCCTCTTTTGGTGGGGCCATGTATGCCTGCGCTCATTGCGGCAACTTGAAGTTTGTTCCTTTCCGCTGTAAAAGCCGCTTCTGCCCCACCTGTGGTGTCAAATACTGCCAGCAACGCTCCACTCAAATGGCTTTTCAGTTGATTCGCTGCTCTCACCGCCACTGTGTCTTTACCATTGATGAAGAATTACGCCTCTTCTTTTTTGATGACCGTTCTCTTCTTGACTGCCTTTTTCAGGCTGTCCGCAGTGTTGTCCTACGTATGTTCCATAACATCAACAAATCTAAAAACTTTGTTCCTGGCTTTGTCTGTGTCCTCCATACGTTTGGACGTCCCCTTGAGTGGAATCCACATATCCACTGCCTCATTACCGAAGGCGGGTTCTCTGATGGCGGCTTCTGGCGCGTTGTCAGACATTTCAACTATACCTTCTTCGCAGATCCTTTCAGACCGCTCTCCTGAGTCTCCTCGAATCCCGCATTGGGTCCTCTTTCAAAACAACCAAGGCTCTAATCTACCGCAAAGATAAAAACGGCTTTTATGTTTATGCCAAACCCAATCTCTGTGATACGGACGCAGTAATCAAATACATCAGCCGCTATCTCGGGCGGCCTGTCATTGCCCTAAACCGGATTGATTCCTATGATGGCAGCCACGTCACATTTCACTATAACCGTCACGAAGACAATGCCTTTGTAAAAAGGACGCTCCCTGTCTTAGATTTTATAAAGCTCCTGATTCAGCACATCCCCGAAAAAAACTTTAAGATGACACGTTACTACGGTCTCTATTCCAGGCACCGCGAAAAAGATAAATCACTTCATAAAGCCGTCCCAAAATCCAGGCACCGCCTGATGAAGACTTTTACTAAATGGCGCGAGGATATCCTTCTGTCTTTCGGCTATGACCCGCTCAAATGTACACAATGCGGCCACGAAATGCA
>BBZN01000124.1 GCA_001304855.1 Clostridia bacterium UC5.1-1D2
TTTCTGGCTGAAGATGTATACAGGACAAAGAGGAAGGATGGTACTTGAGAAAAGAGAATATTATCTATGTAGGGATTGACCTGCATAAGGAAACCCACACAGCGGTCATGCTGGACTGCTGGAACCAAAAGCTGGGAGAAATTACGATTGAGAATAAGCCGGCGGAGTTTCACAAGCTGACGAGGAAAGTCAGCCGTTTCGTAACAGAGGAAAAGACACCTGTCTATGGTTTGGAGAATGCTTATGGCTATGGCCGTACCCTTGCAGTGTGGCTGATTGAGAAGGGATACCTCGTAAAAGATGTCAACACGGCCCTGTCTTACGCCCAGAGAAAAAGCGTGCCTATGTACCAGAAAAGCGACAGCTACGATGCGGAGGCGGTTGCGCTGGTGCTGATTAACATGCTGGACAGGCTGCCGGATGCCATTCCAGATGATAAATACTGGACGCTGAGTCAGTTAGTGAACCGGAGAGACAACATAAATATCCAACAGCAGAGATTAAAGAATCAGCTTCACGAACAGCTTTGTATGGCGTATCCCAGCTATAAAAAGTTCTTTGAGGATATCGGCCGTCCGACTGCTCTTTACTTCTTTGGAAAATACCCATCCCCAGTCCATCTGCAAAGAAAGACAGCGGAGGAACTGGCGGGAGAACTGCGCCCGGTCAGCCACAACAACTGCTCTGTCAAAAAGGCGGAGAAGATACTGGAACTGGTAAGAACAGACGGGGAAACTCTGAGAGACTGCCAGGAGAGCCGTGATATCATAACAAGAGGTCTGGTGTTGGATTTACAGCATTACCGGGAACAGATGCTGGAAGTAGAAGAAGCGATAAAAAGCATCCTCCCTTACTTTCAGTGCACCCTGATGACCATGCCGGGAATTGATATCGTCACAGCAGCAAACATCCTGTCGGAAATCGGGAACATTGAGCGATTCCCAAATGCCAGTAAGCTGGCAAAATTCGCCGGGATTGCCCCGGTAAATTTTTCATCAGCAGGAAAAGGCAAGGATATGTGCCCGAAACAGGGAAACAGGCGGCTGCAGGCCATTTTTTATTTTCTGGCGATTCAGATGGTGCAGGTATCGCCCAGCGGAACAGCGAGACATCCGGTATTCCGGGAATATTTCCAG
>BBZN01000125.1 GCA_001304855.1 Clostridia bacterium UC5.1-1D2
ATCTCTTTCAGGAATGGGATCAGGGTATTGGTATCATTCCGGTCAGCGTAAACGCCTATCCCCATAATATATTCACTGTCTACCCCAATCTGGATGTTGTATCCGGGTTTCAGCTGCGCATTCCTCATATGGTCATCTTTCATGTGCATGAAGGTGGCATCCGGATCGGTCTTGGAATAGCTGTTCCTTCCACGGAAGGTTTTCTTATGGATGTCGTAGCGTTCCTGACGGTCAAGGCAGGCTTCCAGAAATTCCTGATCCTTCTGAAGCCGGCTTTTTTTGTGTCCACGGCCATGGACTGGTTTCATTCCCAGCAGCTGCATTTGTGCACGAAGGCAGTCTGCCGCTTCCTTCAGGTCGTCTACCGCGGTCTGTACATGGAACTCCAGGGACTGGATGTGTTCGCAATTGATTTCGGTTATCCGTTTGGCAATCCGTTCCTGCATTCTGGCCTCATGCTTGGCAACTGCCTTACGCCAGACAAAGGTATATTTATTGGCCCTGGATTCGATTTTTGTTCCATCTACAAACAGATTTTCCCCGGAACCCTCACCGGTTTTAAGAAGGATCCGGCCCAGTTGGTAAAACAGGTCTTCGCAGGCGGTTTTCAAAAACGTGGTGCGGAACCGCGCAATGGTACTGTGGTCGGGAGCTTTAGCTCCGCCAGCAGCCAGAGGAAGTTCAGATCCCTGCGGCAGGCAGTTTCAATTTTTCGGCTTGAGTAGATGTTTTGGGAATAAGCGTATACCAGAATTTTAAACATCAGCTTGGGTTCGAGGGCCGGATTTCTCCCATGCAGGGAGTACGCCTTATAAAGACCAGAATAGTCTAACTCCTCCAAAATGTGGCTTAGCAGACGAACCGATTCATCATTAGGAATCAATCCTTCCAGATTTAATGGAAGAACCAGTTGATAAGTATCCTGAAATTCGGTATAATCTTTACGGTATGTTTGATTACTTGTCATAATTAATTATACCATGGATAGCAGGTTCTTCGGAACCTGCTTTTCTGTTTTTATGATGCAAAAAAGGAGATGTTGCTCCTGTAGATTATTTATCTACTTTTGCAACAG
>BBZN01000126.1 GCA_001304855.1 Clostridia bacterium UC5.1-1D2
GAAAAGCAGAAGCAAAAGAGTGGAAAAGCAGAAACCAAATAGGAGGAATGCGTCATGAAGATAGTGGTATTAGACGGATACACGGAGAACCCGGGGATTTAAGCTGGGAAGGCCTGGAGAAGCTGGGGGAGCTGACGGTATATGACAGGACGCCGTCGGACAAGATAGCAGAGAGAATCGGCGATGCGGAGGCGGTGTACACCAACAAAACGCCCATCTCGGCGGAGACGATCAAGGCGTGCCCGAACATGAAGTTTATCGGAGTACTGGCAACGGGCTACAATGTCATCGACACGGGGGCGGCGAAAGAAGCGGGAATCGTAGTGTCCAACATCCCAACCTACGGTACGGACGCGGTGGCGCAGTATGTGATGGCGCTTCTGCTGGAAATGTGCCATCATGTGGGAGAGCATTCAGAGTGTGTGAAGGCGGGAGACTGGAGCAACAACCAGGACTGGTGCTTCTGGAACCATCCCCTGATAGAACTGGCAGGAAAGACCCTGGGAGTAATCGGATTCGGAAGAATCGGCCGGAGAACGGCGGGGATAGCCCGGAGCTTCGGAATGAAGATACTGGCGTACGACGAGTATCCCAACAAAGAGCTGGAGAGTGAAGGGTGCAGATATGTAAGCCTGGAGGAGCTGTTAGAAGAGTCGGACGTAATCAGCCTTCACTGCCCGCTATTCCCGTCCACGGAGGGAATAATCAACAGGGAAACCATCGGAAAGATGAAGGACGGCGTGAAGAATAATCAATACGTCCCGCGGCCCCCTGATCGTGGAGGAAGATCTGAAGGAGGCGCTGAACAGCGGTAAGGTAAGCGGAGCGGCGGTGGACGTGGTGTCCACAGAGCCAATCAGGCCGGACAATCCGCTGTTAGGTGCAAAGAACATGATAATCACGCCGCATATCGCGTGGGCGCCCCGGGAATCCCGCCAGCGTCTGATGGACATTGCAGTGGACAATCTG
>BBZN01000127.1 GCA_001304855.1 Clostridia bacterium UC5.1-1D2
TACGAAAACGTTTTCGTTACTATGGATAAATACCATACAATAAGTAAATATTAAATAGGTATCTAATAGATATCTACCACACTTATATAATAACACAATACAAGGTAGATGTCAAGTAGATATCTATTTAATATCTATTATTTTTTGAAAGGTAAAATATGGGAAAATTACAAAAATAAAGCATATCCTCTAAGAGTCGATGAAGAACTAATGAACAAAATAACAGAAATTGCTGAAAAAGAAAATCGGACAAGAAACAAACAAATTGAATATATATTGCTTAATTACGTAAAAGAATACGAAGCAAAGCAGGAAAAAGGGACAGAACATTAACGGTAAAGGACAGTAAAGATTTTATAATAGGCGATAATGGCACTATAAATATATCTTTAATATATAAAAAATGGCTCCTTTTTAAATTAAGAAAGGAACCATTAATATTTATGCAATTTTCTTTTTCAATTCGTCAACCTCTTTTTAAGATCTTGTATCATCTGCAATAAAATTGTTGTATTTTCGCTCTCTAGTTTACTTAACCTATAATATTGACTAAGTTCATCCAAATTACACTGTATCTTATTAATTTTATCCTCAAGATACGTTTGAGTTACACCGATTTCCGTCAAAACCATATCACGAGACTGGTCAATCATTAAACCTATAGCCTGTAAATCTTCTTGTGTCAAAATCATATTTTCACCTCCTCTAAATAAGAATATCATCACAAATTTAGTTTGTCAAACCGAAGCACTTCCAGCATTAGCAAAATCCCTATTTTTATGCCCTCTATATAGTGTTCCTCCTGAGCCATACCGGAAAGCTCTGTATCCAGTTCAAGGAATTCCTCCAGCCTTTCCTTTTGTTCCTGGTCTAATGTTTCATAAAAAGCCTGATACGCAAAAAATGTCTCTCTTTTCTGTTTTTTATACGCTTCGGAATATTCAATTCCATCCGCCGGGCAAAAATCA
>BBZN01000128.1 GCA_001304855.1 Clostridia bacterium UC5.1-1D2
TAAATTAGGAATTTTAAGAGAAAGGATGGGAAGTGAGATGACGGTAAGACCAAGAGGTACTGATAGTGCAAAAGTTATTCAGGTGATTGAAACAAAAACATTGAGAGGTGTCGGGACAGATACGGATAGGTGTAGAGAAGTAAAACAATACTGGGATTTTGACGGAACGTTACTTGCAGAGAATGACCCTTGGGCAAAAGAAAAAGAGTAGTTGCCTACTCCGTTTTCTTACGTTCTGCTTGTTTGGATTCATCAATACCTATTATATCGGCATAAAGCAGTTCTTGTTCATGACGATTTACATACCAGTGTTCCAAAAGATGCTCGATAAGCTTTATTAACTTATTTGCCTCATCTGGTTCGATATCAACAATAAGATTAATGTCTTTTTCCATATGGGCGCCGATATTGCCTATACGTCGAATCCCATCAATTACAATCCATTGCTGAGGCGGAATTTTTCCATTTAGCTTTTCAATAGCTTTTGCAAGATTTGATTCTTTAATATTCCAAAAATCTCGTATCATTCCTTGGAGGCAACGACGGGATAATGTAGCGGATGATTTTGGACTTAAAGACACAATAGCACATGCTTCTTCGTAGTCTTGACGGATAGCTATTGGAATATAATCTGGAAATTGTTTGGCGGATGATAGTGGACGAATGATGGTGTTGACATCAGTAACAGATTTCCCTGTACCATGTATTTTTATAGTATATTGTCTGCAGTTAGGACATTTATAAAATGTGATTTTTATGCATGAGGGTTCTGTAGTGTATCCGTGTCCGTTAAAATATTCTCCAGGATGATTTTCAAAGCTAGCATCTCTGATTACTTGCGTGTCTTCGGAGACTGTCATTATCATTGAACAATATGGACATTGGAAACCAGGCATAGAGCGTTCCTCTCTTTCGTGTAATAGATAAATTATATCAAATGATTAGAGAGTAT
>BBZN01000129.1 GCA_001304855.1 Clostridia bacterium UC5.1-1D2
GCTCAGGTTTTAAGCAGACAACTCGCTTCTCTGTCTTTTATTATGATATTTGTAAAGATTAAAACCACAAGAAATCAGTGTCAGTTCGAGAATTACATTGTTCTCACCTCTTCGGAATAATCGTTTGTAGGACTTATCCCATTTTATAATGCCGAAGGTTCCTTCCGCCTGAATACTACGATTCATTCTCAAAAGCGCTCCGTGTACCGATTCAAGATTTGCCACCACCTCTTGATGAATAGAGGTTAATTCCTGATTCATGCGTATTGTCCTGTTTCCGGAAGCCTTGGGACAACATTCGTTTTTATATTGGCAGCCTTCACATGATTCGCATTCATAGATATCTTCGCTTCTGCCATATTTATTTTTATAGACATGCCGTCTGCTCTTAAAGTGGAATGCTCTTCCGTTTGGACATATCAGGTTTCCGGCCTCATCTCTTTTAAAGTTCACGGCCCGATAGGGATTTTCACTATACTTTTTATCGGAGGTTTCCTTTTTAAACATGGTGAATTTCATATATTTTTCCATCCCATGCTCTTCACAATAAAGATAGTTATTGTAGGAACCATACCCTGAATCGGCGACGGGATACTTTGGATAGCGCCCGTAGCTTTTATTAAATTTCTCCATCAAGGGAACAAAGCATTCCATATCTGACGCGTATGGTTTTACGTCAACTGCTGCAATGTATTCATCACACACAGCGGCCTGAAGATTATACGCCGGAAGCAGCTGGTCATTTCCCATGTAATCTCTTTTTATTCGCATAAAAGTGGCATCGTGATCCGTTTTGGAATAACTGTTTCTTACCTCTCCACAGATTTCTATATGGCGTGCGTAGGTTTTCAAGCGTTCGAGATACCCTTGTAATTCCTGATATTGCTTTTGATAAATGCTCTTTCTATGGCCGCAACCGGAAACAAAAGTGGATTCATCCAAATTTGT
>BBZN01000130.1 GCA_001304855.1 Clostridia bacterium UC5.1-1D2
TTTTATTCTCCATTCTCAGCATATCTCTGTGTTTCCCTTAACGGTTCTTAAACATCTCCCGCTGTTTGTCCTTATTCTTGTCCAGAAAAAAGTCCATTCCATATCTCTGGTCCTCTGTTTCAAAGCAGGCTCCGAACAGCCTCTCCTCTATGCCAAGACCGCTCCTTAAGTCCGTGTCAAGGCCTTCATTAATGGCCTCCTTGGAATTTCTCACTGCAATGGGGGCATTGCGGACGATGGACCGGGCCAGACGCCCTGCCTCCTCCATAAGTTCCCCCTGCGGGCATACAGAATTGATAAGTCCGATGCGCAGCGCTTCCTCCGCCTTTATGTTCTTTCCTGTGAATATCAGCTGTTTTGCCATTCCGGGGCCCACAAGCCTGGCAAGACGCTGGGTTCCGCCAAATCCCGGCGTAATTCCAAGTCCCACTTCCGGCTGTCCGAATACGGCATTCTCAGAGGCGATCCGTATGTCGCAGCACATGGCAAGTTCGCAGCCGCCTCCCAGGGCAAATCCGTTCACTGCTGCGATCACCGGCGCCGGGAAGGTTTCTACCTTCCAAAACACCTGATTTCCCTTTTTTCCAAAACGCTCCCCCTCCTCACGGCTCAGCAAGCGCATCTCACTGATGTCAGCTCCGGCTGCAAAGGCCTTTTCGCCTGCTCCCGTAAGAATAAGACAGCGCACTTCATCCCTTTTTGCCTGGTCCAGCACCTGGCTCAATTCCTCCAACACCCCGGAGTTCAGGGCGTTGAGAGCTTTGGGGCGGTTGAGGGTGATTATCCCCACCCACGCCTCTTTCTCATATAAAATATACTCCATCCGTTACCTCCCTTGCGATGGTGCATGGCTCTTCCTTATATAAAATATACTCCATACCCGGCCTCACCTTGCGGTGCGGCAGGCTCCTCAGCTTTCCCGCTCTACAATGGTGGCA
>BBZN01000131.1 GCA_001304855.1 Clostridia bacterium UC5.1-1D2
TCCCCCTCTTTCTATACCGGGTAAGCGATTATCTCCTACTTCCTGCAGGGAGCCTGCTGCATATCAAATGCAGGGTTGAAGGCATAGAAATTTCTGCTGTCCAGCTTATCCTGGGTAATTCTTAAGAGCTCCCCAAATCTCTGATAGTGTACTACTTCCCTTTCTCTCAGGAACTTAATTGGCTCGCACACATCATAGTCTTTTACAACACGGAGAATATTGTCGTACGTGCTTCTGGCCTTCTGCTCTGCAGCCAGATCCTCATGAAGATCCGTGATTACATCGCCCTTTGACTGGAACTCGCAGGCATTAAAAGGAACTCCCCCTGCTGCCTGTGGCCAGATACCGGTGGCATGGTCGATATAATAGGGACCAAAGCCCTGCTCCACCAGCTGGTCTGCCGTAAGGTTCCGGGTAAGCTGATGGATGATGGCCGCAACTATCTCCAGATGGCCTAATTCCTCTGTGCCGATGTCCGTGAGGGCGCCTTTACATTCATTATAAGGCATGGCGTATCGCTGGGAAAGATAGCGCATGGAGCGCCCATCTCCCCGTCAGGGCCACCTGATGTCAATAACCTATGATAGCACAAGAGCCTCAGGAATCACACCTCCAGAGGCTTCTATGCTCTAATTATATCACATATTTTCAAAATTATCATGGATACTTAATCTCTTAGACATTAAATATATGAAACTCAATAGTTTTGACTCCAACTTATTATAATCAACTTTTGGAAACTTCTCTATAGCATTTCTATTAATTAAAATTGTTATCGTTTTTTTATTTAAAAAATCTCCATTAGAGTCATAATGTTCGCACCAAATCCAATTGCTTAGCTTTGTATCTATGTTACGCACCCCCTCTCATATCTATAATTATACTATAGACAGGAGGGGTACGTCATCTGGTATGTTTTTCCGGGTTACGGATTTTAT
>BBZN01000132.1 GCA_001304855.1 Clostridia bacterium UC5.1-1D2
TATGAAGATAGGTGTGATAGGCGCAGGAACATGGGCTCCGGAATCGCCCAGGCATTTGCTGCGACAGAGGGGTATGAGGTGTGCCTCTGCGATATCAAAGAAGAGTTTGCAGAAAAAGGGCGGGAAAGGATTGCCAAAAACCTGGCCTTCCTGGTAAAAAAGAAAAGATGACCCGGGAGCAGGCGGACGCGTCCTGGGTAAAATCAGGACGGGCCTGAAGGATATCTGCGGGGACTGCGGCATGGTCATAGAGGTAGCGCCGGAAAAGATGGAGATTAAAAAATCCACCTTCCAGGAACTGCAGAAAATCGTAAAGGCGGACTGCATTTTTGCAACCAACACCTCCTCCCTGTCCATAACGGAGATGGGGACCGGTCTGGACCGCCCGGTAGTGGGAATGCATTTCTTCAACCCAGCGGACCGGATGAAGCTGGTGGAGGTGATTGCAGGAGAGAACACTCCAAAGAGTGTGACGGAGGAGATCCGGAGGATAGCGGAAGAAATAGGAAAGATACCCGTGGAGGTGAAGGAGGCGGCCGGATTCGTGGTAAACCGCATCCTGATACCCATGATAAACGAGGGAATCTGCGTATACGAGGGGGGAGTGGCCGCAGTAAAGGACATCGACACGGCCATGAAGCTGGGCTCCAACCATCCCATGGGCTCTGGAGCTGGGAGATTACATAGGACTGGACATCGTGCTGGCAATCATGGAGGTAATCTTTGAGGAGACAGGAGATCCCAAGTACCGTCCCGCGCCGCTGCTGAGGAAGATGGTGCGTGCAGGAAAGCTGGGCCGCAAGACAGGGGCGGGCTTCTATGACTATTC
>BBZN01000133.1 GCA_001304855.1 Clostridia bacterium UC5.1-1D2
GTGTCGCATAATGACATGAAATCGTTTTGATTTCATGTCAGGAGCGATGTTCCCGTTTTTTATACAAATAAATCCAGACCGTGAGCCGGTTTTGACTCCGATCTGGATTTTTAGGCATACTTTAATACACCTTTCTTTTTCTTTAGGCTGTTTTTAATTCATACAGGTGGCTCCGCAGCTTCTCTTTTTGTATCTTTGCATGCAGTTTATTTATGTTATATCCCATACTTAACAGCAGAAACTCAATTTTTACATTGGTTTTTCCACTCGTTAAAAATCGCCGGAAGCTATAATCCGATTTTAATACTCCAAAGGCTCCCTCTACCTGGATGGAACGGTTCATACGGTATCGGATTCCTTCCTCACTCTGGATGTTTTTTAGCGATGTCTCCCGTTTTTCAATCAGCGCTTTGGATACATACAGCTGCTTTCCCTTTTGAGCTCGGGTGCACTTCCCTCCAAAATGCGGGCAGCCGCTGCAATCTTCACACCGATAGATATCCTGGGTGGACTCATATCCGGTTACGCTGGTTTTCTTCCGTTTTCCTACGTTCCACAGAATGCGTCCCCCGTTGCATACATAACAGTCCCCTTCCTCCAGATAGGTCATATTTTCCCTACGGCCGATTTCCTTTTTGAAACTTCTCTTTTTCCATTTTTCATACGTCTGGGGTTTGATGTATGGCGTCTTTTTTTCTTTTTCCAGCCACAAGTAATTCTCTTCATTTTCATACCCCGCGTCTGCCGTAATGCTTTTATACGCATGGCAGAGCTTTTGTTCC
>BBZN01000134.1 GCA_001304855.1 Clostridia bacterium UC5.1-1D2
ACAGCCACGGCCTGTATGCTTCTCCTATATCCCTTTCATTCCGCCTCTCCACAAGGGCTCTTTAGTCCTCCACCAACGCCCAGGCCCTGTTGATGACCCGCTTCGTGTTGGCCAGGATGATATCCCCGTCCTCCTCTCCCCAAGGCTTCACCTCCAGCGACAGAACATAGGGGGTTTCCTTGTCTAAGAATCCCTCCTCCTTCAGCACCGTGAAGAAGTCCCTCAGCTGCTCCGTATCGTTGGCGCTCCCGGGGAATCCGAACCTTGGATGCTGGTCACCGTATGCCTCCAGCCCCTTCTCTACCACCGCATTTCCTATGTGCAGATGGGTGATGTAGGGCCGCAGCGTCCGAATTACAAACCGGGAGGTTTCATAGGTGGTCGGGAAGTGGGATAAATCCACCAGCAGTCCGAAATTGCTGTGGGTCATACGCATGTCCGCCGCAAACCGGGCCGCGTAGGGCGCCGGGCCGATTAAGGCCGCCTTGTCCATATCAAAATCAAATACCTCCAGCTCCACCATCATTCCCTTTTGGGACGCGTAATCGCACACCGCCCTGGTGGTCTTTAAAAGCTGGGCGTAGGCTGTATCCTTCGTCTCACGCTCCCACTTCCTGCCAGAAAAGCGATTCCCCTGGCCCCCATGTACTCCGCCTCGTCGATGGAATCCATGAGAACGGCCTCCGCCTTCTTTCTGCCTTCCTCGTCTATGTCATTGGGATTGAGCTTCGGGCCCA
>BBZN01000135.1 GCA_001304855.1 Clostridia bacterium UC5.1-1D2
TTTGTCAGTATCTAAAAACTAAATGTATCATAAATCATTATAACGTAACCCATAATATTTTAAAATAAGGATTTTCAAGAAACAGAAAAATCAGAAATGATATAACGTAACATAGAGAATCACAGCAGAACTTGTATGAGGTAGGCAAAACGTAGTCATTGCCTACCAAAACAAATCAGGCGTTACCTATCCTCGCTCAATTCAGCTTAACGCAGACCACAATATTCCCGATTTACTTTCCAGTTGCCGAAGATTAAGGCCCTTTTTCTTTCTAACCTCTTTCAGCAATATCTTCATGTTTTTAATATACTACTATTTGCCCGTTCTGTGTCTGGTAATATATTCCAGTGCTGGAAATAAAGTATCAATGGTATAATAAAAGAAAAGGGGGATTTTTTATGGACGTAAAACCAAATATGCATTTTGGTTCCCTAGAAACAAAATGGTACTGGAATAACAAGAAGTATGGTAGGATATGGAAATGTATCTGTGATTGTGGTGGATATTGCTATGTGAAGGAAGAAGCCTTAATTGTTGGTATTGCAAAAGAGTGTGACAGCATAATACATCACCCGCGCAGTACCAATAAATATTACCTTGGTGCAGAAGAAAGCTATGCCTATGCAAGAGGGGAAGCTGTCACGCCAGAAGAAACAATAGCAATTTTAAAGAAAATAGCACATAAAAGGAGAAATAAAGTTTATACATAAATATTAC
>BBZN01000136.1 GCA_001304855.1 Clostridia bacterium UC5.1-1D2
TTCTTTTTTGTACATTTCCAACCGTTCAGCAACATAATTGACAGCATACTCTTCCCGCTTTTCCAGTTTCACGCCTAAGTATCCTAAAACTTCATGATTCATTGCATCAATGAGCAATGATATTTTTCCAAAAACTTTTTCGCGATTTCTTGTGCAGGATTTTTTCCATACCCATGTATAGCGGTTTGCATTTGCCTCTATTTTCGTACCATCAATGTAGGTATGTTCCAAATCAACGTGGTCTTTTTGAAAAATGTAGGTGTTTACATCCAAAAAAATCTGTTCGATTGAGTCGGTAAGTTCCTGTCGGATGATATTGCCAAAGGTCACAAAGGAAGGAGCCTTCATGCCATCGAGAAGATACATATACCGGATATCATTTCGGCAAAGCTTTTCCATATCACGCAGAGAAGAAATCCCGTTTTCCATGAAGGCGAAGAGTATCACTTTGAGGAGCTTTTGTTTATCACATCTTGGGCGACCTGTTTTGTATCCTTTCGCTACAAAATATCTTGATAGGTCGATGTGATCCATCACTTCACAGAACGTGTATACCGGATCAGAAATATCAATTAATTTTTCGATTTCCAATGGTAATTTCAGTTGTCGTGTTGTATAATTATCATTGGTATTTTTATTTATTAGCATACTTAATTATACCAA
>BBZN01000137.1 GCA_001304855.1 Clostridia bacterium UC5.1-1D2
CGGCATGGTTTGGTATCTTGAAAGGCTTAGAAAAAAATACCCGGATGCATTGATTTATACAAATTTTGGATATGAGAAAGAAACGGCTCCTCTTGAAAGCTTATTGGATTTATTACGTTTTCGCAATGGCGAAAAAGGGATTATATTTGCAATCGATGAATTGCAGAATGAATTTTCAAGTTCAGTTTCTAAAAATTTTCCTGAAACTTTATTATCTGAAATTACTCAGCAGCGTAAACAAAAGATAACGATTTTAAGTACGTCACAGGTATTTTCCAGGGTTGCTAAACCTTTGCGCGAACAATGTTATGAGGTAATTGAGTGTAGGACTTTTGGGGGCCGTTGGACCCGTTTGAAATGTTATGACGCATCTGACTATTGCACGATTCTTGATTCTACTTCTCCGGATAAAAAATTCAAGCTTCCAAAGAAATGGAGTCAGTCGTTTATACAGTCGGACAGGCTTCGTGAAATGTATGACACTTATGCCAAGATTGTACGTTTATCTAGGCATGGATTTAAGGATACGGGGTCATAGAAGCCGTTTCCAAAATCGATGCGCAGCACGATTTGGAAACGGCTCTATCCCTTAATTCTGTGGGGGGATACGAATGAATCTATTGCATAGGATATTTTATGG
>BBZN01000138.1 GCA_001304855.1 Clostridia bacterium UC5.1-1D2
GTGATACGGTTATCTAAATTACTGATTTTGTTGTTAACATTCATTAATTCTAATTGAATTGGTTCTAGCAATTGTTGTATAGCTTGTAACATTTCTTTGTCTACCATGTGTGCGCCTCCTTTGATTTGATAGTAATATTGTACGTTTTAATTCTGTTTTGGTCAAGTGATATTACATTTTTACATTGCCTTTGATGTCACCAATCACGATGCCTTGATTGTTACTTCCTCCAATTACGACACCATGACTGTTTTGAACGTGAATGTTCTGCTTCTCTTCTGCTTTCATATCCCTGTCTATCAGGTCGTTAACATAGGCGTTAAGGGATTTGTATCCTTTGGCTTTCCAGTGTGTTTCTATTATGGCTTTTTGGCCTTTTGGTACGTTAAAAATGCAACGGTCATATTTTTCTTTTTGAAACTCTTTGAATGTATTTTGCTTGATTAAATTCGCCCATAATATTTACTCCATTGTACATTATGTCACTAATGCACAAAAAATAGCATCTCATTATGTCACTAATGCCAATATACATTATGTCACTAAT
>BBZN01000139.1 GCA_001304855.1 Clostridia bacterium UC5.1-1D2
TTTTATATACTGTTTAGTTTTCAATAAAGAGGAAACAAAAAATTTCCGGTGCCGATGCGCTTAGGGGAAACACCCGTACCCATCCCGAACACGATGGTTAAGACTTAAGCGGCCGATGGTACTATGCTGGTGACGGCATGGGAGAGCAGGTGGGTGCCGGATTCTTTAAGAAAAACTCACTCGAAAGAGTGTTTTATATAGAACAGACATATTCCAATGGGTTGAGGTAAAAGCGACGCCTGTGTTATAAAGAATGTGTTAACCTACGTCAGCAGGGCAATGCTGTTCCATATAACTGGTTTTTACCAGTGATTAGTGGATTCGAGAGAATCGAGTTTGCTAATGACTGATAAACGTCAGTCAATACGTACCTTGAAAACCGCATATTGAAAAAATGAATTGAGTATTCTGAAAAGAATAAACAAGACATCCGAGGCCATACAAGCGATTGTATGGAACAAACCAATTTTTAAGAATCAAAACCAAAGCATCCAACGCTATGGATGTGAGAGGACCCGCAGCAACCCGCAGCGGGGAATCGAA
>BBZN01000140.1 GCA_001304855.1 Clostridia bacterium UC5.1-1D2
CGGCGGGCTGGCGGTTCCGGTAACTGCGGTTCCGGCGGCTGCGGTTCCGGTAGGCTGGCGGTTCCGGTAACTGCGGTTCCGGCGGCTGCGGTTCCGGTAGCTGCGGTTCCGGCAGCTGCGGTTGCAGCTGTGGCTGCCAGGGACCTGCAGGACCTATAGGGCCCAGAGGCTGCCAGGGACCTGCCGGGCCTATGGGACCCAGAGGCTGCCAGGGACCTGCCGGGCCTATAGGGGCCCAGAGGCTGCCAGGGGCCGACTGGGCCTCAGGGGCCCAGAGGATATCAGGGACCCACTGGGCCTCAGGGATTCATGGGTATGCCAGGGCCTACCGGGCCTATGGGACCCAGAGGATACCAGGGACCCACCGGGCCTATGGGGCCCAGAGGATATCAGGGACCTGCCGGGCCTGCGGGCGTTACCGGACCTACGGGGCTCCAGGGTATTCAGGGGCCTGCCGGGCCTCAGGGGATTCAGGGCGTCACCGGACCTGCCGGGCCTCAGGGACCCGCCGGCGAGAGCATTCAGGGG
>BBZN01000141.1 GCA_001304855.1 Clostridia bacterium UC5.1-1D2
AAGATATTTTGTAGCGAAAGGATACAAAACAGGCCGCCCAAGATGTGATAAACAAAAGCTTCTCAAAGTGATACTCTTTGCCTTCATGGAAAACGGGATTTCTTCTCTGCGTGATATGGAAAAGCTCTGCCGAAATGATATCCGCTATATGTATCTTCTCGATGGCATGAAGGCTCCTTCCTTTGTGACCTTTGGCAATATCATCCGACAGGAACTTACCGACTCAATCGAGCAGGTTTTTTTGGATGTAAACACCTACATTTTTCAAAAAGACCACGTTGATTTGGAACATACCTACATCGATGGTACGAAAATAGAGGCAAATGCAAACCGCTATACATGGGTATGGAAAAAATCCTGCACAAGAAATCGCGAAAAAGTTTTTGGGAAAATATCATTGCTCATTGATGCAATGAATCATGAAGTTTTAGGATACTTAGGCGTGAAACTGGAAAAGCGGGAAGAGTATGCTGTCAATTATGTTGCTGAACGGTTGGAAATGTACAAAAAAGAG